>NZ_PITY01000020.1:0-795483 GCF_017577275.1 Thermobifida sp.
GCAGGTCGAAGGCGGGCCGCTCAGAGCGGATCCGCGGCAGCGAGACGAAGTTGTGCCGCGGCGGCGGGCAGGAGGTCGCCCACTCCAGCGAGCAGCCGTAGCCCCACGGGTCGTCCACGGTCACCTTCGGCGCCTTCTTCGCGGTCACCCAGACGTTCCAGAAGAAGATCAGCGTGGAGATGCCCAAGACGAACGAGGACACCGACGAGATCTGGTTGAGCAGGGTGAACCCGTCCGACGGCAGGTAGTCCGCGTAGCGGCGCGGCATGCCTTCCGCGCCCAGCCAGTGCTGGACGAGGAAGGTGCCGTGGAAGCTGAAGAACAGCGTCCAGAAGTGCCACTTGGCCAGCGTCTCGTTGAGCATCTTGCCGGTGAGCTTCGGCCACCAGAAGTAGAAGCCCGCGAACATCGCGAACACCACAGTGCCGAACAGCGTGTAGTGGAAGTGGGCGATCACGAAGTACGAGTCGGTCACGTGGAAGTCCATGGGCGGCGACGCGAGCATGATGCCGGTCAGCCCGCCGAAGAGGAAGGTGACCATGAAGCCGATGGAGAACAGCATCGGCGACTCGAAGGTGAGCTGGCCGCCCCACATGGTGCCGATCCAGTTGAAGAACTTCACGCCGGTCGGCACCGCGATGAGGAAGGTCATGAAGGAGAAGAACGGCAGCAGCACCGCGCCGGTGGGGAACATGTGGTGCGCCCACACGGTTCCCGACAGCCCGGCGATCGCGATGGTGGCGCCGATCAGGCTCTTGTAGCCGAAGATCGGCTTGCGGCTGAACACCGGGAGGATCTCGGTGACGATGCCGAAGAACGGCAAGGCCAAGATGTAGACCTCCGGGTGGCCGAAGAACCACAGCAGGTGCTGGTAGAGGATCGGCCCGCCATGCTCGGGGTCGAACACGTGGGTGCCGACGATCCGGTCGGCGAGCAGGGCGATGAAGGCACCGGTGAGCACGGGGAAGGTGAGCAGGATCAGCACACCGGTCAGCGCCGCGTTCCACGTGAAGATCGGCATGCGGAACATGGTCATGCCGGGGGCGCGCATGCACACGACCGTGGTGATGAAGTTGACCGCACCCAGGATCGAGGACAGGCCGGTCAGCGCCAGGCCGAGGATCCACAAGTCGCCGCCGATGCCGGGGGACCGCACCGCATCCGAGAGCGGCACGTAGGCGAACCAGCCGAAGCTCGCCGCACCGCCGGGCGTGATGAACCCGGCGATCGTGATCAGCCCGCCGAACAGGTACAGGTAGTACCCGAGCTGGTTGAGGCGGGGGAAAGCCACGTCAGGCGCGCCGATCTGCAGCGGCACGAGCGCGTTCGCAAAACCCGCGAACAGCGGGGTCGCGAACAGGAACAGCATGATCGTGCCGTGCATGGTGAACAACTGGTTGTAGGTCTCGTTGTTCATCAGCTGCATGCCCGGGTACATCAACTCGGCCCGGATCAGCAGCGCCATGACTCCGGCGAGCAGGAAGAACGCGAACGAGGTGATCAGGTACATGTTCCCGATCACCTTGTGGTCAGTCGTCGTGATCACGCTGATGATCTTTGAGCCGGGCCGGGCCCGGACCGACGGCTTCGGTGCCGTCGCAACCTGTGTGGCCACGATTCATCTCCCCTTCGGGTCGCCCGCCTCGTCCCGGGGTGCCCGGCAGGGCTCTGCCGGGACGCGCCACGCTCCAGACAGGCAATGACAGACAAAGAATTAACGCACAAATAATTCGCGTCCTAATTACTTGTAGGATGCTACACAGGGTCTGGGGAGGCCCTCAGTGGGGGTGAGGATTGTGAACAGCAGCGATTCCAGCCTCGGCGATCCGCTCGCCCTGGAGAACCAGGTCTGTTTTGCGCTGACCATCGCGGCGCGCAACGTGGTCGCGCTCTACCGTCCGGTGCTGGCCCCCCTGGGCCTGACCCATCCGCAGTACCTGGTGATGCTCGCGCTGTGGCAGTACGCCCCCGTGTCGGTCAAGGAGCTGGCCACCCTGCTGGAACTGGACTCCGCAACCCTCTCCCCGCTGCTCAAACGCCTGGAAGCAGCGGGGCTGGTGCGCCGGGAGCGCAACCCGGACGACGAACGGCGGCTCATGGTGACACTCACGCCCGCCGGCCGCGAGATGCAGGAGAAGGCCCGGGACATCCCGGAGCGGATGATGCGCCTGCTGGGCATGGACCCGGAAGAACTCCGCCACCTCAACGCCGTGCTCTCCCGCCTCAATGCGGCCGCCACGAGCGCCGATCTGACTGACGCCGAGTCTTAAGCCCGCCATCCCCTCTCCCCGGTCTCTTCCTTTCGGCCCACCCGGTGTCTGCGCTGTCCACCCCCGGGATAACATCCACGCTATCAATTAGTGCACTAACGATTTGGGCACTAAGTCCTTAGTTGGCTGGGTCCTTCGCCCTGCCGGGTAGGGGCCCAATGGGAGGCGAGAACATGGCACACCGACGTCCCAACACCGTCACCGCCCCCACACCGATCCCCAAAGGGGTGGTCTTCGGCATCTTCCTCGCGGTCCCCAGCCTCATGTACGGCTGGGTGTACTTCGGCCACCTGTGGTGGGCCGTCGCCGCCGGCCTCGTCCTGGTCCTCGGCTTCGGCCTGACCCTGCTCCCCCGCCACCTGCCGCGGTTCAGCCGCGGCCAGCAGAAAGTAGAGCTGTACGGCGGGCCGCTCGACGGGGAGCACATCGACCTGTCCGCTCTCTCGGTGGAGCGGCTCAGCGAAGGGATCACCCTGCCGGTCCGCGGCGGCGGCCGCTGCCGGTACGCCCTGGACCGCTCCGGCGTCCTTCGCCACGTCGGCGACGGCTGACCGCATCCGAGGCCACGGCAGGGACCGCGCCCCTGCCCCGCCTAAGCACCAGCGTCTGCTCCTCTGCTACCGTGCGCAGACAGGTACGCCCCAGCCGAAGACACAGAAAAGCACCGGAAGCAGCGGTGACACGAATCGGTGGGTGCGAGAAAAGAACGTTTTGCGGGCATCCCGCCGGAAAAGACGGGTAGGCCGGGCGGGACTTGAACCCGCGACCCAGGGATTATGAGTCCCCTGCTCTGACCAGCTGAGCTACCGGCCCGCGCGAGACACCGGGCCCGGGGAAGGCGGGCTCCGCACATCCAACCGATGACAGATCGGCCAGGATGTCCGCGATTCTATCAGGGGGTGCCTTGCGCTGCGGGCAGGAAAAACCGACTTGCCGCCCCGGCCGCGTCCGACGCTCTGCTCAAGCACCGGTCCTCGACGGCCCGTCCCCTCCGGTCCGACGGGTCTCCCCACGGTCTCCCCTACGGGGGACAGCACCCGCCCTAGCGCCCCGCAGGACACACCCCGACAGCCCGGATTCACCTGGGACAACGCTGCTCCCCGCCTGTCCCTTCCCCTGGATGGCCCACCCCCTTGTCGCTCCAGCGAAGGCGCTCGGCGGTATTCCCGCCTCTTTCCCGGACTCCCCCGCCGATACGGCACGATCAGGTGCGGAAAGCAGGCAGTATGGAAGTGTGAGCCTCATCGATCATCTCCCTGACGGCACCGCTGATCCCGACACCCTGTTCGACGCCTTCGCGTCCTGGGCTGAGGAACGGGGGCTCACCCTCTATCCCCACCAGGAGGAAGCCCTCATCGAAGTGGTGTCGGGATCCAATGTGATCCTCAACACTCCCACCGGTTCCGGGAAGAGCCTGGTGGCCACCGGAGCGATCTTCGCTGCCCTGGCCCGCGACGAATGCAGCTTCTACACCGCCCCCATCAAAGCCCTGGTCTCGGAGAAGTTCTTCGACCTGTGCGAAATCTTCGGCACCGAGAACGTCGGCATGATGACCGGCGACGCCAGCGTCAACTCTGATGCGCCGATCGTGTGCTGCACCGCTGAAGTGCTCGCCAACATCGCCCTGCGCGACGGCGCCGACGCCGACATCGGCACGGTCATCATGGACGAGTTCCACTTCTACGCCGACCCCGACCGGGGGTGGGCCTGGCAGGTGCCGCTGCTGGAACTGCCGCAGGCCCAGTTCCTGCTCATGTCGGCGACCCTGGGGGACGTCAGCCGGTTCGAAGAAGACTTGACCCGCCGCACCGGACGCGACACGACCGTCGTCGCCTCCGCGGAACGGCCGGTGCCGCTGTACTACTCGTACCGGACCACACCGCTGCACGAAACGCTGGAAGAACTGCTGGAATCCCAGCAGGCGCCCGTCTACATCGTGCACTTCACGCAGGCCGCGGCGGTGGAGCGCGCCCAGTCGCTGACGAGCATCAACATGTGCTCCAAAGCGGAGAAGGCCGCCATCGCCAAGGAGATCGGCAACTTCCGGTTCACCACCCGGTTCGGCCGCAACCTGTCCCGCTACGTCCGGCACGGAATCGGCGTGCACCACGCGGGCATGCTGCCCAAGTACCGCAGGCTGGTGGAGCGGCTCGCCCAGCGGGGCCTGCTCAAAGTCATCTGCGGCACCGACACGCTGGGCGTGGGCGTCAACGTGCCGATCCGTACCGTCCTGTTCACCGCACTGTCCAAGTACGACGGTTCCCGGGTCCGCCGGCTCACCGCCCGCGAATTCCACCAGATCGCGGGCCGCGCGGGCCGCGCCGGATTCGACACGGTCGGCAACGTGGTGGTGCAGGCCCCCGAACACGTGGTGGAGAACGAGCGTGCCCTCGCTAAGGCGGGCAACGACCCGAAGAAGCGGCGCAAGGTGGTCCGCAAGAAGCCGCCGGAAGGGTTCGTCGGCTGGGACGAGGCCGTCTTCGAGAAGCTCATCAACGCCCAGCCCGAGCCGCTCGTCTCCCAGTTCAAGGTCTCGCACGCGATGCTGCTCAGCGTGATCGCGCGCCCCGGCGACTGCTTCGCGGCCATGCGCCGTCTGCTCACCGACAACCACGACGACCCCAAGAAGCAACGCCGCCACATCCGCGAAGCGATCGCGATCTACCGGTCCCTGTTGGACGCGGGGATCGTAGAACGGCTGGAAGAGCCGGACGAGGAGGGCCGCACCGCGCGGCTCACCGTCGACCTGCAGCCCGACTTCGCGCTCAACCAGCCGCTGTCCCCGTTCGCGCTGGCCGCGTTCGAACTGCTGGACCGGGATTCGCCCCACTACGCGCTGGACGTGGTGAGCGTAGTCGAGTCCACCCTCGACGACCCCCGGCAGATCCTCGCCGCCCAGCTCAACAAGGCGCGCAGCGAGGAGCTGCAGCGGCTGAAGGCCGAAGGGCTCGACTACGAGGAGCGGATGGCGCGGCTGGAGGAGGTCACCTACCCCAAGCCGCTCGAGGACCTGCTGGAGCACGCCTACGAGACCTATCGGCGCGGCCACCCGTGGGTGGGCGACCATCCGCTGCAGGTCAAGTCGGTGGTGCGCGACATGTACGAGCGCGCGATGACCTTCACCGACTACATCGGCTACTACGAGCTGGCCCGTTCGGAAGGCCTGGTCCTGCGCTACCTCGCCAGCGCGTACAAGGCGCTGACGCAGACCGTCCCCGAGGACATCAAGACAGAAGAGCTGCGGGACCTGATCGAATGGCTGGGCGAAATGGTGCGCCAGGTCGACTCCAGCCTGCTGGACGAGTGGGAGCAGCTCACCAATCCGAGCCAGGAGCAGGACACGGACGCCCCCGTGGAGACCAAGCCCAAGCCGGTCACCGCCAACCAGCGCGCCTTCCGCGTGCTGGTGCGCAACGAGATGTTCCGCCGGGTGGAGCTGGCAGCGCTCCGCCGCTACGCGGAGCTGGGCGAACTGGACGGCGAAGACGGCTGGGACGCCGAGGCGTGGGAAGAGGCGATGGAGGCCTACTACGCCGAGCACGAGACGTTGGGGACCGGTCCGGACGCGCGCGGCCCGCACCTGCTGCTCATCACCGAGCACGAGGACCACTGGGAGGTCCGGCAGATCTTCGACGACCCGGAAGGCCACCACGACTGGGGGATCACCGCGCACGTGGACTTGACCGCGTCCGACGAGGAAGGACGCGCAGTGGTGCACGTGGTCGCAGTGGACCGCAAGGACTCCTTCTAAGACCGCGGCAGCGCCCACCGGGCACGGCCGTGCCCGGTCATGCGCGGCGGAGCAGGTGGGCGTTGACCTGCCGCACCAGCGGCGCGAGTTCGGGGACTTCGACGACTTCCCGGCCCGCGGCGCGCAACAGTTCGGCGCCGCGGCAGTCCACGAACAGTTCGGGCTCCCGCCAGGCGAACACGATGCGGGGGATCGGCGTGTCCAGGATGAGGCTGGTGCACGACCGGGGCCGGGAGGCCCGGGTGCTGCACGGTTCCAGCGAACTGTAGAGGGTGGCTGCGGCGAGGCGCGGATCCTCGGCGGCGACCGCGCGCAGCGCCACTTCTTCGGCGTGGTCGTGGGGGTCGTCCCGGCGGGAGTAGCCGTCGGCGAGGACGGTGCCGTCGGCGGCGACGATCAGCGCGCCGACGGAGAACGCGGTGGACGACGGCGGGCAGGAGCGGGACAGGTCGACAGCGGTGCGCAGCAGGCGCAGATCACGTTCGGTGGGTGTGGTCACTGCTCCTCCCGCAGGACGTAGTGGAGGACCGCCATTCCGGCCACGTTCCGGGCAGAAACCAGCCGCATGGGCTGGCCGGGGCGGTGCGGGAATACGGCGGGGTGGACGAACCGGGGTGCGCGGGCGTCGCCGACGAAGAAGGGGGCGATAGCCAGCCGCAGTTCGTCGGCGAGGTTGCGGGTGAGGAAGGCGGTGTGGACGGCTCCGCCGCCTTCCACGAGGAGTCGGCGCACGCCGCGGCGGGCCAGGTCGGCAAGGACGCGGTCGAGGTCGGGGGCTCCGGCGGCCACGACCTCCACGCCCGCGGTTCCGGCGAACCGGTGGCGGGCGGCTTCTGCTGCGTGGTCGGCAACGTAGAGCAGGCAGCCGGCGTCGCCGGTGGTGAAGACCCGCGCCGCGGGGTCCAGGTCCCCGCTGGTGCTCAGCACGACTTTGCGCAGGTGGGCGGGGTGTCCTGCGGCGAGGCGGCGCTGCTGCCGTTCAGGGGAGCGCACGAGCAGCCGCGGATTGTCGGCGCGGATCGTGCCGGCGCCGACGAGAATCGCGTCGCAGGAGGCGCGGAGTTCATCGACTTCATCGAAGTCGGCTTCGGTGGAGAGCCGCAGCCGCTCAGGGGAGGCGTCGTCGATATAGCCGTCCACCGACATGGCGCAACTGAGGATGACCCGGGGGCGTTCGCCTGACATGCCGCCCAGGCTAGCGGGGACGGTGCGCAATGCGGCACAGGCCGCGGGGGTGCCCCCGTCTGCTGCGGGCCGCGGGGTCCCGTGCCGTCACCGTGGACTGGGCGGATAACGGCACGGGACCGGCAGCCTGGATCACCTGTCCGGGGTGAGGAGCCACTCACCCCACGCCACAAACTGACCGGACGGTATGTTACTGGTGGTTTTTCGTTGCCGGTACATCAGGAGTGCCCATGACCGACGTGTACATCCTCGACGCGGTACGCACCCCCTTCGGACGGTACGGTGGCGCACTGTCCGGGATCCGCCCCGACGACCTGGCCGCGCACGTCCTGCGCGCGCTCGCGGAACGCTCCCCCGGGCTGGACCCCGCCGCGGTCGACGACGTCTTCTTCGGCGACGCGAACGGGGCTGGGGAGGACAACCGCAACGTGGCCCGCATGGCCGCGCTGCTCGCGGGCTGGCCCACCTCGGTGCCGGGCGTGACCTTGAACCGGTTGTGCGGTTCCGGCATGGAATCCGTGATCGCCGCCAACCGCGCGATCGCCGTGGGCGACGCCTCCCTGGCGGTGGCCGGGGGTGTGGAGTCGATGAGCCGGGCACCCTGGGTGCTCCCCAAACCCGCTCAGGGCTTCCCCACCGGCCACGAAACCCTGTACTCCACCACGCTGGGGTGGCGGATGGTCAACCCGGCCATGCCGGAGCAGTGGACCGTCTCCCTGGGAGAGAGCACCGAGCAGGTCGCCGCCACGTACGGCATCAGCCGCGCCGAACAGGACGCTTTCGCGCTCCGCAGTCACGAGCGCGCAGCCCGCGCCTGGGCGGAAGGAGTGTTCGACGCGGAGATCACCCAAATCCCCGGCGCGGAACTGGAACGGGACGAGAGCATCCGGGAGACGTCCGCGGAGAAACTGGCCGCGCTCAAACCCGCGTTCCGCCCCGACGGCACGATCACCGCGGGCAACGCCTCCCCGCTCAACGACGGGGCGGCCGCGCTCCTCATCGGGGACGCGGCAGCAGCTGAACGGGTCGGCCGCGAGCCGCTGGCCCGGATTGTCAGCCGCGGGGTCGCCGCAGTCGACCCCGACGTCTTCGGAATCGGCCCGGTCCAGGCAGCCGAGATCGCGCTGCGCCGCGCCGGGATCGGCTGGGACGACCTGTCGGTGGTGGAACTCAACGAAGCGTTCGCCGCCCAGTCCTTGGCCTGCCTGAAACTCTGGCCGGACCTGGACCCGGAGATCGTCAACCCCAACGGCGGCGCCATCGCCATCGGCCACCCCCTGGGCGCGTCCGGTGCCCGGATCGTCGGCACGCTCGCCCACGAACTGCACCGCCGCGGCGGCGGGTGGGGGCTGGCCGCGATCTGCATCGGCGTGGGCCAGGGCCTCGCCGTAGTGCTGCACCGCTAAGCGCCACCGGGCACGTTCGGCACGGGCGCGCCGCACTCTCCGGAATGCTGACCCGGGCATGTCCCCTCCGCGCTCCTCGTGGGTAGCGGCGGAGCGAGCAGGGCGGCGCCGTGCCAGCGCACGGGCCGAGACCGCCCGCGCCCCGGGGCCTCCCGGGGATGTGTGCCGTAGGCGGAGCAGTCTCCGCACTGTTTCCGCCCCAGCCAGGAGGAGAGCGCCCATGAGAGTGTGCGTGAGCGGAGCGGCACCAGCCAACCACCCCGGGCCTGCACTGTGACCGGCATCACGGGCATGACCGCTCCGTGGGGGTAGTCGTCGTGGTGGCGCGGCTTGCGCCCGGTGCCCCGCGGCCCGCCGTTCGTCGTCCACGGCGGACCCGACCCGCGCCCGCGGGGCACCGCAGGCCGATCATGTCCCACTTCCCGGTCTTCGTGGCGCGCGGCGGCCCGCATGCCCGTCGACCGGGACGGGCCCGGCCGCTCCGCACAGCAGCGGGCCTCCCCGCAGCCTGGTCTCCCCGCCCGCCTGCCGGATCCGAGACAGCAGTCCGCTTTCCCACTGTCGGGGTTGTGCACGGTGGCCTGCCCGGGTATCCCCCAAGGGTTGGAAGAGCGGGGAAGGCCACAGGTTTCCCATGCCCGGCCAGTCCCTTCCCGCTGCGGCAACCGCCATATTCGACCCTGCGGGACCTTCCGGCTCGCTCACCAGGAACACCCGTTCCGCACAGAAAGGTCAAGGCTATGAGTGTTGATGTGCACTACACCGTGGACGGTCCCGAAGACGGGCCCGTCGTCGTGCTCAGCGGTTCGCTGGGCAGCCGCCTCGACATGTGGGATCCGCAGATGGCGGGACTCACCGGACAGTTCCGCGTCGTCCGCTACGACCTCCGCGGCCACGGCTCCTCCCCGGTTCCCCCCGCGCCCTACACCATGGCGGACCTCGGCTCTGACGTGCTGCGGCTCCTCGACCGGCTGAAAGTGGAGCGCGCCCACTTCGCGGGCCTGTCCATCGGCGGGATGACCGGCATGTGGCTGGCCGCGAACGCCCCGGAACGGATCGACCGCCTGGCCCTGCTGTGCACGTCGGCGACACCCCCCGGCACGCCGGAAGCGTGGGAGGAGCGCATCCGGACAGTGCGCACTCAAGGCACGGCCGCGATCGCGCCGACCGTGGTATCCCGCTGGTTCACCCCCGCCTATGCGGAACGCGACCCTGAGACGGTGTCCCTGTTCATCGACATGATCGCGAACACCCCCGACGAGGGGTACGTGGGCTGCTGCAACGCCATCCAGACCATGGACCTGCTTCCGGGGCTGCCTTCGATCACCGCGCCCACCCTGGTCGTGGCGGGCAAACTGGATCCCACCTCCCCGCCGGAGCACGCCGAGCTCATCGCGTCGCGCATCCCCAACGCCCGCATGGAGGTCATCCCGGACGCCGCCCACCTGGCGTCGTGGGAGCAGGCGACCTTCGTCAACGAACTGCTCCTCGACCACTTCGGCCGGTCGTCCGCTGCTGCCTGAAGCACGGGGTGCACACCGCGGGGCCCGAAGCGGCGCGTGCCGCTCGGGCCCCGCTTGAACGCCTGGGTCTCCGGCGGTCAGGCCTTCCCCGGGGCGGGGGCCTGGTGTCCCGGCGAGGACAGCATCGCGGCGCCCTGCGGTGCGGCCTCCGCGGACCGCAGTGAGGAGGGGATCACCCCGGCGTGGTGGAGCATGGTCAGGGCGGCTTGGATCGCTTCGGGGGTGGTCTCGAAGACGCAGCCTGCCTCCCGCAGCCGGGGGAGGGTGCCCAGGGACTCCAGCGGACGCAACTGTCCCGGGCGCAGACCGGACATCATGACGGTGATGCCGCGGGCTTGGAGCCGGTCCACGGCATCCCCGAGAACCTGGGCCCCGGTGGCGTCGATCGTGCTGACCCGGGCCATGCGGAGGATGACGACCCGCACGTCGGCCACCTCGCTGAGTTCCAGCAGGAACCGGTGGGCGGCGGCGAAGAACAGCGGACCGTCGATCCGGTAGGCGACGATGTGCTTGGCCAGGAGGGCCCGCTCCTCTTCCGTGTGGTCGCCCGGGGGCAGGTGCCGGGCCAGCTCCTCCTGGTCGAGGCTGGCGTTGCGGGCCAGCGACGCCAGGGCGAGCGCACCGGCGACGAGCATGCCGACCAGCACCGCGACCACGAGGTCGACGGTGAGGGTGACGACCGCGGTGAGCACCAGCACGACCCCGTCGGAGCGGGTGGCGCGGACCATGGCGCGCACCGAGCCCACTTCGACCATGCGCACCGCTGTGGCCAGCAGCACTCCAGCCAGGGCCGCCAGCGGGATCCGCTCCACGAGGGGCGCGGCCAGGTAGACGATTCCGGCGAGGACGAGGGCGTGGGTGATCGCTGCCAGCCGCGAGCTCGCCCCGGAGCGCACGTTCACTGCGGTGCGGGCGATTGCCGCGGTGGCGGGGACCCCGCCGAAGAGGGGGGCGGCGATGTTCGCCACGCCCTGGCCGAACAGTTCCCGGTCGGGGTCGTGGCGCTGGTTGACGCTCATCCCGTCGGCGACGGTGGCCGACAGCAGCGACTCCAACGCGGCCAGGGCCGCCACCGCCGCGGCCGGGGCCACGAGTGTGCCCACCTGGGAGAGGTCGAGAAAACCAAGGGAGGGGGCGGGCAGGCCCGCGGGCAGGTCCCCGATCCGTTCCGCGTGCAGCGGGGTGACTTCCACGAGGACCGTGGCGAGCACGACAGCCATCAGGGAGAACGGCACTGTGGGCCGCCAGCGGGCACCGACGAGCATCACCACGACCACGCCGAGAGCGATCGCGACCGCGGTCCACTCCGGGTGGGCCGCGAAGTCGAGGACCGCCTGCCACGCCACGACGAGCACCCTGTCGCCTTCCGGAACGGGCACGCCCAGGGCAGCGGGCACCTGCTGCAGGGCGATCACCGCGGCGATGCCGATGGTGAAGCCTTCCACCACGGAGGCGGGAATGTAGCGGACGTAGCGGCCGGCGCGGAGCAGGGCCAGCAGGACAAGCATGAGGCCCGCCATCAGCCCGACGGTGAGGACTCCGGAGGGTCCGTGCTGGGCGACGATGGGCACCAGCACCACCGTCATCGCCCCGGTGGGGCCGGAGACTTGCAGGTTGGAGCCGCCGAAGAACGCGGCGAGGGCACCCGCGACGATCGCGGTGACCAGCCCGGCCTGAGCTCCGAGCCCGGAGGAGATCCCGAAGCCCAGGGCGAGCGGCAGGGCAACCACGGCGACGGTCACCCCGGCCAGCAGGTTGCGTCCCGGTGCGTGCCGCATCCGGGCGAGGTCGGCGCGGGCCGGAATCATCACGCGGAAACGGTCGAGGACAGGGCGCAGGGCGCTGTCCCGGGAGAGGACGGGAAGGTTCACCGCTGCCCCTCCCGTTCTGCTTCGCGGAGCTCGGCCAGCAGTTCCCCCTGGTCGACCAGCATGCTGGTGAGGATGGTGCGCGCGGCGCGCAGCAGGTCGCCGACCTGTGGGGCGCTCAGCTCGTAGCGCACGACGTTGCCTTCGCGGTGGGAGACCACCAGACCGGTGCGGCGCAGCACCGCCAACTGCTGGGAAAGGTTGGACGCTTCAACACCGATGTCGGCAAGGAGTTCGTGGACCGGGCGGGGCCCCTCCTGCAGCAGCTCCAGCACCCGGATCCGAACCGGATGGCCAAGCGTGCGGAAGAACTCCGCCTTGGCCTGGTAGAGCGGTACCGGCACGTTTGATTCTCTTTTCACTTTTGAGGGGATGTGGGGAGGTATGTCGGGATCAAGAATGTATGAACATGAAAAATTCTTCAAATCAAGAAGAACGAAAGTGACTCCTGCCACTTGCGTTGAGGGGATCGCCCGTGGTAGCAGAAGCCGCTCGCAGCAGGGACACGGCAGCGCACTCCGTCGGTCCCTGTCCCACCGGTTCTGCAGCGAGAAAAGGCCAGCGGTCGTGCACCAGTGCCGCGCCGCCTCCTGCCCCGCGCTGGCCCCACCCGGAGACACAAGCCCCGGGCTCGACTCGCGGAGTCCCGCGGGCCTCTCGGACTCGGCACGCCGCCCTTCCCCGGGAAAGCGCCGGCTCCGGACCTGGGAACAGCCCGCAGAAGAAAGCGCTCGACTCCCCGAGAGAATGCGAAAGACAGAGCGGTCACCCAGCTACAGCGCTCCCCGGTGCCTGGGCTGCGTCCTCAAGGCCACGGGCCCCTGCCACCGGGAATCACTGCTGGAGACCCACTGCCGGAGATAAAGCGGCAACCGATGCCCGGATTCCCGCGGCGGCACGCCAGTGTGCCCGCCCACGCGAAGGCCGAATCGGGAACCAGCAGTCACGATAAAGGCTCTCGCCTCAGGGCAAGAGCCTCGACGTGCGGAACTTGCAGGAGATGACGCTATCCACCGCTGACGCGGGACCGCGTCCTCACTGTCGTTGCTCCCGCGATTGGACTCGAACCAATAACCTGCCGGTTAACAGCCGGCTGCTCTGCCAATTGAGCTACGCGGGACTGCGTTGCTGTGGGGTTCGTGTTCCCCGCAGTGACACCACTAGCGTAGCGCACTCTGGAGAGTGCTCGTGACAGATTTTCCTCCCCCGCAGTTCCCCCGCCCCGAATGTCGCCTCCTGTCCTGCGGCAACCACTGCGGGTAGCGTGGATCACGGCACGAATTCATCGTCTCGGGAGGACCGCATGCGCTATCGGATCGTCTTTATCGCCGGGTTCGCTATCGGCTACATCCTCGGCGCCAAAGCCGGACGGGAACGGTACGAGCAGATCGCCCGCGCGGCCCGCAGCCTCGTCGAGAACCCCACGGTGCGAGAGACAGCCGACCGGGTGCGGTCCCAGGTGACCGACGCCAGCAAGACCGTCTACGACAAACTCTCCGAGAAACTCCCGGTCACCTCCGTGCGCGACTTCCTGGCCAGCCCTACCCCGGAAGAGGAGGCCGAGCTCGACCGGATCGAAGCCGCCTCCGGCACCGCGGCACGCGACTAGGCGCCTCCGTGTGCTGACCGTCGGGCACGGACTACGGTAGGACCATGCTGCGCTGGCTCCGCCGACACGCTCTGCCCTCCGAGATCCGTGCCCGACTCGACCTCGCTCCCGGGGAGCGGATCATCGCCCACGCGTGGACCGAGAACGGGACAGCGGTCGTCGCCACCACGGCCGCCCTGCACCTGCCGGAGGGGCGGCGCATCCCGTGGGAGCGCATCGACCAGGCCCGCTGGGACGACACCGGCCTGGTGCTCACCACCGAAGACGAACCCGAAGAGGTCATCCCCCTGCCCCGGCCGGGCCGCCTCGCCCAAGCCGTCTACGAACGAGTCACCGCCACCATCGTGGTCTCCCGCCACGTGCCGTTGCTGTCTGACGTCGAAGGCGCTCCCGGGGTCCGGTTCATTGCGCGACGCGCCCCCGGGAGCACCGACATCACCTGGCAGCTCCGCTACGACGAGGGCGTGGACCCGGAATCCCCCGAGATCCGCCAGCGCACCCAGCGCGCCCTGGCCCGGCTCCGCGAGCAGACCGGCGTGTAACCCCGCTCCCGAAGGGAGATCCATGGCCACTTGGGAATCCTTCGCCGCAGAAGCCCCGCGCCTCGCCGCCGCGGTGCGCGCCCGCTTCACCGCCCACCGGCACCACGTCCTCGCCACCCTCCGCAAAGACGGGTCTCCCCGGGTGAGCGGTACCGAAGTGGTGTTCCACGGCCCCGACCTCATGCTGGGCTCCATGCCCGGCGCGGTCAAAGCCCGCGACCTGCAACGGGACGGCCGGTTCGCCCTGCACGCCAACCCCGGCGACGGCTCCATGGCCGCGGGCGACGCCAAACTGTCCGGGCGCGCCATCGAGGTGACCGACCCGGAAGAGATCGCCGCGTTCCGCCAGCACGGGGTACCGCCCGGGCCGTTCCACCTGTTCCGGCTGGACCTCCACGACGCCGTGCTGACCTCGGTGGACGGCGACGAACTCGTCATCGAACTGTGGCGGGCCGGATCGGGGGTGCAGCGGTTCGTGCGCCGCTAGCTCCAAGCGGGTTCAGCGCAGCGACTCCGCCATCGCGGCGACCAGCTCCCCTTCCGGATCCATGTCCAGGTTCCACAGCACCAGGCCGCGCAGGCCGTGGCGGACGGCGTAGGCGCCTTTGCGGCGCACCACTTCCGGGGTGTCGTAGGACCACCACTCGTCGCCGTCGTAGATCCACGCGGCCCCGGTCTCGCGGTCGAAGAAACGCTCCCCGGGATGCTGCTCCAGTGTTTCGTAGGCGTGTGTCGCCTCCCCGTAGCCGCCTTCCGCCGGCTGTTCCGCTTCGACCAGCCACCCGTCGCCGTTGGGCCCCGGCGGCACCCCGCGCCAGCCGCGACCGTAGCCGGGGATGCCGAGCACGAGCTTCTCGGCGGGCAGCCCGTAGTCGAGGTACTGGCGGACTGCCCGGTCGACGCTGGGCTGGTCGGGATCCTGGTCAGGCGCGTACAACTGCGCGTGGTGGCCGGTGATGTCCCGCCACGACCCGGTGAAGTCGTAGCCCTGGACGGTAGCGAAGTCCAGGTAGTCGAAGACCTCAGGCTCGTAGCTGTCCCGCATGATCTTCGGGTCGTGGCTCAGGGACGCCGACAGGGTGTACTCCCGCCCGGTCTCGCGTTCCAAGGCGTCCAACTGGGCGCGGAACTCCTGCACGACGAGGGTGAAATTCCGCTTGTCGTCGGGGTGCTCGACGTTGTCGGGATGGCCGTTGCCGCCCGGCCACTCCCAGTCGAGGTCGATACCGTCGAAAATCCCTGCGGCGACCCCTTCGCCTCCCTGCGGCTCCCCCTCGAGGCGGGGCAGGTTGCCGCGCAGCCACAGGTCGATGCAGGAGGCGACGAAACGCTCCCGGGACTCCTGAGTCCGCACCGCCTCGGAAAAGTACGTGGACCAGTTCCATCCCCCCAGCGAGATGCTGGCGCGCAAGTCCGGGTACTTCTGCTGGAGTTTGCGCAACTGGTTGAGGCTCCCGGCGAGCGGCTGCTCGTAGGTGTCGGCTTGGCCGTCCACGCTTTCCGCGGCCTCGTAGCGGCGCTGGAAGATCTGCCACGGCTGGTCCGCCTCAGCGGGGATGTGGCACAGCCCGTCTTCGCTCACATCCCCGAACGCCCAGATCAGCCGGTCCAGGAGTGCGGCAGCCCCGCTCTCGTCCACGTCTTTGATCGTGTAGCCGCGGTTGGCGGTATTCCAGTCAGCGAAGTAGGCGATCCGCTCCGCCGTGGGCCTGGTCCACCAGTTCCCCAGGCGCGGGCCGAGGAGCACGACGACCCCGCCGCACAGGGCCACCACGCCGGCCGCGACCAGCAGCACGACCCAGGTGGGTGCAAAGGTACGGCGCCGTGCTGGAAGAATCCGGTGTCGACCCGCCATGGTTTCAACGTATCCCGCCCCGTGACGGAATGTCCGCGACATACCACTATTAGTCGCGGCGCATTACCTGTTTCTTCCCACCGCTTATCCCAGGTAGTCGCGGAGGATGCGCGCTCGGGAGGGCTGCCGGAGTTTCGCGAGCGTCTTGGACTCGATCTGCCGGATGCGTTCCCGGGTCACGCCGAACTTCCGTCCCACCTCTTCAAGAGTGTGCGGTTTTCCGTCCTCCAACCCGAAACGGAGCGTGATCACCCGCTGCTCCCGTTCTGAAAGCCCGCCCAGGACCTGAGCCAACTGGTCCTGGAGCATGACGAACGCCGCGGCCTCCACCGGCGGGACTGCGTCCGTGTCCTCGATGAAGTCGCCGAACGCGGAGTCTTCCTCGCCGATCGGCGTGTGCAGGGAAATGGGCTCCTGGGAGACGCGGTGGATTTCCACGACCCGGTCGTGGTCGACGTTGAGTTCGCGGGAGAGCTCGTGCAAGGTCGGTTCTCGGCCGAGCTCCTGGTGCAGGCGGCGGCGGGTGCGGGCCAGCCGGTTGATGCTCTCCACCATGTGCACGGGGACCCGGATGGTGCGGGCCTGGTCCGCGATGGCGCGGGTGATCGCCTGCCGGATCCACCAGGTGGCGTAGGTGGAGAACTTGTATCCGCGGGTGTAGTCGAACTTCTCCACCGCGCGGATGAGCCCCAGGTTGCCCTCCTGGATCAGGTCGAGCAGGGCCAGACCGCGGCCCAGGTAGCGCTTGGCGACCGACACCACCAGGCGCAGGTTAGATTCGATCAGGCGGCGTTTGGCGAGTTTTCCTTCGCGGACGAGCTCGTTGAGGTCCTCAAACCATTCAGGGGAGTACTGTGCGGGGACCGGACCGGTGCGTGCGGCGCGCAGTTTCTGCTCGGCGTAGAGGCCGATTTCGATGGCTTTGGCGAGTTCGACTTCTTCTTCAGCCGTGAGCAGGGGGACTCGGCCGATTTCTCGCAGATAGGCGTGGACGATGTCGCCCGAGGAGGTGCGGGTTTCGGGGTGCTCCGCGAAATCGTCGCGGTCCACGTACTCCGGTTCTCCCCCGACCGCCTCGACAGGAGGACCGCCACTGCGTTCCACCGCGGCCGCGGGGCCAGCGGGCGTTCTCCTTTCCACGATCTCAGCCGCCGTATCTCGCATCGACGACGCCCTCTTAGGTGACACCGGAAAAACCACTCTTATAGTGTGCCTGCGTTTTCCCGGAGTAGAGGGATTGAATTTTATCACCTTTATGTCACATAGCTCCCCCAAAACGCTCTCGCATCATACGTTTCTGCTGTTCAGCGGTCATGAGTTCGGTGAAAATCCGCTGGTATTCCTCGGCGTCCGCGACCGGGTCGAGCCGGGACAGGCGAGATTTGAGGTTTGTGATCTGTCGGTTGATGGAATGAATTCTGATTGTGCTGATGATCTCTTGGGCGCGGTACTCGTCGAGTTCCCCGTAAATCTCGATCGGCTCCACCGCCAATTGGGTGAGGAAAGTCCGCTGCGCTTCGTTACGGGCCGTCTCCCGCAACTGTCCGGCCCAGAGCGCCGGGTCCTGGACGGACTGGGTGCCGCCCGCTTTCTGGATGAGGTGAAACACGTCGCGGTGCTGCTCCACGGTGAACATGTCAGCGTCCAGGTGGTCGAAACCGGAGCAGAGCAGGGGGTGTTGCACCGCGAGTTTGAGGGCGAGACGCTCCCGCTGCACCACGGGGTCGCGCAGGTCGTAGCGGGGCGCGGGTGCGGCAGTGGCCGGTTTGGGCGGGACCCGGCGGCCGCGGGCCCGGCGCATGTGCTCCTGGATCCGCCGGTGGACGAATTCTTCGTCCATGATGCCCAGCCAGCGGTCCAGGCTGACCCCGTAGAGGCGGCGCACCCCGGCGTTGCGGATGCTCGCCACGATCGGCGCGGCCGCGTCCAAGGCAGCCAGCCGCCCCTCCGGGGTGTCCAGGTTGTAGCCCTCGAACTTGCTGCGGATCATGAACTCGTACAAGGGCTGCTTCGCGGCGATCAGGTCGCGGACCGCCGCATCGCCCCGTTGGACCCGCAGGTCGCAGGGGTCGAGCCCGTCGGGTTGCACGGCGACGAACGTCTCTGAGGCGAATCCGTGCTCTTCAGCGAAGGCGCGCAGGGCCGCGTTGCGCCCTGCCTGGTCGCCGTCGAAGGTGAAGATGACTTCGCCGCCGAACTCGGAGCGGCCCAGCAGGAGGCGCCGCAGGATCTTGAGGTGCTCTTCTCCGAACGAGGTGCCGCAGGTGGCGACCGCCGTGGTGACGCCAGCCAGGTGGCAGGCCATCACGTCGGTGTAGCCTTCCACGATCACGGCCTGGCGCTGGCGCGCGATCTCTTTCTTGGCCAAGTCCAGCCCGTAGAGGAGGCTGGCCTTCTTAAACAGCGGGGTTTCCGGGGTGTTGAGGTATTTGGGCCCGGTGTCCTCGGGGTCGAGTTTGCGCGCCCCGAAGCCGACGACGTCCCCGCTGAGGTCCCGCACCGGCCAGACGAGGCGGCCGCGGAACCGGTCGTAGGGGCCGCGCCGCCCCTGGCTGGCCAGTCCGGCGAGCACGATCTCCTGGTCGGTGAAACCTTTGGCACGCAGATGGGACAGGAGCGCATTCCAGGAGGCGGGAGCGTATCCCACGCCGAAGTGCTCCGCATCGGCCCGGGTGAAGCCGCGTTCGACGAGGAAGCGGCGGCCCGCCTGCGCTTCCGGGCTCAGCAGCTGCTCGGCGTAGAACTCGGCGGCGACCCGGTGGGCGTCGACCAGCCGCTGGCGCTGCCCCTGCTCGTTGCGGGGGACGTAGCCGCCCTGCTCGTAGCGGAGCTGGATGCCCGCTGCCCGCGCCAGGTGCTCGACGGCTTCGACGAAGCTCAGGTGTTCGATCTTCTGGATGAAGGAGATGACGTCGCCGCCTTCCCCGCAGCCGAAGCAGTACCAGAGGTTGCGTGCGGGGGTGACGTTGAACGAGGGGGTCTTCTCGTCGTGGAAAGGGCACAGGCCTTTGAGGGAGCCGCCGCCGGCGTTGCGCAGCTGGAGGTATTCGCCGACCACGTCGGCGATAGGGGAACGCTCCCGTACCAGTGCGACGTCTTCATCTTTGATTCGACCGGCCACGGAAGCCAGGGTATTCGTTGCGGCCGGGCTCGGGTGGGATGGGGGTGGAAGCCCTGCTGTGGGCGCGGGCCATGCAGGGCTCCCGCCCACAGTCGCTGCTTCGGGCAAGGTTGCAATGACAGATTTCTGGGGCGGGGCTTAGCGGCCGCAGCGCAGCCCCGGTCAGCAGAGGCGAGCGTGCCAGGAGAGGGCAGAAAGGTCGGTGAGCGACGCCACCTGGTCGATCACCACGCGCAGCGCGGCGGCATCGTCCTGGGCTGCCGCGTAGTCTGCCTGAAATTGCGGCTCCAACGTGGCGGGCGCGCCCGCGGCAACCGCCTCGACGAGCTCCGTGACCACCTGCCGCTCCCGCGCATAGCGGTCCTCTTCGTCTACCAGGAACACGTAGTGCGCGGTCACTGCTTTGAGCAGGGCGCACTCCATGCGCTGCTCACGGGGCACCACCAGTTCCGCGGCGTAGCGGGTCAGCGGTGCCGAACCGTACTTCTCCAGCGTGGCCCGCTCCGCGGCCCGGCAGAACCGTCCGATCAGCTCGCTGGTGAGGTTCTTCAACGCCGCCAGCGACGGCAGGTCGCCGCTGAGCGACCGCGGCCAGCACTCCTGCGCCATCAGGCGGGCGAACACCTCCTCCAGTTCCGCTGGCTCAGCGTCGGAGTAGTGCGCGGCTGCGGTCCGGCACACCTCGCTCCGCTCGGCGGGGCTGTGGAGCGCGGCCAAGGAGAGCTGCCCCGTGTACAGTCCGTCCTCCAAGTCGTGGACCGAGTAGGCCACGTCGTCAGCCCAGTCCATGACCTGCGCTTCGAGACAGGTGCGCCGCCCCACCTCCCCCTGGCGGATCCACGCGAACACGTCGCTGTCCTCGGCATAGACGTTGAACTTGGCGGTCTCGCCGGCTTCCCCGCGCCGCCAGGGGTATTTGAGGGTGGCGTCCAGCGTCGCCCGGGTCAGGTTGAGTCCGGCACTCCGCCCCTCGGGGGTGAAGACCTTCCCTTCCAGGCGGGTGAGCAGCCGCAGGCTCTGCGCGTTGCTCTCAAATCCGCCGCACGGGCGCGCGGCCCGGTCCAGCGCGGCTTCCCCGTTGTGCCCGAACGGCGGATGCCCCAGGTCGTGGGCGAGGCAGGCGGCTTCCACCAGGTCCGGGTCGCAGCCGAGCGTGCCGCTGAGCTCCCGCCCGATCTGGGCGCACTCCAGCGAATGGGTGAGCCGGGTCCGGGGGAAGTCGCTGACCCCTGGCTGGGCCACCTGGGTTTTCGCGGCGAGTCGGCGCAGCGCGAAACTGTGCAGCACGCGGGCCCGGTCGCGGGCGAAGTCGCTGCGGGACCGGCGTTTCGGCGGCTCCGCAGCCCACCGCTGCCGGTCGTGGTCGCGGTAGCCGTCCCCCGGGTTACCAGCCATGGGCACCCCACAACACTGCGCTGGTGTTCTCCGCCCTACTTTAGGAGCGTTAGCGCAGGAAGTCCGGGATTCCCGCGGTATGCCGGGGTGTCGGGGTCACAGGGCGTCGACGCGGACCGCGGCGCTCTCCCCGAAAATCCAGTAGTGCCACAGCGACGCGGTCTCGCGGGTGATGTACCACAGTTGGGTTTCCCGTTCGAGGACAGCCGGTCCGGAGCGGGCCGGGGACGTGGCGGCTTCGATCCCGAAATCTTCGGCGATCTCCCGGGAGCGCAGGGAATGCCACGGGTCGCTGACGATGACCGCGGTGCGCCAGCCTCGCTCTTCGAAGACCTGGGCCACGAGCTCCAGGCTCTCCAACGTGTCGCTGCCCTTGCCGATCGGGATGACGCTGTCTGCAGGCACGCCCTGTTCGACCAGCCAGCGGGCACCGCTGCCGCCCTCGGTGAAGTTGTCGCCCGGCTGGTTGCCGCCCACGGTGACCACGGTGGGCGCCACCCCTTCCTCGTACAGGTGGGCGGCGTGGCGGAGGCGGGCCTCGAAGACCGGAGAAGGGCGGCCATTGTACTGGCTGGCGCCCAGCACGACGATCGCATCGGAGGGCGGGCGTTCGTCCTGCCGCGCGGTGTACCACACCCAAGCCCAGGTCGCGCACGGCAGCAGGATCACGGTGAGCACCAGCAGCGCCACAGTGCGCCGCACTATCCGCCCGATGCTGCGCGGGCGGCGGGTGCGGGCGGGGCGCCGCAGGGTCCGGGGGTCCTCGAGGCGGTCAGGCTCGTCAGGGGGCCCGTCGCGGCCTGGTAAGGAAAGGGTGTCCCGCGTAAACGTGCGCGTAGGCGCGGGCTCGGGCGGCGCGGCCGCTTCGGCTCCCCCACTGATCCGGCGGAACGTCCGCGCGTGGTCGTCGCCGGGGTGGTCCGCGTCGTCCCGGAGGTCGCGGGCGTCCGGCTCGAAGGTGGAGAGCCGTGTGAAGACCCGGGTGGCCTCCTCGTCGGCCCCGTGGTGGCCCGCCTTCTCAGGCCCGTCACCGGTCGTGCGCACCTTCACACCCCCTAGCCGATCGAGCACGGTTGTGCGGTACCGCACCCCGGGCCGTGCCAACGGTGCTGTGCAGGCCTGCGGACGGTGGGCCGGAGTACCCCTGGCGCGTCCGCGTGTGCGGTCTGACGGCACCCTGGTCGGGAGAGCGCGGCACCGGATTCCTGTCCGGTACGGCCGCTTCCCGGGGACAATGCTACGAGAAGGTCACAGCCGAAACACCCAAATGTCTTGTATTCGTCATATATGAAGTCCCCGCCTCGGAGCAGGGTCGCAAGGCGGGGACCACCGTGCTTATCGGCGTTGGCGCAGGTTAGCGGAGCGCGGCCCGTCCCGCTTCGAGGCGGGCGACGGGGACGCGGAACGGCGAGCAGGAGACGTAGTCCAGGCCCACCTCGTGGAAGAAGTGCACCGAGGCTGGGTCGCCGCCGTGCTCACCGCAGACCCCGAGCTTGAGGCCGGGGCGAGTGGCGCGGCCTTCCTCCGCGGCGATGCGGACCAGCCGTCCCACCCCGTCGACGTCCAGCGACTCGAACGGGGAGACGCCGAACACTCCCTTCTCCAGGTAGGTGGAGAAGAAGGAGGCTTCCACGTCGTCGCGGGAGAAGCCCCAGGTGGTCTGGGTGAGGTCGTTGGTGCCGAAGGAGAAGAACTCGGCGCTCTCCGCGATCTGCCCGGCAGTGAGCGCGGCGCGGGGCAGCTCGATCATGGTGCCGATCGGGATGTCGAGCTCCACCCCGTGCTCGGCGGCGACCTCGCGGATGACCTGCACCGACTCCTCGCGGATGATCTCCAGCTCCTGGACGGTGCCGACCAGCGGGATCATGATCTCGGGGCGCGGACGGCCGCCCTGCTTGATCCGTGCGGCCGCAGCCTCGGCGATCGCCCGTACCTGCATGGTGAACAGTCCCGGTACGACGAGGCCGAGGCGGACCCCGCGCAGGCCCAGCATCGGGTTCTGCTCGTGCAGCCGGTGGACGGCCTGGAGCAGCCGCAGGTCCCCTTCGTTCTTCTCACCGCGCGCCTCCGCTACGGCCACACGCACCGACAGTTCAGTGATGTCGGGCAGGAACTCGTGCAGCGGCGGGTCGAGCAGCCGCACGGTGACGGGCAGGTCGTCCATCGCCTCGAAGATGCCGGTGAAGTCCTCGCGCTGCAGCGGCAGGAGGGCGGCGAGAGCCTCGTCCCGCTCCTGGTCGGTGTCGGCGAGGATCAGCCGTTCCACCAGGGCGCGGCGGTCACCGAGGAACATGTGCTCGGTGCGGCACAGGCCGATCCCCTGGGCGCCCATGCGCCGGGCGCGGGCCGCGTCCTCGGGGGTGTCGGCGTTGGCACGCACAGCCATGCGGCGCTTGGCGTCGGCGTACCGCATGATCCGGTCGACGGCGCGGACCAGGTCGTCGGCTTCCGCCGAGGAGGGGTCGAGCTCGCCTTCGAAGTAGCGCACGATCGGGGAGGCCACGACGGGGACTTCGCCGAGGAACACTTCACCGGTGGTGCCGTCGATGGAGATGACGTCGCCTTCCTTGATGACCCGGCCGTCCGGCGCGGTCAACTGGCGGTTCTTGGTGTCGATGTCGAGCTCTTCGGCACCGCAGACGCAGGTCTTGCCCATGCCGCGGGCCACGACGGCGGCGTGCGAGGTCTTGCCGCCGCGGCTGGTGAGGATGCCCTGGGCAGCGAGCATGCCTTCCAGGTCGTCGGGGTTGGTCTCCCGGCGGCACAGGATGACCTTCTCCCCGTTGCGCGACCACGCGACGGCGGTGGCGGAGTCGAAGACCGCGCGCCCCACGGCCGCGCCCGGGGAGGCGTTCATGCCCCGGCCCAGCAGGTCGCGTTCGGCCTTCTCGTCGAAGCGGGGGAACATGAGCTGGGCGAGCTGCTCGCCGCTGACCCGGTTCACCGCTTCTTCCAGGGTGATGAGCCCCTGGTCGACGAGCTGGTTGGCGATACGGAAGGCTGCGGCAGCGGTGCGCTTGCCCACGCGGGTCTGCAGCATCCACAGTTTGCCGCGCTCGATGGTGAACTCGATGTCGCACAGGTCGCGGTAGTGCCGCTCGAGTTTCTCCATGATCTCGAGCAGTTCGGCGTAGCTCTTGGGGTCGATCCGCTCCAGTTCGGTGAGGGGGATGGTGTTGCGGATCCCCGCGACGACGTCCTCACCTTGCGCGTTCTGCAGGTAGTCGCCGTAGACGCCCTGCTGGCCGGTGGCGGGGTCGCGGGTGAAGGCCACTCCGGTGCCGGAGTCCATGCCGAGGTTGCCGAAGACCATGGAGCAGATGTTGACCGCGGTGCCCAGGTCGCTGGGGATGCGCTCCTGGCGCCGGTAGAGGACGGCGCGGGGGGCGTTCCAGGACTTGAAGACGGCTTCGATGGCCAGGCGCATCTGTTCGCGCGGGTCGGTGGGGAACTCCGCGTCGGTGGCTTCCCGGACGATGGTCTTGAACGTGTCGACGAGCCCGGCGAGGTCGGCGGCGTCTAGGTCGAGGTCGCTGGTGACGCCTTTGCGGGCCTTGAGGTCGTCGATGGCGTCCTCGAACAGGTCGCCATCGATGCCCAGTACGGTCTTGCCGAACATCTGGATGAGGCGGCGGTAGGAGTCCCAGGCGAACCGCTCGTTGCCGGACTGGGCGGCAAGTCCTTTGACCGACTCGTCGTTGAGACCGATGTTGAGGACGGTCTCCATCATGCCGGGCATGGAGAACTTGGCGCCCGAGCGTACGCTCACCAGCAGCGGGTTGTCGGGCTGGCCGAGGCGCTTGCCCATGGTCGCTTCAAGGGCGGCCAGCTTCTCTTCGATCTGGGCGTCTAACCCCGGGGGCATGGTCCCGTGCTCGAGGTAGTGCCGGCACGCCTCAGTGGTGATGGTGAACCCGGGCGGCACGGGAAGGCCAAGGTTGGTCATCTCCGCGAGGTTGGCACCCTTGCCTCCGAGGAGATCCTTGAGGTCCTTGTTCCCCTCGGTGAAGTCGTACACGTACTTGGGCACGGGAACTCCTTGCTACGGTCGGGCGGCCTAAAAGATGGCGCGACTCTACCCGACCCTGTCGAGCAACTTTGTTCAGCACACCCCTTATTTGAGTGTTTTCGCAGGTCATAGGCATTCGAATGGTATAAACCAATGGTCCATCCGTTTTGTCCCAGTTCAGGGCACTATTTCCGCGAGGAGCACCAGGGAACGACCTGCAAAACACGAGATCAAAAGAGATTTAGACCACTCACCCGACCGAGGGGGAGAAAATTGGTCCACTCCGCCCGACATCAGCCCGGAAATGTGCCCAGCACCACATCGCTACCGCCAAGTAACCTACGAATGCGTAAGTTACGCTCCAGAAGCAATGCCGCTCGGCGCCCACGAAGGAGAGGTGGCACAGAAGAACGTGGCTGCACAGCCGGAAAACCGCCCCCCAGCAGAACGCCCGCACCCCTCCCCGACCCCGCTCACCCGGGTCGAGGCGGCCGCCGCCCACCTCCTGCACTCGGCCAAGCCTCGCCTACGCGGCTGGCTGCATTTAGGCACCGCCCCCCTGGCCCTCATCGCAGGCATCATCCTCATCGGGTTTGCGCCCACCACTGCGGCCCGGCTCGCCAGCGCAATCTACGGCCTCAGCGCGGTCTTGCTGTTCAGCATCTCAGCGGCCTACCACATCGGCCGCTGGTCCCCCCGGACCGCGGCTGCACTCCGCCGCCTCGACCACGCCAACATCTACCTGATCATCGCCGGCACCTACACGCCGTTCGTCCTGCTCGTCCTCGACGGGACCCAGCGCACCGCGATGCTAGCCCTGATCTGGGGATGCGCCGCGGCCGGAGTCCTGTTCACCCTGGTGTGGCTCCACGCCCCGCGCTGGCTGTCCACCACGCTGTACGTGGCCCTGGGGTGGATCGCCGTCCTGTTCCTGCCCGACCTGATCCGCGGCGTGGCAGCCGTCCCCCTGCTGCTCGTCCTCACCGGAGGAATCCTTTACAGCCTCGGCGCTCTGGTGTACGCGCTGAAACGCCCCGACCCGTTCCCGCGCTGGTTCGGCTTCCACGAAATCTTCCACGTGCTGACCATTGCGGCCTTCGCCTGCCAGTACATCGCGGTGTTCGCCGTCGTCACCGCCGCCGCACCGGCGCAGTAACCACTGCGGCCCCGGACCAAAACGGTCCAGGGCCGCAACGTCAACGGGCCGCCGTACGGGTCAGCACCCGGCGAGCCGCTCCGCGAGGTACTGCTCGACCTGGTCGATCGAGATGCGTTCCTGAGCCATCGAGTCGCGCTCGCGGACCGTCACCGCGTTGTCTTCCAGCGTGTCGAAGTCGATCGTCACGCAGAACGGGGTGCCGATCTCGTCCTGGCGGCGGTAGCGGCGGCCGATCGCCCCGGCGTCGTCGAACTCCACGTTCCACCGCTTGCGCAGCTTCGCGGCCAAGTCCCGGGCCTTCGGCGACAGGTCCGCGTTGCGCGACAGCGGCAGCACCGCCGCCTTGACCGGGGCCAGCCGCGGGTCCAGCCGCATGACGACGCGCTTCTCCATCTTGCCCTTGGCGTTCGGCGCCTCGTCCTCGGTGTAGGCGTCGAGCAGGAAGGTGAGCATCGTCCGGTCGACACCCGCCGACGGCTCGATCACGTAAGGGATGAACCGTGTGTTGGTCTCCTGGTCGAAGTAGGACAAGTCCGTGCCCGACCTCTTGGAGTGCGTGGACAGGTCGTAGTCAGTGCGGTTGGCGATGCCCTCCAGCTCGCCCCACTCGCTCCCGGCGAAGTTGAACCGGTACTCGATATCCACGGTCCGCTTGGAGTAGTGGGACAGCTTCTCCTTCGGGTGCTCGTACAGCCGCAGGTTGTCCTTGTTGATCCCCAGGTCGATGTACCACTGCAGCCGCGTGTCGATCCAGTACTGGTGCCATTCCTCGTCCGTTCCCGGCCGGACGAAGAACTCCACCTCCATCTGCTCGAACTCGCGGGTGCGGAAGATGAAGTTGCCCGGGGTGATCTCGTTACGGAACGACTTGCCGATCTGGGCGATTCCGAACGGGATCTTCCGGCGCGACGACTGCTCGACGTTCTTGTAGTTGATGAAAATGCCCTGCGCGGTCTCCGGGCGCAAGAACGCCAGGCCGCTCTCGTCCTGCACCGGTCCCACGTAGGTGCGCAGCAGACCGCTGAACATCCGCGGCTCGGTGAACGCACCCTTAGCGCCGCAGTGAGGGCAGTTGAGGTCCGCCAGTCCGTTCGCCGGAGGCTTGCCGTGCTTGGCCTCGTAGGCCTCGGTGAGGTGGTCGGCACGGAAGCGCTTGTGGCAGGACTGGCACTCGGTGAGCGGGTCGACGAAGGCGTCGACGTGGCCGGACGCCTCCCAGACCTCACGGGCCAGGATGACGCAGGAGTCGAGGCCGACGATGTCCTCACGCTCCTGGACCATGGCGCGCCACCACTGGCGCTTGACGTTGTTCTTCAGCTCCACGCCCAGAGGGCCGTAGTCCCACGAGGCGCGCAGACCCCCGTAGATCTCGCTCGAGGGGTAGACCAATCCCCGGCGCTTGGCAAGACTGACCAGGGTGTCCATTGCCTCTGACTTAGCGGCCATAGTGATTGACTCCATCCATCCGGCTGGCGGTCGGCGGATCGCGGAAAGGCGCGACGCTCGAAATAGGTACGGTCCTCAAGCCTATTGGACTCACCACCGACTTTATGCCGCTCAGCGACTTGTCTGTTTTGCCGAGTGTCTGCGGTCCCGCAGTGCCGTGCGTCAGTCCTCCGCCGCGGGCGCCTGGCGGGCCAGGGTCTCGAACGCACTGGGCTCGTCGTGGGCGGTGGACAGCAGCGGTACCGCGGTGACCTTGACGTCGTAGTGGGAGAGCGCCCGGCGGTAGTAGCCCGGCCCGTCCCATTCGGTGACCACCGTCCACAGCGTGGGGTCGTCGACCGCGCGTGCCAGGGACCCCCGGCGGTAGCCGGGCCTCTGCGACAGCACGTCCAGCGCCGCTTTGGCGTGGGCGACGAACTCCTCAGAGTCTTCGGTGGCGACGGTGTGTCTGGTGATGACGATCACCACGCCATGGTGCCATAGCGGGTGATGCGGCGCAGATCCAGCCGCAGCGGACGTCGCCCGGCCCGCAGCGGGCAGAGGGTGCGGTGCCGTGCGGGCGCTCCTCGACTAGAAGCGCCGCACGGTCCTCGCGGTACTCCGGGCACCGCCCGTCCCGCTGCTGCAACCCCTCGGCGGTGAGGCCGTCACTCAGTACGCTTAGACCGTCGCCCCAATGCTGTGGAGGAAAGCCGGGTGTCCCCCAAAGAGCACCACACTGAGCCCGCTGGTCGCCGTCTCCCGGACGAGGAGCCCTCTGCCGCTGCTGAAGTGTCCCGACTACGCCGCGCCGTGGAGGAGCGGAGCGCGCTCCCCCTGCTCGTCCTGCACCACGCCCCCGGGTGGGTCCTGCCTGTCGCCGTGGTCGGGGTGTTCTTCTCCGGCCTGCTGCTGACCGGGATCGTGGGCACGCTGCTCCTCGTCCTGCTGGCCCTGTTCTTCGCCTGGCTGGGCTACCTGGCCTGGCCGCGGCTGTCGTCGGCTGAGCGAGCGATGCGGTGCGTCGTGGTGGCGGTGCTCCTCGGGCTCGGAGTACTCCAATCCGGGATATTTTGACAATCATTTTCGTTTTCGCGACACTGAAAAAGTGTCGTCATCGAGCCTGCCCACCGCGCCTGCCTTCACCGCACGCGACGTCGCCGTAGCGTACGACGGCAAGCCCGTGCTGCGCGACGTCTCCTTCGAGATCGCCCGAGGAGAGACCGTCGCCGTCATGGGACCGAACGGGTCAGGCAAGTCCACCCTGGTCCGCGCCCTGCTCGGCGTGGTGCCGCTCTCCGGTGGACAGGTGTGGATCGGCGGGACCCCGCTCCGCCGCTTCCGTGACTGGGCGCAGATCGGCTACGTGCCGCAACGCCTCTCCGTCGGCGGCGGTGTCCCGGCGACCGTGCGCGAAATCGTCGCTTCCGGGCGGATCAACCGGCGCCGCCGATTCCGCCCCCTCACCGCGCACGACCGGGACGCGGTCACCGAGGCGCTGACCGCGGTAGGACTGCTCGACCGCGCCGACGACTCCGTCTACCACCTGTCCGGCGGCCAGCAGCAGCGCGTCCTCATCGCCCGTGCCCTTGCCGGGGAGCCCGACATCTTCGTCATGGACGAGCCCATGGCCGGGGTGGACGCGGCCAACCAGCAGGCCCTGGCCCGCACGATCGAAAGCCTCGCCGCGCGGGGCGCCACCATCCTGCTGGTCCTCCACGAACTCGGACCGCTCGAACCTTTGATCGGCCGGGCCCTCACCCTGGAGAACGGCACACTGGTCAGTGACGGTGCGCCGCAGCACTCGGACCACGGCTGCTGCTCGGGCCGCGACCACTCCCGCACCGACACCGGACGTCCTCCGCCCACCCTTCCGTACATCGAGGTCTCACGCCGTGCCTGAGATACTCCAGCTCGACTTCATGGTCCGCGCCTTCATCACATCCGCCCTGGTCGGCATGACCGCCCCCGTCATCGGGGTGTTCCTCGTCCAGCGCCGGCTCGCCCTGCTCGGCGACGGGATCGGACACGTGGCGCTGACCGGGGTAGGGCTGGGGTTCCTCACCCACACCTCCCCCGTGCTGACCGCGCTCGTCGTCTCCGCGGTCGGCGCAGTGCTCATCGAACTCGTCCGCACCCACACC
This sequence comes from Thermobifida sp., assembly GCF_017577275.1. Classification (NCBI taxonomy): domain Bacteria; kingdom Bacillati; phylum Actinomycetota; class Actinomycetes; order Streptosporangiales; family Nocardiopsidaceae; genus Thermobifida; species Thermobifida sp. The sequence goes on from NZ_PITY01000020.1 coordinate 29,263, forward strand.
CGGACCAGCGGGGACCTCGCCCTGGCGCTGCTGTTCTACGGCGGGATCGCCGGGGGCGTCTTCCTCACCGGGCTGGCCCCCGGAGCGACCAGCGCCGACCTTACGTCCTTCCTGTTCGGCTCGGTCAGCACGGTGAGCCCGCAGGACGTGGTCCTGGTCGCCCTGCTCGCCGTCGCCGTCCTCGCGGTCCTGGGCTACTTCGGACGGGAGCTCTTCGTCCTCTGCCAAGACGAGGAGCTGGCCCGGGTGCACGGCATCCCGGTCCGCTTCCTCAGCACAGTGCTCGCGGTCGTCGCCGCGGTCACCGTGGTCTTGGCGATGCGGGTCGTGGGGGTGCTGCTCGTCAGCGCGCTGATGGTTGTTCCGGTGGCTGCGGCCCAGCAGCTCACCCGTAGTTTTCGGGCCACGGTACGACTGGCGGTGCTCCTCGGCGTGCTCGCTGCACTCACCGGTCTCTCCACCGCGTACTACACCGACACCGCGCCGGGCGCCGCCATCGTGCTGGTCGCGATCGCACTGTTCGTTACCGCCGCAGGAGGCGGAATCCTGCTGCGCCGCAGGCGATTCCGAACCGTCCCTGAGGCGGAGTCTCCTCCGGCGGTGGGTACGATTTCCGGGACTGATCCGGGGAGTGTTTCGCCATGAGCTCACGTCGTGAGGCTGTCCGCCAGGCCCTGCACAAGAGCAACGGCTTTCGCAGCGCTCAAGACCTCTACGCGTCTTTGCGGGCTGACGGCGCCAAGATCGGCCTGACCACTGTCTACCGCGCCCTGCAGGCACTCACCGATGCGGGTGAAGTGGATGTCCTGATGACGGACGAAGGTGAAGCCGTCTACCGGGCCTGCAGTACCCCCACGCACCACCACCACTTGGTCTGCCGGGACTGCGGCAAAGCCGTGGAGATTGAAGGCCCGGCAGTGGAAAGCTGGGCGGACGAACTCGCCGCCCAGCACGGCTTCGTCGACCTCACCCACACATTGGAACTCTTCGGTACCTGCTCCGACTGTGCCGCGGCCAAGCCCCGCACCTGATTCCGCGGGACGTCACCGCCGGACCAGCGGTTCCAGGTTCGGGCGTTTGGGCCGCACTCCGTCGCCGGAGGAGCGGCCCGTCAACCGCCGGTGGATCCACGGCACCAGGTGCTGGCGGGCCCAGCGCAGGTCCTCCTGCCGGGCCTGGTGCCAGGGCGCCGGCGGTTCTTGCGGCCACGGGGCGTTCCAGTCCTCGTCGACCGGCACCCCCATCACTTCGCACACCCGCAGCGCCAAGCGGCGGTGCCCCTCCGCCGACAGGTGCAGCCGGTCGTCGCTCCAGGCGCGGCGGTCCTGGAAGATCTTCATGCTCCACAGGTCCACGACACGGCAGTGGTAGCGGTCGGCGATGCCGCGCAGGTGCATGTTGTAGGTGGCGATCTTGCCCCGCAGGTGCCGCATGACCGGTTGGAACCCGGTGTCGAACCCCGTGAAGATCACGACGTCCGCTCCGGTGTCGCGCAGTTGGCGCACCGCGCCCTCGAACGCGTCGGCCAGCGTGTCCGGGTCGGAGCCGGGGCGGAGGATGTCGTTGCCGCCCGCGCAGAGCGTGACGAGGTCGGGGCGGAGTTCCACGGCTCGGGGGAGCTGTTCGGTAAGGATCTGGCGCAGGAGTTTGCCACGCACCGCGAGGTTGGCGTAGCGCACCTCGCGCACGTGCCGGGCCAGGTGTTCGGCGAAGCGGTCCGCCCACCCGCGGTACCGGCCCTGGGGGAAGCGCGCGCTGTCCGGGTAGGGGTCGTCGAGTCCTTCAGTGAAGCTGTCACCGACAGCCACGTAGGAGAGGATGTCCTTCCCGAGAGTAAAGCCGCTCATATTAGAGGATCATGCACGGTAAATCCACGGTTACGCGACAGTAGGTTTGTGGATTACCGGATTTTGTCGCGGCCCTCACACCCGCGCTCCCCCTGCCGATCAGGGGTTTTGCCCCCGCTGCGCGTAGTGCGGGCAGGGGCGCCGCCCCTAGTCCTGCGGCGGGTACTTCTCCAACACCGGACGCTTTGCGGTCACCGTGTCCCCGGACGAACGGCCGGTCAGCCGCCGGTGGATCCACGGCACCAGATACTGGCGGACCCAGCGCGCATCCTCCCGCCACGCCTGCGCGCGCGACACTGGAGCGGCCGGCGGCCACGGGGCGTTCCAGTCCTCGTCGACCGGCACCCCCACGACTTCGCACACCCGCAGCGCCAACCGGCGGTGCCCCTCCGCCGACAGGTGCAGCCGGTCGGTGTCCCAGGCCCGCGGGTCCCGGAACACGGGCATAGACCACTGGTCGACGAGGAAGCAGCCGTAGCGGTCCGCGATCGCGCGGATGTTGAGGTAGTAGCGGGCGAACCGGCCGATCAGCCCGCGCATGTACCCGGTGGCGATGTTGACCCCGGTGAACAGCACCACCTCGGCGCCGGACGCGCGGAGCTGACGCACCCCGATCTCCAGGGCCCGCGCCAGCCGGTCCGGGTCGCCGCTCGGGCGGAGCAGGTCGTTTCCGCCCGCGCTGAACGTCACCAGGGTGGGGGCCAACTCCAAAGCGCGGGGCAGCTGCTCCTCCATGACCTGGCGCAGCAGCCTGCCGCGCACCGCGAGATTGGCGTAACGCAACTGTCCGCTGTACTCCGCCAGGCGGTCGGCGAACCGGTCCGCCCAGCCGCGCGGGGTGCCGTCGGGGTACCAGTCCCCCACGCCTTCGGTGAAACTGTCGCCGATGGCCACGTAGTCCACCGGCATCCCAGGGGCGAGCGCTCCCATCAGTCCTGCCCCTGCGCTCCGGCAGCGGACTGCGGCGGCCCCACCGGGTTGGGTTCGGCTCCCCCGTAGCGACGGTCCCGGCGGGCGTAGATCTCGCAGGCCTGCCAGAAGTGCCGCCGGTCGAAGTCGGGCCAGAGCGTGTCGAGGAACACGAATTCCGCGTACGACGACTGCCAGAGCAGGAAATTGGAGAGGCGCTGCTCCCCGGAGGAACGGATGAACAGGTCCACGTCGGGGATGTCCGGGTGGTACAGGTAGCGAGCGAGCGTGGCCTCGGTGACCCGGTTGGGGGAGAGGCGGCCGGCAGCCACATCCCGGGCCAGGGCCGCGGCCGCGTCCGCGATCTCGGCACGGCCCCCGTAGTTCACGCAGAACTGCAGCGTGAGCTTGGTGTTGTGCTTGGTCAGCTCTTCGGCTTCGGTGAGCTCTTTGATGACGCTCTTCCACAGCCGTCCCGGCCGTCCCGCCCAGCGCACCCGCACCCCGCGTGCGTGCAGCTCGTCACGGCGGCGTCGGATCACGTCGCGGTTGAACCCCATGAGGAAGCGCACCTCGTCCGGGGAGCGCTTCCAGTTCTCCGTGGAGAACGCGTAGGCGGACAGGTAGGGCACGCCGAGCTCCAGCGCTCCCTCGATCACGTCGAACAGGGAGGACTCGCCCGCCTTGTGCCCTTCAGTACGGGGCAGGCCGCGCTGCTTGGCCCAGCGGCCGTTGCCGTCCATGACGATTGCCACGTGCCGGGGAATGAGTTCTCGGGGTAACTGGGGTGGCCGAGCCCCGCTGGGGTGCGGTTGCGGGGGTATCGGCTCCCGGTGGGTGTCGGTCGAGAAGACGGTCTTGGGACTCACGCACGCTCCACAAGGCGCAAAGATCGGACTCCGTTCTCCAGGTGCCACTGGAGATAGGCGGCGACCAGGCCGCTGCATTCGGTGCGGTCCCGCTCAGCGCTCGCATCGGCGCTCTCCCAGTCACCGCGCAGCAGCGCCACCATCAGCGCCACTGCTGCGGGGGACGGCTTGACCGAGCCCGCGGGACGGCACAGCGAGCACACCATACCCCCGGCGTGCACCGCGAACTCCCGGTGCGGTCCCGGCACACCGCAATGGGCACATTCTTCCAGAGCGGGGGCATAGCCGGCGACGGCGAGGGAGCGCAGCAGGTAGGCGTCGAGGACCAGGCGGGGGTCGTGCGCGCCCTCGGCGAGGGTCCGCAGTCCGCCCCACAGCAGCAGGAACTGCCGCAGCGCCGGGTCTTTCTCCACGCTCACGACCTTCTCTGCGGTCTCCAGCATCGCGACCCCCGCGGTGTAGCGTGGATAGTCGGTGACCAGGACACTCCCGTACGCGTGCAGGGTGTCGACCTGCGTGACCACGTCAAGGCTCTTGCCGGCGTGGAGTTGCACGTCGATGTGGGTGAACGGTTCGAGGCGCGCCCCGAAGCGGGACCGGGTGCGGCGCACCCCCTTGCCGACCGCGCGGACCAACCCGGTGCGCCGGGTCAGCAGAGTCACGATCCGGTCGGCCTCTCCTAGGTCCTGAGTACGAAGGACGATGCCTTCATCTCGGTAGAGGCTCACTCTCCCATTGTCACCGATGCGACGGACCGCAACGGCCTGTCCTCATTCCCACTTTTCGCCCGCCGCAATCCTGTGACATATTTCGGACGGATAACACTTTGGGGTTTTTCGTCGTCTACCATCATCCCCCAACGGAAAATCCCGCATCCCCCGTCCGAGGTCCCCTCACGAACGGAGGCAGGCGAATGTCCGAGGACGAGCAATCCCCGCTCGGCTCCCGGTCGCATCGGCGCCGCCCACCGCCCTCCCGGCGCCGCCGCAGGCGTCCTCCCCTACGACGGCGCCGGATAAGCGGCACACTGCTCACCGCGCTCCTCGCCCTCCCCGTAGGGTTGGTGCTGGCCGCGGTGCTGGTGTTCGGGTCGATGCGCATGCCCAGCAGTGATCCGTCCTCTTATGCACCCGGGTCACTGCTTCCCAACGACGCCGCGGTGCCCACCCCCTTCTTCCCCAGCGCGGAAGCGGAAGCGGCACCGCCCATCCCCTCCCCCAGTCCTCCCCCCAACGTGCAGGCCGAGCAACGGCGTGACGGGGTGAAAACCCAGGCTGAGGAGCAGAACAGCGCCGAAGAGGAGGCCTCCTCTGGCAGCAGTACGGGATCGGGTGGGCAAAGCGGTTCCGGAGGCGGAGGTTCGGGATCCTCGTCCGCCCCTTCGTCCCGGAGCGGGTCCACCGGAAGCATGAACGCGTTGAGCGCCCAAGTTTTCGCGCTGGTCAACGAAGAGCGCGCCGCAGCGGGCTGTCCCCCCGTCCGGGCCGACGACCGGCTGACCGCCGCCGCACAGGCGCACAGCGAGGACATGGACCGCAACAACTACATGTCGCACACCAGTCTGGACGGCCGCACCCCCGACGACCGCGCCCGGGAACACGGCTACCACGCGTGGTCCGGGGAGAACATCGCTAAAGGGCAGCGCACCGCCGCACAGGTCATGCGCGACTGGATGAACAGTCCGGGCCACCGCAGAAACATCCTCAACTGCAGCAACCGCGCGCTGGGGGTGGGCGAGTCCAACGGTGCCTGGACCCAGATGTTCGGCCGCGAATAGTCGAGCACGCCAACAGGCCCCGCCCGTATCGGGCGGGGCCTGTGCCTGTTCTCGAACAGTCAGGCGGACGCGCCGCGGCGGCACCGCGACCGATCCGCCGCGCTCAGGTCAGCTCTGCTGGGCCCGGTTGACCGCGCTGCACACCGCCTTCAGCGAGGCTGTCGTGATGTTGCTGCTGATCCCCACACCCCACAGGACGTTTCCGTCGACTTCGGCTTCGACGTAGGCCGCGGCGCGGGCGTCGCCGCCCTCGCTCAACGCGTGCTCGCTGTAGTCCAGGACCCGCAGCTTGAAGCCCACACCGGCCAGCGCGTCCACGAACGCGGAGATCGGGCCGTTGCCGGTGCCGGTGATCTCACGAATCTCGCCGCGCAGCCGGACGTCGGCGCTGATGCAGTACTCGCCGTCCTCGCTCGTCTCCGAGCGGTACGCCATGACCCCGACCACGCCCTCGGACAGGTAGGTGTCGGTGAAGATCTCCCAGATGCGCTCCCCGCTGAACTCGCCGCCCTCGGCATCAGCGAACTGCTGCACCACGCGGGAGAACTCGATCTGCAGACGGCGCGGCAGGTCGATGGAGTAGTCGCGCTGCAGGACGTAGGAGACCCCGCCCTTGCCGGACTGGCTGTTGACCCGGATGACCGCCTCGTAGGTGCGGCCCACATCCTTGGGGTCGATGGGCAGGTACGGCATGTTCCACCGGTACTCGTCCACAGGGACGCCCGCCGCAGCAGCGTCGGCCTCCAGGGCGTGGAAGCCCTTCTTGATGGCGTCCTGGTGGGAGCCGGAGAACGCGGTGTACACCAGGTCGCCGCCGTAGGGGTGGCGGGGGTTGACCGGCAGTTGGGTGCAGTGCTCGACCGTACGGCGGATCTCGTCGATGTTGGAGAAGTCGATCATCGGGTCGATGCCCTGGCTGAACAGGTTCAGGCCCAGGGTCACCAGGCATACGTTGCCGGTGCGCTCGCCGTGACCGAACAGGCAGCCTTCGACCCGGTCGGCGCCCGCCATCACCGCCAGCTCGGCGGCGGCCACTGCGGTGCCGCGGTCGTTGTGCGGGTGCACGGACAGGCACACATACTCGCGGCGGGACAGGTTGCGGCTCATCCACTCGATCTGGTCGGCGTACACGTTCGGGGTGGCGCGCTCGACCGTGGCGGGCAGGTTGAGGATGATCTCCCGGTCCGGACCCGGCTGGTAGGCGTCCATGACGGCTTCGCACACTTCGAGTGCGAACTCCAGCTCGGTGTCGATGAAGATCTCCGGCGAGTACTCGTAGCCGAAGTACTCGGTGTCCTTGAGGTACTGCTCGGCGAACTTCAGGACGGTGCGGGTGCCTTCCACCGCGATGCCCTTGCACTCTTCGCGGTTCACGCCGAAGACGATGCGGCGGAACTCCGGCGACGTCGCGTTGTACAGGTGGACGGTGGCCCGCTTGGCGCCGACCAGGCTCTGGACGGTGCGTTCAATCAGCTCCTCGCGTGCCTGCGTCAGCACCGAGATCTGCACGTCGTCGGGGATGCGGTCCTCTTCGATCAGGTACCGCACGAAGTCGTAGTCGGTCTGGCTGGCTGCGGGGAAACCGACCTCGATCTCCTTGTAGCCCATGCGGACCAGCAGGTCGAAGATCTCGCGCTTGCGCTCGGTGTCCATGGGCTCGATCAGCGCCTGGTTGCCGTCGCGCAGGTCAGTGGAGAGCCAGCGAGGAGCTTTGGTGATGGTCTTCGAGGGCCAGGTTCGGTCAGGCAGGTCGACCGGCTTGAACGGCTGGTAGCGGTGGAACGGCATGCCACTCGGCTGTTGCTGCGGAATCATGTGAATACGCTCCCGTGAGACTTTTTCTTGCGGTCGTGCGGCCGACAGCAGACAGGTCGAACCTCCGCGGCGAGGGAGCCGGCCCTTATCGGCCCCCGCCGCGGCCGCTAAGCAGGAGCAGCTCACGCAGCATGACAAAGGCCACGTTAGCAGACTGCTGAGCGAAGTGGGACGGGGAGCCCGCAGTGTGAGACTGCTCATGGGCGTGCCGCGGGTCTGCGACGCCTGGTTTTCCCCTCGGTGAACTGCATCGACTCCGGCAGGTTCGGTCCGGTGCATGCTGTCCGGATGGTCCCGCCGGCTGCCGCGCCGCGGCCCCTGGGTCCCCCTCCCCGGCCGCACACGGCAGCAGCCCTGCCACGCAGGACCGCACTGGCCATCGACAGTACCCGCTCCCAGGCGCCGGGGTACGCCCCACAGCAACGACCGCGGCCTGGTCGAGCTCCGTGGCCGGAGTCGGCCGTTCCCCCCGCCCGCCACTACTTCCGCATGCCGGAGTCTGACTTCTACACTTCGAAAGCACGTGGTGCGGTCTGTGCTGCCCGCGCACTCCACAAGCCGTTCAGCCTTGAGGCGGCAACCGCGCTGCCGTACCACGCAACACGGGCGCCATGCCCGCAGATGGCCGCCCGGATACCGCAGAATAAGGGTCCCGAGAACTCATGTGGCCGCCAGCGCAGTCGGTCACGGCGATGGGAGCTGACTTCCTATGACCACGTCACAGACAGCGACCGGTGACGCCGGACTCGACGGCATGAACGGGACCACCGTCACCGCGGGCAAACGGGAACGCTCAGGTGGCGTGCAGTCCCTTGACCGCGCGTTCTGTCTGCTCGAAATCATGGCCGAGGCGGGCGGGGAGACCTCGCTCAGCGAACTCGCGCAGTCGTCCGGGCTGCCCCTGCCCACCATCCACCGCATCGTGCGGTCCCTGGTCAGCAACGGCTACGTGCGGCAACTGCCGTCCCGCCGCTACGCTCTCGGCCCCCGTCTCATCGGCCTCGGAGAGAGCGCGTCCCGCCTGCTCGGCGCCTGGGCCCGCCCGCACCTCGCTCGCCTCGTCGACGAGCTCGGCGAGACCGCCAACCTGGCCATGCTCGACGGCGACCAGGTCGTCTACGTCGCCCAAGTGCCCTCCGCGCACGCCATGCGCATGTTCACCGAAGTGGGACGCAGGGTGCTGCCGCACTCGGCGGGCGTCGGCAAAGCGCTCCTCGCCCAGCTCCCCGACGACGAAGCCCTGGCCATCGTCCGCCGCACCGGGATGCCCGCGGCCACCGACCGCACCATCACCACCCCGGACGAGTTCGCGGCCGAACTGGCCCGTATCCGCAGCCGCGGCTACGCCATCGACGACGGCGAACAGGAAGTCGGCGTGCGCTGCCTTGCCGTGCCGGTCGTCGGCGGCCCGGCGATGATGGCCATCTCCATCTCCGGCCCCGAGTCCAGGATGACCTGGGATTTCGTGGCCAAAGCCGCTCCCGTGGTCCGGGAGGTCGCCCGCGAACTCGCCGACGACCTCAACAACCAGGCGCGGTGACCTGCGGCCCAGGCCCGCGTCACACCTGCTGGTCGAAACCGAGCCGGCGCAACTGCTTGGGGTCGCTCTGCCAGTCTTTGGCGACCCGCACCCGCAAGTCCAAGTACACGCGGCTGCCCAGCAGCGCCTCGATCTGCCGGCGTGCCCGGGTGCCGACCTCACGTAGCCGGGAGCCTTTCGTACCGATGACGATCGCCTTCTGGCTGGGCCGCTCCACGTAGAGCGAAGCGTAGATCTCGATGAGGTCCCGGTCTTCGCGCGGCACCATCTCGTCGACCACGACCGCGATCGAATGCGGCAGCTCTTCCCGCACCCCTGCCAGTGCGGCCTCCCGGACCAGCTCCGCCACGAGGATCTCCTCGGGCTCGTCGGTGAGGTCGCCGTCCGGGTACAGCGGCGGCCCTTCCGGCAGGTGGCTGCAGAGCACGTCGACCAGCTCGTCGAGCTGGAAGCCGCTCGCCGCGGAAACTGGGACGATGTCGGCCCAGTCCCCGAGTTCGGAGACCGCCACCAGTTGCTGGGCGATCTGGGCCCGCCGGGCCTTGTCGGTCTTGGTGACGATCGCCACCACCGGGGTCTCCTTCTGCTGGGCGAGCTCCCTGGCGATATAGGTGTCGCCGCGGCCGATCGGCTCGTCCGCGGGGATGCAGAAGCCGATCACGTCGACCTCGACCAGGGTGGAGCGCACCAGGCTGTCCAGCCGCTCCCCGAGCAGGGTGCGCGGCTTGTGGAGGCCCGGCGTGTCCACGATGATCAACTGCGCGTTCTCGCGGTGCACGATGCCGCGGATCGTGCGCCGCGTGGTCTGCGGCCGGTCGCTGGTGATCGCTACTTTCCGGCCGACCAGAGCGTTCATCAGCGTCGACTTGCCGACGTTGGGCCGCCCGATGAAGCAGACGAAACCGCTGCGGAAACCCTCCTGTTGCGTCGGTGCGGAAAGCGGTGTCGTGGTGTCGAGATCGTCCATGGTTCCAGTCTCACCGGTTCCCGCGGCCTGCTGCGCCCTGCTCCACACGGACCGGGGTACCGTCGGGCGCGGCCACCACCAGGGTCTCGGTGTTGAGGTCGGCTGCCACTGCACGGTCCGCCTCGGTCCACTCCGCGGCTTCGGTGACGACCACGGCCGCTTCGAGACGCTGGGCCCCGCTGGACACCGCGGCAGCCACGGCAGCCTGCACCGCGCTCAACTGGAGCGACGGCAGGGACACGGTGGTGGCCACATAGGTGCGGCCGGTCTCGTCCCGCACGGCCGCGCCCTCGGCAGCGCTGTTGCGGGCCCGGGACGAGCGGGCCAGGGTGATGAGCTTGGTGTCCTCGGGGTTGGAAAGCTCGTGGGCAGTGTTACTCACGGAAATAGCCTTTCTGCGGTCAAGACTGGTCCGGATCAGTGGATTCCACGGCGGCGGGCAGCCGTTCCACTAAGACCGTGGCGGTCTTGCGACGGCGGCGCGCCGGATCCTCCGCGACCAGCCGCAGTCCTGCATACTCTGCCTGGGATCCGGGCACAGGCACCCGGCCGAGTGCGTAGGCGAGCAGCCCGCCGACCGTATCCACATCCGGCGCGTCGATCTCCACGCCGAACAGTTCCGCGAGCTCACCCAGCGGCAGCCGCGCAGTCACCCGGGCACGGTTGTCGTCCAGCCATTCGATCGGGGGGACTTCGTCGTCGTACTCGTCGGTGATCTCCCCGACGATCTCCTCCACAATGTCCTCGATCGTGACGATTCCCGCGGTGCCACCGTACTCGTCGATCACCACTGCCAAGTGGATGCGCTGCTGCTGCATCTCCCGCAGCAGTTCGTCGACGGGCTTGGAATCCGGCACGTAGGTGGGTTCGCGCATGACGTCGCGGATCGTCCGCCCCGGGGCGGGAGCGCCGCCGTTCGCGCGCCACGCATCGTACAGGCGCGCCACCAGGTCCTTGAGGTAGACGATGCCGATGACGTCGTCAAGGCTCTCCCTAATCACCGGGATGCGCGAATATCCGCTGCTCAACGCCTTTTCCAGGGCTTCCTCAATGGAGACGTCGCCTTCGAGGAAGACAATGTCGGGGCGCGGGATCATCACCTCGCGCACCGTGGTGTCGTCGAGCTGGAACACCGAGTGGATCATCCGGCGCTCCTCGGGGTCGATGACGTGCCCCCGTTCGGCCAGGTCCACCAAGTGGCGGAGCTCCTCCTCGGTCGCAAACGGCCCCTCCCGGTCGGTGCCGCCGCGCGGCAGGAGCAGCTGGCCGGCCCGCACCAGGAGCCGGGCTACCGGGCCCAGCACCACTGTTGCCGGGCCGACGACGGCGGCGGCGACCTCCGCGGTAGGCCCGGGGAACCTCCGCGCCAGAATCCGGGGAATCACCCCAACCAGCACGTAGTCGACCAGCACCGTCACCACCGCGGTGAGGGCGACCGCCCCCCAGGTCAACCCCAGCCAGGTGAGGAAGCCCACCGCCAACGCCAGGGTGGCCCCCACCTCGCAGCAGACCCGGAGCAGCAGCGCCGTGTTGAGATGGTAGGCCGGGTCCGCCGCGACCCGACGCAGGCGGCGGGTCGCGGAATGGTCGCGGCTCGGCGCCTTGCCCCCCAACCGCACCGTGCGGCTGAACGCGGTCTCCGCCGCGACGAAGAAAGCCGCGCCGCAGATCAGCAAGACCGCCAGTCCGAAGACACTCCCCGTGCCGGCGGCCCCGTTCACCGTTCCTCTTCTTCCAAACTTCGTCGCCAGCCCGCCAGCAGCTCGTTCTGCAGGCTGAACATCTCCCGGTGCTCATCCGGCTCGGCGTGGTCGTAGCCGAGCAAGTGCAGGATCCCGTGCGTGCACAGCAGGTCGATCTCGTCCTGCATGCTGTGCCCGGTCCGCTCCGCCTGCCGGGCGGCAACCTGCGGGCAGATGACCACATCCCCCAGGATCCCCGGTTCGGACGTCCGCCCCGGAGCGCCCGGGCGGAGCTCGTCCATGGGGAAGGAGAGCACGTCGGTCGGTCCCGGTTCATTCATCCACCGGACGTGCAGATCCGCCATCGGCTCCTCGTCAACGAGGAGCACGGACAGTTCCGCGAGAGGGTGCACCCGCAGGGCGTCCAAGATGTAGCGCGCCAGTCGGGCCAGCCGTTCCTCGTCGGCGGGGACGCCGGACTCGTTCGCGACGTCGATACTCATTGCTGTTACCGGCCTTGTTCCATTGGTGTCGGGGACACTGCGGCATGCGGTCTGCGCCGCGGCTCACCTGCTACTGGAATCGGTCCCATGGGGACGGTGCGTCTCCCGTCCCACAGCACCGTTGCCTTGCTTGCGACGCTGTGCAGCTTCGTGCCGACCATAGGCGTCCACGATCTTGCCGACGAGCTTGTGTCGGACGACGTCGTTGCTGGTCAGACGGCAGAAGCTGATGTCCTCGATGCCGTCGAGGATGGTCTCCACCGTCCTCAGCCCGCTCTCCTGGCCCTCCGGAAGGTCCACCTGGGTGATGTCACCGGTAACCACGATCTTGGAGCCGAAACCCAGGCGGGTGAGGAACATCTTCATCTGCTCGGGCGAGGTGTTCTGCGCCTCGTCGAGGATGATGAAAGCGTCGTTGAGGGTACGGCCCCGCATGTAGGCCAGCGGCGCGACCTCGATCGTCCCCGCCGCCATCAGCTTGGGGATGGAGTCGGGGTCGAGCATGTCGTGCAGCGCGTCGTAGAGGGGACGCAGGTAGGGGTCAATCTTCTCGTACAGGGTGCCCGGCAGGAAGCCCAGCCGCTCTCCCGCTTCGACCGCGGGACGCGTCAGGATGATCCGGTTGACCTCCTTGGCCTGCAAGGCCTTGACCGCCTTGGCCATCGCCAGATAGGTCTTTCCGGTCCCAGCGGGGCCGATCGCGAAGACGATGGTGTGCTTGTCGATCGCGTCGACGTAACGCTTCTGGTTCAGCGTCTTGGGTCGGATCGTGCGCCCCCGCGCCGACAGGATGTTCATCGTCAGCACGTCGGCGGGACGCTCAGGTCCGGGGGAGCGGAGCATGGCCAGGACCCGTTCGATCGTGTCCGGGGTGATCTGGGTCCCGTTCTCCACGAACCGCAGCAATTCCTCGATGAGCCGGACCACGAGAGCGTTGTCCTCGGGGCGCCCACTGATGGTGATCTCGTTACCCCGAACGTGGATGTCGCTGTCGAAAGAGTCTTCGACCACGCGGAGCAGTTCGTCTTCGGTGCCCAGCAGATGGAGCATCATCTGCTCTTCGGGGACGACGACCTTAACCTGGGTGTGCGCGTACGTTGACTCGACCATGATGTGGCCTTGCGGCCGTCTCGCCCCTACCTTTCGCGTGTCCGGAGGCCGTGTCTCACCTGCCCCTGCGGCCTCATTTCTTTTCGGCAATTCTACCAACGGGTGCTTAATCCCCCGAGAGGTTTTCCCGTCCCGGCCGGGGCTGTCCGCCGGACCGCTCCCGACCGGGACGGGGACGATCGATCACCCCGGGGGCCACTCCAGTCCGCGGCCGCCGAGCAGATGGCCGTGCACGTGGAAAATGGTCTGCCCGGCTCCGGGACCGGTGTTGAAGACCATCCGGTACCCGCTGTCCGCAATGCCCTCGGCCCGGGCGATCTCCCCGGCTTCCCGGGCGATCTCGTCGAGGAGGCCGATCCCGGCAGCGCCCGCGCTGGCCATGTCGGGATAGTGGTCCCGCGGAATGATCAGCACGTGCGTGGGCGCCTGCGGGTTGATGTCGCGGAAGGCGATCGTGCGCTCGCCCTCCCGCACGATATCGGCGGGCACTTCCCCGGCGACGATCTTGCAGAACAGGCAGTCGGACCGACGATCGGTCACCGCTTCTCCCTCCGTTGCCGAATGCGGGGGTGCTGCCCCAGGGTCCCATCATGCCGGAAACCGCGACTAGGCAGCGTCCGGGGATCCCGTGTCCTCGCATAACCGCACCTGAGGCACTATGACCGCCACTATCCTGGTTCTCGGCGCGCCGGCCGCGCTCCTGTCCGGCCCCGACTCCCCCGCTCCCAACGCCGAAGGAGGTCATCGACGCTTTTCCCGTCAGCAGCAGTCTCCGACCAAGCGAGAAGAACGGCATGGCCTTTCGTAAACCCGGCGAGAAGGGGCCGCGTCCTCATCACGTGAGCGAAACCATGGTGGTGGAAGCGCCCGCGGCTACGGTGTCGGCCCGGTGGGATGCCGACCAAGCGGTGACACAGCTCTACTCGGACCACTACCGCCCTTTGGTGCGACTCGCTGCCCTCCTCGTTCGCGATGTCGCCACTGCCGAAGAAGTCGTACAGGACGCGTTCGTCGCCATGCACGGGGCGTGGCGGCGGCTCCGCGACCCCAACAAAGCGCTTTCCTATCTGCGGCAAGCGGTGGTCAACAAAGCCCGGTCGGTCCTGCGGCACCGAGCCGTTGTCGAGAAGCACGCACCCAAGGCGCTTCCCGACGCCCCCAGTGCTGAGCACGGTGCACTTAACGAACTGGAGCGCGCCGAGGTGGTCAACGCGCTGCGCGCGTTACCGACGCGGCAGCGGGAGGCCATCGTCCTGCGGTACTACGGAGACCTCTCCGAAGCTCAGATCGCCGACGCCATGGGCATCAGCCGTGGCGCGGTGAAGAGCCACACGGCACGCGGTATCTCCACGCTCCGCAAGCTCCTGGAGCAGACGAAATGACCGAAGAATTCGACGACTTCGAAAAGCGGCTCAGGGCTGCCTTGCACGCCGCGGCCGACGACATTCCCATCTCCCACGACGCGCTGGAACGGATCCGGGCCCGCACCGAGCGCCGGAGCCTGTTCCCCTGGACAGGACTGGCATGGTTCCGTCCGGTCGTCGCCGTGGGCGCCGCGGTGCTGATCGCCGGATCAGTGCTGCTCGGGACCCCGCAGCTCCGCAACCAGGTGCTGCCAGGGTCGTTCGTCTCCGCTTCAGACACCCAGCGGGCCGAAGAGACACCGTCGCAGTCACCGCAGGCGCCGGCCGATCCCGAAGGCGTCGTGCCGCCTCCGGTGCACGGGGCTCCCTCCACACTGCCGTCGGCCGCCCCGGAAGCGTCGCCGTCCGCTCCGGAAGCTGAAGCACCGCCCACCGTCTTCGGAAGCTCTGCGTGCGCGTCCCCCAGTCCGGGGGAGCGGGCAGACAGCGGTGCCGCAGCAGACCCCCGCGCCACGGAACGCCCGTGCCCGTCGGAGTCGCCGGCTGTCCCGGACGAGCCTGAGCCGTCGCCGTCCCCCTCCGAGGACGACGGCTCGAACGGCTCCTCATCCCCTGGCTCCCCGGGAGCGGAGAAGACGCCGACCGCCTCCCCGCCCCCGCCGTCCGGCGGCGACCCGCAGTAAACCGCTTCCCGGTGCCGGCCGCGCGCCAAGAGTCGCCCGGCTACCAGCGGCCGCACCGGGCCTGGAGGACCGCGAGAGCAGCCACGCCGGCCGTGGACGTGCGGAGCACGGTCGGCCCCAGCAGCGCCCGCAGCGCCCCGGCGTCCTCGAAAGCTGCGAGCTCCGCGTCGCTGAACCCGCCTTCCGGCCCCACGACGAGGACGGCGTGCCCGGCAGGGCCGAACAGTTCTTCCGGCAGCGGCAGCTGTGAAAGCCGGACCGCGCCTTCTTCATGCAGCACGATGCCCAGCGTTGCGCTTTCCAGCAGCGCGACGACACCCGCCTTCCCCACCGGTTCGGCGACCTCGGGGATGCGGCTGCGCCGGGACTGCTTAGCGGCAGCCCGGGCCGCGGAACGCCATTTCGTGAGCGACCTGGCGACACGGTCCCCCCGCCAGCGGGTGATGCAGCGCTCTGCCTGCCAGGGCACCACGGCGTCGACGCCCGCTTCCGTCATGACTTCCACGGCGAGCTCACCGCGGTCCCCTTTCGGCAAGGCTTGGACGACCGTGATCCGCGGCCGCGGTTCAGCCTCGAACACCCGCTCTTGGACGGCGCAGGTGATCGTGTCGCGGCCGACCGCGGTCACCACGCAGCGGGCCCGGTGGCCCGCGCCGTCGACCAGGTCCACGGGTTCACCCACGGCGATGCGGCGCACCGTGGCGGCGTGCCGCCCCTCAGCGCCGTCCACCACGACGGGGTCAGAGTCGAGGGCCGCGGGCTCGACCAGGAAAACCGGGGCGGTCACCGCGCGCCGAACGCGTCACGGATGCGGGAGAAGAAATTGCCCTGCCCCGGGCTGAACTTGCCCGGCGGCCGGTCCTCGCCGCGGAGTTCCGCGAGCTTGCGCAGCAGCGCTTCCTGCTCTTCGTCCAGTCGGGTGGGGGTCTCCACCGTGACGTGGATGTGCAGGTCGCCGCGGCCCGGCGCGTTGAGGTGGTGGCAGCCCTTCGACTGCAGGGTGATGACCTGCCCGGAATTGGTGCCGGGGCGCAGGTCGATCTCCTCCGGGCCGTCGAGGGTGTCGATGGTCAGCGTCGCCCCCAGCGCGGCCGCGGTCATCGGAACGGTGACCGTGCAGTGCAGGTCGTCGCCGCGCCGTTCGAAGATCGGGTGCGGGCGTTCCACGATCTCCAGGAAGATGTCGCCGCGCGGTCCGCCGTTCGGGCCGACCTCGCCTTCGCCCGCCAGCTGGATCTGGGTCCCGTCCTCGACACCCGCGGGGATCTGCACTTTGCGGGTGACGCGCTCCCGGACCCGGCCTTCCCCGGCGCAGTCCGGGCAGGGGTTGCGGATGATCGTGCCCTGGCCCGCGCACTGCGGGCACGGCCGAGTCGTCATGACTTGGCCGAGGAACGAGCGAGTGACCTGGGAGACTTCACCGCGGCCACCGCACATGTCGCAGGTCTCGGGGTGGGTTCCCTGCGCCGTGCCCTCACCCTGGCAGGTGTTGCACACGACCGCGGTGGGGAACGTGATGTCCTTGGTGACGCCGAACGCGGTCTCTTCGAGGTCGAGCTCGACCCGCACCTTGATGCTCCGGCCCCGGCGCATCCGCTCGCGTGCCGCGCGGGTTCCCGTGCTCCCCCCGAAGAACGCGTTCATCAAGTCGTCGAACGGGAAGCCCGCTCCGAAGCCGGTGGCTCCGCCGCCCGCTGCCCCGCCGCGCGCGAACGGGTCGACGCCCATGTCGTACATGCGGCGCTTCTCCGGGTTGGAGAGCACCTCGTAGGCTTGGGCGACTTCCTTGAACCGCTCCTGGGTCTCTGGGTCGGGGTTGACGTCGGGATGCAGTTCACGTGCGAGCCGGCGGTATGCCTTTTTGATCTCGTCCTGGGTCGCGTCGCGGCGAACACCAAGGATCTCGTAATAGTCTCTGGCCACTTACTGTCCCGCCAAGATCTGACCGACGTACCTTGCCACTGCGCGCACCGCTCCCATCGTTCCTGGGTAGTCCATCCGGGTTGGACCGACGACCCCGAGCTTGGCCAACGTTTGATCGCCGATCCCGTACCCTGCGGCGACAATCGAGGTGGACTGCAGGCCCTCGTGGTTGTTCTCCGCACCGATACGCACGGTCAGCATCGATGCGTCGCCCATCTCACCCAGCAAACGGATGAGGACGACGTTTTCTTCCAGCGCTTCAAGGACGTCTCGGAGCCCGGCAGAGAACCCCATCGCCGCGAGGTTCGCGGTCCCCCCGAAGACGACCTTCCCCTCGTGCTTCTCGACGAGGCTCTCCGTCAAGACCGACATCACCGACTCGGCGATCGGCCGCTCCTCCAGCGGAAGCTGGGCGAGGACCGTCGGGAACTCTTTCGGTGCCTCGGTCAGCCACTTGCCCACGAGAGCCCGGTTCAGCGCCCCGCGCAGGTTCTCGACCACGTCGTCGGAGACCTCTGCAAGACCGTCGATGACGCGCTGCTCGACACGACCGGTGTTGGTGATCAGCACCAGCATAAGACGCTGCGGTCCCAGCGGCACGAGCTCCAGGTGCTGCACGCTCGACCGGGTGAGGGACGGGTACTGCATGATCGCCACTTGCCGGGTCAGGTGCGCCAACAGCCGCACCGTGCGGGAGACGATCTCGTCGAGGTCGAGCGCCCCGCTCAGAAACGTCTCGATAGCCCGACGCTCAGCCTTGGACAGAGGCTTGACCTTGGAGAGCCGGTCCACGAACAGACGGTAGCCCTTGTCCGTCGGCACCCGGCCCGCGCTGGTGTGCGGCTGGGCGATGTACCCCAGCTCCTCCAGCGCAACCATGTCGTTGCGGATAGTCGCCGGAGAAACCCCCAGCTTGTGCCGCTCGGCCAGTGCTTTCGACCCCACGGGCTCATTCGTGGACACGTAGTCTTCGACGATGGCACGCAGCACCGCGAGTTTACGGTCGTCGAGCACGTTACGGTCGTCGAGCACGCGCTCACCTCCTGGCACTCCGTGGTCTTAAGTGCTAATTCTATGCGGCGGCGCCGAGCGGCGTTATGTCTGTCCAAGCACGGTATCAACCGAATTTTGCCCCGCTTCGGACCTGTATTCACTCCCCATCACCAGATTTCCCACGCCGCAGGCCCTGCCGTTTCGGGGCCGGTCGCCCTGTTCCCGCCAGCCTCGTCCGCAGCACCATTCCCACCGCCGCTGCCCGTGGGAACAGGAGCGGGGCATGAGGCTATCCGCGTCGGCTGCAGGCCGGGCGTCCCGGCACACCCGTGGCGCGTCGCGGCACAGGTGTGCAGATGAGGCGTTCTCCGCCCAAGGGCGGAAAGCCGCCGCGGGGCCGCGCCTGGCACAGGGCCAACCAGACTCGAAATCTTCAGTCGCGGCCTGCTGCGGCTCGGCTGGAATCGGTCGACGACTGAAAGCTCCTTGTAATCGCTCCGCAGCCCGTCCTGATTAAGCTGCCTGTGTGGATCCGCGATGCGTATCCACGGCAGTGCCCCAGCCAGCCAAGGGAAGATATGCACGAGACACCGTCTTCTCCCTCCCCCGACCACGACCCGGCTGTCCCTTCTCCGGGGGCGCAGCCGGGGTCCGGACCTTCTGGGGCCGCTCCCCAGTCCGGCCCGCACCCGCCGCACCATCCTCCGCAGTTCGCCCCGCCGACTCCCCCCGCACCCGGGGCAGGACCTTATCCCGCGTATCCCGCACCGCAGCCCCACCAGGAAGGCAGCTATCCTCCCCCCGGCCCGTACGGGACCGCTCCGGGGGTTCCCCCCGCCGCCTGGCCGCCCGCACCGGACGGCAGTACGTGGGCGATGATCGCGCACCTGGTGGGTATCGTGTTCGCCTGTGTCGGGTGGCTGCCCGCGCTCCTCGTCTACCTGGCAGTGAAAAACCGTTCTCCGTGGACCCGGCATCACGCCGCTGAAGCGTTGAACTTCCAGTTGACCCTGTTCATTCCCTACGTGGTGGGAGCCGGGCTTTTTGTGGGATTCGGGTTCTTCACCCCGGATTTGGCGTGGATCGGCGCGGTAGTCATCGTCGTCGTGTGGCTGGACTGCCTCGTGTTCGGGACTATGGCCGCGATGGCCGCGGCCCGGGATGCCTGGTACCGCTACCCGATCGCCATCCATCTGGTCAAGTAGCGGAACCTCCTCTACGGTGAAGCCATCTAAAGATTGGTGGACGGCCGCTGCCGCCGAGGACGCCCCGGCTGTTCACGACCGCACGGCTAGGGCTGCAGCGAACCGTTGCGGTGCCACTGCATCGCTACTGCGGAGCATCCATCTCCCCCATCCTCGATTGACGAACTACTGAGGACGACGCATGAATAACCCCTATCCGCCCCCCCGGTCCTGAGGAGTACGGCACCGGCGGTTACAGCCCCGATCCTTCCGCTATGGGAGGCCAGCCCGGCTACGGGACTCCGCCCGGCTACGGCGCGCCCACACCTCCCCCCGGCTACGGCGCCCCCGTCCCGCACCCCGGCTACGGGCAGTACGGCTACGGGCAGCCGGGACCGAGCAACTCTGACGAGAAGACGTTCAGCGTGCTCACCCACGTGCTCGGTCTGCTCACCGGGTTCGTGGGGCCGCTCATCCTGTTCTTGATCCAGAAGGACACGGCCTCCCCTTACCTGCGGCACCACTTGACGGAAGCGCTGAACTTCCAGCTCACGCTCCTCATCGCCTACGTGGTGTCCTGGTTCCTGACCTTCATCGTCATCGGCGCGCTCACCTGGATAGCCGCCCTGGTCTGCGGGATCATCTTCGCCATCCTCGCCGCGGTCGCCGCGAACCGGGGCGAGTGGTACCGCTACCCGATCAGCATCCGCATGGTCAAGTAGTCTCGGCCTGCGGCACGGGGGATCCCACCGGGATCCCCCTGAACTTTGTCGGGCTCCTGCTCAGGCAAGGTCGAGCACCAGCGCATCGGCGAGCAGCCGGCCGCGCAGGGTGAGGACGGCGCGTCCCCGCGCGTGGGCGGCGGCGTCCAGCAGCCCGTCGGCGACGGCGCGGGCAGCCGCGGCACGCCCCGCGTCGTCGAGCAGGTCGAGGGGGCAGCCTTGGGCGATCCGCAGCTCCAAGAGGATCCGTTCGAAACGGCGGTCCGCTGCGGAGAGGATCTCCCGGGCGTGCGCCGGGGTGCGGCCCGCGGCCAGGCGGGCCGCGTAGGCAGCGGGGTGTTTGACGTTCCACCACCGCACCCCGCCGATGTGGCTGTGCGCACCGGGGCCGACCCCCCACCAGTGGCCGCCGGTCCAGTACAGCAGGTTGTGCGCGCTGCGCGCGGTAGGGTCGGCTGCCCAGTTCGACACCTCGTACCACTGCAGTCCCGCGGCGGAGAGCAGTTCGTCGGCCATGATGTAGCGGTCGGCCAGCACGTCGTCGTCGAACGGGGTCAGCTCGCCGCGGCGCACCCGGGCGGCGAGCCGGGTGCCTTCTTCCACGATGAGCGAGTAGGCGGAGATGTGGTCCGGGCCGGCCGCGATCGCGGCGGTGAGGGACTCTTTCCAGTCGGCGTCGCTCTCCCCGGGGGTCCCGTAGATGAGGTCCAGGTTGACGTGCGCGAACCCGGCCTGGCGGGCCCAGGCCACGCACTGTTCGGGCCGTCCCGGGGTGTGGGTGCGTTCCAAGACCGCGAGCACGTGCGCTTTGGCGCTCTGCATCCCGAAGGAGATCCGGGTGAACCCTGCTTCGCGCAACCGGGCGAGGATGCCCGCGTCCACGGTTTCCGGGTTGGCTTCGGTGGTGATCTCGGCGTCGGGGGCGAGCCCGAACTGCGCGTCGATCGCGTCGAGGATGCGGCCGAGTTCCTCCGGGGAGAGCAGGGTGGGGGTGCCGCCGCCCATGAAGACGGTACGCACCGGGAGTTCGCGGTCGCCGAGCACCCGCCGGGCGAGCGCTATTTCAGCGATCGCCTGGTCCGCGTAGGTGCGCGGGGAGGCGACTGCTGTTCCGTCCCGCGAGCGCAGCTCCGCGGCGGTGTAGGTGTTGAAGTCGCAGTAGCCGCAGCGGGTCGCGCAGAACGGCACGTGCACGTAGAACCCGAACGGCCGGGTGCCGAGCTCGGCGAGCGCATCGGCAGGCAGGGAGCCGTCCGGGGGAACAGGCGTACCGTCGAGTGGAGCTGAAGGCATGTCTTCAGTGTCGGCGATGCGAGGCAGTCCTCGCTCCGGCCGCCGCGGGCCAGCATGGCTGCCGTGCCGCGGCCCTGCCCACTCGGTGGGGGCGAGTGGGCTGGCCTGGTGGGACCGTGCGGTCCGCGGAGCACAACGTCGGCTAGTTCCCGGCCGGAGCGACCTGTTCTCCCAGGGAGGCCCGGTGCACGCCGGTGGAGCCGCGCACGACGAGCTCCGGTTCGAACATGTACTCGGTGCGTGCCGGGGCATGCCCGGAGATCTCGTCGCAGAGCGCGCGGACCGCGGCGAGTGCCATGGCCTGTATCGGCTGGCGGACCGTGGTCAGTGGCGGGTCGGTGAACGCGATGAGCGGGGAGTCGTCGTAGCCGACCACTGACAGGTCACCGGGGACGGTGAGGTTCCGCTGGCGGGCCGCGCGGATCGCCCCCAACGCCATGAGGTCGGAGCCGCAGACGATGGCGGTGACCCCGCGGTCCAGCAGTCTGCT
The DNA here is from genome assembly GCF_017577275.1 of Thermobifida sp. Classification (NCBI taxonomy): domain Bacteria; kingdom Bacillati; phylum Actinomycetota; class Actinomycetes; order Streptosporangiales; family Nocardiopsidaceae; genus Thermobifida; species Thermobifida sp. The sequence goes on from NZ_PITY01000020.1 coordinate 50,934, forward strand.
GGCCGCCGCGTGGCCGCCTTCCACCCCGAACAGGGAGAGTTCGACCAGGTCGTCGTGGAAGTCGAGGCCGTTCTCCAGCATCGCGGCCTTGAAGCCGTCCAGCTTGCGCTGGACGGGCACGTAGCGGTGGGGGCCGCTGGCGAACCCGATCCGGGTGTGGCCGAGAGCCGCGAGGTGGTTGACCGCGAGTCGGGCCGCAGCCCGGTCGTCCGGGGAGATAAAGGTCGCGGGCAGTCCTTCGACGTAGCCGTTGACCAGGACGATAGGCAGGCGGCGCTGGAGGAGCGCCCGGTAGCGGTCGTGGTTGGCGGTGGTGTCGGCGTGCAGGCCGGAAACGAAGATGATGCCGGAGACGTTACGTTCCAGCAGCATCTCCACGTACTCGTCCTCCACGATCCCGCCAGGGGTCTGGGTGCACAGCACGGGGGTGTAGCCGTGCTGGGCGAGCACCCGCTCTGCGGCCTGGGCGAACATCGGGAATATCGGATTCTCTAGCTCCGGGACGACCATGCCGACCAGCCCGGCGGAGCGCTGCCGCAGCCGGGCTGGACGCTCGTATCCGAGCACGTCCAAGGCGGTCAGTACAGCTTCGCGCGTGGCTGGGCCGACCCCTGGCTTGTCGTTGAGTACCCGGGAAACTGTCGCCTCGCTTACGCCCGCGTGGCGGGCGATGTCGGCCAATCGTGGTGGACCCATGGCAGAACTCTATCGAAAACCCCTCTTCCATGTACGCAAGAAGTAGGTAATCTTGCGCAAGTAATTGCAATCGTGGGTTCCACTCGTGCGATGGAGACGCATCCATGCAGCAAGTTCCCGACAGCGTTCACTTGACCGCGCCCACCGCCCATACCCACTGGTGGCGCCACGCGGTCATCTACCAGATCTACGTCCGCAGCTTCGCGGACTCCAACGGCGACGGCGAAGGCGACCTCAACGGCATCCGGGAGCGCCTGCCCGCCCTGGTCTCGCTCGGCGTGGACGCGATCTGGCTGACCCCCTTCTACGTCTCCCCCCTCGCCGACGGCGGCTACGACGTCGCCGACTACCGTGACGTCGACCCGCGGTTCGGAACGCTGGCCGACTTCGACGCCCTCCTGGCCACCGCCCACGACCTGGGCCTCCGGGTCATCATCGACATCGTTCCCAACCACACCTCCTCCGCCCACCGCTGGTTCCGCGACGCGCTGGCCGCCGGACCGGGCAGCCCGGAGCGCGACCGGTACGTCTTCCGCCCGGGGCGCGGGGAGAACGGGGAGCTGCCGCCGAACAACTGGCAGTCGATCTTCGGCGGGCCCGCCTGGACCCGGGTGACGGAGCCGGACGGGACGCCCGGCGAGTGGTACCTGCACCTGTTCGACGTAGAGCAGCCCGACCTGAACTGGGAGAACCCGGAGGTCCGGGCCGAATTCGCCGACATTCTGCGGTTCTGGCTGGACCGCGGGGTGGACGGCTTCCGCATCGACGTGGCCCACGGCATGATCAAGGACCCCGCGCTGCCCGACATCGCCGAAGGCCAGAAGGCGGACATGCTCGACGGCCACACGCGGCTGCCCTACTTCGACCAGGACGGGGTCCACGAGATCTACCGGGAGTGGCGCGCCATCGTCGACAGCTACCCCGGGGAGCGCGCGCTGGTGGCCGAGGCGTGGGTGGAGAACGCGGAACGCGTGGCCCGCTACCTCCGCCCCGACGAGCTGCACCAGGCGTTCAACTTCGAGTACCTCACCGCAGACTGGGACGCTGCAACGCTGCGCGCCGTGGTGGACCGCTCCCTGGCCGCGAACAACGCGGTGGGGGCGCCGACCACATGGGTGCTCTCCAACCACGACGTCACCCGGCACGTCACCCGGTTCGGCGGGGGCGCGCAAGGGCTGGCGCGGGCACGCGCCGCGCTCCTGCTGATGCTGGCCCTGCCGGGATCGGTCTACCTCTACCAGGGTGAGGAGCTGGGACTTCCCGAGGTCACCGATCTGCCGGAGGAGGCCCTGCAGGACCCCACGTGGAAGCGCTCCGGATACACCGAGCGGGGCCGCGACGGATGCCGGGTGCCGCTGCCTTGGGAAGGCGACGAGCCCCCGTTCGGCTTCGGCTGCTCGGCGGAGCGCAGTTGGCTGCCGGTGCCCGCGGAGTGGCGGTCGCTGACCCGGGAGGTCCAGGAGCGCGACCCGGACTCGACCCTGTCGCTGTACAAGAAGGCGCTGCGGCTCCGCCGCGAACTGCTGCTCCCCGCAGAGGACGCGCTGCACTGGGCGGACGCCCCGCAGAACGTGCTGGCTTTCCGCCGGGAACCGGGTTTCACCTGCGCGGTGAACTTCGGCGCTGACCCGGTCACGCTGCCGTTCGAGGGCGAAGTGGTGCTGTCCAGCGGTCCGGTGGAGCAGGACGGCACGCACCTCGTGCTGCCTGGGGACACCGCGGTGTGGCTGCGGCAGTAGCGGGGTGAGTCGGCGCGTGGCGCGCTGACACCGACAGAGGGGTCCGGACTTTTCGGGGGCGTTCGGACCCCTCTATGTCAACCGGAGATTTCACTTGGATTACTCATTTCGTTGCAAGAAAGAGAAAACTCTTCCAACTTTTGCAAAAAGTTGCTAACGTCCACGCCACCGCACCCGGAAGCCGCGCCGTGCAGGGGGACGCTGCCGCGGCCTACTCGAAGGAGAATCCATGAAGTTCCGTAGCTTCAGCGTGTTGTCGGGCATAGCAGTCCTGACACTGCTTGCCACCGCGTGTGGCGGCGGAGGCGACGACAGCGCGTCCTCCGAGCAGTCCACCGACGGTGCCATGGTCATCTGGGCTGACCCCAACCGCACCGATGTGCTGATCCCCTACGCGGAACGATTCGGTGAGGCCCACGGCATCACCGTGAAAGTCGAATCCATCCCGAACGAAGACCTCCAAGACAACTTCGTCACCGCACACCAGGCAGGATCCCCGCCCGACCTGGTCGTGGGCGCCCACGACTGGACCGGCAACCTCGTCCGCAACGGCGCCATCGACCCCGTCCAGCTCCCCCAGGAGGTTGCCGACGGATTCGAACAAGTCGCCCTCGACGCGGTGACGTTCGAAGGCCAGCTCTACGGCGTGCCCTACGCCATGGAGAACCTGGTGCTCTTCCGCAACACCGACCTTGCCCCCGAAGCCCCCGACACCATTGAAGAGCTCATCAAGAAAGGCAAGAAGCTCAAAGAGAGCGGCAAGGTCGAAGAGATCATGAGCCTCCAGGTGGGCTCGGAAGGCGACGCCTACCACATCTACCCGCTGTACACCTCCGCGGGCGGCTACCTGTTCGGCAAGGACGACGAAGGCAACCTCGACCCCTCCGACATGGGTGTGGGCTCGGAATCCTCCATCAAGGCGTTCGAGAAGATCGCGGAACTCGGCGAGAAGGGCGAAGGCGCGCTCAAGCGCTCCATCGACAGCCAGAACGCCGGCCCCCTGTTCAACGAAGCGAAGACCGCCTTCCTCATCTCCGGCCCGTGGGCGATCGCAGACATGAAGGAAGCGGGCATCCCCTACGAGATCAGCCCGGTTCCCGGCTTCGCGAACGGAGACGAAGCGCGCCCGTTCATCGGCGTCCAAGCGTTCTTCGTGGCTTCCGGCGGCGCCAACAAGGTCTTCGCCCAGGAGTTCGCCACCAACTTCGTGACCGAGACCGAACTGGCCGTCGCCCTGTACGAGGCCGACCCCCGTCCCCCGGCGCTGACCGCCGCCCTGGAAAAGGTCTCCGCCGACGACCCCGACCTGCTCAAGATCGTCGAGGCCGGCGCCAACGGCGACCCGCTGCCCGCCATCCCCGAAATGGCCGCGATCTGGGGCCCGTTCGGGCAGGCCGAGGCCGCGGTGATCGCCGGTGAGGACGTCGCCGAGGCCGTCAAGGCCGCGGGTGAGGCCATCTCCGAGCAGATCGGCGGTTGATCCACGGTGGCTCGCAACACCGTCACGGGCGCCCGCTCGGGGGCGCCCGCCCCCACATCCCACGTCCGCGGTGAGCCCACGACCTCACTGCTCGGACTGGTCGTCAAAATCGGTGCGCTGGGGCTGGCCGCTGCCCTAGCAGTCTGGGCCGCGTTCCCGCTCATCGAAGCGGCCAACTGGGTCGGGGTCGGCATCGTCGCCGCAGTCACCGCCCTGATCTTCTACGTCTACCTGTCCCCCCGCCACGTCCCGCTGAAATACCTGCTGCCCGGGACGCTGCTGCTCATCGCCTTCCAGATCCTGCCGGTGCTGTACACCGTCAGCACCTCGGTCACCAACTTCGGCGACGGGCACCGCGGGGACAAGGAGCAGGCCATCGCCGCGATCGAGGCCTACTCCGTGGTGCGCACCCCCGACTCCCCCCAGTACACCCTCACCGTCGCCGCCGACGGCGCCCCGGACACCGGCGACCTCGTCTTCCTGCTCACCGCGGCCGACGGCACCGTCTACGCCGGCGACGCCGACGGCCTCACCCCCCTCGACCCCGACGACCTCACCCGAGAGGCTTCCGGGAAGATCGTCGACGCCGAGGGGTACACCGTGCTCACCACCGCCCAGATCAACGAGCGCAGCGACGAGATCGCCGACTTCGCGGTGCCCACCGGCGACGGGACCGGGATCCGCTCCAGCGGCCTGTCCATGGCCTACGAAGGCCAAGCCACCCGGACCTACCAGGAGGACTGCGACTGCATCGTGGACTCCGTCACCGGGGTGACGTACACCGCCGACAACGTCAACGGCTCCTTCGTCTCCGACGACGGGCAGCGGCTCCTCCAAGGCTGGCGGGTCAACGTCGGCTTCGACAACTTCCTCCGGTTCGTGACCGACCCGGCCACCGGCGCGTCCTTCCTGTCCATCCTCGCCTGGAACATCGGATTCGCTGCCGGCACCACCCTGCTGGTCTTCGTGGTCGGCCTGGGCCTGGCGCTGCTCATGCACACCCGCACCCCGCTGCGCGGCCGCACCCTGTACCGGATCCTCTTGGTCCTGCCGTACGCCATGCCGTCCTTCGCGATGCTGCTGCTGTGGCGGGACATGTTCAACACCGACTTCGGGCTGATCAACCGGGTGCTGGGACTGGACGTGAACTGGTTGGGCAACGCGTGGACCGCGCGCGGCTCGATCCTGCTGGTCAACACCTGGCTCGGCTTCCCCTACATGTTCCTCGTCGCCACGGGAGCCCTCCAGTCCATCCCCCGGGAACTGGAACAAGCAGCCCGAATCGACGGCGCGGGCGCCTGGCAGGCGTTCCGCCACGTCACCCTGCCGCTGCTGATGATCGCGATGACCCCCATCCTGGTCTCGACCTTCGCGTTCAACTTCAACAACTTCAACGCGATCTGGCTGATCACGGCAGGCGGCCCGTTCAGCCCGGACAACCCGCTGGCCGGAGCCACCGACCTGCTGATCACCTACACCTTCCGGTTGGCGTTCGGCGGCCAAGGCGCCCAGTACGGGTTCGCCTCAGCGGTCTCCGTGCTGATCTTCCTGATCGTGGCCCTGCTGTCGCTGATCAGCCTCAGACAGAGCCGTTCCCTGGAGGAGGTGAACCGGTGACCGCCCCCGTCTACCGCGACCGCCCCTTCCTCCGCTGGCTGCGCGACAACTCCTGGCGGCACCTGCTGCTGTGGTGTGCGGTGGCCTTCGCCCTGTTCCCGATCCTGTTCGTCATCTCGGCCGCGCTCAACCCGCTGGGCACGCTCAGCTCCAGCCACCTGGTGCCGACCGGGGCCAGCCTGGACAACGCCCGGGAACTGTTCGCCACCACCCCGTTCGGTGCGTGGTACGTCAACTCGATCGTGCTGGCGGTGTGCAACGCCGCAGTGACCGTGTTCCTGTCCGCGCTGGCCGCCTACGCTTTCAGCCGGTTCCGGTTCACTGGGCGCCGCATCGGCCTGCTCGGCATCCTGCTGATCCAGATGTTCCCGCAGTTCCTGGCGATCGTGGCGATCTACCTGATGTTCGCCACGGTCACCGACTACTGGCCCCCGATCGGCTTCGACACCCGCTGGGGCCTGCTGTTGGTCTACCTGGGCGGGGCGCTGAGCGTGAACACCTGGCTGATGAAAGGGTTCTTCGACACCATCCCCATGGAGCTCGACGAATCCGCCAAAGTCGACGGCGCCACCCACGCCCAGGCGTTCTTCCGCATCATGCTGCCTCTGGTCACCCCGGTGCTGGCGATCGTCGGCCTGTTGGTGTTCATCAACACCATCAACGAGTTCCTGCTCGCCACCGTGTTCCTGCGCGACCCGGAGGCTAAGACGGTGGCGCTCGGCCTGTACTCGCTGGTCGCCGACGAACGCAACGCGAACTTCGGCCTGTTCGCGGTGGGCACGCTGCTGATCGCCCTGCCGACCATGGCGGTCTTCTGGTTCCTGCAGCGCTACATCGTCGAAGGGCTGACCTCGGGGGCGGTCAAAGGCTGAAAGCCATCGGGCCGGTGCGGCGGCCCCTCCCCAGACCGCACCGGCCCCTTCCCACGCGCTTCCCGGCGTGCGGGCCGGGAAGCGCTTTACTTCTTCTTGCCGTCCTTGCCTTCGCCGCTGCTCTCGGTGGACAGTGCCGAAATGAACGCCTCCTGCGGCACTTCGACGCGGCCCACCATCTTCATGCGCTTCTTGCCTTCCTTCTGCTTCTCCAGCAGCTTGCGCTTCCGGCTGATGTCACCGCCGTAGCACTTGGCGAGCACGTCCTTGCGAAGCGCGCGGATATTCTCCCGGGCGATGACCCGGGAACCGATCGCGGCCTGGATCGGCACCTCGAACTGCTGCCGGGGGATGAGTTCCCGCAGCTTCTTCGTCATCTCCGCACCGTAGGAGTAGGCGTTGTCGCGGTGCACGATCGCGGAGAACGCGTCCACCACCTGCCCCTGCAGCAGGATGTCCACCTTCACCAGGTCGGCGGCCTGCTCCCCGGACGGCTCGTAGTCCAAGGAGGCGTACCCCTTGGTGCGGGACTTGAGCTGGTCGAAGAAGTCGAAGACGATCTCGGCGAGCGGCAGCGTGTACCGCATCTCCACCCGGTCCTCGGACAGGTACTCCATCCCGTCCAAGACGCCGCGCCGCCCCTGGCACAGCTCCATGATCGGGCCGACATAGTCGGAGGGGGTCAGCACGGTCGCCTTCACCACCGGCTCGCGGATCTCCGCGATCTTGCCCGACGGGAACTCGCTGGGGTTGGTCACCGTGTGCTCGGTGCCGTCCTCCATACGGACGCGGTAGACCACGTTGGGGGCGGTCGAGATGAGCGCCAGATCGAACTCCCGCTCCAACCGGTCCCGGGTGATCTCCAAGTGCAGCAGCCCCAGGAAACCGCAGCGGAACCCGAAGCCGAGCGCGGCGGACGTCTCCGGTTCGAACACCAGCGCGGCGTCGTTGAGCTGGAGCTTCTCCAACGCGTCCCGCAGCACAGGGTAGTCGGTGCCGTCGATCGGGTACAGCCCGGAGAACACCATCGGCTTGGGGTCGCGGTAGCCGGGCAGGACCTCCGCGGCGGGAGCGGCCGCCGACGTGATCGTGTCCCCGACCCGGGACTGGCGCACATCCTTCACCCCGGTGATGAGGTAGCCGACCTCGCCCACCCCGAGGGAGTCCACCTTGGTGGGCTCGGGGGAGATCACCCCGACCTCCAGCATTTCGTGGGTGGCCCCGGTCGACATCATCTGGATGCGTTCCCGGTTGGTGATCTGCCCGTCGACCACCCGCACGTAGGTGACCACACCCCGGTAGGTGTCGTAGACGGAGTCGAAGATCAGCGCGCGGGCGGGCCCGTCCGCATTGCCCACCGGCGGGGGGATGCGAGCCACGATCTCGTTGAGCAGCTCCTCGACACCCTCACCGGTCTTGGCGCTCACCCGCAGCACGTCCGACGGCTCGCAGCCGATGATCCCGGCGAGCTCCGCGGCGTACTTCTCCGGCTGGGCCGCGGGCAGGTCGATCTTGTTGAGGACCGGGATGATCGTGAGATCGTGCTCCAGCGCCATGTACAGGTTGGCCAGAGTCTGGGCCTCGATGCCCTGGGCCGCATCGACCAGCAGGATCGCGCCTTCACAGGCCGCCAGCGACCGGGAGACCTCATAGCTGAAGTCCACGTGCCCCGGGGTGTCGATGAGGTTGAGGATGTAGGTCACATCGTCGAGCGCGGTAAAAGGCAGTCGCACCGCCTGCGACTTGATGGTGATGCCACGCTCGCGTTCGATGTCCATGCGGTCGAGGTACTGGGCCCGCATCTGGCGTTCCTCAACCACGCCGGTCAGTTGCAGCATGCGGTCGGCCAGTGTCGACTTGCCATGGTCGATGTGCGCGATGATGCAGAAGTTCCGAATCAGCGCGGGATCGGTCCGAGTTGGCTGTGGCACCGTGGTCCGTTCACATTCGTCGAGGTCGGATAGGGCACTGCGTGGCGGGAGCGCACACGCGGCCGTGATCGGGCAGTGCCCCCATGGTCCCACGGACGCGACAGCGGGCGGTACCGCGGGCCACAATGGGGCACACGATCCCTATCAGGCTATGCGACGGACAGAACCGGGAGAGCAACGTGCGCTGGCTTCTCACACGCCTTCTCGCGGGCCTGGCCGCAGTACTGGTAGTAGCGGTAGGCGCGGGCGTGGTGCTAGCCGCACAGTTCTCCGGGGAGAAAGCGGAGTGGGCGGCCTCGACCGGCGCAGACGCGGCGTGGCTGGACGGGTCGTGGGTGGACGGGAGCAAAGACGAGTCCGACTTCGCCGCGGCGCTGCCCCGGCTGCGCGCCTTCACCGAAGTGTATGTGCACGTGGGGGAGATCGCGGAGGACGGCACGGTTGACCCCGCCGGGTACGCGGCAGCGAACGCCTTCCTCGACTGGATGGGCCGCGAGCTTCCGGACGTGGCAGTGGTGGGGTGGCTCAGCAGCACCGCGGAGAGTTCTTCGCTGCTGGAGGACCGCGTGCCCAAGGAGGCGCGAGCCCGCCTGGTGGAGGCGGCCAGCGCTGTCGTGGACGCGGGGTTCGACGGCGTGCACTACGCCATCACCCCGGTCACCGTGAACGACCCGGGCTTCGTGGACCTGCTGGAGCGTACTCGCGACGCGATCGGCGCGGAGGCCGTGCTGTCCGTACTCGCCCTCCCCCTCGAGCCGCTTCCCGGGGTGCGGCTTCCCGTGTTCGCCGTCCAGGGGGGCGAACGCTACTGGTCGACCAATTTCCTCCTCCGGGTCGCGGAACTGTCGGACGTGGTCGTCGTGTCCGGCAGCGGCACGGGGATGCCCAGCGGCTCCCTGTACGGCGGTTTCATGGCCCGGCAGACGACGCTGGCGCTGCGGACCGTGCCGGAGACGATCGGGCTGCGGATCGGGGTGCCGCCGGCGGCGGACGACCCTGCCGCGGCAGCGACCGCGGTGGAGGCGGTGCGGATCGCGTTGACCGCGCACGGCCAGCGGGACAGTTTCGGGATCGCGGTCCACGCCCCGGAGGAGCTGGCCGACGACGCGTGGACGGAGCTCGAGGAAGATTGGCTGCACATCCAGCGGTAAAGCGGTGCCGCGGTGCGAGCATTCCCCTTCCCAGGGCATAATGGAAGTCCGTGTCTCAGACGTTCCACGTTCACTTTTGAGCCCTTGGTCTCAATCCTCGCGTCGATCTCCGCGGATCTCCTCGTGGCGCGGCTGCCCACAGGCGCGGTCCGGGTGGTGACGACGCACATCCTGACGTAACTGGAGCAGGGTTTCGCATGGCGAACATCAAGTCGCAGAAGAAGCGCATCCGGCAGAACGAGAAGGCTCGTCTGCGCAACAAGGCGGTCAAGTCGTCGCTGAAGACCGCTATCCGCAAGTTCCGTGAAGCTGCCGAGGCCGGGAACGTCGAAGAGGCCATCATTCTCCAGCGCGCCGCGGCACGCCAGCTGGACAAGGCCGTCAGCAAGGGCGTGATCCACAAGAACCAGGCTGCGAACCGCAAGAGCGCGATCGCCAAGCGGCTCCACCAGCTGCAGCAGTCTCAGGCTGCCTAAGCGTCTGCAGCAGGTTCGTTCCTGACACGCGCCCACGGCCAGGCATCGTGACGGTGTCTGGCCTTTCGCGTTGTCGGGGCCGGTCCGCTGCCGGTTGCGGGCCGTACCGGTGAGCGCTCCGCGCAGTTGTCCACAGGCGGAACCTTCCTCTCTAGCGCTCCCGTGGCGGGGACCTACCGTCCCCGGTATGGCACGACACACTGCTCCTGAGCCCGCTGCCCCGGCAGCGCAGCAGCCGTCTCCCCTGCCGTCGTCTGAGGCCGCCTTGCCTGCCGAGTGGCGGGCAGCGGACGACGGGGACCCGACCCCACTGGACTTCACTGTTCCTCCCCCGCCCGATGCCGTAGCCGACACGGTCCGCTCCCCGGTGCCCGTGCTTCCCGCGCCACGGCGTCCCCCGGCTCCCGAGGTGGGGAGGGACGAGGATGCGGCAGAGCGCCCTGCCCGGGCGGGCCGCGGTGCCCGTCCGGCCCCGCCCGCCGCACCTCAGCCGGACCGCGGCACGGGTCGGAACGACGGTTCGGCTCCCGCTCCCCCGCCCGGGTATGTGCGCATCCCGCCGCTCCCCGACCCGGCGGAGCGGCGGCTGCCTGCCCCGCTGGCGGCCCTTGTGGACCGCTGGAGGGGTGTCTCAGTGGAGCTGCGGCCCCGCGTGACCCTGTCCGGGGTGGCGGCGCTCGCCCTCGTGTGCCTGCTGGCCGCGGGGGTCACCGGCTGGTTCATGCTCAACGCCCGTCCCGCGTCCGCGCCCGCGCCGCCGCAGGAGGCCGTCCCGTCCGGTCCTCATCCGTCCCCGGCGGCGGAAGCGAGTCCTGCCGGCACGGTCGTGGTCCACGTGGGCGGTGACGTGGTCTCCCCGGGGATCGTGACCCTGCCCGCCGGGTCCCGGGTGGCCGATGCTCTCGACGCGGCGGGCGGCCCGCGCCCGGATGCGGATCTAGGGTTCCTCAACCTGGCCCGTCCCCTCGTCGACGGCGAGCAGATCCTCGTTGGGGTCACCCCGTCGCCCATGGCCGGGGAAGGCGAGGGTCCGGGCCTGCCCGCCGGGGACGGGCGGATCGACCTCAACACCGCTACCGCCGACCAGTTGCAGACCCTGCCGGGAATCGGCCCGGTGCTGGCCCAGCGCATCATCGACCACCGCGCGTCCATCGGCGGTTTCACCTCGGTGGAGCAGCTCCACGACGTCACCGGTATCGGGGACCGCCGGTTCGCGGAGCTGCGCGACCTGGTCTACGTCGGCGGTGCCCCGTGACTGCGGCAGGTTCCGGTCCCCTGCCCGGGGCAGGTGTCCGGCTCGACGTGAGCCTGGCGGTCCCGGCCGTGGGACTGTGGCTGACGGTCCTCGCACTGCTCCACGCTGCGCCACGCACCGCGTTCCTCACCGCGGCGGTGCTCGGCACGGCCGCGTGGGCAGGGCTGCTCCTGCTGCGCCACCCGCGCTGGGGGACCGTAGCCGCCCTGTGCGGTGCGACCCTGGTCTGCGCTGCGGGCGGGGCGGTGGCGGTGGCCGGGCGCACCGCCGCGGTAGCGGCCAGTCCGATGGCTGAGCTGGCCGCGGCCCAGCAGTTCACGGAGGCGAGTGTGGTGCTCGCCTTGGACCCGCGGCCTCGGGAGAACCCCGCGGTCCCGGGGCGGGCCGAGTTCGTGGTGACGGCCCACACCGAGTGGGTGACGCTGCCGGACGGGACCCGGGTCCGGAGCCGGGTCCCGGTGGTCCTCCTCGTCCACGGCGAACAGTGGCGGCACCTGGTGCCCAGCCAGCCGGTGCGCGTAGCGGGCACCGCGGTGCCCGCGGGCACCCGCCTGGATGCTGCGCTGCTCTTGGTCCGCGGTCCGCCCCGTCACGTGGGCCCGCCGTCGGCCGCCCATGCGTGGGCGGACCGGGTCCGCGGCGGGCTGCGGCGGGCGTGCGCGGTCCTGCCCCAGCCGGAGCGGGGTCTGCTGCCCGCGCTGGTCGTGGGGGACACGTCCCTGTTGGACGCGGAGACCGCGGAGATCTTCCGCGCCACCGGCATGACGCACCTGTTGACCGTCTCCGGGGCGAATCTCGCGGTGATGGCCGGCGCGGTGCTGGCGGTCACCCGCTGGCTCCGGCTGCCTGTGTGGGCTTCCGCACTCACCGGTGCGGCCACAATCGCCGGGTTTGTGCTGTTGGCACGGCCGGAACCGAGTGTGCTGCGTGCGGCTTTCATGGGCGCGGTCGCCCTCGTCTCCCTGGTCGTGGGGCGTCCCCGGATCGGGGTGGCAGCGCTAGCTGCCGCAGTGATCGGGCTGCTGCTGTTCCATCCGGCGCTGGCTGCCTCGTTCGGGTTCGCCCTGTCCGTGCTGGCTACCGGCGGCATCATGGTGCTCGCGCCCCCGTGGCGGGACGCATGGGCACGCCGGGTGCCGGCGTGGCTGGCGGAGCCGGTCGCGGTCACGCTCGCCGCCCAAGTGGCGTGTGCGCCGCTGCTCGTGGTGCTGTCCGCCGAGGTCAGTTGGGTGTCCGTGCCGACGAACGTGGCGGCTGGGCCGTTCGTGCCGGTCGCCACCGTCGGCGGTTTCGTGGTCGCCGCCCTGGGACTGGTGGCGCCTCCCGCCGCACAGGTGGCGGTGTGGGTTCCGGGGGTCGCCGTGGCCTGGATCCACCGCATCGCGGAATGGGGTGCCCGCGTGCCGCACGGCGCGGTGCCGTGGCGGTCCGACGTGGTGGGGGCGTTGCTGCTGGCTGTCCTGCTCGCCGCGCTGCTGGTGCTGCGGGGCTGGGCACGGAGGGTGGTGGCTGCGGGGATTGCCGCGTCCGCGGTGGCGGCGCTGGCTCTCGCCTGCCTGGCTCCTAGCTGGCCCCCGCCGGGGTGGGCGGTGGTCGCCTGCGACGTCGGCCAAGGGGACGCGCTCGTGTTGGCGGTGGACCGCGGGGAGGCGGTGGTGGTCGACACCGGGCCGCGTCCAGGGGCAGTGGACCGCTGCTTGGACCGGCTGCGGGTGCGCCGGGTTGCGCTGCTGGTGCTCACCCACCACGACCTGGACCATGCGGGCGGCACAAGCGGGGTGCTGCGGGGCCGGACCGTGGCGGAGGCGGTGGTGCCTCCGGGGTTCGACGCACCGGACGCTGCCGCAGCCTTGGAGCGGGCCGGGGCGCGGCTGCGCACCGTGCATGCCGGGGAGGAGCTGGCTGTGGGACGCTGGCGACTGTCCGTGCTGTGGCCGCCCGCCGACTTCGCGGGCGGGGACGCCAATGAGGGCAGCGTGGTCGTGCTCGCCCACCGGTCCGCTGCCCCGCCCGCCGAAGGCGGGTTGTCGGTGCTGCTCACCGGGGATATCGAAGAGTCGGCCCAGCGCGCTCTCCTCACCCATCCGGGGATCCGCGGTGTTGACGTGCTCAAGACCCCGCACCATGGGGCGGGCACGCAGGAGGCCGTGTTCCTCGAAGCCACCCGGCCCCGGGTGACGCTCACCTCGGTGGGCGCCGGCAACCCCTACGGGCACCCGGCTGCGGACACGTGGGCGCAGTTGACCGCGCTGACCTCCGCCTCGTACCGCACAGACCAGCACGGCGATGTGGCGGTGGTGCCGACCGGGGACGGCCCCGTGGTGTACTGGCGCGGCCCTGACGTGCGCTAATCCCAGGACCGACGGCCCCAGCCCTCGGTCCAGCCGGAACGTAAGCTGAAAGTTATGGTCCCCTCCTCCCCCTCTGATGCTCCTGTCCTCGACCGTGTCTTCCGCGAGGCTGCCCTGCTGGCCGGGGCCGGGTACGCGATCCTGCTGCAGATCGCCCACCCCGCGGTGGGGCAGGGCGTGCACGACTACAGCGATTTCGCGCACCGGCCGCTCAGTCGGCTCCACGGCACTCTCACCTTCGTCTACGGGGTCATGTTCGGCTCCCCGGACGAAGCGGAGCGGATCAGCGCGATCGTGCGCGCAATGCACACCAAGGTCACCGGTCCCGGATACCGGGCGCTCGACCCGGAACTGCTCCGCTGGGTGGCCGCCACCTTGTACCAGTCCGCGGAGACCGCCTACGAGCGGTTCGTGGGGAACCTCACGGACGCGGAGAAAGACGAGGTGTATGCGCGTTCGGCAGTGTTCGCCACGGCCTTGGGATGTCCGGAGGAGTACTGGCCGGCCTCCCGCGCCGAGTTCGCCCGCTACTGGGAGGAGACGCTCGCTACGCTGCGGGTCACCCCAGCAGCCCGGGCCGTGGCCCGCGACCTGCTGCACCCTTCTGCTCGTCTGCTGCGTCCCGCGGCCCGCTTCCAAGGGTTTGTGGCTGCCGGGCTGCTGCCGTCCCGACTGCGCGACGAGTTCGGCCTGGCCTGGGATGCGCGCCGCCACCGCCGCTTCCACCGGTTGTGCACGGTGGTGCGGGCGGTGTATCCGCGGCTTCCGCTCCGGCTCCGCACCGCGGTGCGGGACGGTTTCCTGTGGGATATCCGCCGCCGGGCGGCGCAGAACCGGTTGTACCACCGTCCCCGCGGGCGGCGGCCTGCCGCCGCGGCGCGGGCCCGGCAGCGTTCTTGACGGCCTCCCCTGCGGGTGGGCCCGGAGGTCACCGCAGCATGGCATGCTGACGTCCATGGACTCCACCTCCGTTCCGCCGCTGACCGTCATCGTCGGCGACGAGGAGCTGCTCGTCGACCGCGCCGTCGCTGAAGTGGTGGCCGCGGTGCGCGCCACCGATCCGGAAGTCGACGTGCACGACCTGATGCCGTCCCAGGTGAGCGCCGGGAAATTGGTCGAAGTCACCTCGCCGTCGCTGTTCGGGGACCGCCGGGTGGTGGTGTTGCGCTCAGCGCAGGACCTCACCAAGGAGCCCGCCGGGGTGATCACCGACTACGTGAAAGATCCCGTCGACGACGTGGTGCTGGTGCTCGTCCATGCGGGCGGCGCGAAAGGCAAGGCGCTGCTGCAGGCTGCGCTGCAGGCCGGAGCCCACCGGATCGACTGCGCCAAGCCAACGAAGGCGTCGGAGCGGATCGCGTTCATCAAAGGCGAGTTCGACCGCGCGGGACGGAAGATCACCGCGGACGCCGCGCAGGCGCTCTTGGACGCGGTCGGCACGGACCTGCGGGAGATCGCGGCGGCCTGCACCCAGCTCATCGCCGACACCGAGGGTCGGGTCGACGCCGAGGCGGTGGCCCGCTACCACCGGGGGAAGGCGGAAGCGTCCGGGTTCACCGTGGCGGACCGTGCCGTGGAGGGGCGGCTCGCTGAAGCGTTGGAGCAGTTGCGCTGGTCGTTGGCGGTGGGCATGGCACCGGTGCTGATCACCAGCGCGTTGGCGAGCGCGGTGCGCGGTCTCGCGGTGGTGGTGCAGTCCTCGCGCGGCCTGTCCGAGTCGGAACTCGCGAAACAGGCCAAGGTGCCGCCGTGGAAGCTGCGTACGCTTCGCCAGCAGGCGCGCGGCTGGACTCCGCGGGGGGTGGCGCAGGCGATGCGGGTGGTGGCGGAAACCGACGCCCTCGTGAAAGGCGCGGGCCGGGACCCGGCCTATGCCCTGGAGCGGGCGGTGATCGAAATCGTGGCGGCCCGTGGCCGGCGGTAGACGGTCCGGAGCGGCGGCCGTGCCGCGGGTGGCTTAGGGTCGTCGTCCTGTGGACAGCGAGGTATTCCGCGGCGGGGTCAACCAGGTGGTCCGGGTCGGGGCCGTCGTACTCCGCCCTACCGGCCCGTGGACTCCTGCGGTGCACGCACTGCTGCGGCATGTGGCGGCGGCAGGGTTTTCCGGGGCGCCCCGCGTGCACGGTGTCGACGATCAGGGGCGGGAGATTCTCGACTTTGTGGCGGGGGCAGTGGCCACCGATCCGGTGCCCGCGTATGCGCGCCGGGATGCGGCCCTGGCCGCTGCGGGGCGGCTGGCTGCTGCGACGCTACCACGACGCGACCGTGGGGTTCGTTCCGCCGCGCGACGCGGTGTGGCAGTTGCCGGAACGCGCTCCCCGCGAGGTGATCTGCCACGGTGACGTGGCGCCCTACAACACCGTGTTCCGCACCGGGCTGCCGGTGGCGTTCATCGACTTCGACGCGGCGCATCCGGGGCCGCGTCTCTGGGATCTCGCGTTGGCCGCCTACCGGTTCGTGCCGTTGAGCGCGCCCGGCACGATCGGTGAGGACGTGCCTGTGGCGGAGCAGGCACGACGGTTGGAACTGTTCACGGCCGCCTACGGGCTCACGAGCGCGGCGGACCGTGCGATGCTCCTCGCAGTCGCTCAGGAACGCTTGGTGGCCTTGGTGGAGTTCATGAGGGAGCGGGCAGCGGCAGGGGATGCAGCGTTCGCCCGGCATTGTGCCGAGGGGCACGACGCCATCTACCGCACGGACCTCGCCTACCTGCGCGCCCATGCCGCGGCGCTTCGGGGCTGATCGTGGGCATCGGCTCCGGCCCGCACCGTGGCGTGTGCCGCAGGGTCAGCGGAGGGGCTCTCCGCCGCGCCACACCCGCATCGCTTTGAGCCCGTAGGACCAGGCGAAAGCGCCTTCGTGCTCGGCGTCCCACTGGACGACGTCCGCGACCTTCCCCACGGCGATCACGCCGCGGTCCAGCGTGCCCAGTGCCTGGGCCCCGCCGACGGTGGCGGCGCGCAGGGCTTCTTGCACGCTGAGCCCGTACAGCCCGATCGCCATGCACACGACCAGCGACATCATGGTGGTACCGCAGTGCGCCGGGTTGTGGTCGGTGCCCAGTGCTACAGGGACTCCGTGGTCGAGGAGGGCGCGGACCGGCGGGGTGCGGCACTCGTTGAGGGACGCGGTGGGGCAGACCACGACCGGTGTCTTCGTCCGGGCGAGCGCCACCAGGTCTTCCTCGTCGGTCTCGTGGAGCAGGTCCACCGAGTTGCACTGCATTTCCGCGGCCATGCGCACCGCGCCGTGCCGGGGTTTGGAGCAGGCGTGGATCCGTGTTTTGAGGCCGGCAGCGCGCCCTAGGGTGAGGATCCAGCGCGCGTCTTCTGTGGTGAACTGGCGGTTGTCGCAGTAGACGTCGACCCCGTCCGCCCCGGCCTGGGCGGCGTCCCCCAGCCAGGAGCCGACCGCCTGCACGTAGTCGCGGTGGCGGCCGAAGTATTCGGGCGGTATCGCGTGCGCAGCGAAGAAGGTGACGTGCAGCCGCGGCATTCCGGGTTCTTCTTCGAGGGAGCGCAGCAGGCGCACATCGGCGAGCTCCCCGTCGCGGGTCAGGTGGTAGCCGGTTTTCGCTTCTACGGTGGTGGTGCCCCACAGCAGCCAGTGGCGGAGCCGGTCTCGCACGTCGTTGCAGAGGGTCCACGGGTCGGTGCCCCGGGTCACGGTGACGGTGGAGGAGACACCGCCGCCCGCGGCGACGATGTCGCTCTGGGAGGCTCCCTCGCTGCGCGCGGAGATTTCGGCGTACCGGTTCCCCGCGTAGACGGGGTGGGCGTGGGCGTCGATGAGCCCGGGGGTGACGAGCGCGCCGCCCGCGTTGTCGATCTGGGCGTCGGCGATGTGGTCAATCACTCCGGGAATGCTCTGGGGCAGGCTGGCGGCTGGGCCAACCCAGGCAATGATCCCATCGCGCATGACGATGGCGGCGTTGCTGATCAGTTCGACGCCGGTCCATAGTCGTCCGATGTTCGTCAACAGCCGTACCGTCATTGTTTCACCGCTCGCCCGTCCGCGCTGCCACGGCCGTCCCCCGGACCCGGAAGACGACCACGTCACACGAACAGTCTTCACACGACTTCATATCGATGCCTTGCCGTAGCTGGGGGGTCAACGCGGCCGGAACGAGGCCGGGCAGCAGCATCCGTCAACTTCGGGTGAAGGCAACCGTAGTTCATAGAGCGCTGAGATGTACACCTTTGCGGCTGAACAGTAAACGGCGGAACCTCACAAGAGGTTCCGCCGTTTTTGTTCGGTTAGGCTCTAGCTATGAGGCCACGGTGGCGTATCGGTCCAGTTGACCGGCGAGTTCCGGGGACACCCAGGCGTGGAGGACCGTGCCGGAGGCGGTGTGCTCCTCGCTAAGGATCCGGCCTTCCTGGTGGATGCGGGAGACCAGGTCGCCCCGCTCGTAGGGCAGCAGCACGGTGACCTCGTGCTCCGATTCGGGCAGGGCTTCGGCGATCGCTTGGAGCAGCTCGCCGATGCCTTCCCCGGTGCGTGCGGAGACTTCGACCATGCCGGGGTACTTGGTGCGCAACTGCCTGAGCTGTGTCTCGTCGGCGGCGTCGATCTTGTTGATGACGATCAGCTCGGGGATGTCCGTGGCGTCGATCTCCGCGAAAACCTGCCGTACCGAGGCGATCTGCTGCTCGGGGTCAGGGTGGGAGCCGTCCACGACGTGGAGGATGAGGTCGGCTTCGGTGACCTCCTCCAAGGTGGAGCGGAACGCTTCCACGAGCTGGTGCGGCAGGTGCCGCACGAATCCGACGGTGTCGCTCAGGGTGAAGAGGCGACCGTCCGGGGTGCGTGCCCGGCGCACGGTCGGGTCCAGGGTGGCGAACAGCGTGTCCTCCACGAGGACCCCGGCACCGGTGATCCGGTTGAGCAGGCTGGACTTGCCCGCGTTGGTGTACCCGGCGATGGCGACGGCAGGCACTTTGCGGCTGCGGCGCCGGTCGCGTTTCACTTCGCGGGCCACCGCCATGTGCGCCAGTTCGCGACGGAGCTTGGCCATCCGCCGGTGGATGCGGCGCCGGTCGGTTTCCAGCTTGGTCTCACCGGGACCGCGCAGCCCCACTCCGCCGTTGCCGCCGCCGGACGTGCCCGTCTGGCGGGACAGGGCCTCACCCCATCCGCGGAGCCGCGGCAGCAGGTAGGTGAGCTGCGCCAGTTCCACTTGGGCTTTACCTTCGCGGCTGCGGGCGTGCTGGGCGAAGATGTCGAGGATGAGCGCGGTCCGGTCGATCACCTTGACCTTGACCGCTTCTTCCAGTTGGCGCAGCTGGCCGGGGGTGAGCTCCCCGTCGCAGATGACGGTGTCAGCTCCGGTGGCCTCCACGATGTCGCGGAGTTCAGCGGCCTTGCCGCTGCCGATGTAGGTAGCCGGGTCCGGTTTGGACCGGCGCTGGGTGAGTCCGGCGAGAACCACGGCGCCCGCGGTTTCCGCAAGCTGTTTGAGTTCGAACAGGGAGTTGTCGGCATCCTCCTGAGTGCCGCTGGTCCACACGCCGATGAGTACCACGCGCTCCAACCGCAGCGACCGGTACTCGACTTCGGTGATGTCGTGGAGTTCGGTGGACAGTCCGTTGACCCGGCGCAGCGCGAGGCGGTCCTGCAGCTCGGCCTCTCCCGGGGTGGTCGTGTCGATTCCGTCGAAATGGGCTGGCACAGAGTCTTCCGTGTCGACGCTTGATCCGGTGCGGAGTGTGTGGTCGTTGAGGTTGAGAGAAGTACGCGTCATATCCATCTGGTGAGTGCTAACACGGCGTCACCGTGGTTCCTTCCCCGATCGTCCCACGGGTACCGCCAGAAGTCAGGTGGTTTTTGAGGCGCTCCGCCGTCCCAGCAGCCCCAGAACATCCCCCTTAAGCAAAGAACAGGTGTTCTTTACCCATGTTTAACCCAGAAAAAACTTCAATATTTCCGCATGAGCGAAAAATTTGCGCCTCGTAGCACGGAGACTGCGTTGACCTGCCAGGACGGGCAGAGTAGCGTCAATTCCACATAACAAAAGCAAGTTTCGCCATGCGGAAGGGTTGGTGCCATGGGTACTCCCCACGGAGTCGAGATCACCGGTCCGATGAAGGACAGGTACGACGAGATCCTGACCACGGAAGCGCTCGAATTCCTCGCTGACCTGCACCGCCGGTTCGAGCCGCGCCGTCAGGAGCTCCTCGCCGCACGCAAGCGCCGTCAGGAAGAGATCTCCGCGGGCGCCAACCTGGACTTCCTGCCGGAGACCAAGGCCATCCGCGAAGATCCGGACTGGCGCGTCGCCCCGCCTGCCCCGGGGCTGGTCGACCGCCGTGTCGAGATCACTGGCCCCACCGACCGCAAGATGACCATCAACGCGCTCAACTCGGGTGCGAAAGTGTGGCTGGCCGACTTTGAAGACGCCAACACCCCCCTATGGGAGAACATGATCGAAGGCCAGCTCAACCTGCGGGACGCCCTCGACCGCACCATCGACTTCACCAGCCCGGAAGGCAAGCGCTACGCGCTCAAGGACGACTCCGAGCTGGCCACCATCGTGGTCCGCCCGCGCGGCTGGCACCTGGACGAGAAGCACATCCTCGTCGACGGACAGCGCACCTCCGGCGGCATCGTCGACTTCGCGCTGTACTTCTTCCACTGCGCCCGCCGCCAGATCGCCAAGGGCAAAGGCCCCTACTTCTACCTGCCGAAGATGCAGAGCCACCTGGAAGCCCGGCTGTGGAACGACATCTTCATCCGGGCCCAGGAGGCGCTGGGCATCGAACGGGGCACCATCCGCGCCACCGTGCTCATCGAGACCATCCCCGCCGCCTTCGAAATGGAGGAGATCCTCTACGAGCTGCGGGAGCACTCCGCAGGGCTCAATGCCGGCCGGTGGGACTACCTGTTCAGCATCATCAAGACGCACCGCACGCGCGGCCGCCAGTTCCTCATGCCTGAGCGCAACGCGGTGACCATGACCGCGCCGTTCATGCGCGCCTACACCGAGCTGCTGGTCAAGACCTGCCACAAGCGCGGCGCGCATGCTATCGGCGGCATGTCCGCGTTCATCCCCAACCGGCGCGACCCCGAGATCAACAAGGTGGCGTTGGCCAAGGTCCGTGACGACAAGACCCGCGAAGCCAACGACGGCTTCGACGGCTCGTGGGTGGCCCACCCCGACCTGGTCCCCGTCGCTATGGAGGTCTTCGACGGTGTGCTGGGCGACCGCCCCAACCAGATCGACCGGCAGCGCGACGACGTGTCGGTGACCGCCGCTGACCTGCTGGACATCTCCAGCGCCGAAGGCGGCATCACCGAGGCGGGCCTGCGCAACAACATCAACGTCGCCATCCAGTACCTGGCCGCGTGGCTGGGCGGCAGCGGCGCGGTGGCCATCCACAACCTGATGGAGGACGCCGCGACCGCGGAGATCTCCCGCTCCCAGATCTGGCAGTGGCTCCACAACGACGTCACCTTGGACGACGGCGCCAAGGTCACCACCGAGCTCGTGGAGCGCCTCATCTCCGAGGAGCTGGCGACGATCCGCGAGACCACGTCCCTCGACGCCGACCTGCTGGACCGCGCCACTGCGCTGTTCAAGGAGGTCGCCCTGGCCGAGGACTACGCGGAGTTCCTCACGCTTCCGGCCTACGAGCGGATGCCGTAACACTCGGCCGCATCGCCTCGGCGCCCCCACCCGGCTCGGCCGCGGTGCAGGGGCGCCTGCTCATTCCTGCACCACGTAGCCGATGTCGGCGTAGTCCAGCGTGCCCAGCCCGGGAGCCCCCACATTGGCCAGGGTGTCGCGGACCGCGTAGATCTGCGGCCGCTGGTAGAGGGGCAGGGTGTGGCCGAGCTCCCACAGCAGCCGGTCGGCTTTGTTGAGCTGTTCGATTGCGGTGCCGCGGTCGAGGGCCTCGAGCGCGCCGTACAGGGCCTGGTCCACCTCGGGGGAGCCGATCCGGCCGACATTGGTCCGCCACTGCGGCTTCCCGTCGGCGTCGTCGACCGCGTCGAGCCACTGGTGCAGCGAGTCGAAGACCGGGAACCCCCTGCCGCTGTTGACGAAAGCGACCAGGTCGTAGTTGCCGGGCTGGACGTATTTGCTGAACAACTGGTTGCCCGGCACACTCGTGATCTTGATGTCCACCCCGATCTCGGCGAGCATCGACTGCACCAGTTCGGCTTCCTCCCACGCCGGCGCATACCCCTGCGGGACGATGAACCGCAGCGTCAGCGGCTTGCCGTCACGAGTGCGCACCTCGCCGGGCTGGGCCGCGGTCCAGCCTGCTTCCTCCAGCAGTTGCGCGGCCCGGTCGGGGTCGTACTTCCCCCACTCGCCGCTGTTGTCGGCATAGCCGGGCTGTTCGGGCATGAGGAACCGGTTGTTGAGCACCCGCGGCTCCCATCCCAGGGTGCCCAGCGCCGCTGTGGCGAGCACTTCGCGGTTGATCCCCAGGAAGATCGCGTGGCGGACGTCCACGTCCTTGAGGATCGGGGTCTGCCCGTTGAGGGTGATGTGCCGGTAGTCGGCGCCCAGTGCAGCCCGGATCTCCGTGCCCGGTGCGGAGCGGATCCGCTCATAGGACCCGGAGTCGAGGGAGAGCGCGTACAGGTCGATGCTGCCGTCGAGGAAGGCCGCGTCCAGCGCGTCGGGGGCCAGCGTGCGAAAGATGATCGCCTCGAGCCGGGCCGGGTCACCCCACCAGTCCGCGTTGCGCTCCAGGGTGATGGTCTGGGCGACGAGGTCGAGCTCCGCCACGTCGAACGGTCCCGCGGTGACCGGGATCTGCTCGAGGTATCCGGTGTTGAAGGATTCCGGGTCCGCGGTGTACTCCTCGGGGAGCAGGGGCGAGAACAGCGCCGGATACTCGGAGAACGGCTGTTCGAAGACGATGACGACCTGGTACTTGTTCTTCCCCTTGCGTACTTCAGCGATCCGGTCGTAGCCGACAGTGCCGAGCGCCTGATACTCCGGGTTGCTTCCCGACAAGGCTTCGGCCATGGCCGCGTAGTCGCGCCAGGTGATGGGGTCCCCGGTGGACCAGGCAGCCTCCGGGTTGAGGGTGAGGGTGACGACCTGTTCGGGTTCGGTGGTGACCGACACGTCGATCACATAGTCGGGGTTGGGGTGGGCTTCACCCCGTTCATCGACCCGGAACGGGATGGGCAGCAGCGCTTCGAGGACCGTGTGCACGGCGGCGAGGTTTCCGGCCTGATGGTGGGGGTTCCACTGGGTGGGGAACTCGTTGATCCCCCAGGTCAAGGTGCCGCCGTCGGCTACGAGCGCGCGGTCTACGGCGTTGATTGCGGCTGTTGCGGGTTCCGGGGCTGCCTGCCTGTGGTCCACTTCCGCCTGGCAGCCTGCCAGCGCGGCGGTCAGGGTGAGCACGAATGCTCCCACCGAAATCGCACGCCGTTTCCCTGTTCGCACTTGTCCCCCAAATGCCCTGGGCCGTTCCGCTGCGGAGTCCGGGGCAGACTCCGGTGCTCCGCCGGGCCGACGCGCCATGATCGCCTTGACAAAAGGCACCAATGGAACAATTGGGGAAAATTGTACTCCGCTTGGGAACGGGGAACCCGGTATTTCCCAGGCGTTATCCCGCCTGGCTCCGCGGATCCACCACCGCACGCACCAGATCAGAGACCACTCCTGCCGCGGTCACGCACACCGCCCCGAAACAGCAGACCGCCGCAACCGCGTTCACATCCCCCTGCCCTACCGCTTCGAACAGGTACTCGCCGACCCCGTGCCATCCGAACACTTGCTCGGTGAAAACCGTACTGGTCAGTAGCACAGCCAGGGAATAGCTGAAATACGCGGCCGCCGGAATCAGCGTGACCCGCAGCGCGTGCCGCACCACCGCCTGCGACCGGGTCATCCCCTTAGCCCGCGCCGTGCGCAGATACTCGGCGCCCACCTGATCGGCGATCAGCGAACGCTGGTACCGGCTGTACAAGGCGATCTGCGGGAGCGCCACCGCCAGTGTCGGCAGTACCAGGTGGCGCAGCCGGTCGAGCGCCTGCTCCCCCACCCCGCCGGAGAACCCGGGCGTAGCCTCCCCGGTGACCCGCACCAGATCCATCCCCGCCACCTGGTTGGCCCACACCCCCACGTGCTGGAGCGCCACGGCGAGCACCACTACCGGCACGGAGATCACCAGCAGCGACAGCGCAGTCACGGCCCGGTCTGCGCTCCCCCGCACCCGGCTGCCCGTCCACGTGCCCAGCGCCACCCCGCCGATACAGCCGAGCACGGCCCCGGCCGCCAGCAGCCGCACACTCACCCCGATCCGCCGGGACAGCTCCTCGTTGACCGAAGCCCCGTCCCACGTGCGTCCGAAGTCGCCGACCGCTATCCCCGAAATCCACACCGCATACCGCTGGAACAGGGGCGTGCGGTCGTTGAGATTAGCGGCGTCCAAAGCGGCATCCACCGCGGCAGGAGGCGGGGGCGGCCGCTGCGCCTCGAAGTTCTCCCGGGGATGCAGCGTGGCGGCCGCCAGAAGGTAGACACAGCTCACCGCGGTGAACAGCAGCACCGCCCGCCGCACCACCCGCCGCAGCAGCGGGACCACGACCCGGCGGCCCACCGCGCTACCGCTCACCGGAGCGCAGACAGCCGGACGTCCCCCTCGGCGACGATCACCGCGGGGCCGCTCAGCCGAGCTGCTCCAGACTCGAGCACCACCGTGCACTCCCCGCCCGGCACCCGCACCGTCCACCGGGCATCCTCGCCCGGGGGAGTCGCGGCGGCCGCGGCAGCCACAATCCCCGTACCGCAGGACCGGGTCTCAGCGGCCCCGCGCTCGTAGACGCGCATCTCCAATACGCCCGAGGCGACTTCGCGGAACACTTCCACGTTGGCGCCCTGCGGGAACTCCTCAGCCCGCAGCAGCGGAGGAGCGCTCAAGTCGACTTCGGCGACAGGCCGCGCCACCCGGCACGCCAAATGCGGGTTCCCCACCGAGATCCGCGTCCCGTGCACCGGGCCGTCGGCCAACCGGGCACTCCCCGGCCCCAGGATCCGCACCGGCCCCATGTCGACGGTGATGTTCCCGTCGGGCTCCAGCACCACGTGGCGTGCCCCGGCCCGCGTGCCCACTTCGAAGGCTGCGGCGCCGACCAGGCCGGCCTCCTGAAGATAGCGGGCGAACACCCGCACCCCGTTGCCGCACATCTCCGCCACACTGCCGTCAGCGTTGCGGTAGTCCATGAACCACTCGCAGCGCTGCGCGGTCGCCGCCTCCCCCGTCAACGGCTCGTCCAATGCTTTGGTCCGGACCACTCGCAGCACCCCGTCCGCTCCCAGACCGGCGCGCCGGTCGCACAGTGCGGCAACCGTCGCTGCATCGAGGTCGAGCTCCCCGTCCGGGTCGGGAAGAATGACGAAATCGTTCTCTGTGCCGTGGCCCTTGGCGAAACGCATGGGTTCATCCTAGATTCCTGGCTCACGCCGCGTCCGCGTTTCCCGCTGCGAACCCGCCCGCCACACGCCGTCCACTGCCACACTTAAGGCATGAGCACAGTGATCGCGGTCGTCGGACCGACCGCAGTGGGCAAGTCTGACCTCAGCGTCGCCCTGGCGCTGCGCCTGACCGAGCACGGCCTCCCCGCCGAAATCATCAACGCCGACTCCATGCAGCTCTACCAGGGCATGGACATCGGCACGGCCAAGCTCACCCCGGAGGAACGGCGCGGCGTCCCCCACCACTTGCTCGACGTCTGGGAGGTGACCCAGACCGCGAACGTGGCCGACTACCAGCGCATGGCCCGCGCGGTCATCGACGACCTCCACGCCGCAGGCCGGGTGCCCGTCCTCGTGGGCGGCTCTGGACTGTACGTGCGGGCCGCCTTGGACGAACTCGACTTCCCCGGCACCGACCCGAAGGTCCGGGCCCGTTTGGAGGCTGAACTCGCCGAACAGGGGCCGCTCGCCCTGCATGCCCGGCTGGCGCGCCTCGACCCTGAGGCGGCCCGGGCGATCCTGCCCACCAACGGACGGCGTATCGTGCGCGCCCTGGAAGTCATCGAGATCACCGGGGGACCGTTCACCGCGACCTTGCCCGACCACGTCTCCCGCTACCCGTGCGTGCAGATCGGGTTGACTGCGCCCCGCCCGGAACTGGACGAGCGGATCGCACTCCGCGTGGACCGCATGTGGGAGGCGGGCCTGGTGGACGAGGTGCGTGCCCTGGAGAAGGCGGGGCTGCGCGACGGGTTCACCGCCTCCCGGGCCCTGGGCTACGCCCAGATTCTCCGCTTCCTGGCCGGGGAGTGCACGGAAGAGGAGGCCAAGGAGGAGACCGTACGGGCTACCCGGCGGTTCGCCCGCCGCCAGGAATCGTGGTTCCGCCGTGATCCGCGGGTGCACTGGCTGCCCTACGACGCCCCCGACCTGGTGGATCGGGCGTTCGCGCTGGTCTGCGAGCACTCTGACCCCTGCTTCCGGTCAGCCACGCGCGACGAGCAGTCCTGATACGAGCTTCCCGGCACCCGCGTTTTCTCCACGCTCGCAAGTGTGGCCGGGCCTCGGCGGGCGGCGGCTAGGCGATCCCGTACCAGGCCCGCGGGGCACGCCTGGCGTGGATTCCCGCGACCCGCCGCTTGCACTCCGCGACTTGAGCTGCGGCGCCTGCTTCCCGCATCGGCGGAGAACCGCTGCCCCGGACGCTACAGCAGGACGCCTTCTTTTCTGAAATACAGAGAATTATCCTTCACATTATTTCGACAAAATTCAACTTTCATCCATTTGCCACTTTAGGGACAAATCCACGCATTGCCAACCTTTCAGTCAATTAAAAACATGAGCACAGTTTCAGTCTTCACACTCTCCCCTACAGGAACTATCCCATCACACGAAATGTGTCATCCATCACACTCTATTCCTTCTTTATTGCGCATCCACAGCTCTGAGCTGCACACTTTTACCGACACCGCGGACACACAGGGAAACCCCAGCTCAGGAACCATCCACAAGGGGGATGAGATTCGAAAAATCACCAAGAGAAAACCATTGAAATCCCCAAACCTGGGCTGTTAGTCTCGCCTACTGTGTGGCCGCACAATCCAAAGAAATCTTTCCAAAACCCCTTCAAGGAGGACGGATTATCGGATAGGGAAACCACACTAAAACTCCCTCAATGATCACCTCTGGTTTCACATTCGGACCGCAGAAACCGTTTCCGTCGTGATCGAACGATCGGCGGCCGGCGGAATCGAGGGATTCCGAGTGTCCGCGGCCACTCGGACGGCAGCCGCACAACCTCCACCACGGTTTCACCCCTGGGGACACGTGCACCATCGGCATCTCCCCGAAATGCCGCATCCCTAGTACAGAGCATCAGGGAAATAGCCGCCGAACGGACCTCATGGTCCATGGACTTTCCATTCACTACCGCGCAATTTCCGGTCACGAGGAGTTTCCATGAACGCACTCAAGCGCACCTGCGCCACCCTCCTCATCTCCGCTGGTCTCACCGCAGGAGCCGTCGGCGTCGCTGCGGCGGCAGTGGAGTACGTCGGGGGCGGCATCTGGGACCACGGTCTCACCAGCAGCATCGTCTACTCGGACTACTACCACGGCTCCGTCTGCCACGGCTCCACCGCCGTCGGCACGAAGACGGTCCGCGCTTCCGCCCCTGCCGGCTACTGGTCTCTGGCGGACGCTCCGCGCGCCATCGCCAACAACCAGGCGTACTGGCGGACCACCTGCTGACCTCTCTTCTCTTCATCGTGCGGGCCCGCCGGAACACCCTGCATCGGCGGGCCCGCCGCAGCCATTGTTGACAGGACCACCAGGTGCCGAACCGAACACTCTCCTTCGCCTACACCGCGTGCGCTGCTCTTGCCGCGCTCATCGCTTTTCTCCTCGCGGTCACAGCCGAACGGACTTTTATCACCCTCGAAAGCTTCGAACTGGTATGGATCACCGAGAATGAGGGGATCCATGACATTGACGAAGTCGCGCGTACGGTGCAGCAGGTTGCCGACGACTACGATGCCGCGATCGGCTACACCGTCCCCGACGTGCACGAGCCCGGGACACGGGCCCACATGTACCTGGCGGTCTCTGACCCAGATTCCCGCTACGCCCGCTGGTTAGCCGACGGGTACCCTGCCTTCAGCCGCAATTACACCCTGGAAACCCATCCCATCACCGAATTCCGGGATGTCGGCCCCAACGGCTCTTACCACATCTTCGGCGCCCCGGAAGCCCGTCCTGCTCTCCTCGAGGCGCTCGCCGACCACGGCCTGCACGAATCCTCCGGGATGCAGGTTTCTCAGATCTGGCACTACTTCCTGGGTGGCCACCTCTTCAATCTCCTCGCTGTTTCCCTGCTCGCCACCGTCACCGCGGTCGGTGCCGGGGTCCTGCTGTCCGCGCGTGACTACGCCGTCATGCGCCTGCAAGGGCACTCCTATACCCGCATCCTCCTCAGCGACCTCGGCAAAGTCGTCCGGCTTTGGGCTATTGCCCTCCCCTCGGTGGCTGGCGTCACCCTGGCGTTCCTCGGCTTCTACAACGGGTGGAACCAGCTCGGCCACTACACGCTCTTCGCACTGACATTCCTGGCGGTCCTCGCGCTTTCCTGCCTCATCGCCCACGCCGCGGTCCTCGGCCTCGTCCACACCACCGAGATCCTGCCCGCACTCAAAGGCCGGCTGCCGGTGCGCAGCACCACTGTCGCTATCTACCTGGTGCGTATCCCCGTCCTAGCGATGGCCTTCGTGATCCTTAGCGCGGTGGTGCTCCACGCCCAGGAGGCCCGGGACCAGCAGGTAGGCCTGCAGTTGTACGAACAGCAGGGCGATACCTCACTGATCTCGTTGAGCTCCGACTACGGCTGGGCAACAGAGGAAGACGAACAGGCCGTCGACAGCCTCCTCGGTCCATGGCTGCAGCAGATGGATGCCGAAGGCTCCATGGTGCTGACAATCCACATCCCTCTCTCCCAACTCCTCTTCGACCCGTCCACCGGCACTGATCAGCCCGCTGAGGACGCTTCCGTCCTGCTCGTCAACGACACCTATCTCGCTGAGCAGGAACTCCTCTCCCCCAGCGGGGAACGCTACGGTCCGAATGAAACCATTCGCGTGATCGTTCCGGAATCCTCCGGCATCTCCACCGACCGGCTCGTCGCGGGATTGGAGCGGTGGCTCGCACCCCATCAGACGCCCGAGGCGGAGGGGACGGTCGAAGTGCTTCCTGCTGCCAATGGCCAGACCCTGTTCACCTACGGCGTCCAGAACTCTGCGGCCCCCTCCTACCTCCCCTTGGTGTATGAGCCGATCGTCGTTGTGCTCCCCAACGGGAAAGTCCTGTCGGAAAGGGCCTATGTCACCTACATGACCAGAGGGTCGACGATCTTCCCTGACCCGGACGTCGTCACCGCGTTCCGCGAGACCAATCCAGAAGCTGCGCGGTATATCTCCATGGTCGAAACCCTTACCGCGAATGCCGCACAGGACCACGCAACTACCTTGATCGCTCTCCGCAGTCAGCTCTTCAACCTTGCCGGTGTGAGCGCTGTGCTCCTACTGACCGCGGTGGCCGCCTGCGTGGTCTATGCGCGAGCCCGGGCCCAAACCATCTTCGCCCGCCACATCAGCGGCTGGACCTTCCTCGCCACCCACCGGCGCCTCCTCGCCGCCGAACTCGCCATCGCCGCAGGGTTCGTCGGCTGGATCACCTGGGACACCCTTGACACCTTGCAGATGCAATTGGCTGCCCAAAACGATCCTCTTCTCGGAACCCTGGGAAGAACAGAGGTCAGCGGCATCGAACCGTTCTACGCTCTCGGGATCGCCGCCGCCTCCCTGGCCATCACCGTCGCAGCGCTGGCCCTTTTCCACCGCCGAATCGTCCGCGAAGGCGCCTCACAGGCCTAACCACCCAGAAAGCCCATGATCACCGTCAAAAACCTCACCAAGTCCTTCGGCACACGCACCCTCTGGCGCAACCTCAACCTCACCGTCCCCGCAGGACGGATGCTCGCCCTCGTCGGCGCCAGCGGGTCAGGAAAAACCACGCTGCTCAACTGCATCGGCCTCCTCGAACGGCCGAGCAGAGGCCACATCCTGTTCGACAACACCGACCTGACCCGGCTCGGCCCCGGCGGACGACGCCGATTCCGCCGCGACAAACTCGGCTACCTCTTCCAGGACTACGCGCTCATCGACAACGCCACCGTCAAAGCCAACCTTGATGTTGCTCGCAGACGCGGCACCCGCCCCGACTACGCGCGCATCCTCGAACGCGTCGGCCTCGCAGGACGCGAAAACGAGAAAGTGCACTACCTATCCGGTGGAGAACAGCAGCGCGTCGCTCTCGCCCGACTCATGGTCAAACAGCCCACCCTGGTGCTAGCCGACGAACCCACCGGGGCCCTAGACAGCGCCAACAGCGCAATGGTGGTGAACGTGCTCCGTGAGATGAGCGAACAAGGCTGCGCGGTCGTCATCGCCACCCACAACGACGGTGTGCGCGACGCCTGCGACCTCGTCTTCGACGTCCACGAACAGCGGGAACTGTGACCGAAGCAGACGGGGACGGTCCGGCGTCACCGGGCCCGTCCCCGCAACACAACGAATCCGCGTCAAGAATCGCAGCAGCCGCCCACCACGCTCGGCTGCGGCTCCGGCGCCCCCACCTTCGGCATGCCCAGCAGCACCCCGGTAGGCCGCCGCTCTGGGGCGTTGCGCGCCTCCCACGCGTCGCCGGCGCGGGTGCGCCGCAGGTTCCGAATCCCCGAATCCGCCACCAGGTGGTGGGGCGCCGCGTACGTCACCTCCACCGTGACCATGTCGCCGGGGCGTACCGTCACACCCTCGTCCACCGCGAAATGCACGAGGCGGTTGTCACGGGCCCGGCCCGACATGCGACGGTGCACATCGTCCTTGCGGCCCTCGCCCTCGGCGACCAGAACCTCCACTTCGCGGCCCACGAACTTGGCGTTCTCCTCCTCGGAGATACGCTCCTGCAGCTCCAAGAGCCGCTGGTAGCGCTCTTTCACCACTTCTCGGGGCACCTGGTTGTCCATCGACGCCGCCGGAGTGCCCGGGCGCTTGGAGTACTGGAAGGTGAAGGCGTGCGCGAACCGCACCTCCTCCATCACCCGCAAGGTCTCGGCGAAGTCCTCCTCGGTCTCCCCGGGGAACCCGACGATCACGTCGGTGGTGATCGCCGCGTCCGGGATCGCTTCCCGCACCTTCTCCACGATCCGCAGGAACCGCTCGGCCCGGTAGGAGCGGCGCATCGCCCGCAGAATCCGGTCAGAACCCGACTGCAGCGGCATGTGCAACTGCGGCATCACATTGGGGGTCTCCGCCATCGCTGCAATCACGTCGTCGGTGAAATCACGCGGGTGGGGGGAGGTGAACCGCACCCGCTCCAATCCTTCGATCTCACCGCAGGCCCGCAGCAGTTTGGAGAACGCCTGCCGGTCGCCGAACTCCGAACCGTAGGCGTTGACGTTCTGCCCCAGCAGGGTGACCTCGATCGCCCCTTCGGCCACGACCGCGCGGATCTCCGCCAAAATGTCGCCGGGGCGGCGGTCCTTCTCCTTGCCGCGCAGCGCCGGAACGATACAGAACGTGCACGTGTTGTTGCAGCCCACCGAGATCGCCACCCACGCCGCGTACACCGACTCGCGCCGGGTGGGCAGCGTGGAGGGGAACCGCTCCAACGACTCGACGATCTCCACTTGGGCTTCCCGCTGCACGCGGGCGCGTTCCAGCAATGCGGGCAGCGAGCCGATGTTGTGCGTCCCGAAGACCACGTCGACCCAGGGGGCGCGGCGAATGATCTCCCCGCGGTCCTTCTGCGCCAGGCACCCGCCCACCGCGATCTGCATGTCCGGGTTGGCATCCTTGACCGGCCGCAACTGGCCTAGGTTGCCGTAGAGGCGGTTATCCGCGTTCTCACGCACCGCACAGGTGTTGAAAACAACGACATCCGGCGTGGTGCCTTCGGCTGCCCGCTGGTACCCCGCGGCCTCCAGCAGTCCGGAGAGCCGTTCGGAGTCGTGGACGTTCATCTGGCAGCCGTAGGTCCGCACTTGGTAGGTACGACTCTGGCTCACCCATCCAGGCTAAACGTTTCTCTTACCCTTCTGAACCGCGGTTCTCCCCTCAACGGCCAGAATCGGCCATCTTCGGTGGTCGACCCCCCGCTCAACGAGACAGAGCGACTAGTTTTTCCGGTTCAAACTTAACAATTCTACAAATCTAGGAATAACAAGTCTGCCACTTTGCCTGATTCACGGCACTGCCCCTGGTGACAAACGCCCCGGCACAAGCTAGTTTCCGATCCCATGACCGCCACTCCACTCGTCGTCCTGGAGAACGTCAACAAGCACTTCGGGGAGCTTCACGTCCTCCGCGACATCAACCTCTCCGTCAACGCCGGCGAGGTGGTCGTCATCATCGGCCCCTCGGGATCGGGAAAATCCACCCTGTGCCGCACGATCAACCGGCTGGAGACCATCGACAGCGGCCGCATCCTGGTCAACGGCCAGCCCTTGCCCGC
The DNA here is from genome assembly GCF_017577275.1 of Thermobifida sp. Classification (NCBI taxonomy): domain Bacteria; kingdom Bacillati; phylum Actinomycetota; class Actinomycetes; order Streptosporangiales; family Nocardiopsidaceae; genus Thermobifida; species Thermobifida sp. The sequence continues at coordinate 83,010 of NZ_PITY01000020.1, forward strand.
GGAAGGGCGTGCCCTGGCCCGGCTGCGGAGCGACGTCGGCATGGTGTTCCAGTCGTTCAACCTGTTCTCCCACATGACCGTGCTGGAGAACATCACGCTCGGGCCCACCAAAGTCCTCAAAATCCCGCGGGCCCAAGCCACCCTGCGCGGCCTGGAACTCCTGGAACGCGTCCGCATCGCCGACCAGGCCCACAAGTACCCGGCCCAGCTTTCCGGCGGTCAGCAGCAGCGGGTTGCCATCGCCCGTGCCCTGGCGATGAACCCCAAAGTCCTCCTCTTCGACGAGCCCACCTCTGCCCTCGACCCCGAGATGGTGCAGGAAGTCCTCGACGTCATGACCGACCTGGCGCGCGAGGGAATGACCATGATCGTGGTCACCCACGAGATGGGCTTCGCGCGGCGCGCCGCCGACAGGGTCGTGTTCATGGCTGACGGCCAGATCGTCGAGGAGAACACCCCGAACGAGTTCTTCACCAACCCCCGCACCGACCGCGCCCGCGACTTCCTCTCCAAGATCCTCACCCACTAACCCACCATCCCAGATTCTCCGCACCACGAGAGAGGACAAGGTTGACTACTATGCGCATCCGCCGTACCAGCGCCGCCCTGGCCGGGGCGTCCGCACTCGCCCTGACTCTCGCCTCCTGCGGTACCGCCGAAGTCGGCGGCGGAGGCAACGGAGGGGACAGCGGCAACGGTGACACCATCACCATCGGGGTCAAATACGACCAGCCCGGCCTCGGTCTCCTCGAAGGCAACAAGCCGGTCGGCTTCGACGTGGACGTCGCCACCTACATCGCCGGCGAACTCGGCTACTCGCCTGACCAGATCGAGTGGACGGAAGCCGCCTCCGCCAACCGGGAGACGTTCCTCCAGCAGGGCACCGTCGACATGATCGTCGCCACCTACTCCATCACCGACGAACGCAAGAACGTCGTCGACTTCGCCGGCCCCTACTACATCGCCCAGCAGGACATCATCGTCTCCGCCGACAACACGGACATCCAAGGTCCGGAAGACCTCGAAGGCAAGGTGCTCTGCTCTGCTTCCGGGTCGCGTTCCGCCAACAACATCGTCGACAGCGAAGAAAACGGCGGCCTGGGCATCGGCGCGGAGCTCCGGGAAGCCGGCAACTACTCCGAATGCATGGAGCTGCTCGCCAACGGCACGGTGGACGCTGTCACCACCGACAACACCATCCTCGCCGGGTTCGCCGCACAGAACCCCGACGCCTACCGGATGGTGAACAACCCCTTCGGGGAAGAGAAGTACGGCGTCGGCCTGCCGAAGGGCTCCACGGAGATGTGCGAGAAGGTCAACGAGGCCATCACCAAGATGTGGGAGGAGGGCAAGGCCCTCGAATTCCTCGAAGCGGCCTTCGGTGAGACCGGATTTGAGTACGCCACGGAGCAGCCGCCGCTCGAAGGCTGCGCGTAGCCCCGCTACCCGTCCAAGGCCGGCGGGGCGCCCCGCCCCGTCGGCCACTCCTATCGACTGGGACTGATGGAAGCCTTCTTCACCAACATCGACAAGGTCATCGACGGTTTCTCCTGGACCGTCCGGCTCGCCTTGTTCAGCGCCCTGTTCTCCTTCATCCTGGGCGTCATCCTCACCGCGATGCGGGTCTCCCCCATCGGCCTGCTACGCGGCGTGTCCACCGTCTACGTGGAGACGGTCCGCAACTCCCCCCTCACCCTGGTACTGCTCTTCTGCGGCCTGGGCCTCAACAGCGCCCTCGGGTTGAGCCTTGCGGACAGCGTGGCCTGGGACGTGTTCTGGTGGGCGGTGATCGGCCTGTCCGCCTACACGGCGTGCTTCGTCTCCGAAACCCTGCGCTCCGGGATCAACACCATCCCCGTCGGCCAGGCCGAAGCGGCCCGCTCCCTAGGACTCACCTTCACCCAGATCCTGCGCCTCATCATCATCCCGCAGGCACTGCGCACCGTCATCGGCCCGCTCGGCAGCGTCCTCATCGCCCTGATCAAGAACACCACGGTCGCGTCGGTCGCCGGGCTCGGCGTCCAAGAAGCATCCCGGCAGATGAAGCTCATGTTCGACCAGGGGATCGCTCCCGTCCTGCCGACCTTCGTCGGCTTCGCGATCGGTTTCCTCGTCCTGACCCTGCCGGTGGGGTACTTCTTTAGCTGGCTGAGCAAGCGAATGGCGGTGGTCCGGTGAGCGCACAGCAGGTTCTCTTCGACATTCCCGGGCCCAAAGCCCGGATCCGCCACGCCGTCTACACTGTGCTCACCCTCGTGGGCTTCTTCGTCGTCCTGGCCATCATCTACCTGGGGTTCAACCGGTCGCTCGGCGAGGGCGCGCCGCCCCTGTTCAGCGCTGAGGCGTGGGCGGTCAACCCCAACGGCCAGTGGGCGGCAGTCCGCTGGCAGCCGTTCATCGACCCGGCCACGTGGACCGACTACGTCATCCCGGGTCTGCTCAACACGCTGACCGCAGCGCTGTGGGCTGCCGTGCTCGCCCTCGTGTTCGGCCTGGTGTTCGGGATCGCCCGGCTCTCCGACCACGCGTGGATCCGCATCCCGGCGGGAGCAGTCGTCGAGTTCTTCCGCGGCATCCCGCTGCTCATGCTGATCTTCTTCGCGATGGCGCTGCCGCTGGCCGTCAACCAGGTGCGCCCGCTCCTCGGCCTGCCCCCGCTGCAGCCCGGCACTTTCCAAGTCTCCGCGCTCGCCGCCGTTGTCATCGGGCTCACCCTCTACAACGGCTCGGTGCTGGCTGAAGTGTTCCGTGCCGGGATCAACGCCGTGCCCAAAGGCCAGTCCGAAGCCGCCTACTCGCTGGGTATGAACAAGGTCCAGGTCATGTGGTGGATCCTCATCCCCCAGGCGGTCCGGTCCATGATGCCCGCGATCGTCGCCCAGCTCGTGATCCTGCTCAAGGACACCGCGCTCGGCTACATCATCGCCTTCCCCGAGCTGCTCCGCAGCTTCTCCCTGATCGGCACCCGCTACGGCAACGTCATTCCCGCGGCCCTCATCTGCGCGGTCATCTACATCGCCATCAACATCTCCCTGAGCCGTCTGGCGATCTGGCTGGAGAAGCGCAACGCCCGCAGCAGCAAGGGCTGCACCAAAGGCACGGCCCTTCCCACCACGGCCGCCTCCGGCACGTTCGGGGCACCCGGATCAACCACGTAACCCACCTGGCATGACTCCCCTGGGGGAGCCTCACCTTCCGGCACAGGCGGTGAGGCTCCCCCATTCCGTCTCACCAGCGGCTAATGTCTCTCTTGATCCTCACCACCCCACTCAATGCCAGGGAAAGCGCATTATGAACGAACGCGTGATCCTGCCCTACGGGAGCTGGTCCTCACCCATCACCGCGGCCGACATCGCCAAAGGTGCTCTCCGTCTCGGTTTCCCCTCTGTCGTCGCCGATGAGATGTGGTGGGAGGAATCCCGACCCGAGGAAGGCGGCCGCACCACCGTCATGCACCGCGCTGCTGACGGCACCGTTACCGAACTCCTGCCCGCCCCGTGGAATGCGCGGACCCGGGTCCACGAGTATGGAGGCCGCTCCTACCTGCCTGTGCCCCGCCGCGACGACAAGGCGATCACCCGCTGGGGCATCGTCTTCGCCAACTTCTCCGACCAGCGCCTCTACCTGTTGGAGAAAGGCTCCCGCGAGCCCCGCCCGCTCACCCCGGAACCGGAGAGCCCGGGTGCGCTCCGCTACGCCGACTTCGTGCTCTCCCCCGACCGCAAGCACCTCATCTGTGTGCGGGAAAGCCACGACGGCACCACCGTCACCCGCGCCATCGTCTCCGTGCCCCTGTCGGGGCGGGCCGCCACCAACCCGTCGGCGGTCCGCGTCCTGGTGACCGGGGCCGACTTCTTCGCCTCCCCGGTGCCGTCACCGGACGGGACCAAACTCGCCTGGATCTCCTGGAGCCACCCACGCATGCCGTGGCAGGGCACCCAGTTGCGGGTCGCCGACATTCCGGAGACCGGGCCGATCACTACTTCGCATCCGCTGCGCGGCGGGTTGAAAGAGTCCGTGCTGCACCCGCAGTGGCGGGACAACGAGACCCTCTACTTCGTGTCCGACTGGTCCGGCTGGTGGAACCTGTACGAGACGCGGCTCTACGGGCAGGCGATGGCGCTCTTCCCGGACGAAGCCGAGTTCACGCCGCCGCCATGGCAGTTGGGGATCACCCCCTACTGCGTGCTCGACGACGGGCAGCTCATCACGCTCTACGGCCACGCGGACCTGGGGGTCGGCCGCTACGATCCCCACACCGCCGACCTCACCCCGCTCGCTTCGTCGTTCACAAGCTGGCACACCCTGGCCAGTGACGGGAAAACCGTGGTCGGTATCGCCGCCTCCCCCACCGAGCCGACCAGTCTCGTGCGGCTCAACCCGGAGAACGGGGCGACGACCGTGCTCCGCCGCTCGCTCACCGAAACCCCCACCATCGGGTACCTGCCCAAACCCCGTACCACGTCCCTGTCCGGCCGCTACGGCACCACCGTGCACGCCAACGTCTACCCGCCCACCAACCCCGAAATGGAAGGGGAAGGGCCCGCCCCCTACGTCGTCTGGGTGCACGGCGGCCCCACCGGAGCTGCCACCACCGGGCTCGACCTGCACAAGGCCTACTTCACCAGCCGCGGGATCGGCATCATCGACGTCAACTACGGCGGATCCACCGGGTACGGCCGCGCCTACCGGGAACGCCTCGACGGCCAGTGGGGGGTCGTCGACGTGGAAGACGTGGTCGCCGCAGCCCAGAGCCTCGTCGACCAGGGCCTCGCCGACCCCGACCGGCTGGCGATCCGCGGGGGAAGCGCAGGAGGGTTCACCACTCTGCTCGCACTCACCCAAGACGTGTTCGCCTGCGGCGTCTCCTACTACGGCGTCACCGACCTGCTTCGGCTCGTGCAGGAAACCCACGACTTCGAATCCCGCTACCTCGACACCCTCATCGGTGTCCTCTCCGGTTACAGCGCCACCTACCAGGAGCGCTCCCCGATCAACCGGGTCGCGGAGATCAACGTTCCCGTGCTGCTCCTGCAAGGCGCGGACGACCCTGTCGTCCCACCGGAGCAGGCCCGGGAATTCGCCGCTGTCCTCAAGGAACGCGGTGTCCCCCACGTCCTCGTGGAGTTCGAGAACGAAAGCCACGGTTTCCGCAAGCCCGACACTGTCGCCACCGCGTTGGAGAAGGAGCTTGCCTTCTACTGCAAAGTGTTCTTCGGGTTCACACCGCCGGGGGTGCCCCCGATCGACCTCGACCTGTCCGCCCCCACCGAATAGCCTCTCGGGCCCCGGCCGGTCGACGGCCGGGGCCGCCCTCGTTCAGCGGGCGGTTTCCACCGCGCGGGACTCCCGAATCACCGTCACCCGGACCTGTCCCGGATAGGTGAGCTCCTCCTCCACCCGTTTCGCGATGTCCCGGGCGATCACCTGGGCCTGCACGTCGTCCACCGCCTCCGGTTGAACCATCACCCGGATCTCCCGCCCCGCCTGCATCACGAACACCTTCTCCACCCCGTCACTGACGGCGTAGGCGATCTCCTCCATCCGCTGCAGCCGTTTCACATACGACTCCATGGAGGCGCGCCGCGCCCCCGGCCGTCCCCCGCTGATTGCGTCCGCGGCCTGGGTCAGCACCGCTTCGACCGTGCGCACTTCCACCTCGTTGTGGTGGGCTTCGATCGCGTGCGCCACTTCCTCGCACTCCCCGTAGCGGCGGGCGAGCTGCGCGCCGATCACCGCGTGGCTGCCCTCCACTTCGTGGGTGAGCGCCTTGCCGATGTCGTGGAGGAGCGCGCACCGTTTCGCGAGAGGCACGTCCGCGCCCAGTTCAGCGGCCATCATCCCCGCCAAGTGGGCGCTTTCCACAAGGTGGGCGAGCACGTTCTGCCCATACGAGGTGCGGTACCGCAACTGTCCGAGCAGCGCCACCAACTCCGGGTGCATGTCGGAGATCCCCACTTCAAGGAGGGCGTCTTCTCCGGCGCGCACGCACTGCTGCTCCACTTCGCGCCGGCTGGCTTCGTAGGCTTCTTCGATCCGGTGGGGGTTGATCCGGCTGTCGGCCACGAGTTTCTCCAAGGTGAGCCGCGCTGTTTCCCGCCGCAGCGGGTGAAAGCACGACAGCAGCACCACCCCCGGGGTGTCGTCGACGATGAGATCGACCCCCGTCACTGTTTCGAACGCCCGGATATTCCGCCCTTCCCTGCCGATGATTCGCCCCTTCATCGCCTCCTCGGGCAGGGGCACGGCGCGGACCACCGATTCACTGGTCTGCTCGCCCGCCAGCCGCTGGATCGCCAGGGAGATGATTCTGCGGGCCCGGGCCTCCCCGTTCGTGCGGGCGTCCCGCTCGATCGCGCGGACGAGGACAGCGGCTTCCCGTTTCGCCTGGTCCACGATGTCTGCAACGAGCGCGGCTTTCGCCTCCTCCGCGGTGAGCGCCGCAGCCTGCTCTAAAACAGCCCGCCGTTCTTCTGCTAGGCGGGCCAGTTCGGCTGCGCGCTGGTCGAGCTGGGCGGTCCGCTCGTCAAGCTGGCGGCGCGCCGCATCCAACCGGCGCAGCTCCCTCTCGATGCGCTGCTCCTGGGCGGCGATCCGCTGCTCCCGCCGGTCGAGTTCTGCCCGGTATGCGGCGGCTTCCGCGAGCAGGCGGTCCTGGTGGCTGCGGGCGGCGTTCTCCGCGTCGGCCCGGATGCGGTCGGCCCACTGCTGCGCCTGCGCGGCGACGGCTCGGCTGCGCGAGCGGAGCGCAAGCACATGACCCGCGGTCAGCAGCGTCAACGCTCCGAGAAGTGCGATGACCACAAGGTCGGCCACTCCGTCCATGGAGCTCCCCCCACCGCACTCCGCCCTGGTCCGACCACTGTGCGTGGCTGGCTGGACGGTTCTGCCGCGCGCTCGTGCGCGTCCTCTGTCGGGATAGGGGTTACCCCGCGGACTCTCGGGTTAATGCTTGCTCAAACGAGATTAAAGAGAACAGTGACCCTGGGGACATCACACCGATACGCGTCGCAGCGGGCTCATCCCTCCTCAGGGGACGGGAAGTCCACTTCGACGCCTTCCGCTTCCAGCTCTTCGCGGACGAGCCGATAGGCCAGACCAGCGGAGTATCCGCGGCGCGCCAGCATGCCCATGAGCCGCCGCACCCGCACCTCAGTGGGTTTCCCCCGGGTCGCGGCGAGTCTGCGGCGCACCAACTGGCGTGCCGTGGCCTCCTCCTGTGCCGGGCTGAGCCCATCGACCGCCGCGCGCACCGTGTCCTCGTCCACGCCGCGCTGCCGGAGCTCCGCGGCGAGCGCCCGACGCGCCAGCCCGCGTCCCGCGTGCCGGGAGTCCACCCACGCTTCAGCGAAAACCGCGTCGTCGACGATCCCGACTTCCCCGAACCGGTCCAGCACCGCTTCGATGACCTCGTCGGGGATCTCCCGCCGCCGCAGCGCGTCGGTGAGCTGCGCCCGGGTGCGCGGGGCACGGGTGAGCAGCCGCAAGCAGATGGCACGGGCCCGGGCGTAGAGGTCCTCCGGGGCGGCGGAGCCGCCCGGAGGACCGTCCCTGCCGTCTGCGGCGCGGTCAGGCATCCGTGCTCGGCGCCGCCGACTTCGACGCGGAGGTCGACGCCGTGGTCTTGCGGGTGGTGCGCTTGGTCGTGGACGCGGCCTTCGCCTCGTCCTTGGCAGCCTCCTCGGCGGGGGCGCTGTCGTCGCCCGTGGGGATGCCCAGCTTCTGCTTGATGCGCTTTTCGATCTCGTCGGCCATGTCCGGGTTGGCCCGCAGGAAGTTCCGGGCGTTCTCCTTGCCTTGGCCGAGCTGGGTGCCTTCGTAGGTGTACCAGGCTCCCGACTTGCGCACGATCCCGTGCTCCACGCCGAGGTCGAGCAGGCCGCCTTCCCGAGAGATGCCGACCCCGTAGAGGATGTCGAACTCGGCCTGCTTGAACGGCGGAGCCAGCTTGTTCTTGACGACCTTGACCCGGGTCCGGTTTCCGACGGCTTCCGTGCCGTCCTTCAAGGTCTCGATCCGGCGCACGTCCATGCGGACGGAGGCGTAGAACTTCAACGCCCGGCCACCCGACGTAGTCTCCGGGCTGTTGTGCACCATGACCCCGTCCACAAAGTAGTTGTGGTTCCCCTCGACTTCGATGTCGAACTTGCGCGTGCTTCCGGGCTTGACCTGGATGTCCAGCACCGGGGCGGCCACGAGACGCTGCACCGGGTCGCTGTACTCCGGGGTGACGGAGCAGCGTCCGCGGAACTGGGCGAGCAGCATGCTGCTCATGGACTCGGGCACGTAGGGGGCGACCAATTCCAGGAATCGCACCGTGGCCGCAGGCGTGAACTCGAGGAGGCTCCGCGCGTCCGCGCCCTGCTGGACCACCGCAGCGTCCAGTTCGTGGGTGTCGCGCAGGTACTCCACCAGCCGCTGCCGGGAGCCGGGGCTGAGCGTCTCAACGTCGATCTGGACCCGGGCGTCGTCGTCCGTCCCGGACTGCGGGATGGTGAGAGTGCCGGCGTCCAGGTACCACACGGCCAGCGCCAGCGGGGTGAGCTGCTTGAGGAACTCCCAGGTGAGGTGGGTGTGCCCGTCGCCGAAGTCGACGACCCGGTGCAGTTCGCTCAGTTCCGGCATCGGGGTGAACTCGACGCCCACCGTGGCCGACGCCTCGGCGGTCCGGGAGTGGGCGATGTTCCCCAGCAGGGAGACCTTCCAGTCGAGGTAGGCCGCCTGCTCGGCGGTGTGCGCCATGCAGAAGTGCACGCCAGGGCCGCCGTGTCGGTCCGGCACGAGGGTGCCGCGACCCATCAGGGAGCCGTAGACCACCTGGCGCTGCTGCTCGTTCAGGTAGTGCGGTTCGTGCACGAGGACCCGGTCCCCGGCGATCAGCTCACCGGCTTCCCGCCAGCCTCCCGGGGTGCGGATCAGGTGGTTGGGGGTGGCCGTGAACTGCGCCCCGCCGGGCTTGCCGGATCGGCCGACCGTGAACTGCAGGAAGTGGTCGGCGGCCCCGTTGTCGAACCAGTTGACGACCCGCCGGGGGACGATCCGGTCCGTCTCCGGGTCGTAGGAGAGGACTTCGACGTCCAGTTTGCGGTCGACGATAGTGCCGATCTTCTCCTGTGTACCGTCGGCCAGTGTGACCAGGGTGTCGTAGTGCATGCAGCCGAACATCACGCCGACCTTCTCGCGGAGCTGGTTGATGAAGATCGCGGTGGTCTTCGTCTGGTTGAGGGCTCCGGCGATCTTGCGCAGGGCCTGGGACATGAGGCGGGCCTGCAGGCCGACGTGGCTGTCGCCCATCTCGCCTTCGATCTCGGCGCGCGGCACGAGGGCGGCCACCGAGTCGATGACGATGATGGAGATCGCGCCGGAGCGGACGAGCATGTCGACGATCTCCAGCGCCTGTTCTCCCGTGTCCGGCTGGGACAGCAGCAAGTCGTCGATGTTGACGCCGATCTTCTCCGCATACGAGGGGTCGAGCGCGTGTTCGGCGTCGATGAAGGCGGCGATCCCGCCGGCCCGCTGCGCGTTGGCGACGGCGTGCAGGGCGACCGTGGTGTTGTGCGACAGGATGCCGTTGGCGAGGAAGCTGTGGGTGCGCGGCACCATGAGGTCGAAGGTGGGCTGCTGCCCCGCGTCCTCGACGGCGGTGATCGGCTCGTAGGTGTAGCGGGCGTCCGTCAGTTGTGTGAGGTAGCCGAGGATCGCGTTGGCAGTCGCCGGGGCCTCGTCTGTGCGGCGCTTCGCCCAGTCGATGACGCGGCGCACCTGGTCCCGGTCGTAGGCTCCGCCGCTGGCCGCGGGGAACGGGTCGTCGGTGCTCTCCGCGCGGTCGCCGATGCTGTCCCGCAGCGCGTGGATCAGCCCGGTGAGGTTCGGGATGGCTTCCACCTGCGGGGTGGGCTCGTGCAGCCCAGTCTGGGGGCTCTGCTGGGCGGTGCGGAAACCGACCTCGGTGTGGAAGCGGGGTGCTGCGGCAGGGCTGATGGTGACGGCCCACGGGTGCTGCCCATTCCCGTGGCTGCGGTCGAGATCGGCGGGGATTCCCAAACCGTAGAGCAGGTACTGGACTTCACGGGCCAGTGGCGCGGAGGCAGTGCGCAGTCCGACAGCCGCCGAGGTGTCGGTCCAGCCAGCGGCCGTGTAGAGGGCGGCGAGGAATGCACGCTGCATCTTGTCGCCCGCGGTCCGCACGCACTGCGGGATCCGGGCGGCAGCGGCGTAGTCGACGCCGTACCGTTCGGCGAGGGTGTGCCGGGCCGCCGGGTCGGACAGCACGTAGGCAACCTGGCCGTCGCCGGGGACAGCGGTGACCGTGGTGTCGAGCAGCCATTCGGCGAGAGCAGCGAACTCCGCACCGGTCTCGATGTCGGTGGTGGTGAAGCGGACGTGCCCCGCAGGGTCGAGGGAGCCCGCCGCAGTCAGGTAGCCGAGGAGGACGGCCTCATCCTCGCTGAGGCCCCCACCACTGGCGGCCTGCACCGCGCCGAACGCCGCAGAGACGAGCACGTCTCCTTCGCGGAGCTGTCCCGCTTCGCGCCAGACGATGAACCCGTCGTCGTTCATGACGCGCAGCGGGTGGTTGCGGGTGACCGTGACCTGGCGTCCCGAAGCAACCGTGATCCGCACCACCGGCTGGCGGCCGTTGTGGGTGAGCGCGGCGACCTGTTCGAGCTCGCCTTTCTCGTTGACGACCCGGATGTCCCGGTCCCGGACGTCGGTGACACGGCTGGTGCTGGAGAGCGGCAGCCCGGCTCGGCCGAAGACCTCGGCCACCGTCTCCAGACCGCGGTCGGTCCAGACGTAGGTGTCTGCGGTAAGGCACTTCCCTGACGACTCCGGACCGTAGATCTCGACGATCCGGCCGCGTGGGATGCCCCCGATTCCCAACGCCACGTCCAGGGAGATAGACCCGGTGGGGATCGACTCGATGGGCGGGCGGTTGTCGTCGCCGAGGCGCATGATGGTGCCCTTGCCGAACTGGCGCTCGATCTGCGCGAGTGCGGTTTCAAGAGCCTTGTCTCGATCAGAAGCTGCCACGGGAAACCCCTGTTGGGTCGATGCCTTCTTCTTCATGATGGGGGTGACGCTACGCCGCACCAGTGACATCCCGCGACGTGTGCTCCCCCGCTGTGGACAACCTCCGGGCCGTCCCCCGGTCGGCTGCGGCGCCCAAAGGCGGGCCACTCTGAAGCCACTCTAGGCTCAGGCGCGCCCCATCCTACCCGAACCTTTGTTCGATTGACTGGTGCTCGCGGCCCGCCTCAGTAGACGTGTGCGGGCAGGTCGAAAGCCTGACAGACGGCGTGCCAGACCTCTTTGGCGTCGAACCCGTCGTCGAGGGCCTGGCGGATGGTCCGGGAGCCGAGTTCTTCGAACACGTAGTCGCGGGAGAGGCTTTCGGCGTAGGCGGCGCCGAAGTGTTCTTCCATGCGTTGCCAGAAGTGGGACAGTCTCATCTCTCCTCCAGTATCGGCCCCGTTCCGCTCTGCCACTCCGGCATGCCGCGGCATGTCCCCCAGCGCTCCGGGGAGGCGCGGGGCGGCCTGCGCGCCCCGCTGGCGAACGCTCCCCGCACGGCCGCGGAGTGTGCTGGCAGGGGCGCCCGGCCGGTACCGGAAGAATCCACCCCACCACCCGGCTTCTATGAACTAGATCACATTCAATGCTGACGGGTGCGCTGCACAATCCTCCAGACCGTCCAGCCGATACTGCCCCGGGCACACCGACGCTTCTGAAACGGATAGGTTGGCGCACGGCCCCGGAACACCTGCCGCATCCGGCGTCCCGTCTGAGAACCGCGCCCATCCACAGCAATGGACCACACGATACGCCCCATGACCGCAGCGGACCGGCCGCGACTCGTCGAAGTGAGCCGGGCCGCCGACACACTGTTCGCCCGCGCCGGAGTGCACCTGCCGGACGACGACCCGGACGACCTCTTCGACCAGGCTGCTGCCGTGCTCGTGGCCGGCAGGCCGCCCGTAGGCTTCGCCGCGCTGACCGTCCTCGACGGCGCCGCCCATCTGGAGCAGCTCTCCGTCCACCCCGACTACGGGCGCCGCGGCATCGGAACCGCCCTGCTCACGGCAGCCTGCGCGTACGCGCAAGAGCACGGCTCCCCGTGGATTACCCTGACGACCTTCCGCGACCTGCCCTGGAACGCGCCCTGGTACGCACGGCACGGTTTCACGGTGCTCCCGGAACCGGAGTGGGGACCGCAGTTAGCCCGGCAGTGGCGCGAAGAGATTGCAGCCGGAATCGCGGTCCTCCCCCGCGTCGTGATGCGGCGCCGTCTCACTCCGGACCGCACCACCGCGACCGGTAGGTAGCCTGGAAGGGACAAGTGTGACGTGCGGCCTTGCCCGCCGGGACTTCCCGGCAGCGGGGAGCAGGCGCGCCCACCGGACAGTCCCTGGAGGAGAACCAGCGGATGAGACACTACGGCAGCATTCCTCGACTGCTCCTCGGCCGCCCCACTGGCCGGACCTCTTCGGATTCCAAGGCATAATCGCAGCATGCGCCTTTCCGCCCGGGTTGATTACGCACTCCGTGCCGCTGCCGAACTTGCGGCCGTCGGTGGCGGTCCCGTCACGGCCGAGCAGCTCGCACGTGCCCAAGCCATTCCTGGCAAGTTCCTGGAGAACATCCTGACGCAACTGCGCCGTGCCGGCCTGGTGCGCAGTCAGCGTGGGCCGGTCGGCGGATACTGGCTGGCACGCCCGGCCTCGGAGATCTCGCTGGCCGACATCATCCGCGCCGTGGACGGCCCGCTGGCAAACGTGCGTGGAGAACGCCCCGAGCACCTCGAATACGACGGTGCGGCGCGCAGCCTGCAACAGGTGTGGATCGCCCTGCGGGCCAGTGAGCGGGCCATCCTCGAATCGGTGACCCTCGAGCACGTGGCCACCTCGCAGCTTCCGGAATCCGTCCGCTCACTGGCCGAGAACCCCGAGGCCTGGACGAGCTGACCCCTCATCCCCCGGCCGCGCTGCGGCCCCTGCAGCACAGGAAGTCAGCGCCGCCCGACCAGGGCTAGCTCATGGCCTGGAACATCCAGTGCTGCTGTTCAAGGTCCTGGGCTGCCGCGATGAGCAGGTCCTGCGTGATCGGGTCGGTTTCCTCCGTGGCTTTGACGTGCTCCCGGAAGCGGTCGACTGCGCCGCTGAGCGCTTCCACCACGAACGCGACCACCTTGTCGTCCTGGATGTAGCCGGGGTCGAGCTGGGGAAGACGGGTGTCCTGGGCGATCCGGCTCACCCGCCCGTCCGGGTTCACCCCGAGCGCGATGGCGCGCTCCGCGAGAGTGTCCGTGTGCTTGCGTGCCGCTTCCACGAGCTCGTCGAGCTGCAGGTGGATGGAACGGAAGTTGCGGCCGATCACGTTCCAGTGCGCCTGCTTGCCCAGCAGCGTGAGGTCGATCAGATCGACGATCGCGGCTTGGAGCGTCTGTCCGACAGACTTGCGGGCTTCTTCGCTCAGCGCGCTGTGGATCTTGGCCATGGTTCAACCCCCGATGTGCGATAGCAGTGACAACGGGGAGTCCACTGCCCCAGACCTGCCGGGGAAAACCCAGGAAAAGCACTCCGGGGAGGGAGCGCGAACGGGTCGACCGTGTGCACCGCGGTCGACCCGTTCGGCTTCGCGGGGGCGGGCCTACACCCCCACCATGTCGACAACCTCCGGAACGCGATCGGGGATGGTGGAGTCGATGCCGAGCCTGTCGGGACCGGCAGCGGAATCCGCCGGGACCGAACCGCTGAGCGCCGCCTCCTGGAGTTCAGCGAGAGCGAGCTGGTCGGAAACCTCTCGAAGAACCTGGGAGAGGGGGACTCCCAGCGCGCCACAGATCGAGGCGAGCAGTTCAGAGGAAGCCTCCTTCTGTCCGCGTTCGACCTCTGACAGGTACCCCAACGACACTCGGGCATCGGCCGACACCTCGCGGAGAGTGCGGCCCTGCCGCTGACGAAGCTGCCGTAGCACGTCACCGAGCAGGTGACGAAGCAGGACCATCATTCGCGCTCCCTCCTACCGGTAGCGACCTTCATAAAAACACCGTACCCGCCCGAAGCCCGATCGTCGCACCTCATAGCTTCCTTGTTCGCTGGAGGGATAACACGATCTTGGTGAGGTTTTGTTCCCCGACTCCGGGGTCTTGAACGGGTCCTCGGACGTTATTTCACGGTGTTTTGTGCCACGTCGTCTACGAGGGTATCGCGCAGGAGGGCCGCCGCCGCGGCGACAGTCTGCTCCCTAATCGCTGCCCGATCCCCCGCGAGCTGAAGTTTTCGCAGGTTATCACGGTTTTCCGGGCAGGACACAGCGGCGTAGACGGTTCCGACGGGCTGTCCGTCCTGCGGCCGGGGTCCGGCGACCCCGGTGACCGCGAGACCGAAAGTGGCCGCAAAAATCCGGCGGGCGCCGCGGGCCATCGCCACGGCGACTTCCGGATGGACGGCCCCGTGCTCGGCGAGCAGGGACTGGGGAACGCCCAGAACCGTGTTTTTGGTCTCTGTGGCGTAGGCGACAGCTCCCCCGCGGAAAACCGCGGAAGCCCCGGGCAGCGCGGTGAAAGCAGCACCGATCATGCCGCCGGTGAGGGACTCGGCCACAGCGAGCGTCGCACCGCGCTCCGCGAGCAGCGCGTGGACGCGGGCTACCAGCTCAGCAGTACTGGGCACGCGCTAGTCCCTCCCCCCTTCGCGGCTGGGCTACTTGTGCCGGGCCCGCTGGTAGAGCCGGAACGCTTTGAACACGTAGTCGACCCCGGTCCACAGGGTGACGGCGACCGCGGCCGCCATGATGGTGTGCGCGGGCAGTTGCAGATACCACTCGCTCGGCAGCGGGAACAGGTAGACGCAGATGGCCACGATCTGCAACGCGGTTTTGAGTTTGCCGCCCGGGCTGGCGGGGATCACGCCGTACTTGATGACGGCGAACCGCAGCGCGGTGACCCCCCATTCGCGGATGAGGATGACTGCGGTGACCCACCACCACAGTTCCCCGATCCACGACAGCAGGATGAGGGCAGCACCGGTCAGGGCCTTGTCGGCGATAGGGTCCGCGATCTTACCGAAGTCGGTGACGAGGTTGTGGCGGCGGGCCAGCTCCCCGTCGACCCGGTCGGTGATTGCGGCGCCGACAAAGACCGCGAAGGCCGCCAGGCGCCACCAGAAGCCGTCCTGGAGGAGCAGGACGATGAAGAGGGGCACCATGACGATCCGGCTGACCGTCAGGATGTTGGCGATGTTCAGCACCGGAACGGAACCGGTGGGTGCGGCAGGATCCGGGGTGCTCACGTGGTATCAGCGTCTTCCTGGTGTTCGGCGACGAGGTCGACTCCCATGGCAGTCAGCACCGTAGCGGGCACAATGTCGCCCACGTGCAGCGCGGTGTCGGCGTAGAGGATGGTGCTGCCGTCCACTTCGGGAGCCTGGTGTGCGGCGCGTCCTTCGTAGGCACCGTCGTCCAGCACGTCTTCGACGAGGACGTCGATCGTGGATCCGATGCGCTCTTCGGCCCGCTGGGCCATCAGCTCCTCGGCGAGCTGGTTGAGCTGGTCAACCCGCTCCTTGATGGTCTCTTCAGGGAGTTTGCCATCGAATCCGGCGGCTTCGGTGCCGTCCTCGTCGGAGTAGCCGAAGATCCCGATGGCATCCAGGCGGGCCTGTTCGAGGAAGGCGACGAGTTCCGCGAAGTCCTCGTCGGTCTCGCCGGGGAATCCCACGATGAAGTTCGAACGGATGCCCGCTTCGGGGGCTTTGGCGCGGATGCGTGCCACGAGCTCCAGGAAGCGTTCGCGGTCGCCGAAGCGGCGCATGCGGCGCAGCAGGGGGCCGCTGGCGTGCTGGAAGGACAAGTCGAAGTAGGGCACCACGCCGGGGGTGCCGGTGAGGACGTCGATGAGTCCGGGGCGGACTTCCGCGGGCTGCAGGTAGCTGACACGGACCCGTTCGATCCCGGGGATTGCGGCGAGCCGGGGCAGGAGCTTCTCCAATGCCCGCACATCACCCAGGTCCTTGCCGTAGGAGGTGGAGTTTTCGCTGACCAGGAAGAGTTCGCGGACGCCCTGTCCAGCGAGCCATTCGGCTTCGCGGAGGACGTCCTCAGGCTTGCGGGAGAGGTAGGCGCCCCGGAAGGAGGGGATGGCGCAGAACGAGCAGCGGCGGTCGCACCCCGAGGCGATTTTGAGGTTGGCGACGGGACCGCCGGTGAGCCGCAGGCGCGGAATCGTGGGCCCGGAAGCGGGGGCGACCCCGTCCGGCAGCGGGGTGATCTCCTCCCCGAAGGTGAGGTGTCCGGGCACGTGGTTCTTGGCCGCTTGGGAGCGGTCGACCGGGGTGATGGGCAGCAGGGTGCGACGGTCCCGCGGGGTGTGCGGGGTGAGGGGGCGTCCCGCGAGAACATCCTCGAGACGCTCGCTGATGTGCGCATAGTCGTCGAAGCTGATGACCTGGGCTTCCGGCATAGCCTCGGCCAGTTCCGCCCCGTACCGTTCCGCGAGGCAGCCCGCAGCGACCACTCTGGCGCCGCCCTCGGCCGCGTTCAGCAGGGTCTCGATGGAGTCCTCTTTGGCTGCTTGGATGAAGCCGCACGTGTTGACGATGACGACGTCGGCTTTCTCTCCGTCGTCTGCGTCGACGAGGGTCCAGCCGTCGGCGGCGAGCCGTCCGGCGAGCTCTTCGGAGTCGACCTCGTTACGCGCACACCCGAGGGTGATCAGCGAGACAGTACGGCGCGGTGACATAGCTTCCAAGGTTAGGGGAATTTGTGAGTGCGGTGGTTTCGTCCGCTCCCAGAGTAGGTCGTCTCCGGGGTGGCCCGGGCATCGGGTCAGCGCGGAGAACCGCTCTGCGCAGTGTAGGTGAGATGAGTCACTTCTCCGTCTGCTCCGGGGACGCCGTACGCGTGGCCGTTGACCCACAGGTGGACGCCGCCGGCGTCGGCGAGCCGCAGGTGGATCACCTCGTCAGCGGTCCAATCACGGGTCTGGCCCGCGGCGAGGACCCCGGTGAAGAGCATGTCCGTGCCGTCGGTCACACTCACCCAGGTGGGGCGGTGCGCGGTGACGCGGAGCGTGACCTGCCCGGCCGTGGGCGGGACGGCCGGGGCGGCGGACGAGGCGGGGTCGGGCGCACTCGGTGAGCCAGCAGGGCTCTGCCCGGCGGCGGGAAATGCTTCCGGATGGTCGGGGGTGAACGGGCGTCCCGGCCACGCGAGGACGGCCAGGGTGAGGGCGGCAGCGATCACCACGGCCGCCCACCCCCACTGTCCCCCACGGCTGGGGGCGGTTCTCCTCCGTACAGGGGCCTGACCGGGGTCTCCACGGCACAGCAGAGCGGCCGGGTCGAGGTCCAGCACCGCGCAGAGGGTCCGCACCTGGGCCCGGTACCGCTCGGCAGGTCCGCACGCGGTGTCGCCGTGCTCCCAGGCATGCAGCACGCTTTCGGGGATGCGGGTGAGCTCGCTGAGCTGGCGCAGGGTGTAACCGCGGCGGGCCCGGGCGGCCGCGAGCTCCCGCCCGACGGGGGCCGCCGACTGGTCCTGTTCCTCGTTGGAGCATTCCTGTCGCACTCTGCCTACTGTGACCTTGCCGCGCCCCGCACCGGGCGGAGACGCGCCTGTGCCGGTGTCAAGAAAAGGTCAGAAAACGGTGGCTCGCCCCCTTAAGGGGGTGTCCGGCATGGTTCACGCGGCACGCAGCGCGGCAAGGACCTCGGGCAGCTCGTCGGGTTTGACAAGGACTTCGCGGGCTTTCGAGCCTTCGCTGGGCCCGACGATGCCGCGACTTTCCATGAGGTCCATGAGACGCCCCGCCTTAGCGAAGCCGACGCGGAGCTTGCGTTGCAGCATGGACGTGGAGCCGAACTGGGTGGTGACCACGAGCTCGACGGCTTGCAGGAGCAGGTCGAGGTCGTCGCCGATCTCCTCGTCGATCTGCTTCTTCTTGGTTTCCGCCACCCCCACGTCGTCCCGGTAGGCGGGCTTGGCCTGCTTCTTGCAGTGGTCGACGACGGCGCGGATCTCCTTCTCCGACACCCACGCGTTCTGCAGGCGGATGGGCTTGGAAGAGCCCATGGGCAGGAACAGGGCGTCCCCTTTGCCGACCAGTTTCTCCGCCCCGGGCTGGTCGAGGATGACCCGGCTGTCGGAGAGGCTGGACGTGGCGAAAGCGAGCCGGGAGGGCACGTTGGCTTTGATGAGGCCGGTGACCACGTCCACGCTGGGACGCTGGGTCGCCAGCACCAGGTGGATCCCGGCGGCGCGGGCCAGTTGGGTGATGCGGACGATAGCGTCCTCCACGTCGCGGGGAGCGACCATCATGAGGTCGGCGAGCTCGTCGACGACGACGAGCAGGTAGGGGTAGGGCTCGTAGCTGCGGTCGCTGCCCGGGGGCGCGGTGAGCTCCCCGGACCGCACTGCAGCGTTGAAGTCGTCAATGTGCCGGAACCCGGAGGCGGCCAGGTCGTCGTACCGGCGGTCCATCTCCCCCACGACCCACTGCAGGGCGTCCGCGGCCTTCTTGGGGTCGGTGATGATGGGGGTGATGAGGTGCGGGATGCCCTCGTACATGGTGAGCTCGACCCGTTTCGGGTCGATGAGGATGAGGCGGACCTCGTCGGGCAGGGCCCGCATCATGATCGACGTGATGAGCCCGTTGATGCAGGTGGACTTGCCCGCGCCGGTGGCTCCGGCGATGAGGACGTGCGGCATGCGGGCGAGGTTGGCGACGACGTCGTTCCCCTCCACATCCTTGCCGAGGCCGACCAGCATGGGGTGGTCGTCTGAGGTGGCGGCCGGGGAGCGCAGCACGTCACCGAGGCTGACCAGGTCTTTGTCCGTGTTAGGGATCTCCACGCCGATCGCGGACTTGCCGGGGATCGGCGAAAGGATGCGCACGTCGGCGCTTTTCACGGCCAGGGAGATGTTCTTGGTCAGTGCGGTGACCTTCTCCACTTTGACGGCAGGGCCGAGTTCGATCTCGTAGCGGGTGACTGTGGGCCCGCGGGTGAACCCGGTGACCCGGGCGTCCACGGAGAACTGGTCGAGGACGCCGGTGAGCGCCTGCACCACTTCCTCGTTGGCTTTGGTGCGCTGCTTGGGCGGGGTGCCGGGTTTGAGGAGGGTGGGAGGCGGCAGCTCGTAGTCGCCGTCGACCACGCGAGTGGGGATGGACAACTGCTCCACGGTGAGGGTGGGGGCCGGCTCGGGAGCGGGCTCCGGCTCCGGTTCGACTGCTGCGGGCGGCGGCGCAGCGTCCACGACCGGCGTGTCGTAGGGGCGTTCGTGGTCTCCTGCGTGGGTGGTCTTGGGCTCGGGTTCGGGGGCAGGCTTGGGTTTGGGCTTGGTGGTGCGCCGCTTGGGGCGGGGGGTCTTCTCCTCGGCCTGGTCGAGGATGTCGAGGCCGACCGACGGGCTGTTCTCGGAGACCACGACGTTGTCCCAGAGCTGCCGGAGCCGGTCGGGGATGCGGCTGATCGGGGTCGCGGTGACAACGAGCAGGCCGAACACCATGAGGAGGAACAGCAGGACCCCGGTGAGCCAGGGGGTGATGAGCAGGCTGAGCGGACCGGAAGCGGCGAACCCGACGAGTCCGCCGGCTTTCTGGACCTTCTCCATCCCCTCGGCCGGCCAGGGGATGCCGTGGCTGATGTGGATAAGGCCGAGAAGCCCGGTCAGCAGCGCGGCCGAACCGATGACGATCCGGCCGTTGTCGGTGGGCCGGTCCGCGGGAGTACGCATGAGCCGCCACGCGAACGGTAGGCACAGCAGGGGGATGACCGGGGAGAAGGTGCCCACAGCGCCGACGACGACGGTACGGGTGAGGTCCAGCAGCGGGCCTTCACTGTCCCACCACACGGCCGCGGCGATGAGGAGGCCCACGGCGAGCAGGATCATGCCCAACCCGTCGCGGCGCAGGTCCGGGTCGAGGTCGCGTGCGCTGCGGCCGGCCGCGCGGACCAGGAACCCTACCGTGTGCGCGAGCAGCCGCCACACCAGCAGCAGCGCGCGTCCGAGCCACACGAACAGCAGTGCGATCGGCCCTTCGGAAGCAGTGTGCGGCCGAGGACTCCGCTTCGCGGTGGGGCGGCGGGGGCGAGACTGCGCAGAGGTAGGACGGCGGGCCGGGGACTTCCTGCCGGTTCCACCGCCCGAACGCTGGGAGGACTTGGGCGCACGGGTGGCCATGCCCAGCAGCCTACTAAGGGTGGCGGAACGGTTTCAGGCACCGGCCGGGTGTGTCGCGGTCGGTGCCTGTGCGGTCAGATCTCGATGACGACGGGGACCAGCATGGGCCGTCGCCGGTAGCTTTCGTTGACCCACCGGCCGATGCTGCGCCGGACCAGTTGCCGGAGTTGCGCCGGGTCGTTGACACCCTCGGCTGCGGCCTGCTCCAAGACTTCTTGGATCTTGGGGATGACGTCGTCGTAGGCTTCCAGGTCGATCCCCGCGCCCCGGGTGTGGATCTGCGGTTCCCCGATGAGTTTGCCGGTGGTGGACTCCACCACGATGACCACGGAGATGAAGCCTTCCTCCCCGAGGATGCGGCGGTCCTTGAGCGCGGCCTCGGTGACGTCGCCGACCGAGGTGCCGTCCACGTACACGTAGCCGGCCTGGACCACGCCGCTGATGCGGGCCTTGCCGTCGTGGAGGTCGACGACGACGCCGTCCTCGGCGATGACGACCCGGTCCTCGGGGATCCCGCTGAGCATGGCGAGCTGGGCATGGGCGCGCAGGTGCCGCCATTCCCCGTGGATCGGCATGAAGTTCCGCGGCCGCACCATGTTGAGCACGTACAGCAGCTCTCCCGCGGGTGCGTGCCCGGAGACGTGGACCAGGGCGTTGCCCTTGTGGACGACTTTGGCGCCCCAGCGGGTCAGGCCGTTGATGACCCGGTTGACGGAGTTCTCGTTTCCGGGGATGAGCGAGGAAGCCAGGATGACCGTGTCCCCGGGTTCGATGTGGATCTGGTGGTCCCGGTTGGCCATGCGGCTCAGGGCGGCCATGGGCTCGCCCTGGGAGCCGGTGCACACCAGGACGACTTCGTCGGAGGGCAGCGCCTCGAGGTCGCGCGCGTCCACGAGCAGGTCGCCGGGGACTTTGAGGTAGCCGAGCTCCCGGGCGATGTTCATGTTGCGGATCATGGTGCGGCCCACGAAGGCGACTTTGCGGCCGTGGGCCTGGGACGCGTCGAGGACCTGCTGGACCCGGTGGATGTGGGACGCAAAACAGGCGACGATGATGCGCTTCTCGGCTTTCGCGAAGACCGTGTCGAGGACGCCGGCGATGTCGCGTTCGCTGGTGACGAAGCCGGGGACTTCCGCGTTGGTGGAGTCCGACATCAGCAGGTCGACGCCTTCCGCGCCGAACCGCGCGAACCCGCCGAGGTCGGTGATGCGGTTGTCCAGCGGCAACTGGTCCATTTTGAAGTCGCCGGTGTGCAGCACGTTGCCGGCCGGGGTGCGCACACCGACCGCGAGCGCATCCGGGATGGAGTGGTTGACCGCGAAGAACTCGAGGTTGAAGGAGCCGAAGGTGTGCTGTTCGCCTTCGGCGACCTGGATCAGGGTCGGTTTGATGCGGTGTTCCCCGAGTTTGGCGGTGAGCAGGGCCAGGGTGAGGCGGGAGCCTACCAGCGGGATATCGGTGCGTTCCCGCAGCAGGAAGGGGACGCCGCCAATGTGGTCTTCGTGGCCGTGCGTGAGCACGATCGCCTCGACGTCGTCGAGGCGCCCCCGCAGGTATTCGAAGTCGGGGAGGATCAGGTCGACTCCGGGCTGCTCTTCCGCGGGAAAGAGCACACCGCAGTCGATGATGAGCATTTTCCCCTCGTATTCGAGGACGGCCATGTTGCGGCCGATCTCACCCAGCCCGCCCAAGGGGATGATCCGCAGGGTGTTGCGGGGCAGTGGCGGCGGGGGCCCGAGCTCGGGGTGCGGGTGGCTCATGCGGTCCCCTCCGTGAGTCGTTCCGCTTCCCTCCCGCTGGCCGCGTCCTCGTGAGCGGAGGCAAGGCCAGTGGGGCCCTTCACCCCGGCCATGGCGAGGTCTTCGCGGAGCAGCTCTTTGAGTTCGGGGGACGCGTCGAGCAGGGGGGCGCGGACCACTCCGGCGGGCAGCCCGAACATGGCGAGCACCGCCTTAGTGGTGATGACTCCCTGGGTGCGGAACATGCCCCGGTAGACGGGGATCAGGCGGCGGTGGATGTCCAAAGCCCGGGCCACGTCCCCGGCCCGGTAGGCGTCGATCATGTCGTGCAGTTCGGAGCCGACGACATGGCCGACCACGCTGACGAAGCCCGCGGCGCCGATGGACAGCAGCGGCAGGTTGAGCATGTCGCTGCCGCTGTAGTAGGCGAGGTCGGTGCGGGACATCACCCACGAGCTGGCGCCGAGGTCGTCTTTGGCGTCCTTGTTGGCGACGATGCGGGGGTGCTCGGCGAGCCGGACCAGGGTTTCGGAGTCGATCGGCGTGCCTGTGCGGCCAGGAATGTCGTAGAGCATGATCGGCAGCCCTGTGGCGTCGGCAATGGCCGTGAAGTGCCGCAGCAGGCCTTCTTGGGGCGGCCGGTTGTAGTAGGGGGTGACGAGCAGCAGGCCGTCTGCTCCGGCGCGTTCCGCGGTCCGCGCGAGTTCAATACTGTGCCTGGTGTCGTTGCTGCCCGCTCCGGCAACGATGGTGGCGCGGTCGCCGACCGCGTCGATCACGGTGCGGAGGATGCGCTCCTTCTCCTCATCGCTGGTGGTGGCGGACTCTCCGGTGGTTCCGTTGACGATGAGGCCGTCGTTGCGCTGCTCATCGACGAGGTAGGTCGCGAGGCGGGCCACCCCGTCGTAGTCCACCTCCCCATTGTCGAGCATGGGGGTGATCATCGCGGTCAACATCTGGCCGAAGGGCGCGTTCGGCGTCGTACTGCCTACCATGTTGCAAACGGTACCGCGAAAGCTGGACAGAGCGCGCCAACCTCCCCGTTTGGGAAGGTCTGTGGCGCGCTCCGATCCGCACGAGGACGGTCGGTCAGTCGTCGTCCTTGCCGACGAACAGGCTCAGGAGCCAGCTCACGATCGCCACGATGATGGCTCCCCAGAACGCCGCCCAGAAGCCGTCGATCTCGAAGGGGATGCCCAGCACCCCAGCCAGCCAGGCGGTGAGCCACAGCAGAAGAGCGTTGACGACGAGAGCGACAAGCCCCAGGGTGACGTAGTAGAAGATGCAGCCGACCGTCTTGACGATCGGTTTGATGACAGCGTTGACGATACCGAACAGTGCTCCGATACCGAGGTAGGTGGCGATCGTGGAGACCGTGGTGTCGGCGGACACCTCGATCCCGTCAACGAGGAGCACCGCGGCCCAGAGCGCGATAGCGTTGACGATGACTCTCAGAATGATGCTCACACCTTGATACTCCCACGCCGCAGCGGTCTCTTTGCAGTCCCCAATGGACGATTCAGGGGTTTTTCGGGGTTCGGCCGCACCCGCGGTTTCCCGGTGCCCGGGTGTTCCTGGGACGATGGGCACGGTATCTGGAGCCGGTGAACGAGTGAGGGGCCCTGCCGTGTCGACACAGCGTTTTGTCCGTCCTGCCCGGGCCGAGGACGTCGAAGCGATCGTGGACGTGCAAGTCGCGGCGTGGCAGGAGATGTACCACGCGCTCCTCCCGGAGCCCGTGCTGGCGGAAATGGCGGGCGCTGAGGCCCGGGCAGCGTTCACCGCCCAGTGGCGTTCCGCGGTGTCCTCCCCGCCCACATCCCGGCACCGGCTGCTGGTCGCCGTGGACGAGGGGGCAGTGGCAGGGTTCGCGGCGTTCGGCCCGGCCCAGGACCCGGACCGGTGGCCCGGCACGGACGCGGAGATCTTCGCGTTCCACATCGCCCCGGGGCTGACCCGGCGGGGGCACGGCAGCCGCCTCCTGCACGCCGTCGTCGACCACCTCGTCGACGACGGTTTCCACGCCGTGTACGTGTGGACGCTGGAGCAGGCGAACCCGGTGCGCTCGTTCCTGGAACAGGCAGGGTGGGCCCCGGACGGGGCGCGCCGGGAACTGGACCCGGGCACTGTCGTGCCCATGGTGCGGCTGCACGCAGCGATCCGCTGACCGTGCTGGTCGCAGACAGCGCTACCGTGGAAAAGCGGAGAATCCGGACAGGCGTGTCCCGCCCGCGCAGGCGGGACGGAGGAAGTGAGGCCGACACGTGGCCACGGTGAGCCAGTGGGTGGCGGGGGCCCGGCCGCGGACCCTGCCGAATTCGGTGGTTCCAGTGGCGGTAGGCACCGGGCTCGCCTTCGGCCTGGGCGCCGCCGTGTGGTGGAAGGCACTGCTTGCGCTAGTCGTGGCGGTAGCGCTGCAGGTGGGAGTGAACTACGCCAACGACTACAGCGACGGGATCCGCGGCACCGACGACAACCGGGTGGGGCCGGTGCGGTTGACCGCGACCCGGTTGGCCGCGCCCCGGCAGGTGTTCACCGCCGCGTGGGTGTGCTTTGCGGCGGCTGCGCTCGTCGGTCTCGTGCTGGTAGCGACGTCCTCGTGGTGGCTGCTGCTCGTGGGTGCGGCGGCGATCGCCGCCGCCTGGTTCTACACCGGGGGGAAGAACCCGTACGGCTACCGGGCGCTCGGCGAAGTGTCGGTGTTCGTGTTCTTCGGCCTGGTGGCGGTGGCCGGCACCGTGTTCGTCCAAGCCGGTTCGGTGCCGTGGCAGGGGTGGGCGGCAGCCGTGGCCGTGGGGCTGCTGTCGTGTTCGATGCTGGTCATCAACAATCTGCGCGACCTGCCCACTGATGCGGCGAGTGGGAAGCGGACGCTGGCCGTGGTGCTCGGCGACCGGGGGGCGCGGCTGCTGTTCACCGGATGTGTGGCGGGCGCGTTCGTGGCCGCCCTGGCGGCCGTGGCGTGGTCGTGGTGGGTGCTGCTCGTGCTGCTGGCCGCGCCGCTTGCGGTGCGCCCCTGCCGCCGGGTGCTGGGCGGCGACACCGGTCCCGGCCTGATCCGCGGACTGGCGGAGACCGGGCAGCTGCAGTTGGCGTTCGGGATCCTGTTCACCGCGGGCCTGGCCCTGGGATAATCGCCTTCAGGCGCCGGGGCGGGGCGGGAGGCACCGGTTTCCTGTTCTCCCCACGACAGGGGGATGGGCCGCTAACGTCAGGAAAAATCGGTAGACGCGGCACACGAAGAGGAGCAGGGCCGGTGACCGAACAGTACGTAGCGGCAATTGACCAGGGCACCACGTCGAGTCGCTGCATCATCTTCAACCGCCACGGCGACGTGGTCGCCCTCGGGCAGCGGGAGCACCGCCAGATCTTCCCCCGCCCGGGCTGGGTCGAGCACGACGCGGAAGAGATCTGGGCGAACGTCGTCGCCGTCGTGGAGGAGGCGCTCGCCGCGGGCGGGCTGCGCCGCCACCAGTTGGCCGCGGTCGGGATCACCAACCAGCGGGAGACGACCGTGGTGTGGGACCGGCAGACCGGTCAACCCGTCCACCACGCGATCGTGTGGCAGGACACCCGCACCGACCGCCTGCTGCGAGTCCTGGGCGGGACGGAAGGCCAGGACCGGTTCCGGCAGCGGTGCGGACTCCCGCTCGCCACCTACTTCTCCGGGCCGAAACTGCGCTGGCTGCTCGACGAAATCCCCGGGCTGCGGGAGCGGGCGCAGCGCGGCGAAGTGCTGTTCGGCACCATGGACACCTGGCTGGTGTGGCAGCTCACCGGGCGGCACGTCACCGACGTCACCAATGCCAGCCGTACCATGCTGATGAACCTGCGCACCCTGGACTGGGATGCCGAAACCCTGGACGCGATGGGGATCCCCGCAGCGATGCTCCCGGAGATCCGATCCAGTGCGGAGGTGTACGGCACAGCCACCGGCCCCTTGGCGGGAGTGCCCGTGGCCGCAGCTCTGGGCGACCAGCATGCCGCCTTGTTCGGGCAGACCTGCTTCGACCCCGGCGATGTGAAAGGCACCTACGGGACGGGGGCGTTCCTGGTGCTCAACACGGGTACCGAGCCGGTCGTCTCCACCAACGGGCTGCTCACCACGGTGGGCTACCAGATCGGCGGCCAGCCCGCGGTGTACGCGCTCGAAGGGTCGATCGCGATGGCGGGCTCGCTCGTGCAGTGGCTCCGCGACAACCTGGGGATGATCACGCACGCCGCGGAGATCGAAGAACTCGCTTCGCAGGTCGCAGACAACGGCGGCTGCTACATCGTGCCCGCGTTCTCCGGGCTGTTCGCGCCGCACTGGCGGAGCGACGCCCGCGGCATCATCGCCGGCCTGACCTCCTATGTGACCAAAGCGCACCTGGCCCGCGCAGTGCTGGAAGCGACAGCGTGGCAGACCCGCGAAGTGGTGGACGCGATGAACAGCGACTCAGGGATCCCGCTGGCCTCGCTGAAAGTGGACGGCGGCATGGTCGCCAACCGGCTACTGAACCAGATCCTCGCCGACGTGCTGGACGTGGAAGTGGTGCGGCCCAAAGTGGCGGAGACGACCTGCCTCGGGGCTGCCTACGCGGCGGGCCTCGCCGTGGGCTACTGGCCGGACTTGGACAGTCTGCGCGCCAACTGGCAGCACGACGCCACGTGGACGCCGCAGATCGACGCGCAGGTGCGGGACCGCGAATACCGCAACTGGACGAAAGCGGTACGCCACACCTTCGGCTGGGTGGAATCCGAGGAGGACGCGTCCTGACGCGTGCCCCGGCATGGCCGCCGGGAGCGCAGCCGGTGCCGCGGGTACGGCGCTTCTGCGGCTTCCGGTTGCCTTGGGCCCGGCCCTCCCCGGCGGCAGCCTGCCCTGGACCGGTGGACCGGGCCGGGGCCCTGACGCGGGCTGGCCGACAGGCCGCGGGCGGCTCCCCGCTGCACATCCGGCAGCGTCCGCGGCCTTCCGGCGTTCCTCGGCCCGGGGCTCCCGCCACGTACGCCGCAGCGGGACAGCGACCGCTGCCTTCCTACAGGCCGAGCAGGGACTCCAAACCCACGGTGAGCCGATCCGGCAGGGACGCGACCTTGCGGACCCCCAAGAGCACGCCCGGCATGAACGATTCGCGGTTCATCGAATCGTGGCGGATCCGCAGCGTCTCCCCGTGGGTGCCGAACACGACCTCCTGGTGGGCGATCATGCCGGTGATCCGCAGCGCGTGGACCCGCACCCCGTCCACCTGGGCGCCGCGCGCACCAGGCAGCTCCGACGTGGTGGCGTCCGGGGCGTCGCCCAAACCAGCGTGGGCGCGGGCCGCGCCGATCAGTTCGGCGGTGCGGTAGGCGGTTCCGCTGGGCGCGTCAGCCTTGTTCGGGTGGTGCAGTTCGATGATCTCCGCCGACTCGAAGTAGGGGGCCGCCTTCGCCGCAAAGTGCATCATGAGTACGGCGGCGATCCCGAAGTTGGGGGCGATGAGCACGTTGACGCCCGGCTTCGCGTCCAGCATGCGGCGGACTTCGGCGAGTCTGGCGTCGTCGAACCCGGTGGTGCCCACCACGGCGTGGATCCCGTGCTCGATGAGCCAGCGCAGGTTGTCCATCACCGCATCGGGGTGGGTGAAATCGACGACCACGTCGGCGCCGAGCACCTTGCCGCGGTCGTCCCCGACGTCGATTCCGGCTACCAGTTCGGTGTCGTCGGCCGCTTCCACGGCCTTGACGACTTCTGATCCCATGCGCCCGAGAGCGCCGAACACTCCTACCTTAATCACGGGTCTCACCGTACCGGAAAGCGTGCGGCACCCGAGGGCGCGGCGGCTGCGGGAGACCGGCGCGTCCGGCCGGCCCTCCCCGCAGCACGCCGGGCTGGTTCAACAGCTCAGACGAACGAACGCCCCTCCTCGTACGGGCCGACCACCGCCAGCGCTTCAGGGCGGGTGAGGATCTCCGCGGCGACCTCGCTGACGTCCTCAGAAGTGACCGCGTCGAAGAGGGCGAGGTCCTCGCTCAGTGACAGGTGGCGGCGGTAGCCGAGTTCGTGGCTGGTCAGCCGGCTCATCCGCGCATTGGTCCCCTCGGTACCCAGCACCCAGGAGCCGCGGATCTGCCCCTTGGCTCGGGCCAGTTCCGCAGCGTCCACCCCGTGAGCCGCTGCCCGCTCCAGTTCGGTGCGGCAGACGTCGAGGACTTCGTCGATCTTGTCGGGCAGGCAGCCCACGTACACCTGGAACAGTCCCGTGTCGGAATAGCTGCACGTGTAGCCGTGGACGGCGTAAGCCAGCCCGCGTTTCTCCCGCACCTCCTGGAAGAGGCGGGACGACATGCCCCCGCCGAGGATGGCGCTGAGCACCCGCAGCGCATACCAGCGCGGGTCGGTGCGTTTGACCCCTTCACGCCCCAGGATCAGGTGGGCCTGCTCACTGTCCCGGCTGACGAGGACCGTTCCCGGATTGGTGGCGGGAGGCTCGGTGCCGATCCGCGGCGCAGCAGGGCGGGCGTCCCCGGCCGCGTCGAGCTTGTCCCGGAACGCTTCCGCGACCTGGCGCACCACCGTGTCATGGTCCAGGTTGCCCGCGGCGGCGACGATGAGCTCGGAGGGCACGTAGGCGCTCCGGTACTGTTCGAGGATCCGCTCGCGGGTCAACGCGCGGATCGTGTCGTTGGTGCCCAGGATGGGGCGG
Organism: Thermobifida sp.; assembly: GCF_017577275.1. Lineage (NCBI taxonomy): Bacteria > Bacillati > Actinomycetota > Actinomycetes > Streptosporangiales > Nocardiopsidaceae > Thermobifida > Thermobifida sp. Next base: position 111,604 of record NZ_PITY01000020.1, read on the forward strand.
CCCAGGGGCGAGCCTTTGAAAAAGTGCGCGGCGAACACGTCGTCGACCACGTCGGCAGGCTCGTCCTCATACATGGCGATCTCTTCGAGGATCACCCCGCGCTCAGTTTCCACTTCGGCAGGGTCGAGGACCGAATTGGCGACCATGTCGCTGATGACGTCGATCGCCAACGGCAGGTCGCGGTCGAGGACCTTGGCATAGTACGTGGTCTGCTCCTTGGTGGTGTAGGCGTTGTAGTCGGCGCCCACCCCGTCGAGCAGCGCGGAGATGTCCAGAGCGCTCCGCCGTTCCGTCCCCTTGAACAGCAGGTGTTCCAGGAAGTGCGCGGCCCCCGCGTGCTCCGCGTCCTCATCGCGGGACCCGGTGGTCGCCGAAATCCCAAAAGCTACGGAACGCACCCCCTGCATGGTCTCGGTCACTACCCGCAGACCACCCGGCAGTACGGTACGGCGCACCAGGCCAGTGCCGTCCCCGGGTTCGAGGAGGGTGACAGTGGTGCCGACTTCCTGCTCGGCCGCGATCGGAACTGTCGTCATGGGTCCTTCTTCAGCGAAAGCGAAAACGATTGCGGGTCCTCCCCCCAGCACATAACGGAGGGCGGCCGTCCCTTCACGGTACGGCCGCCCGACGGTTTTCTCACCCCTCCCGAGGAGCCCTCAGACGGGGTGGGAGAGCCGGTCAGGTGTTCTCACTGGAACGGCTGGACGACCGGGTGCGGCGACGGCGGCGCGGCTGCTTGGCGCCGTTGCCGCTGGCGTCGGTCTTCTTCGCCACGTTCGGGCTCTCCCCGCCGTTGGGGGCGGCAACAGCTTCAGCTTCGATGACTTCGACGGGCACCAGGGAGAGCTTGCCCCGTTCGTCGATGTCCCGGACTTCGACGTGGATTTTCTCCCCGATGCCGATGACATCTTCGACGTTCTCAATCCGCTGGCCGCCGTGCATCTTGCGGATCTGCGAGATGTGCAGCAGCCCGTCCTTGCCGGGCAGCAGCGACACGAAGGCCCCGAACGCGGTGGTCTTCACGACCGTGCCGAGGTAGCGTTCCCCGACCTCGGGCATGGTCGGGTTGGCGATGCTGTTGATGGCGTCGCGGGCGGCCTCCGCGGACGGCCCGTCGGTGGCGCCGATGTAGATGGTGCCGTCGTCCTCGATGGTGATTTCGGCGCCGGTCTCGTCCTGGATCGAGTTGATCATCTTGCCCTTGGGGCCGATGACCTCGCCGATCTTGTCGATCGGCACCTTGACCGTAAGGATACGCGGCGCGTGCGGACTGATCTCAGCGGGCCGGTTGATGGCCTCCGACATGACGTCGAGGATGGCCAGCCGCGCCCCGCGGGCCTGCTGCAGCGCGGACGCCAGCACCTCGGCGGGGATCCCGTCGAGCTTGGTGTCCAACTGCAGCGCGGTGATGAGGTCGCGCGTGCCCGCGACCTTGAAGTCCATGTCACCGTAGGCGTCTTCCGCACCGAGGATGTCGGTAAGGGTGACGTACTTGCCGTCCTCGTAGATCAAGCCCATGGCGATACCGGCCACCATGTCCTTGAGCGGCACACCCGCCGCCATCAGCGACATGGTGGAGGCGCACACCGACCCCATCGACGTGGAGCCGTTGGAGCCGATCGCCTCCGACACCTGCCGGATCGCGTAGGGGAACTCTTCCCGCGACGGCAGCACCGGGACGAGAGCGCGTTCGGCGAGCGCCCCGTGCCCGATCTCGCGGCGCTTCGGCGCGCCGACCCGCCCGGTCTCCCCCGTGGAGTACGGCGGGAAGTTGTAGTTGTGCATGTAGCGCTTGGTGCGCTCCGGGTTGAGCGTGTCGATGGTCTGCTCCATGCGGAGCATGTTCAGCGTGGTGATCCCCAGGATCTGGGTTTCCCCGCGCTCGAACAAGGCCGACCCGTGCACGCGCGGAATGACGTTGACTTCGGCGGTGAGAGACCGGATGTCCTTCACACCGCGGCCGTCGATACGGACCCCGTCCTTGACGATCCGCTCCCGCACCAGCTTCCGGGTGAGCGCGCGGAACGCTGCGGCCAGCTCCTTTTCGCGGCCTTCGAAGTCCTCGGCGAGCTTCTCGGCGACCAGCGCCTTGACCCGGTCGAGTTCGGCTTCCCGCTCCTGCTTGTCCGCGATCGTGAGCGCCGCGGCGAGCTCGTCATGGATCGCTTCCTCGACGGCGGCGTACGCGTCGTCCTGGTAGTCGATGAAGATCGGGTACTCGCCGGGCGGCTTGCCCGCGGCCTCAGCCACGGTCTGCTGGGCGCGGCACAGCACCTTGATGAACGGCTTGGCGGCTTCCAAGCCTTCCGCGACGGTCTGCTCGTTGGGGCCGATCGCTCCCTCCGCCACCAGTCGCAGGGTGTGCGGGGTGGACTCGGCCTCCACCATCATGATCGCGACGTCGCCGTTGTCCAGCACCCGGCCGGCCACGACCATGTCGAACGTGGCGTTGGCCAGCTCCGAGTGCGTGGGAAACGCCACCCACTGGCCTTCGACCAGGGCCACCCGCACGCCGCCGATCGGGCCGGAGAACGGCAGTCCGGCAAGCTGGGTGGACATCGACGCGGCGTTGATCGCGATGACGTCGTAGAGATGGTCCGGGTGCAGGGCCAGCACGGTCGCAACGATTTGGATCTCGTTGCGCAGCCCTTTCTGGAAGGACGGACGCAGCGGCCGGTCGATGAGCCGGCAGGTGAGGATCGCGTCCTCCGAGGGACGCCCCTCCCGGCGGAAGAACGAGCCGGGGATGCGCCCCGCGGCATACATGCGTTCTTCAACGTCGACCGTGAGCGGGAAGAAGTCCAGGGCCTCCTTGGGGCGCTTCGACACGGTCGTCGCCGACAGGACCATCGTCTCGTCGTCAAGGTAGGCCGTAGCCGACCCTGTGGCCTGGCGGGCCAGGCGACCGGTCTCGAAGCGGATCGTACGGGTGCCGAAACGGCCGTTGTCGATGACGGCCTCGGCAGAATACACGCCCTCCATGGGCGACCTCCTACACGGATAACGAAGATCCCGCGTCCGTGCCCCGTAGGTGTCCGTCTCGAGAGTCGTGAGGACTCCGCGGTAGGCCGGGCGGACCGCCGCAGCCGTACCGCGATGGCCCCGACGGCCGGCCATCGATCGAAGTTCCCCGAGACCCCTGGTGCGGGCGTGTCGGAGAACCACTACCGAAGACCGGCCTTTCTCGACACCGTGGCGAGGGTGTTCTCCTCGCCTACCGGAAGATGCCACCGTGGCTAGAGACGGCCGAGGGTGGGAGCGCGGGAATGCCTGACTGTTCAGTTGTCATCCGACACACCGCGGCAGAGTATCTACCCTGTCTCGGCGGCCGGTAACGAGTCCACACTACTAAGAAAAAGGGAGCGGCGGAGGCCACTCCCTTTTTCGAGCACGCCGCTAGCGCCGCAGACCGAGGCGTTCGATCAGCCGACGGTAGCGGTTGATGTCCTTCTTCGCGACGTACTGCAGAAGACGGCGCCGACGACCGACCAGCAGCAGCAGACCACGACGGCTGTGGTGGTCGTGCTTGTGCTCCTTGAGGTGCTCCGTGAGCTGGTTGATGCGGTGCGTCAGCAGCGCGACCTGCACCTCGGGAGAACCGGTGTCGCCTTCCTTCGTGGCGTACTCGGCAATGATCTTCTGCTTGGTAGCGGTGTCGATCGGCACGACGCTCCTTTTCCCATACGTGGCGCGCGAACCGTACTGCGGGATTCTTTCGAAGACAGTGGCCCGAGCGGGCCGTCGAAAGCCGACAACCGTGCGCGCCCACAGTCGTCGGAGGGGAATACCCAGCCGGACGTGTCGCGGAATCACTAGCGCAGCAGAGCAGACACGAACGGCTCCCAGAAAACAAAGCTTACTACCGATGCGCACCGTCCAGGACCAGAGCCGCCCCGGTCAGCGGCCTGCCAGCAGTTCCCGGCACCGGTCGACGTCGCGCTGCATCGCCTCGATCAGCTCGTCGATGCTGTCGAAACGCAGCATGGGTCGGATGTGGTGGGTGAACTCCACCGCCATCGGCAGCCCGTAGAGTTCGAGGTCGTCCCGGTCGAGCGCGTAGGCCTCCACCGTGCGCACCTGGCCGTCGAACGTCGGATTGGTGCCTACGGACACCGCAGCCGGCCAACGGGCCTCCGTCCCTTCTGGCGGGGTGTCGAGCCGGAGCAGCCAGCCCGCATACACCCCGTCGGCGGGCACCGCGCTGCGCGGCGGGCAGTCCAGGTTCGCGGTGGGAAAACCCAGCAGTTCCCGTCCCCGCGCCGCGCCGTGGACCACGACCCCTTCGACCCGGTGCGGGCGGCCCAGTGCCGTGTGCGCGCCGGCGACATCCCCGGCCAGCACCAGGGAACGCACCTGCGCTGCGGTCACCGCCTCGGGGCCGCTGCCCGCAGCCAGGCCCACCACGGAGAAGTCGTGCTCTTTGCCGAGGGCGTGCACGGCCGCGAGGTCGAAAACCACGCCGTCGTCGTCCTCCTCAGCAAGGAGCGCTACCGCCGCAGGCACCCCGTCGACCAGGATGCGGTGGGCGAGGTCCCGGCTGGGCAGGGCGGCAAGATCCGGGGTGGCTTCGAGGACGCACACCGCGTCCACCCCGTGCTGGGCGAGCAGTCCGGCCCGGTACTCCGCACCGGTGAGCACCACAGGGGGGTCGAGCGTGCCCGCCACCAGACCGAGGGGCGGGTCGAAGGTGACGGCCACGAGAGGCAGGCCAAGCCGGTCAGCGTGCTCCCGTGCCTGGTGGAGGAGCCTCTGGTGGCCGCGGTGGACCCCGTCGAAAGTGCCGACTATCACCGCGGAACGCTTCCAGTCCGCGGGTACCTCGCCGAGTCCGCGCCAAAGCCGCACGCTCACCGTTCTCCCATCCGCCATGCTCACCAGCACGGGACGGCAGCCGAGCGGCCGCCCCGCGTCATGGTACTCGCCGCGGTTCCGCTTCCGGGAAGGACGGTCCGCAGCCCTCTGCAGCACACCGCGGAGCCCGCCCGCCTCAGCTTCCCGCGAAGACCACCACGGGCTGGCTGCTGCCCGACCGGTTCTCCGCCAGGGCCAGCACCCGGCCGTCGGGGGCGAACAACCCCACCGGACCGGAATGCCCGCTCGGGGAGATCCGGTGGCCGTGGACCACACGGCGGGCTTCGCCCGCGCTGAGCCGACGGACCGGGAACGCCGCAGCCACCGCTTCCGCCAGCGGCATCACGGTGAACTCGGCGGCCAGCTCGTCCAGGGTGGCGGCCTGCTCCACGGTGTAGGGCCCTACCCGGGTGCGGCGCAGCGCGGTCAGGTGCCCGCCCACGCCGAGGTCCGCCCCCAGGTCACGCGCCAGGGAACGGATGTAGGTGCCGCTGGAGCAGGTCACGCGAGCGTCAACGTCGACGAAGGCGCCGTCCGGGCTGTCGACGCGGCGGAACCCGGTGACGGTGAACTCGTGCACGGTCACCTCGCGCGCTTTCAGTTCCACCGTCTCGCCTGCCCGGGCACGGCGGTAGGCGCGCTGCCCCCGCACTTTGACCGCACTGACCTGCGGCGGAACCTGGTGGATCACGCCGGTGAGCGCGCGGGTCCCCGCGTGGACCGCGGCCTCGTCGATGTGGTCGGCGGGGCGGCGCTCCAGCAGCTCTCCCTCCGCGTCGTCGGTGGTGGTGGACTGGCCGAGGCGGATTGTCGCCTCGTAGACCTTCTCCGTCAACGCGAGATACCCCAGCAGCCGGGTCGCTTTGCCGACTCCGACGACCAGCACCCCCGTCGCCATCGGGTCAAGGGTGCCGGCGTGGCCGACCCGACGAGTGCCGGCAAGGCGCCGCACCCGGGCCACCACGTCGTGGGAAGTCCAGCCTGCGGGCTTGTCGACGATGACAACGCCGTCGGCCATGAATCACTCGTCCTCGTCGTCCTCGTCGTCGTCATCGGCCGGACGCGGCTCCCGGTAAGGGTCGGGGTCCCCGGCCGGACGGGCGTTGGCCGCGGCCCGAGCCACCTCCGCGTCGGCCTGCTTGGCTTTGGCGAGCAGCTCTTCGATGTGCCGGGCGTTGTCGGGAACCTCGTCGATGACGAACGTGATGGTGGGAGTGTGCCGGAGCCCGGTGCGGCGGCCGACCTCGGAGCGGATCAAGCCTTTCGCGCTCTCCAACGCAGCCGCCGTCGCGGCTTTCTCCGCATCACTGCCGAACACCGTGTAGTAGACGGTGGCGTCACGCAGGTCATTGGTGAGCCGCGCATCGGTGACGGTCACAAAACCCAGGCGCGGATCCTTGATCCGGCGTTCCAGCATCTCGGCCACGATCCGCTGGATGCGGTCGGCGAGTTTGCTCGCACGTGCGGCGTCAACCATCGGTCTATTCCTCATCGTTGAAGAGCCGCTGCCGGGCAGACAGCAGCTCGACTTCGGGGCGGTCGGCGACTAGGCGTTCACAGGAGTTCATCAACGCGGTGCAGTGCGCTGCCGTGGACGCGACCACCGCGATTCCGATCTCGCACCGCCGGTACAGGTCGTGGTTGCCGGTCTCCGCAACCGAGACGCTGTATTTGCGCTGGAGTTCGGCCACGATGGGTCGAATAACGGAACGCTTCTGCTTCAATGAACGGACGTCGCCCAACAGCAGGTCCAGCGTCAGGGCTCCGACGTACACGCACTCACCCCGGGGAAGGATTTGGAGTTATGGGTGCCGATTTCCCGGTGCGACCCACCGTGGCCACCGGGCTTCGGGCCCCGACGGAGGGCGTCGGGGCCCGAAAGCAGCCCTGGAAGGTCAGTCGCGCGGCTTCTCCCGCATCTCGAACGTCTCGATGATGTCCTCGACGCGGATGTCGTTGTAGCCGATTCCGATACCGCACTCGAAGCCCTCGCGGACCTCGGTGACGTCGTCCTTGAACCGGCGCAGCGACTCGACGGTGAGGTTGTCGGAGACGACCACCCCGTCGCGGATAAGCCGGGCCTTGGCGTTCCGCTTGATGACACCGCTGCGGACCACCGCACCGGCGACGTTGCCGACCCGCGGCACCTTGAAGATCTCGCGGATCTCCGCGGTACCGAGCTGGACTTCCTCGTACTCGGGCTTGAGCATGCCCTTGAGGGCAGCCTCGACCTCTTCGATGGCCTGGTAGATGACCGAGTAGTAGCGGATGTCCACGCCCATGCGCTCGGCCAGCTCGCTGTTCTTGCCCTCGGGCCGGACGTTGAAGCCGATGATGACCGCGCCGGACGAGGCAGCCAGGTTGATGTCGTTCTGCGTGATCGCACCGACACCGCGGCCGATCACCCGAATCGCGACCTCATCGGTGCCCGGGTCGATCTTGAGGAGGGACTCCTCAAGCGCCTCGACAGAACCAGACATGTCGCCCTTGATGATGAGGAGCAGCTCTTCGCGCTGGCCCTCCTCCAGGGTCTTCTGCCAGTTGTCGAGGGTGACCCGGCGGCTGGCCTTGGCCTGCTGGGCGAACCGCTCGCGGGCCTCGCGCTGCTGCGCGATCTGGCGCGCCACCCGGTCGTCCTTGACCACCAGGAAGCTGTCGCCCGCGCTGGGCACGTTGGTGAGACCCAGCACCTGGACCGGACGGGACGGCTCGGCTTCCTTGACCCGGTTGCCGTTCTCGTCAAGCATCGCGCGGACCCGGCCGTAGGCGTCACCGCAGACGATCGAGTCGCCGACGCGCAGCGTGCCGCGCTGGACCAGCACGGTGGCCATGGAGCCCCGACCGCGGTCCAGGTAGGCCTCGATCGCCAGGCCCTGGGCCGGCATGTCCGGGTTGGCCTTCAGGTCCAGCTCGGCGTCCGCCGTCAGGATGATGGCCTCGAGGAGCTGGTCGATGTTGAGGTTCTCCTTCGCGGAGATGTCCACGAACTGGACGTTACCGCCGTACTCCTCAGCCACCAGGCCGTACTCGGTGAGCTGGGCGCGCACCTTCTGCGGGTCAGCGGTAGGCAGGTCGATCTTGTTGACCGCCACCACGATCGGCACGTCGGCCGCCTTGGCGTGGTCGATCGCCTCCGCCGTCTGCGGCTTGACACCGTCGTCGGCCGCGACCACCAGCACCGCGATGTCGGTGGCCTGCGCACCGCGGGCACGCATCGCGGTGAACGCCTCGTGACCCGGGGTGTCAATGAAGGTGATCTTGCGCTCTTCCCCGTCCACCGTGGTGGTGACCTGGTAGGCGCCGATGTGCTGGGTGATGCCGCCGGCCTCACCGCTGGCCACGTTGGTGTTGCGGATCGCGTCAAGCAGCCGGGTCTTACCGTGGTCGACGTGACCCATGACGGTCACCACGGGCGCACGCGGCTTGAGGTCCTCCTCGCTGCCGATGTCCTCACCGAACTCGATGGAGAACGACTCCAGCAGCTCGCGGTCCTCGTCCTCGGGGCTGACGACCTCAACCGTGTAGTTGAGCTCCTCGCCCAGCAGTTGCAGGGTCTCGTCCGGCAGCGACTGGGTGGCCGTGACCATCTCGCCCAGTTGCGTCATGACGACCTGCACCAGCGAGGCCGGGTTGACGTCGATGCGCTCACCGAAGTCGGCCAGCGACGCCCCACGGGACAGCCGGATCACCTTGCCGTTACCGCTGGGGATCTTGACACCGCCGAACGACGGCGCCTGCATGTCCTTGAGTTCTTGACGCCGCTGCTTCTTCGACTTGCGGGAACGGCTCGGACGGCCACCGGGACGGCCGAACGCTCCAGCGGTTCCGCCGCGACCGCGACCACCACCGGGGCGGCCGCCGAAACCGGTGCGCGGCGCGCCGCCGCCCGCTCCGCCACCGCGCGGTCCAGCGCCGCCGCCACCACCGCGGCCGCGACCGCCGCCGCTACGGCTCGACGTGCTCGGACGGGCCCCACCAGGCGGGGTGGGCCGCGACGCAGGCATGTTCATCGGGCTGGGCCGCGGACCGGGACGCGGGACAGGGCGCGGCGGCCCGCCCGCACTCGAGCCGGGACGTCCGCCAGCCGTGCCAGGACCAGGACGCGGTGCCTGGGGGCGCGGTGCCTGGGGACGCGGCGGTCCGCCTGCACTCGCACCGGGGCGGGGCGGCATCATGCCGGGGTGCGGACGCGGCCCCGGACGAGGCGCACCCGTACCGCCGGACGCCGGCGGACGCGGCGTAGGCCGCGTGCCCATACCGCTGGCGGTCGAACTGAAGGGGTTGTTGCCCGGACGCGGTCCCGGCTTGGGCACCGGACGCGGCGTCTTCCCAGATTCAGGACGTGCGGGACCTTGGGCACCGGAAGGCTGCTGGCCGGCCTTGCCCGCACCGCCCTCAGGCCGGGGACCGGGGCGCGGTCCCGGCTTGGGCACCGGACGCGGTCCCGGCTTGAGGCCGGGGCCGGGCTTAGGCACCGCCGGACGTGGCGTCTCACCACCGGCCGACGGGGCCGAGGCCTTAGTCTGCTGCTGCGGGCTGGGCTGCGGTTTGGGGCTGGGCTTCTTCTCCTGTCCGCCCTTCGCGCCCTCAGTGCTCTCGCTGCTCTGGCTGAAAGCTTCCTTGAGTCGACGTACCACAGGCGCCTCTACCGTCGAGGACGCCGAACGTACGAATTCGCCCATCTCCTGGAGTTTGGCCAGGACAGCCTTGCTCTCCACACCAAACTCTTTAGCGAGCTCGTATACCCGGACCTTCGCCACTGCTCTCCTTTATCTCGGTCCGGGACATGAGCCTGTGCCGGACCGTCGCTAGCTTGACGTACTCATCGCTGCGTACTCATCGAGCGCTCATCGCAATCTCGACCCGCTTCCGACTCGTTTGCTACACAACAATGGGTGGGTGACGCCGGATCTTCCGGCATGACAAGACCCGCCGCGTACCCGGTTAGTACAACCGAGCGGGCGGCGTGATCATTCCAACCCTAATCCAGAACCTCGGCCAACTCGAAATCAGACCGCGGCAAACCACTCGGCAGCGGGTGAGATATCGAGGGCCCGCTTGACGCGGAACACCCGCGGCCAGACCTGGCGCCGCTGCGCGGCCTCCCAACACCGTCGGTCGGGGTGGAGATAGGCTCCCCGCCCCGGCAGCCGCCGGGCGTGGTCGCAAACGACCGCATCTCCGTCCAGCGCCAGCCTAATGAGGTCTGACTGGGCTGCTTTTGACTTGCAGCCCACGCACGTGCGCACGGGAGCCGCTGAGTTGTCACCCATTCTACCCCGTGGGCTCATCGACCTATGCGAACCGTTCTTCCGCTCGTGCTATTCCTCGCCGTGCTGTTCGGCCATCTCCGTGTCCGAGCGGATGTCGATGCGCCACCCGGTCAGGCGGGCAGCCAGCCGCGCGTTCTGCCCCTCTTTGCCGATCGCCAGCGACTGCTGGTAGTCGGGCACGATGACCCGCGCCACCCGCGCCGCAGCGTCAAGCACTTCCACGTGCGTCACCTGGGCCGGCGACAGGGCGTTCGCGACGAACTGCGCCGGGTCGTCCGAGTAGTCGACAATGTCGATCTTCTCCCCGCGCAGCTCGTTCATCACATTGCGGACACGGCTGCCAAGCGGTCCGATGCACGCGCCCTTCGCGTTGACGCCGGGCTTGTTGGACTTGACCGCCATCTTGGTGCGGTGGCCCGCTTCCCGCGCGATCGCTGCGATCTCGACCGTGCCGTCGGCGATCTCGGGAACCTCGAGCTCGAAGAGCTTGCGCACCAAGTTGGGATGGGTGCGCGACAGGGTGATCGAAGGGCCGCGGTGCCCCCGGCGGACCTGCACGACATAGGCCCGCAGCCGCTCACCGTGGGTGTAGGTCTCGGTGGGTACCTGCTCTTGCGGCGGCAGGATCGCCTCGACCCGTCCCAGGTCGACCAGCACGTTGCGCGGGTCCTTGCCCTGCTGGACGACACCGGAGACGATCTGGGACTCCCGCCCGGCGAACTCGCCCAGGGTGATCTCGTCCTCGGCGTCCCGCAGCCGCTGCAGGATGACCTGCTTCGCCGTGGACGCGGCGATCCGCCCGAACCCGGAGGGGGTGGCGTCGTATTCCCGGATCAGCCGCCCCTCTTCGTCGCGCTCTTCGGCCCACACCGTGACGTGTCCCGTAGCGCGGTCCAATTCCACCCTGGCGTTGGTGTCGGGCCCCTCCTGGCGGCGGTACGCAATCAGGAGCGCGTCCTCGATGGCTTTGACGACGAGGTCCACCGAGATGTCCTTCTCGCGTTCCAGACTGCGCAGGACACTCATGTCGATATCCACGGGGCTCCCCCTCTAATCCGCCGCGTCGTCGTGGCGGAATTCCACCTGGACCTTGCCTCGTCCCAGGTCGGAGAAGGCGTACACCTGGCTTTGACCGTCAACATCAAAGGTGACGCCCGTCTCGTCAGCGTCAATGACACGCCCCTTCACCTGGCCGCCGGCGACCAGCGGCGCGTGCACCAGGCGTCCCCGGGCGCGCCTCCAGTGCCGTGGCTCGGTGAGTGGCCGGTCCACGCCAGGCGAGGTCACCTCCAGTACGTACGGAGACTGCCCCATGACGTCGACCTCGTCAAGCGCGGTGGAAATCTTCTGGCTGACCTCGCCGATCCGCTCCAGGTCGACACCGTCATCGGAGTCCACCACCACCCGGACCAGACGGCGCTTCCCCACCGGGGTGATGTCCAGTCCCTCCAAGTCGAGTCCCGCCTCGGCCAGAATGGGGGCCACTAGCTGCGCGAGACGCTCGCGGCGGGCCTGCGCGCCCATCATGATCCTCCTCGGCGATTCCCGTCCCGGTCCGACGGTCGCGGGGCGGTCCAGTTGTCCACTCGGTTACTGATCGCCTTTACGGCGACCATTTCAGGTTCAAGGGTATCCGCAGTCTGTGCCTCTCCGGCATCGTTTGACCATTGCGTGCGCCAGCAGCACGCTACTCCCCGCCCGTCAACGCGGGCAGCACCAGGCTCTGCAGACCGGCTGCGGCGTGCGAAGATAGGGCGCGTTCGGTTCCCCTTCCGTCACGTTTTCAGGAGGTACCGTTGCGCCACCACGCTCCCTCCCGCCGCGCGGTCTTGGCGGGCGGCGCGCTGGCTGCGGCCGTGATGGGGCTGAGCGGCTGCCGGGGGTCCGACTGGTACCCCAGCGAAGTCACCCCCGACGAGTATCTGCTGCGCTCGGTCATCGCGGAAAAGGAGCGGCTGGTGGCGCGCTACACGGCGACGCTCAACAGCGGCACCGCCGACGACCCCGGGCTCTACGAGGAGCTGCGCGGCCACCACGAACGCCACCTGGCGGTGCTGCGGGACCGGCTTCCGGAACGGGACGGCCCAGAACCGGAGGTCTCCGCCCTCCCTGAGACGCCTCCCCCCGCGGCCACCGACCGGGCAGGGCTCCGGATGGCGGAGGAAGGGGCCGTCGCCAACCGGCTCCGCCAGCTCAGCGAGGTCACCGACCCGGCGCTGGCCCAGCTCCTCGCCAGTGTCGGCGCCTGTGAGGCGGGACACGTCCACCTACTTTCGGAGGCATAGTTGACCGGGACTCTTGACCCCACCCCCAGCGGGGAGGCAGGAGCCGCAACCGCCGCGCTGCGGGACGCGCTGCTGGCCGAGCATGCGGCCGTGTACGGGTACAGTTTCGCCGCTGCCCACACTGACGCGGACCTGCGCAGCCTGTGCCTGTCCCATCTGGAAAAGCACCGCGCGTGGCGGGACACGCTGCACAGCGCGCTCGTGGCCCGGGACGCGGTGCCGCCGGGCGGGGAGGACGCCTACCAGCTGCCGGAGCACACCGGGCCTGAAGAGCTGCGGAGCTTCGCCGCAGGGCTTGAGGAGACTACCGCGCAGGCCTACCTGGAGTTGGCTGCCGTCCCCGATGCGGGGCTGCGCGACCTGGCGGGCCGTGCCCTGGGCGAGGCCACCCTGCGGATGCTGGCGCTGGGCGGCCAGTTGAGCGCGTTCCCCGGCTTCCCTGGCGGAGAGCTCTAGCACCGAAACCGGTAGGGGCGTTCCGTACGGAACGCCCCTACCGGGTGGCACTAGCCCCGCACCAGGTTGACGATCGTGTCGACCACGGTGTCCACGGAGACTTCGCTGCGGTCCCCGCTGGCACGGTCGCGCAACTCCACGACCCCGTTGGCCAGGCCACGGCCCACGATGAGCACGGTGGGCACGCCGAGCAGTTCCGCGTCGGTGAACTTCACGCCCGGGGAGACCCCTTTGCGGTCGTCCACGAGCACCCGCACCCCGCGGTCCACCAGCTCCTGGCTGATCCGCAGCGCCACCTCGACCTGGTCGCCCTTGCCGGTGCCGACCACGTGCACGTCCGCGGGGGCGACTTCCCGCGGCCAGATGATGCCCCGCTCGTCGTGCGACTGCTCGACGATCGCGGCGACCACGCGGGACACCCCGATGCCGTAGGAGCCCATGGTGATGCGCACCGGCTTGCCGTCGGGGCCGAGCGCGTCCAGGGAGAACGCGTCCGTGTACTTGCGGCCGAGCTGGAAGACGTGCCCGATCTCGATACCGCGCGCCGTGTAGAGGGTGCCCTTGCCGTCGGGGGCGGGGTCTCCGTCGCGGACCTCCGCGGCCTCGATTGTGCCGTCGGGGGTGAAGTCACGACCGCAGACGAGGTCCACCACGTGGTGGTCGGCCTTGTCCGCACCGGTGACCCAGGCGGTGCCAGTCACGACGCGGGGGTCGACCAGGTAGCGGACCTTGTTGGCCTGCAGCGCGCCCGGGCCGATGTAGCCCCGCACCAGGAAGGGGTGCTTGGCGAAGTCCTCCTCGTCCAGCAGGGCCACTTCCGCCGGGGCCAGCGAGGCTTCCAGGCGCTTCATGTCCACTTCGCGGTCGCCGGGAACGCCGATCCCGAGGAGCTCCCACTCCTTTTCACCCGGGGCCCGCGTCTTGACCATGACGTTCTTGAGGGTGTCGGCGGCGGTGAACGTACGGCCCAGGCCTGCGTTGTTGAGGAACTCCACCAAGGACTCGATGGTGGGGGTGTTCGGGGTGTGGTGCACCCGCGCCTCCGGCAGGCCGTCGATGGGCTGCTCGGGCGGCGCCGGGGTGACCACGGCTTCCACGTTGGCGGCGTAGTCGGAGCCGGTGCTGCGCACGAACGTGTCTTCCCCGGTGGGGGCGATCGCCAGGAACTCTTCGGAAGCGGAGCCGCCCATCGCGCCGGACGTGGCCTTGACGATCACGTACTCCAGGCCGAGCCGGTCGAAGATGCGGATGTAGGCCTGGCGGTGCGCCTCATAGGAGCGCTGCAGCCCTTCGTCGTCGAGGTCGAAGGAGTAGGAGTCCTTCATGTGGAACTCCCGGCCCCGCAGGATCCCGGCGCGCGGCCGCGCCTCGTCGCGGAACTTCTCCTGGATCTGGTAGAGGATGACCGGGTAGTCCTTGTACGAGGTGTACTCGCCCTTGACGAGCAGGGTGAACAGTTCTTCGTGGGTGGGGCCCAGCAGATAGTCGGCGCCCTTGCGGTCCTTGAGTCGGAACAGGGTGTCGCCGTACTCGGTCCACCGCCCGGTGGCCTCGTAGTATTCGCGGGGCAGCAGCGCGGGCAGCAGCACTTCCTGCGCGCCGATGCGGTTCATCTCCTCGCGGACCACCGCGGCGACGTTCTCTAACACGATCTTGCCGAGGGGCAACCAGGAGTAGACGCCGGGCGCGGTACGGCGTACGAACCCGCCGCGCACCAGAAGCTTGTGACTCGGTACCTCGGCGTCCGCCGGGTCCTCACGCAGGGTGCGCAGGAACAGGTTCGACATCCGCAGTAGCACGACCACCACTCCTCGGTGAGAGCGCGGAGGTATTCCGCTGGGACTTTTGGACACTGGACTGGGCGGGTCGGTGGCCTCGCCCGGAAGGGGTTTCCAGGCTAGCGGTATTGGGCGGGCGCCGTGGACTCCTGCACAGCGCTGCTTCCCGGTTTCCACCCCAGGCGCGGTGTGCCGTCCCGGCTCCGGGCGCCTACCGTAGGACCGGCACGACCGTGACGTGAGGAGACGAGGACGGATGGGCAGGCGCGGGGCGACGACGGCGAAACGGGAGCGGATGGAGCTGCTGCGGGACGCGGACCGTCCCGACTCGTGGATGCTGCTGGTCGACGGCATCCCGCAGTCGCACGTGGACCTCGCCGACCCCACCTATCTCGACTTCGAATATGTGCGCCGCCTCGGCCACGTCGTGGACCTGGTCGCACCGGAGCGCGCCCCGATCGACGCCTACCACCTGGGGGCGGGGGCGCTCACCCTGGCCCGCTACGTGGCGGCGACCCGGCCCCGGTCCCGGCAGCGGGCCGTGGACATCGACCCGGACCTGGTGGCGCTGGTCCGCCAGCAGCTCCCCTGGGACCGTCGGGCGGATCTGCGGGTCGCTACCGGGGATGCCCGGGCCTGGCTGGCGGCGCGCCGCGCAGCCAGTGCCGACCTCGTCATCTGCGACGTTTTCGTGGGGGCGCGCACGCCTGCCCATCTCACGTCCGTGGAGTTCGCCGCGGAGGCGGCCCGGGTGGTGCGGCTCAGCGGCATGTACGCGGTGAATGTGAGCGACGGCCGCGGGCTGCGCTACACCCGCTCCCAGGTTGCGACGGTGGCCCAGGTCTTCCAGCATGTGGCGCTGGTCGCGGAGCCGGGAGTGCTGCGCGGGCGGCGGTTCGGGAACCTGGTGCTGGTGGCTGGGCACGAGGCACTGCCCGTGGACGAGCTGGCCAGGCGGGCCCACCGGGATCCGGCGATGGCGCGGGTCCTGGCCGGGGACGAGCTCCGCCGGTGGGCTGCGGGTGCGGCCGTGGTGCACGACGCCGAAGCGCAGGACTCTCCCGCACCGCCGGAGAGCCTGTTTTAACCCGTCCCGCGGTGTCAGGCGGGAAGTTCCCGGTCGATCACCGCGTCGAACTCCGGGGAGTGCCTGACCTGAACTCCGCCGTTGCCGGCAGGCCGGGTGGCCATGCCCTGGAGGCGGCCGTCCCGCCACCACAGCATCTGGTCGGTGACCGCGTTCCCTTCGTTGAGCTGCTGGAACACGGAGTAGAGGGTGGAGATCGCCGGGAGGGAGCGGCGGCTCCGCAGCACCGTATAGGCCAGGACGTTGGTGTCGGGGAGCATCACCAGGGCGCCGTAGGGGGCGGGCTGCTGCATGACGTCGGAGAGCCGCATCACGTGGGCGGACCCGGCCCAGCCGATCCCCTGCACCACGTGCACGTCGGTGTCGCCCCCGGACGACACCGTGTACTCCTGGTACTGGTCGTAGGCCATGTTGCCCAAGGCGGTGAACCACAGGTCCTGTTTGGTGCGCCCCCAGGCCTGGGTGTGGCGTTTGTCGAGGACTACGCCGCTGTAGTTGCCGGGGTCGGTCCGGTACACCAGGAGCGCCGTCAGCTCAGGGTTGATGGAGTAGGCGAGCTTGTCGTAGGGACCTGCCGCGGCAGGGTCCCCGATCATCAGGACGCGCAGCCACGGGGCCGCCACGTCGAAGGGGACGCGCAGCAGCTCTTCGTGCAGGTTGTCCTGGGGGGTGGAGTAGCGTCCGGGGTGGGGAAAGTGCATGGGGTCTGGTATTTCCTTGTGGTCTTGTCCACGGTCTACGGGTCTCTGCTGCTTCTGTACGGTATCGCTGGCCGCTGACAGCCCGCGGCGGCTGCCCCGCCGTGCCGCTGGGCTAGATTCCTCCCATACAGGGGACAGCGGACGCCTGTTCTCCGCTCCCCTGGCGTGCCCCCTGCCCGTGTGTGGAGTTCCACCGTGTCTCTGCCCCGTTCTTCCCCTCCGTCTGCCCTGCCCCGCTGGCGGGGGCCGCTGCTGCTCGCCCTGGCGGGAGTGCTGTGGGGAACCGGAGGGTTCGCCGGCGCTTTCCTGCAGCAGTTGACAGGAATCCACCCCATCGCCACCGCCTGCTACCGGCTGCTCGCAGGCGGGGTACTGGCGATCGTGGCGCTGGGGGTCAGCGGGCAGCTGCGCGGGCTGCCCCGCAGTCCGGCGGTCCTGCGGCGGGTCGCAGCGGCGGGGGTGCTGCTGGCCGCGTTCCAAGCCTGCTATTTTGCGGCGATCGCGGTCTCGTCGGTGAGCCTCGCCACCCTGATCGCGATCGGCAGTGTTCCCGTGTTCGTCACATGCGCCGCGGCGGTGCTGGAGCGGCGGCTGCCCCGGCCTACGCTGCTGGCCGCGGTCTGCTGCGGGGTGCTGGGCCTGGTGCTGCTCAGCGGCGACCCGGGCGGGGACGTGCCGCCGGGGCGGGTGGCGCTCGGCGTGGGCTGTGCCCTGGGGGCGGGCGCGGCGTTCGCTGCGCTGACGCTGGTCAACCGCCGTCCCGTTCCGGGCCTGGACCCGCTGCGGGTGACCGCTTTGGGGTGCCTGCTCGGCGGCACCCTGCTCGTGCCACTCGCCGCGGCCACGGGGATGACGTTCACGCCGACGCTTCCCGCGGTGGGGGTGCTGCTGTACCTGGGTCTGGCGCCCACAGCCTTGGCCTACCTGGCCTATTTCGGGGGGATGCGCACCACCCCGGCTCCGGTCGCGGCCCTCGCCGTGATCTTGGAACCGTTGACTGCGACCGTGCTGTCGCTGCTCCTCCTCGGGGAGGTGCTCACCCCGACGGGAACGGTGGGAGCGGTCCTACTGTTCGGGGCGATCCTGCTGGAATACGTCCGCCCGCCCCGCCGGTGACCAGGGCCCTCGCCTGCTCCGTACGGTGGAGGCGCGACCGAAGAGATCCTCCCTGCGGCTTATGGAGCTGGACGTCGTTGCGCCGTACGGTCGACCTGTGAGAGAACGGCTGTGGCGGATCACTTTCCTCGACGCGGGAATTACCTTGGCCGTGGCGGGGATCACCGCGGTGTCCACGGTGCTTCCCGCAGTGGACTCCCCTGGCGGCCTCGCCTCCCTGCAGGTGCTGCTGCCGTGGGGGCTGGCGCTGCTGGTGGTGGCGGTGGTGCCGCTGCTGTGGCTGAGCGCGTTCCCCATTCCCGTGGCCGTGGTGACCGTGCTGGCCACCACCGCATACTATCCGCTGGGCTATCCCGACAACTTCGTCATCCTGGCGGGTGCGGTAGCACTGTTCACCCTGGTCGCCCGCGGGTTCCGGCTGACCGGCTGGCTGCTCGGGTTCTCCCAGTACCTTGTCGTCCACGTCGCGGAGACGCTGTACTTCGGGGCACCACGCACGGTGTATGCGCTGGGCATGCTCGCCTGGGTGCTCGTGGTGTTCATCAGCGGAGAGGTGGTACGCAAGCATCGCGCGTACCTGGACATGGCGCGCAAGCATTCCGCGGAGGCGGAACGCACCCGGGAGGAGGAGACTCGCCGCCGGATCTCCGAGGAGCGGTTGAAGTTCGCTCGCGAAGTGCACGATGTGATCGCCCACAATATTTCGTTGATTAACGTGCAGGCGGGGAGTGCCCTCTACCTCATCGACACCCAACCGGAGCGGGCCGCCGAGGCGCTTGCCGCGATCAAGCAGGCCAGTCGGGAGACCCTGCAGGAGCTGCGGGCGATCCTCGGGGTGCTCCGCGCGGTCGACGAGACAGCGCCCCGCTCTCCCGCCCCCGGGCTGGACCGCTTGGACGAACTGGTCGCCGGGGTGCGGTCCTCGGGGGTCGACGTGCACGTCGACGTCGCCGGACGCCCCCGTCCCCTGTCGGCCGCCGTGGACTCGGCCGCTTACCGGATCGTGCAGGAGTCGCTGACGAACGTGGTACGGCACGCGCAGGCGGATACGGTCACCGTGTCTGTCAGATACACCCCCGACGGGGTGTCCCTCCGGGTGTCGGACGACGGCCAGGGCGCCGCTGCGGATTGGGCAGCCGGGCACGGAATTGCCGGCATGCGGGACCGCGCTGCCGCGCTGGGCGGCGAACTACGGGCAGGGCCCGATCCGGAGGGCGGGTTCACGGTGGAGGCGTGGCTGCCCGGCTGACCGGCCGTCCCGTTCAGGTGCGACTTCTTGGGAGGATCTGTGATCCGCGTACTCCTCGCCGACGACCAGGCGCTCGTGCGGGCAGGGTTCCGGGCCCTGCTCGACAGTGCCCCGGACATCAGCGTGGTAGCTGAGGCTGCGACGGGGGCCGAAGCAGTCCGGTTGGCCGTGGCGGAGCGCCCCGATATCGCCCTGCTGGACATCCGCATGCCGGAGCTGGACGGGTTGGCTGCCGCGGAACGCATCCTCGCCGACCCCCGGCTGTCGTCGACCCGGGTGGTCATCCTCACCACGTTCGACCTCGACGAGTACATCTTTGAGGCGCTCCGCCTGGGGGCGAGCGGATTCCTTGTCAAAGACACCGAGCCGGAGGACTTGATCAACGGGGTGCGGGTCGTGGCCCGGGGCGAGGCGCTGCTGTCTCCGAGCGTCACCCGCCGCGTCATCGCCGAGTACGCGGGACGGCCGCGCCGCCCCGCCCCGGACCGGCGGCTGCGCGACCTGACCGACCGGGAACGCGAAGTGGTGGCCCTGGTGGGGGAAGGGCTGTCCAACGAGGAGATCGCTGCCCGCCTGGTGCTGAGCCCAGCCACGGTGAAAACCCATGTCAGCCGGGCCATGGCCAAACTGCGGGTCCGTGACCGGGCCCAACTGGTGGTGGTCGCCTACGAGACCGGCCTGGTGGCTCCGGGGTGGATGCAGTGACGGGCGGATAGGGCCCCGCTTTTCGGGTAAGGGTTTTCCCCCGACGGCGGCTCAGGGTTGTCCTGTACTCCCCGCAGACGACCCCCGTAGTCCTGGGGTGGTGGCTGACCGCGCTGATCCGCACGCTACGGCGTAGCGCAACTGCCTCCCTGTGGGGGATGTGGCGTGCCCTGGCAACCGGAGAGCATCAGAGTGTTCCGAGGACGATCCGGTCGAGGAGCTCGCCTTCCCATGTTCACTGATCCGTTGCTGTGGGCACGGCTGCAGTTCGCGCTGACCTCAGGTGTCCACTACATGTTCGTGGCCTTCACCTTGGGCATGGCGCCGCTCATCCTCGTCGCCCAGGGCAGCGCGCTGCTGCGCCGGGACGAGGCGCGGCTGGCCGCGGTGCGGTTCTGGGGCGGCCTCTACGTCGTGAACTACGGCATGGGAGTGCTGTCCG
This sequence comes from Thermobifida sp., assembly GCF_017577275.1. Taxonomy (NCBI): domain Bacteria; kingdom Bacillati; phylum Actinomycetota; class Actinomycetes; order Streptosporangiales; family Nocardiopsidaceae; genus Thermobifida; species Thermobifida sp. Next base: position 131,547 of record NZ_PITY01000020.1, read on the forward strand.
GCCTGGTGATGGAGCTGCAGTTGGCGCTGAACTGGAGCGGGTTGAACGACGTGTTCGGCCACGTGTTCAGCGCTCCGCTCGCGGTGGAGACGGTCGCCGCGTTCTTCACCGAGTCCACGTTCTTGGGGCTGTGGATCTTCGGCTGGGACCGCATGAACCGCTGGCTGCACTTGGCGTGCTTCGGCGTGGTGACTTTGACCGCCTACCTGTCGGCGTTCTGGGTGCTGGTCGCGAACGGCTTCCTGAAGAACCCGGTGGGTTTTGCGCTGCGCGACGGTGTGGCCGTGCTCACCGACCCTGTGGCCCTGGTCACCAATCCGGCGGCGCTGCTGGCTTTCGCGCACGTGGCCACGAGCGCGCTGCTGGTGGGCGGCCTGGTGATGGCCGGGGTGAGCGCCTACCACCTGCGCCGCGGCAACGATCCGGACGGGATGTTCCGCCGCGGGGTGCGGCGCGGGGTGGTGGTGGCGTCGCTCGCCTTGTTCCCGACCCCGGCGGCCGGGGGTGCCCAATACTCCTTGGCGGGCGCGCCCCCGACGAGCGGGCTGACGCTCAGCTCAGCCGAGATCGCAGAGATCGAAGCGGCGCGGCCGGAGTCCACCATGGTGCTTGCCGAGGTAGGCAACGGCGTGATGACCCTGTGCTGGACGGTGTTCTTCCTCGTTCTCCCCGTGGCCTTGCTGGCCTGGCTGGTGCGCAGGTTGGACCGCTGGCGCTGGCTGCATTGGCTGCTCTCGGTGATGCCGGTGCTGGCGCTGCTCGCCGGGGTCGCTGGCTGGCTCTACCGGGAGCTGGGACGCCAACCGTGGGCGGTTCGGCACCACATGACGACCGCGGAGGCGATCACTCCGCTGTCAGTACCGCACGCAGTGGCCTCGTTCGTGGTGTTCACCGGGGCGTTCGCAGTGCTGGCGGGGATCACATGGTGGCTGCTGGTCCGCTATGCGCGCCGCGGCCCGCACGGGGGTCCGCTGGCCCCTGCCCCGTCGGGGGACGACGCGCCCGCCGTCCCCGTCCACACCTAACCTACTAGCTGTCGGCGTTTCCAGGTGAGGGAGTCGTTGTGGAATCCGTGGCTGTCGTCTTGCTGCTCGTCCTGCTGGGAGGCTATTTCGTCTTCGCGGGCAGCGACATCGGGCTGGGCATGCTGCTGCCGTATGCGGCGCGTTCCCCGGCGGAGCGCCGCCGTCTCATCGCCGTGATCGCCCCCTACTTTCTGGGGAGCGAAGTGTGGCTGGTGGCCACCATCGGTGTGGTGGCGGGCCTGGTCCCGGTGTGGGAGGCCGCGGTGGTGACCGCGCAGTGGCCGGTCTTCGTGCTCCTGCTCGCCGCGTGGCTGGGACGCGATGCGGGGCTGTGGCTGCGCGGGCGGCTGCCCGCCGCGAGGTGGCGTGCCGTGTGGGACGGAGCAGTGGCGGCAGGCAGCTGGCTGCTCGCGGTGGCGTGGGGATTCGTCGTCGCTGCCCTGGTGGGCGGGGGAACGCTGCGGCCCGGGGTCACCCTCGTGTGCGTGGCACTGGTCGTGCTCTTGTTTGCGGTACGGGGGGCCGCGTTCGGGGCGGAGCGGCTCGCTGCCGCGGAAGGTGTCGGGGGTGCTGAGCCGGGAGAGCGGGCGGCCCGGGCCTTCCGGGTGCTCGTGCGGGCCGGGCTGGTGGTGGTTCCGGTGGCGGTCGGCGTGCTCTGGGTGTCGGCGGGGGCGGCGCCGGCGGTCGTGGTGGCCGGAGCCGAGGTGGTGCTTGCCGCAGCCGCGGTGGACGCGGGTCGAGGGTGGGCGCGCGTGCTGTCGGCGCTGGGCATGGCCGTGCTGCCGGTGGTGCTCGCGGTCGGAGCCGAACTGCCCGCGCCCGCTGTCGAGCGGAACTCTTTGCTGCTGCTGGTCGCGGCGGCGGGCCCGCTGGTTCCGGTCATGGTTGCGGGCCAGGTGTGGCTGTACCGAATTTCGCGCCGCCCGATAGTCGGTTCGGGATTTTTCGCGTAACAGGGGAATGGCACCGGTTGCCGGTTTTTAAACCTGCTGGGCGGGGATTTGCCGAAACTGGCCACACGGGTTGAGCTGCAGGGCTTCCCGGGAAGAGTGGTTGCCGGAAGACATCCCGATACCGGGACACCGAGCCAAACGGAGGAGGGATCCCATGGGTGATCTCAGGACCGAGGCCAGGGGAGGCTGCAGTTGCGGTCCCAATTGCGGCTGCGGCTGCCAAAACGGGGGCCCTTGCTCGTGCGGCGGTAGCTGCTGACCTGTTCTTCTCCTCTCGCGGAGTGGTCGCCACTCTCCACTGCGGGCCGTCCCGGACCGGGGCGGCCCGCAGTCTGTGCTGCGCGGAGGCATGCACGGCCGTCCCGGCGCTGCTAGCCCACGGGGATGCCGAGCGCGGCGAGTTCCGCGGGGCTGCGGGTGGTGAAGAACCAGTCCCGGAACCGCGGATGGGCGACGAGCCGGGACGCGGGTGCAAGAGCCTGCTCCCCGACCAGGTGGTAGCGGTAGCCGTGCGGGTCGAGCAGGTCCGCCAGTCGTTCTGTGTCGGCGTCGGCCAGCACTTCGCACAGGATGTCGGGGCGGTGGGCGGCCAGGAATTTCTGGCCGTGTTCGAAGACCGCGGTTTCGGTGCCTTCCACGTCGACTTTGAGCAGCACGGAGCTATTCGGCGGGATCTGGTCGGTGAACGTGTCCAAGGCGACGATCTCCACCGGCACCCCGTCGGGGAAGCCGAGCCTGCTGGAGTAGAAGCAGGGGAGGGCGGAGTCTGCCGTGCGTGCGGGCATCATGACGGTGGCCGCCGGGTCGCCGACCCCGGTGTGGTGGAGGGTGACGCGGTGCAGGACGCGGTTGCGCACGCAGTTGTCCACGAGGGCCTGGTAGACGTCGGGCACGATTTCGAAGGCGTGGGCCCGGAGCGTCGGGTTGACCGCGGTGCCGACCAGGGTGAACAGGCCGGTGTAGGCCCCGATGTCGAACAGGGTGGTGGCCTGGCGGGCCGCGGCGGCGAAGACGCGGACCGCGAGGTCGTCTGCGGGCTGCGGGCGGCGGCCTCCACCCCAGTACAGTTCTTTGGCGATCACGCAGCGGGCCGGGTCCCGCATCACGTATTCGACGCCGTCTACTCGGCCGACGACTTCGGGGAGGGCAGCGGGGGCGGGCAGCCGTCCCGTGGCGCGGATCTGCGGGGCGAGGACCCGCACGGCGGCACGCATCGCCACGTGGGGCAGCCGCCAGCCCAGCACTTTTTTGATGTGCTTCTTCGTCCCGTACCAGCGTTGTCGTCGGCCGACGGCGCTGCGGCGGTAGTCGGTCACCGAAGAGTGTGTTCGCGCCATGTCACTGTCCCGACTGGTGGTCCCTGCTCGGCGTGCGCACCCGGCCCTCGTCCGCCCTGCCGTGCGGGGAGGTTGCGCCGACGATGTGTCTCGCCAGATCAACGAAACACTACCCTATGTAACCAGAGAATCACTCTTGACACATGAGGGTGGGATCGCTGTGCCGCGGCAGGCCCGCCCCGTGCGGGCTTCGCGGGGCGGGCCGCGTTTCCGTAAGGCAGCGCGCGTGCTGAACCGGGTCAGAGGGCGAACTGCACCGCGACGCGGTCTGCCAGCATCGGAGCGATGATCGCCAGCGCCGCCCGGTGGTCAGGATGGTCCTGGTAGGCCCGGAAGCCGTCTTCCCCGTCGAGGTCGGCGACGACTGCGAAGTCGTAGTTCCCTGCTGCAAGCCCGAGGTCTGCACCGAAGGCGTAGTTTTTCAGCTCCGGGATCGCCGCGGGCAGCTTGCTCAGGGCCGTTATGACCTGCTCGACCTGGTCAGGGGTGACAGTGTCGTTCCAGCGGAACAGTGCGATATGCCGAATTCCCATACGGAGCAACCTAGTGCCCGGTGCGGGCTCGTTGCTCCCGGGGGAAGCAGGGGTCAGCCGATACGGGTGGCGAGCAGGTAGGCGTCCGGGGTTTCCGGGTTGACGATCTCGTCGACCCGCCACACCTGGTCGTCGACGGTGAACGTTTCTCCGACCCGGACTTCGAGGAGCCCTCCCCATTGTGCTGGGCCGCCGAGTTTGGCTACGGGTCTTCCCTCGTCGTCAATCCAGAACGCGCCTCCCCCGACAGGACCTCCGGCGAAACGGTCGTTGCGGCCGTAGGTGATCTTCTCTTGAGCGCCGACTTCGTGGGGCACGGTAGTACGTCCTCTCTGATGCGAAACTTTTTCGGATAGCACACGCGACAACGGTTTTCACGCTGTGAGCGGGGATTCTCCGTGACCTTATCTCGCTTCTCAGAGTTCCCACATGAGGCGTAAAGCCCTTTAACCGTCATTCCGGAAAAATAGGTGGGCCCGGTGAGGGAGATCACCGGGCCCACGGAGGGGATACTGGAATGCTCCAGTCGGTCAGTCTCGGCCCATGAGGTTCTTCACCCGGCCGACAATGTTCTCCAAATCCGTGCTGAACGGCTGGTCTTGCACCATGTAGGTCCACGTGGTGGAAGGCCGTTTGACCCCGGCTGCGGCCACGTCGAGCCGACCGTCCACCACCTCCAACTTCTCGAACATCTCCGCGGCACGGGCCCGGGCCTCGTCCAGGAAGCCCTTGAACGCGGGGACCGCGTCGCGGTTGAACTCGTCCAACGGGTCGCGGCGGCCCAGGAAGCGCAGGTGGATGCCCTCACGCAGGTCGGCGAGGAAGGCGTTGTGGTCAGCCCACCCCCGGTCCAGGTGGTAGAGGGTGACGAGGCGCGCCGCCCGGGCGACCTCCTCCTCGCCTACCTCTTCCACCAGCCGCTGGTAGGTTTCGGGGCAGTCCACGGCGAGCTGGCGGCTGCCCAGGTCCTCGTGGAGCACCGCCCGGCGCTGCTCGAGCACCACCGAACGCTGGACGTCGATGATCTGGTTGTACCGCCAGGTGTTGCGGTGGAGTTCCAGCAGCTGCCCTTCCGCGATGCGCTGCGCGTGGTTGACCATCTCCTTCCAGGCCGGGTCGGTGATCTCCCCGTCAGCCGAGGAGACCCGGTAGCCCTTCGCCTCGGGAAGGTTGGTGGTGATCAGGTCGTCTTCCACGCTGACGTAGAACACCGAGCCGCCGGGGTCCCCTTGGCGTCCGGCACGGCCGCGCAACTGGTCGTCGAGCCGGCTGCTGGGGTAGCGGCCGTAGCCGATGACATAGAGGCCGCCGGTCTTCACCACCCGGTCCCGGTCCCGCATGTCGCTGCCGCCCAGGCGGATGTCGGTGCCCCGGCCCGCCATCTGGGTGGACACGGTGATCCGGCCGTAGGTTCCGGCCTCCGCGATCACCGCGGCCTCTTCGGCGTCGTTCTTCGCGTTGAGGACGACGCACTCGAGCCCGGCCCGCCGGAGGCGCTTCGCGAGCCGCTCGGACTCCGCAACGTCCTGCGTGCCGATGAGGATCGGCCGACCCGTGGCGTGCACTTCCTTGACCTTCTCCACCACGGCCTCTTCCTTCTCCTCGGCCGTGGCGTAGAGCCGGTCCTCCTCATCGATGCGGATGTTGGGCTTGTTGGGCGCGATGACCGCGACCTCGAGTTCGTAGAACTCGCGGAGCTGTTCGGCGACGGCCATCGCGGTACCGGTCATCCCGCAGCGGATCGGATAGCGCAGCACCAGCGACTGTACCGTGATGGAGTCCAGCACCTCGCCGGTCTCACTGGGCGTCAGGTGCTCCTTGGCTTCCACCGCGGCCTGCAGGCCGTCGGGCCAGCGCTGGAGCAGCGCGATACGGCCGCGCGACTCGTTGATGAGCCGCACCTTGCCGTCCCGCACCACGTAGTGCACGTCGCGGTGGAGCAGGGCGTGGGCGTGGAGCGCCAGGTTGACCCGGGAGAGCAGCGTCGTGTCCTCCGCGGAGAACAGGTCGACCCCGCCCAGGGCCTTCTCCACCACGTTGATCCCGGTGTCGGTGAGGTGGACGTTGCGCCCGTCGTCGTCGACCTTGTAGTCGATGCCGGGACGCAGCCGGCGCACCAGCTCGGCCATGGCCGCGTCGGATTCGGCCGGTTCGGCGGCTCCCGCCAGCACGAGGGGGACCCGGGCTTCATCGACGAGCACGGAGTCGGCCTCGTCGATGATCGCCACGTTCGGTTCGGGAACCACCAGTTCGGACACGTCGGTGGCGAGCCGGTCCCGCAGCACGTCGAAACCGAGCTCGCTCACGGAAGCGTAGGTGATGTCAGCGGCGTAAGCGGCGCGCCGTTCCTCCGTCGTGGACTCCTGGCTGATCCAGCCGACTTCGACACCGAGCAGCGTGTACAGCGGCCGCATCCACTCGGCGTCGCGTCGAGCCAGGTAGTCGTTGACGCTGAGCACATGCACCCGCTGTCCGCGCAAGGCGAATCCGACAGCGGCAAGTGCACCGGTGAGGGTCTTGCCCTCACCTGTAGCCATCTCCGCGACGTGCCCGTCCAGCAGCGCCATCATGCCGATGAGCTGGGTGTCGAAGGGGCGTTCCCCCAGCGTACGGCGGGCGGCTTCCCGGCCCAGCGCGCACAGCTCGGCGAGGTCGTCGCGGTCGTAGGGCAGTTCTGCGTTCCCGAGTTCGGTCGCGACCTCGGTCAGCTCGGCGTCGCTCAGCTTACGCAGCGCCTCTTCGCGTTCCTCAATCGTCTTGAGCAGCTTGATGTAGGGCTGGAGTGACACCGATCCCGGTTTCCCCAGGAGGCGTCGTACGCCCTCTGCCATTCGTGCGAACACCACAGCAGAGTAACGCTGTTCACACCGTCCGAGTTCCCTGCGTAAAGTGCGAGATCACGCCGTAGGACCGGCTCCGCGGCACCCTGCTACCGGAACCTCTCTTCTGACCTGCTGTTACTCGTCCACCACGGATTGTGGACCGCGGTTCCTCCGGCAGGCCGGGGCTGCGCCGCTGCTTGCGGTACCGACCATGGGGGTTAGTGGACGAGCTGGCGGCTCCGCCGCTCCTCCACCACCATCGCGTGCTTGACCAGGCTGATCAGTGTCTCCCGCACCGCTTCCCGCTTGCGGGCGTCCGTCGTCACGATCGGCACGTCGGGCGGGAGCGCGAGCGCCTCGCGCAGCTCGTCCTCCGGGTAGTGGTAGTACTCCTCCTCGGTTTCAAAGGAGTTCACCGCGATGATGAACGGTATGGGGTGCTGCTGTTCGAAGTACTCGATGGCAGGAAAGCAGTCCTCCAGCCGCCGGGTGTCCACGAGGATGACCGCACCCAGGGCGCCTCGCACCAGGTCATCCCACATGAACCAGAACCGCTGCTGGCCGGGGGTGCCGAACAGGTAGAGCACCAGGTCGGTGGGGAGGGAGATCCGGCCGAAGTCCATGGCCACCGTGGTGCTCCGCTTCTCCGGGGTCATGGACAGGTCGTCCACCCCGGCACTGGCATTCGTGATCGCCGCCTCGGTGCGCACGGGAGGGATTTCGGAAATCGAGCCGATGAACGTGGTCTTTCCGACGCCGAAGCCCCCGGCGACGATGATCTTCGTGGTGAGTTTCGGGGAATCGTTCACGGGTTCGTTACCTCGAGACACTGAGGGAGCGCGTGCGCGGCCCCGCTCCGGAAGGTCCGCTGGGGGTGGGAGCGGCCGACGGACATGATCATCACAGGTGAACCTAGCACCGTCTCGGGGTAGCCGCGGCGTTCTCCACCGATTCTGCAGGCGAAGGCGGAGCGGGCGCTCCGTGTAGCGTGCCGCGGTGCCCGCCTATCGCGGGGTATAGGGGTCTCAGCCGGACAAGTGAGCTGTTCCCTGGAAGGGCCCGGATGCGTATTCTCCGCGTCCGGGGCAGCGCCGGGCCGCCACCGGTCAGCTTCTAGCCCACATCCGTCCAGTTTGCAAGGGAAGAAAGTCCTTTGTTTCGGCACGGCGCAGTGCGCAACCGTCGCGGTTTTCGTCCTTTCTCCACGGCGGACTGGATCGGCAGCAAAAGATCCGCCACCACCGTTCCAGGCACCTCCTCAAGAATTTATGCGAAGCGTTTTCTCCAGAGAAAACGCTGCCGTTTTTCTGTCGGGGACTGGCCACAAAGAAACCCCCGGAACGGCTGCTCCGGGGGCAGGAAGACAAGGGCGGTAACACCGTGGGTTTTGGAGAGAAACCTCACGAGGGGGGACAGTCACCGCCTCTCGTCATCTCCAAAACCAAGCTTAGGCTTTCTACCACCCGAGGTCAAGAAAATGCCAAAACTCTCGATCCTGCGGGGGATTTTTCCGAATTCTCCTTATCCATCACTGAATTCAGTCCGCACCCCGTATTTCTTCCTTCTTTCCTGCTCGCACCCGGCAGCTCCCGGTCCGCGGCCACCGCTGCACCGGGCCACCTCCCCGCTGCCCGTGCAACCGGCCGGACAGCAGCAGCGTGCCCGCCCGGCCGGGCCGGCGAGAGCCCAGGTGTGAGCCCTTCCCCGCTTCAGGGCCTACGATTAGGCCGTACCCGAACGGTCCCTGGCTAAGGAGCCAACCGCACCCATGTCCGAACAGCGCATCATCCGACCCACGCCCATCAGCGGATTCCCCGAGTGGACGCCCCGCATCCGGTCCGTGGAGCTGCGCTGGCTGGACCATATCCGCCGCGGTTTCGAACGGTACGGGTTCTCCTCGGTGGAGACCCCGTCGGTGGAGGTGCTCGACGTCCTGCTGTCCAAGGGCGAGACCTCCCAGGAGATCTACACGCTGCAGCGGCTCCAAGCGGACGCCGACGACAGCAGTGACGCACGGCTCGGCCTGCACTTCGACTTGACCGTGCCGTTCGCCCGGTATGTGGCCCAGCACTTCAACGACCTGGTCTTCCCGTTCAAGCGCTACCAGATCCAGCGGGTCTGGCGCGGTGAGCGCCCCCAGGAAGGCCGGTTCCGCGAGTTCACCCAGTGCGACATCGACGTCATCAACGTCGACCGCATCCCGCTGCACTTCGACGCCGAACTGCCGCGCATCGTGCACGAAGTCCTCACCGGCCTGGACATCCCTGCGTGGACCCTCAACATCAACAACCGCAAGGTGCTCCAGGGCTTCTACGAGGGCCTCGGCATCACCGACCCGCTCGCGGTGATCCGCGCGGTGGACAAGCTGCACAAGATCGGCGCTGACGCGGTCCGCGAGATCCTCATCGACCAGGCCGGCCTCAGCTCCGACCAGGCAGCGGCCTGCCTGGAGCTGGCGGAAATCCGCGGCTCCGACACCACGGTGGTCGACGCGGTCGCCAAACTGGGTGTCTCCCACCCCACGCTCACCGCCGGTCTGGACGAACTGGGCGAGGTGTTGGACGAACTGTCGGACCTGCCCTCCGGAAGCGTCGTCGCGGACCTGTCCATCGCGCGCGGCCTGGACTACTACACGGGAACCGTCTACGAGGCGACGTTCAACGACGATCCCGGCTACGGAAGCATCTGCGCGGGAGGCCGCTACGAGAACCTTGCCGGACAGTTCATCCGCCGCTCCCTGCCTGGCGTGGGGATCTCCATTGGGCTGACCCGGATCTTCGCCAAACTCGTGTCCGAAGGCCGCATCACCGGCGGCCGCTTCTGCCCCACCGATGTGCTCGTCGTCCTCCCCAGCGACGAGCGGCGCAGCGCCGCCTTGGCCGTCGCGGCGCAGCTGCGCGAACGCGGCTTCAACACCGAGGTCTACCACCAGGCAGCCAAAATCGGTAAGCAGATCCAATACGCCGTGAAGAAGGACATTCCCTTCGTGTGGTTCCCGCCCTTCGACGACGGTCGGCCCCATGAGGTCAAGAACCTGGCCACTGGGGAGCAGGTGGAAGCCGATCCCGCTTCCTGGAACGGATGAGCCTCCGAGGCGTGGGATTGCCCCGGCCAAGGCAGGCCTCGGTGCAATCCCACGCCGTGCGGGTGGCCGCGTCTCAGGCCGCGACCTCTCGTTTTCTCCCGGATCGCCGGATCTCTCACATATCCGTCGGGGGAAGGAGACGGAAGGGGGCGACACCACGGTTGCAGAGACAAGACCATGCCAGCGCCACGACAGCACCTGCCCGCTCCCCGCACCCCGTTCATCGGCCGAGAACGCGACGTCGCCGATCTGATCAGCCTGCTGCACACCGTGCGCATGGTGACGCTCACCGGCTCCGGCGGTATCGGCAAGACCCGCCTGGCGCTACGCGTCGCCGAACAGGAGCGCAGCCGGTTCGCCGACGGAATGCTCTTCGTCGACCTGAGTGCGGCCACCGCCGGCGACCACGTGCTGTACTCGATCGCCCAGGCTCTGGGCATCGAGACCGCTCGCGGCCAGTCACTCCACGAAGCCGTGCTGCTGGCCCTCCGCTCCTGTGAACTGCTGCTGGTCTTGGACACCTGCGACCGCATCGTGGCCCCGCTGGCTGACCTCTGCCGCAGCCTCCTGCGCACCTGCCCCCGGCTGCGGCTGCTCGCCACCAGCCGGGAGCCGCTGCGCATCCCCGGGGAGAACGTCTGGCGGGTTCCTCCGCTCGACCTTCCCCCCGCTCCCCCAAAAGCACCGGTCAGCGTCCCTTGGTCCCCCCCTTCCCCGGGACGGTTGAGCGTCCACGAAGCGATGCGCTCCCCAGCGGTCCGCTTGTTCGCCGCGCGTGCCCACCAGGCACGCCCGGGGTTCACCATCACCCCCGAAACCGTCGACACAGTCGTGCAGATCTGCCGCATCCTCGACGGGGTGCCCCTCGCTATCGAACTGGCCGCGGCCCGCGTCCAGGTGCTGTCAGTCGAACAGATCCTGCAACGCCTCGACGACCGTTTCACCCTGCTCAACAGCACGGACCAGCAGCTCCCGGAACGGCAGCGCACCATGCGGGCCGTGGTGGAGTGGAGCCACGCCCTGCTCACCGACGCGGAGAAAGCCCTGCTCCGCCGCCTGTCGATCTTCACGAACTGGTCGCTCGACATGGCGGAGGCCCTCTTTACCGCCGACTTCGGGGACAACCTGCTGCAACTGCACGCCTCGCTGCTGGACAAGTCGCTGATCGTGCTGGAAGACGAGGTAGAGGGCATCGCCTACTACCGCATCCTCGACAGCGTCCGCGTCTACGCCGCCGAGAAACTGCAGGCCGCGGGGGAAACCGAGCACTATCTGCGGCGCGCCCTCGAACAGGGGGTGCACTGGGCCGGGGAGTTCGCGTCCGCGATGGGCGAAGACCTGCCCTGGCAGGAGCGGCTGAAACTCCTGAACCGGGTGGAGCGCAACCTGGACAACATGCGCTCCTTCCTGCACCGGGCCGCCACTGGCGACCTCGTAGAGCCCGGACTGCAGGTCTGCGTCCTCCTGCGGTCCTACTGGCTCGCATTCGACCGGTGCGCGGAAGGCGCCGCCTTCCTGTCCGCCCTGCTGGCCGCGGCCCCCGACCAGCTGCCCACGCCGCTCCGGACCCGCGCCCTGGTCCTGTACGGCGAACTGACCTTGGACCTCGACGGCGACCAGATCGTCCACGAACGGCTCACCACCGGGCTCCGCTTGGCGGAGTCGTTCGGCGACGACACTGCCCGCGCCCACGCCCTGGCTGCCCTGGCGGTCCTCGCGCTCCGCCAGGAAGAGTTCTCGACGGGCATCGCCCACGCCACGGAATCCCTGGAGTTGGCGCGACGCCTCGGCGACCGGCTCCTCGAAGTCCACGTCATGGGGGTGCGGAGCCGCCTGGCTGAGGCGGCAGGCGATGTCGACGACGCCCAGCAGTGGCTGTCGCGGACCTTGGCGTTGAGCGAGCAGACCGGCTGCGGCTGGGCCCTGGCCTACTGCCACGAGTCGCTGAGCGCCCAGGCGCTCCGGGAAGGCGCCTCTCAGCAGGCTGAAGAGCACCTGCACCGTGCCCTCACCCTGTTCTCCGAGCTGGGATCGGCGCTGGGTGCTGCGCGGTGCCTCTCAGCGCTGGGCCGTCTCGCCGCGCAGCGCGGGCAGTCGCAGACCGCCTGGGAGCACTTGAGCGGGGCTGTCCGCCGCAGCAGGCTGTCGGGGCGGCGGCTGACTCTGGCCCGCGCAATGGAGGACCTGGCCTGGTTCGCGGCCTCAAAGAACATGACCGACCGGGTTGTGCTCCTCGGCGCGCAGGCGGAAATGCTGCGCCAGTGGGCCCACGCCCCTTCCCCAGGCAGTCAGCGGTTGCGCGAGCACGTTGCCCGACAGTGGGGGGACGCGTCCGCAGCCGCAGCCTGGACCCGGGCCCGCACCCTGCCCCTCGAAGAAGCGCTGGATGCCGCGCTCGCCGCCCCCCATTTCGGAGATGTGCGCACACTCACCCCGCGGGAGCGTCAGATCGCCCGACTCGCGGGTTCGGGACTGTCCAACCGGGAGATCGCAGCCCGGCTGGTGATCAGCCAGGCAACCGTGGCGCGGCATATCGCCAACATCTTCGCCAAACTGAACATCTCCAAACGCGCTGAATTGCCCGCTCGGCTTGCCGCACTCCGGAAAACTCAGACAGACGGACACCCGCAATCGGCGGACACTTCCCCGTGCCGGTCGTGATCTTCCACCCGTATTGTCAAAACAACCATTCCGAACAGTGAAAATATCTGTTTTGGTTGCACTGGGAGTCAATAACCACTAAGACAGAATGTGACGTTCGTTTCTTCCGTTTCAGTCTGTCATTCCCCCCACCCGTCCTCGACTGAGCATAATGTCGCGTTTCCCCACCGCCTGATCTCACCGGAGTCCATGGCAACGAATACGACGCAGGTGCAGCAGAACCTTCCCCTGGAACTCGACAGTTTCGTCGGCCGTGCCCGCGACCTCGATGCCATCCTCCGTCTGCTGGGGGTCCACCGGGTCGTCACCCTGTGCGGGATGGGAGGGATCGGAAAGACTCGGCTGGCTCTGCGGGCCGCGGCGCAGGCAGTGGACCGGTTCTCCGACGGCGTGTGGCTGTGCGAAATGTCCGAGACCACGACCCGCGAGGCGGTGGCGGCGCGGATTGCGTGCGTCCTCGGGGTGCGGAGCGACCACGAGTGCGCTCCCGACCAGGTCCTCGTCGACCTGCTGCGTTCCCGCCGCCTGCTGCTGGTGTTGGACAACTGCGAGCACGCGGTCCAGCACGTCGCTTCCGTGATCGAGCAGCTGCTGCCCCGCTGCCCGAACGTCTCTTTCCTGGTGACCAGCCGGGAACCGCTGCATATCGAAGGGGAGGCGCTGTGGCGGGTCCCGCCGTTGACCGTGCCTGACCCCGGCCACGGGGACCCGCTCGAAGCGGAATCCGTCCAGTTGTTCGTGGACCGGGCCCGCGCGCATGCCCACGATTTCACCGTGACACCCGAGCGGTTGGAGGCGATCGCGACGATCTGCCGCCGCCTCGACGGCATCCCCTTGGGGATCGAACTGGCTGCCGCCCGGGTGCGGCTGCTGTCGGTCGCGCAGATCGCCGAACGGCTCCGCGACCGGTTCACCATGCTGACGTACGGCGACCGGAATGCTCCGGTGCGCCAGCGGACGCTGCGTGCGGTCCTCGACTGGAGCTACGACATGCTGGACGAGCCGGAGCGGCGGCTGTTGCGCCGGCTGTCCGTGTTCTCCGACTGGGATCTGGACTTGGCTGAACGGGTCTGCGCGGATGAGAGCCTGCCCGCGCACTGCCTGTTGGACTTGATGGTCTCGCTGGTGGACCGTTCCTTAGTCACCGTGGTCGGGGAAGTCCAGGGCCGGATGCGGTACCGGATGCTGGACACGATCCGGCAGTACGCGTTAGCCCGGCTGGCGGAGAGCGGGGAGGAGACGCGGCTGCGGCTGCGCCACCGGGAGCAGGTCCTGGCGCTCGCTGAAGAGCTGGCGCACTATGCCGTCGCCGGGTACGGCGTCTCGTGGGAGCAGCGGTTCTCCGCGTTCCAGCGGGTGTGCGCGGAGCGCGACAATGTGCGGACCGCGCTCACCTGGTCGGCGGAGCGCGGGGACGTTGTTGAAGGGCTGCGGCTGTGTGTGGCGCTGCGCCCGTATTGGATGGTCAACGGTCTGCTCGCGGAGGGGGCCTATTGGACCGACCGTTTCTTGGCCATGGACTGCGCCGATGAGATGCTGCGCGGGCAGGCGATGGTGCGCCGGGCTGAACTGGCGTGGGACCGCGCTGACCCGTCTCACGCGGTCACGATCGGCGAGGAAGGGCTCCGGCTCTGCCAGCAGGCGGGGGACCACGGGTCGGTGGCGCTGGGGTTGAACATTCTGGCGATGAGCGATATCCGCGCGGGACGGTTTGACCGGGCTGAGCAGCGGCTTGCCGAGTCGGTCACGTTGACGCGCGCCACCGACGACCCGTGGAACGAGGGGATTGCCCGCAGCACCCAGGGGGCGTTGGCGGCCCGGCAGGGCCGGTGGGAGGAGGCCCGGGACCGCTACGAGGAGGCGCTGACCCTGCTGCGCACGATCGACCACTGGTGGGGGGTGGGGATCACGCTCATCGGCCGGGGCCGGGTCGCGGAAGCGAGCGGGGATCTCCGCGGGGCAGAGCGGTGCTTCCGGGAGGCTTTGGACATTCAGCGGATGATCGGCGGTCCCCCGGAGCTGGCCCGCTGCCTGGCCGGGGTGGGCCGGGTCTTGGCCAGTCAGGGCAAGGGCGCGGAAGCCTACCGCTGCCTGCAGGAGAGTCTGACGCTCTGCCACAACACCGGGCAGCGGCTGGGGACGGCCCGCGGACTGCTTGCGATCGCCAAGGTGGCGCTGGCCGAGGGGCGTGCGGACGAGGCCACCCGGTTGGCGGGGGCGGCGGATGCGCTCCGGGAGCGTTCTGGGCATCCCGCCCCGCGGAAGAAGTGGCCGCTGCAGGGCGGGACGTTCACGCTGCGGTGGGAGGAGGGCCGCCGCATGGACTCTGACGAGGCGGTCCGTGCCGCTGTGCAGGTGGCGGAAGCGGGGGCGGCGTCGGATGCTGCTCCGCTGCTCGACGCGGACGAGGCGGTGCTCACCCCGCGGGAGCGCGAGGTGGCCGAGCTGATTGGCCAGGGGATGAGCAACCGGTCGATTGCGGAACGGCTGTTCATCAGTCCGGCAACAGTGGCCCGGCACGTGGCCAATATCAACACGAAACTGGGGTTCAACTCCCGAAACCAGATCGCTGCGTGGATCAACCGTTGATGTCCGTTTTGTGAAGAGTGGCCTGCGGAGGGAGTGCGTTCTTTTGCGGCACGGCTGCAGCGGGTACGCTATGCCTTCACCGGTGGCCCCTTCTTTGAACTGCGGAAAAGCTGTCTACATACCCCCAAACCCGGAATCTACATATGCATATGCACGGGAAAATGCATGTGCAGACGATTTCTGTGGGGGTAGTCTTTCTTCCGTGCGGTTGTGACGCGCAGAGTACCGCGGTCGGCCCGCACGCCGTTGGGGCGCACCCGTCACGGTGTCCCCGGTCACCTCATCACGCCCTTGGGCACGCTACGGAGACCACGGCACGCGGTGGGAGGACGGCCGTGGCTCTACTGAGGGCGTCGACCGCCGCGGGTTGCTGTGAGGGGAAGCGACCCGCGGCATTGACCGCGGGACTCCCCGGGTTCGCCACGTGGAGGGGGCGTGGCGAACCCGGGGCGCGTCCACCGGGGAGGAGCACTGGGAAACCGGGGGAGGCACATGAGGGTCGAGCGACGGCCCTGCACCGGCAGCGAGTCCTCCGTGCACCCGTCGCGCGGAGGACTCCAGAACGGGTCGCTCATCCACGGCCTGCTGGACCGGTTGCGCTACTGCGTGGACTCCGGCATGGTCGCCGACCACAAGGGGATGCGGATGAGCGGCGCCGAGTTCGCCGGCGTGGTCTACCGCGCTGCCGCGGGGTTGCGCAGTCGCGGGCTCCACCCGGAAGATGTGGTTGCCGTACTCGCCCCGGTGTCCACCGCCCGGCTCGTCTCCGTCTGCACTGCCCTGGCGGTGGGGTGCGTGGCCCTCCCCTTGCAGCCGTCCTCAGACGTTGACATTCTCATCAAGGTGCTGGTCGACACGGATGCCCGGATGATCCTGGCCACGGGGGAACTCGCTCCCCTGGCGGTCAGGCTGGCGGACTGCTCCCGGGTGCGCCAGGTGGTCTCGTTCGGCGGCGCCCCGGAGACGACACCCTTCGCTGACCTGCTCCGCCCGGGTCCGCGGCACAGCAGCTCTGGGACCGTGCCCGGTCCGCACGGCAGCGGTCTCATGGACTACACGGTGCTTCCGGACGCTTCTCCTCGCACGGTCTGCCACTCCCCTTGGGAGCTGATCACCCACTTCCTGCGTCTGAATACCGGGTTGCGTCTTTCTCGGGGGGATACCGTGGTGCTGGAGAACGGGATGACCGAGTGCGACCGGTACATCCTGGCTGCGGTCGCGCTGTGGAACGGCGCCTCGGTGCTTTCCTTGGCGGATGAGAACGCGACGGTCGCAGCTACGGCTCTCCGCGCTACCAGGCCGTGGTCCGGGGAGTCCCGCTGCCGTCTCGCATGAGCCTCCGCCCCGCATGACACGGCCGGGGCCGCGTTGGGCTGGCCGCGGCCCCGGCCGTGTCCCCGCACTCATCGCAGGTCGATCTCGAACCAGGCGACATGGGTGGCCTCAGTCCAGTACTCGCCGCTGCGGGAGGAGCAGTTCTCGACGATGAGCTTGCCCCGCCCGTACTCGTTCTGGTCTTCCCGACTGATCACGTCGCTCACGTGGGGGTCTTTGCGGCCCTGGTCGGCGACTGCCACGCGCACGGTCCGGGAATCGACCCTGATGAACAGGGTCATCACTCCGCCGATCTGACCTGACCGGGAGTGCAGCAGGGCGTTCGTAGCCAGTTCACTGACCGCGAGCTCGGCGTCGTCCCGGACGTGCTCAGCGCATCCGGTGCGGCCGAGGAACTCGCGGACCCGGGATCGGATGGAGCGGACCGCGGTGAGGTTGCCGACGCAGCTCCACACCGTGTGGTCAGTGGTCGAACCGGTGTACTCCACGGGGTCGACCACGGGCGCACTGGAGGTATCAGCGGAAGCGAAGGTGCGCACCTCCTGTGAATCGGTCGTCCCCATGTCACTCCCATCGCTCTTCGGTGGGACCGCCAGGATCGCACGCCCGCGAAGCCGTCATGGCGGAACTCAATAACAGGACAGCACACCAACGGTTTTCCGGATACAGCAGCCCCGCAAAACACGGTCACGTGTCCCGCAGAGGTAGCACAAAGAATTCCACGTCAGGGGCATGGATATCCCTTTCGCGCGGCAACGTTCCGGCAACAGCGACCCCCTCCACAGATTCGATACCACCCCTTATTCAATAAGCGACTGAATCGTTATTCAATCCTTTCTCTACTCTGGAAAGAAAACGATAATCGTTTCCAATAGCATGGTGGACACGCACGGTGACCACCGATGGCCGGTACGCCACCATCTCAAGACCAGCAGAGGGAGTCCGCATGAAGATCGCATTCGTCGGCAAAGGCGGCAGCGGGAAAACCACCCTGTCCGCCCTCTTCTCCCGCTATCTCGCGCACTGCGGCGTCCCCGTGGTCGCGATCGACGCCGACATCAACCAACACCTCGGCACCGCGCTGGGCGCCTCACCCGCCGAGCTCAGCACGATCCCCCCGCTCGGCAGCCACCTCACCGACCTCAAAGAGATCCTCCGCGGCCGCAACCCGCGGATCGCCTCCGCGGAGCAGATGGTGAAAACCACCCCGCCCGGGCGGGGTTCCCGGCTCCTCGACCTCTCCGCAGACAACCCGGTGCACCAGCGCTTCGGCCGCGACATCGGCGGAGTGCTCCTCATGCTCACCGGACCGTTCAGCGAAGACGACCTGGGCGTCTCCTGCTACCACTCCAAAGTGGGCGCGGTCGAGATGTACCTCAACCACCTGGTGGACGGCCCCGGCGAGTACGTCGTCGTGGACATGACCGCCGGAGCGGACTCCTTCGCCTCAGGCCTGTTCACCCGCTTCGACGTCACCTTCCTCGTCGCTGAGCCCACGGTGCGCGGAGTCGGCGTCTACCGCCAGTACGTCGACTACGCCCGCGACTACGACGTGACCGTGCACGTCATCGGCAACAAAGTGCACGGACCGGACGACGTGGAGTTCCTCCGCGACCACGTCGGCGACGCCCTCACCGTCTGCCTCACCCACTCCGGCTTCGTGCGCGCCATGGAGAAAGGACGGTTCCTCGACCTCGCCGAACTGGAAGAGGACAACCTCAAAGCGCTCGCCCGCATGCGCGACCTCGTGGACGCGGCCGAACAGGACTGGGAGAAGTTCACCCGCCAGACCGTCGAGTTCCACCTGCGCAACGCTGAGAAATGGGCCAACGCCGCAACCGGGGTCGACCTGGCCGCCCAGGTGGACCCCGAGTTCACCATGGGGCCTGAGGCGCTGGCCGCGTCCCGGCAGTGGTGCTGATCAGCTCCCGTCAAGCGCCCTGTCCGCCGCCGTATACACCTGCGCCAACCGCTTGGCATCGAGCGGGACCGCGCCGTGGAGCGCGTCCGCGAACATCGGGTGCAGACCGGAGAAGACCTCCTCGCTGAACTGCGAATAGTAGGGGGTGACCGGCCGGAGCTGGGCGTCGTCGATCGCCAGTCGGATCGTGTCCAAGAGCTGGTTGGCCTGGTTGTGCCAGGCGTCCTCCCCTGTGATCTCGTAGGAGGCGCACAACTGCGCGGCCTGTTCCGGGGACAGCTTGTTCACGTAGATGTCCTGGCGGGTGGGGGCGTACCCGCCGCAGTAGAACAGAAGCTGCTGCTGTTCCTCCCCGGTGAGGAAGCGGATGAGGTCGAGCGCGGCTTCCTCGTGGGGGGTTTCCGCTGCCAGCGCGAGACTCTGCCCGCCTAGGACCGCTCCGGGCAGGGCCTCCACCGCGTACTCGGAGGCATGCCCGGAGTCGTTCTCCGTGGACGCGATGAGCAGTCGGCGGTACCAGATCGGCCAGTTGCGCATCGCCACCGTCTCCCCGCTGAGGAAGCGGACGTATGCCTCCTCTTCGTTGCTGTCCAACGCGGCAGGGTGGAAGGTGCCGTCCTCGAAACTGGCTGCGATGAGGTTGAGCGCCTGGTGTTCCGCCCCGTTGCGGTGGATGTCGGCGAGGCGCTGCTCACCGGAGACGATGAGCCTCCCCTGCTCCCCGGCGACGATCTCCATCGTGTTGACCGTGAACCCCTCGTACTGGGCGAACTGCCCGATGTAGAGGTGGTCGACGTCGGTGCCTTCCGCGGCGTCCGCGAGCTCTGCGAGGATCTCGTGGAACGTGCGCCCCGCGGTCAGCGACCCCTGGCCGACCAGGTCCCGGCGGTAGTAGAGCATGCCCACGTCCGCGGTGAAGGGGACCGCGTAGGCCTCATCCTCGTAGGTCACCGACCGGATCAGCGTCTCCCGGAACGTCCCTTCCAGCAGGGCGGTGCCGTCCGCGTCAGGGAACCCGTTGGCCTCTGCCCAGCCAGGGCCGATCTCTTTGATCCACCCGGCCTCGGCGAACATGGCGATGAACTGGTTGTCAATGTTGATGATGTCGTACTCGGGGCTGCCGCTCTGGGCGTCGCGGACCATCTCCGCGTACTGCTCATCGGCGCTCCCCGGCAGTTCCACGAGGTAGGCGCGGTAGCCCTCCTTCTGGTGGGCTCTGTTCCACTCCTGGATGAGACTGAGGTAGAGGTTGTTGCCGCTGACGTCCCGGCCGGTCGCCAGGTAGATGATCCGGTCCTCCTCCACCTCGCATGCGGCCGCCGCCAGTACGGCCAGCGCTGCCGCCGCGGCCGCTATCCTCCGCACTTCCCGCACTACCTCCCGCCACGTGCTTCCTCGGCTACGCCGCGCGCACTCTCGTCCGCCCTGCCCTCGTCAGCGGCGCGGCATTCGACATTCGGGTGCTCGGTGAGCTGGGGCAGGAGTCCCACCTCGCACGCGTTCTGCTCCTCGGCCTGCTGGGCTCCCCCGCCGACCGCGATGATCCGCACGCGTACGTCGCTCTCGTCGAGCACCCGCTCCAGTTCCTCCTGGCCCAGCCCGGGGTCGTCCTGGATGCGCACCCCGTCGGTGATGACCACGAGGACCGCTTGGGGGGCCTGCTCTTTTTCCAGGGCGAGCACCCCGTCGCGGATCACTTCGCGCAGCGGGGTGGGCCGGTAGATGGGGGTGAGCCCTTCCACTGCGGAGATCAACCCTTGAGGGAGTTCGTCGCGGTGCACCATGTCCACGAGGGTGGCGGCGGTGGTCGCGGCTGCCCCGGTGTCGCCCGCCGGATAGGACCACAGTCCGAAGCGGTCCTGTTCCCGCAGGTCCCGGATGATCGTGGTCGCAGCGGTGCGGGCAGCGTCGAACTGCTGCGGGAGCGAAGCCATCGACGTGGAACGGTCGAAGGCGAGCAGCACGGTCGCGGGTTCGGCGGCTTTCTCGTGCGCGGTCTTCGCCCGGGTCGCCCAGGAGAACCATTCCACGGCGTCGAACTGGGCCGCCCACTGGGGGATTTCCCCTTCCCGCGAGACGCCGTGGCCGGCCGCCAGCTCGGCGGCCGCAGCACCCTGCCCGGTCACCGACCGGTATCCGGCGTAGACGCCGGAGCTGCGGTACGCCTCCTCGTCGTCGGCGAGGTCGAGGAGGAAGTCTTCGAACTTCCGGCGTTCCTTGGTGATGTCGTCGGGCTCTACCGTCTTCCAGTTCACCCGGATGAGCGGATGGTCGAGGAAGGGAAGGTCCGGACTGTAGCGGGGGACCAGGTCGGTTCTGATCCCCTCCGGGCAGTCAGGGGAGACGCTGTCGCTGGCGTGGTAGGCCCGGTACAGGGCCGCTTCACTGACCAGCGCGACCGTGTCGGACCCTGTGCCGAGGCGGCATAGAAGCGCCGCGCTGCTGTCCGCCCCCTCGTCCCCAACGAAACGGGCCTCGGCTTCTTCCACGTCGAGTATCCGGTCGTTTTCCACCAGCAGGCGGGTCTGGTGGGCGCCGTGCAGCCGTCCCACCGAGGTCCACCGCAGTCCGGGGCGCGCCCAGTTCACGTCCGGGTCGTCGTAGGGAATTCCCGGTTCCACGTCGTGGGGAAATGTCGTGGGAACCGCCCAGACCAGCGGGGTCAGCCGCGTGGCCCCCAGGTATTCGAGCCCTCCTGCCTCTTCGTTGTGGTCGAGTTCCGCGCTCTTGATGATCCGCTTATCAACCGGGTTCACTAAATCGAGGTATTCAACAGTGGATTCAGGAATCCAGTAATGGGGTTTGGCTCCTAAAGAGCGGTCGATGAGATAACTAGGCCCTGTTGATCCGGATCCGGGTTCCGCGGTGGTGGGAAGCTGCCAGTTGTTCTGCAAAGTCTTCTGGACGACTTCTGTCGTTCCCGCCGAGTAGACCACCACGTCTGCCGGTCGGCATCCGCCGTTTTCGTCACGGCGCATGATCTCGTATTTGTCGGCGGCGGCTCGCAGCACCGCTTCACTGTCTGTCGCGGTGGCGACGACGATCTGGGTGGGGATCGGGCACGCGGGCCGCAGTATCGGCCAGATCCAGGGGGCGAGGAAAGCGGCCGCGGCGATCCCGGCCAGCACGGTGAGGACGTATCCGGTGACGGGCGAGTCAGGCAGCGTTTTAGCGACGAGGCGGAGTCCTTCGTGCGGGCTGTCCCGCTGTGCGTGCGCGAGGAGCAAGATGAGGGACCCGGAGAAGAGGAGGAGCGAGCCGACCCAGAGGAGGTCTCCCAGCAGCGCGCCGAGGGTCTGCCCCAAGAACTCCTGCCACAGGGCGATGAAGAACGAGGAGAGAACTGTGGCGGCGACGAATATGAAAGATTTAGACTTTTTTGTCGTACCGCGCTGGTCGGTCTGGGTCATGTCAGGGCGGACTCCAAAGCCACAAAGGTGACTGGCCGGGACCGCCTACGCCACCTCCTTTAGGCACTCCAGGATATGCGTCGTCAATCACATTTTCCACCCTATGTGTGGTTGCTCCAATTGGTCAGACTTTACCCGTGACGTGGCCATACATAACCCTCTTCACCTTTCGCGACATTTTCCAACGTCGTCGCGACCCACCAAAACACTCGACCACGCTCTGTTTTCACGGAATTCCGATGCGTAATACAGAACCGCTATTCCGTCACCATGGGTCGTAATCATTCCGCTCATCAGATCGGAACGAATTCCGTGCAGCAGCCTGCCAGTGGAGCGCGGGCACGCCTCCACCCCGGTCTACGGAGATTCGCGGTGGCAGAAAGCCCCCCGGTCGAGGGGGCGGCGGCCGGCTAGAACAGGATCGACATGACTTCGCCGATCTCTTCAAAACCCACTTTGCGGTAGACGGCGCGGGCCGGAGCGTTGAAGTCGTTGACGTAGAGGGTGACGACAGGGGCGAATTCCGCGAGCGCATACCGCACCACGGCAGCCATCCCGGCCACCGCGTGGCCGCGGCCCCGCAGCTCCGGATGCACCCAGACCCCCTGTATTTGGCAGGCCCGCGGGGTGACCGCGCCGATCTCCGCTTTGAACACCACCCGGCCGTCCTCGATCCGGGCGAATGCGCGGCCCATCCGGATCAGTTCCTCCACCCGGGCCCGATACAGCAGGCCGCCGTCCCCGACATCCGGGGGCAGCCCGACTTCTTCGGTGAACATGGCGATACTGGCAGGCAGCAGGATGCCCAGCTCGTCGAGCCGGACCCGCCGCACGAGCGGGTCGGCGGGCACCGCAGGCTCCTGGGAGGTGGCCATCACCGGTTGCCGGGCCCGGATTGCCCGGGCAGGCCCCCAGTAGGGCCGCAGCCTGCGCCACAGGTCGGTCACGGCCGGGATCGGCCCCACGATCGACGAGCAGCGCCGCCCCTGCCAGCGAGCGCGGTTGGCGAAGTGTCGGATCGCTTCGGGACCCGCGTTGACGGGGATCAGGTTCGCACCCGCGTAGCACAGCGCGGTAATGGCTTCGTCTTCGATGTACCCCCACACTTCCGCGCCGAGCCGCGCAGGATCCAGGCCCGCGACGCGCAGCCGGGAGGCGACGAACACGTTCCCGACCGGATCCCGGTCAAGCAGCGCGCACACCTCGGGATAGTCCCGTTCCCCAAGCACCCGGATCGGCGAGGTCCGTAGCATCCGTATCACCTCACCTGCGCGTTTCCAGGGCGGGATCGGCTTCCGCCTCAGGGCAATCGTAGCCGCGGTACCGGTACGGGAAACGCACTGCTGCGCTCTTTTCTTACCGGTTTGGCGGTTTGCCGACCATGATTTACCGCAAGATCACCTTTCTTGGGCGTATCGGAGGACTGTCCGGGCGTCTTCACTGTCCTTCTGTACAGGGGACGGTTCCGGCAAGGGCCGGGCCGCGCAGGTCAGGTCGGCGCCGTCAGCTCCGCCCTGCGCGGCGGGCAGGGTACCGTCGCGCAGATAGGCGGTGAGCGTGTCGTCGATGCACGGGTTGCCGCTGAGCGAAATACCGTGGTCCACTCCCCCGTCTTCGATGACGAGCCGCCCGTGCGGGAACCGGGCCCGCATCGCATAGGCCCCGTCCACCGGGGTCGGCCCGTCCGCGGTGGCGTGCAGGAGCAGGGCGCTGTCCACCGCGGTGCCGTCCACGTCGAACCAGGGACGGGCCGGGGCGGACCAGAATCGACACGGCGCGTTGTACCAGACGTTGTTCCACGCGATGAAGGGTGCGTCGCGGTGGGTTTTCACCGCGTCCTCCCGCCACCTCCCCCAGTCGGCAGGCCACGGCGCATCCGTGCACTCGGTGGCCAGGTAGGCCCCGTACTCGGGGTCGCTGGCGGCGTCTTCCCCCAACCTCTCGTGGAGGTCCAGCAGCAGGGTGCTGTCGTCGTGGACGACCTGCGCGGACAGGGCTTGGGCGATCGGCGGCCAGGCCGCGCTGGTGTAGGCGACGTAGAGGACGAGGGTCTCCAGCTCGGTGGGGCCGAGGAGACCGGCGAGCGGCTGCCGGGCCAGTTCGTCCCGCAGCGCAAAGTAGCGGTCGGCGACCTGGTCCCCCGTGGTTCCCAGCCCGTAGGTGTCGTGGTGGCGGGCAGCCCAGGCGAAGAAGTGGCGGGCAGTGGCGTCCAGGGAGCGGCTCTGCGCCACGTTCCCCTCATACCAGGGCCGACCAGGGTGGACGATGCTGTCCAGCACGAGGCGGCGCACCCGCTCGGGGTAGCGGGTGGCATAGACCGCGCCCAGGTAGGTGCCGTACGAGTAGCCGAGGTAGTCGATCTGCGCCACGCCGAGCGCCCGCCGGAGAGCGTCCAGGTCGGTGGCGTGGTCCACGGTGGTCATGTGGTGCAGGAGGGGCCCTGAATGCTCCGCGCAGGCGCGCGCATAGGCGGCGGCCCGGTCCACGAGCTCTTGCTCGGCCTGCTCGTCCGCGGGAACCGTGTCGGGGCGCACCGGGGCGAAGTAGGCGGGATCGCAGACGACAGCGGGCCGGGACGCGCCTGTCCCCCGCGGGTCGAAGCCCACGACGTCGTAGGCGGCGCGCAGGTCGTCAGGGAGCCGCATAGCGACAATGCCCGCCCAGGCACGGCCGGGACTGCCTGGGCCTCCCGGGTTGACGACCAGCACCCCGCGCCGCTGCCCGCTCGCCGGCACCCGGGAGAGGGCGAGCACCACGGTCTCGCCAGCGGACGGGCCGCGCCCGTGGTCGAGGGGGACGCTGAGTTCCGCGCACTCCAACAGGATCTCGTCGTCGGGGGGTTCCAGGTCGGCGCACTCAGACCAGTCCAGGATGTCGTCCGCTGCCGCGGGCACAGCCGTCCCGGAGGCGACCAGCACGCCCGCCACCACAGCCCCGACCAGCTTCGCCACCACGTACCGCATTGATCCCGCCTCTGTGAGTGACAGCAGTTCCGGGGGCATTCTGCCGAGGCGGGGCCGCAGAGTCAGGAAACGACACTCCCCTCCCCGCGGGCAGGGCTGGGGTCTCCGGTGTTTCAGGACCGGTGTCCCACCAAAAAAAGGGGGGCCGGTCCGGCCCCCGCGCGAAGACTGTGCGGTCTAGCCCGCCACGTCCACGCTGGGCTGGCCCGAGGGCACGCCTTCGGCGCGCATCTCCTCAGCGATCCGCAGAGCCTCCTCGATCAGGGTTTCCACGATCTGCGACTCCGGCACCGTCTTGATGACCTTGCCCTTGACGAAGATCTGGCCCTTGCCGTTGCCGGAGGCCACGCCCAGGTCCGCTTCACGGGCCTCACCGGGGCCGTTGACCACGCATCCCATGACCGCCACGCGCAGCGGCACGTCCAGCCCTTCCAGGCCCGCGGTGACCCGGTTGGCGAGGGTGTAGACGTCGACTTGGGCCCGTCCGCAGCTCGGGCAGGAGACGATCTCCAGGCCGCGCTGCCGCAGCCCGAGCGACTCCAGGATCTGGATGCCGACCTTGACCTCTTCCGCGGGGGGAGCCGACAGGGAGACCCGGATCGTGTCGCCGATACCTTCGGCCAGCAGTGCACCGAAAGCCACCGCGGACTTGATCGTGCCTTGGAAGGCCGGGCCCGCTTCGGTGACCCCCAGGTGCAGCGGGTAGTCGCAGCGTTCGGCGAGCATCCGGTAGGCGCGGATCATGACGACCGGGTCGTGGTGCTTGACCGAGATCTTGATGTCGTGGAAGCCGTGCTCTTCGAACAGGGAGCACTCCCACAGGGCTGATTCCACGAGCGCTTCGGCCGTGGCCTTGCCGTACTTGGCGAGCAGCCGCTTGTCCAGCGACCCGGCGTTGACGCCGATCCGGATCGGGATCCCCGCTTCAGAGGCGGCCTTGGCGATCTCCCCGACCTTGTCGTCGAACTTCTTGATGTTGCCCGGGTTGACGCGTACCGCCGCGCAGCCCGCGTCGATCGCGGCGAACACGTACTTGGGCTGGAAGTGGATGTCGGCGATCACCGGGATCTGCGATTTCTTCGCGATGATCGGCAGCGCTTCAGCGTCGTCGGCGCTCGGCACCGCGACCCGCACGATCTGGCACCCCGCCGCGGTCAGCTCGGCGATCTGCTGCAGCGTGGCGTTGATGTCCGCGGTGACCGTGGTGGTCATCGACTGCACCGAGATAGGAGCGTCGCCGCCCACGGGGACGTTGCCGACCATGACCTGCCGCGTTTTGCGGCGCGGCGCCAGCGGCTGCGGAGGAGCAACGGGCATTCCGAGATCGACGGACACGCGATTTCACCTCGCTGGCCGCCGGGGTGGCCGACGGCATCGCTCGACTTACTTGGTTACCGGGGAACGTCGCCGCGGCGCAGACCTGCGTCGCGGCAGGGCACGGGGGATGGAGACCTCGCCGTGAGTCGATGTGTCACAAGGCTACCCGGATCGGGCACCGTTCCCTGCCATGGTCGGGCTGGGAACGCCTCGGACTTCGCCCAGGCATTCCCGCTGGTTCACCTGTGTGTTGCCGACGTATCACCGAAGGTACTCCCCGGGCTGCTAGTAGATCAGGCGGACCGGGTTGACGATGTCGGCGACCAGCAGCATCAGACTGAAGCCCACGAAGCAGGCGACCATGATGTAGGCCACGGGCATGAGCTGGGCCACATCGAAAGGTCCGGGGTCGGGGCGTTTGAAGATCCGGGCGGTCCAGCGGCGGACCGACTCCCACAGCGCGCCGACGATATGCCCGCCGTCCAGCGGCAGGATCGGCAGCATGTTGAAGGCGAAGAGGAACAGGTTGATCCCGGCCAGCAGGTTGATCAGCATCGCGACCCGGTCCAGGACGGGGGCGGGCATCGCGAGGATCTCGCCGCTGATGCGGGAGGCGCCGACCACGCCGACGGGGGAGTCGGGGGTGCGTTCCGCGCCGAGGAACGCCGCCGCGAACACGTCGGGGATCTTCGACGGCAGCGTGATGATCGCCTTGCCGACGGAGACCACGGTGTCACCGAAGAACGCAGCGGTCTCTGCGGCGCTGAGCGTCTGCCGCTGCTCTTGCGGCGCGAAACCGAGGAAGCCGGCGGTGACCGTCTCCGGGATCTGCCGTCCTTCCTCGTCGAGGATCGGATCGCCGTCGGCGTCCCGGCGGACGACCGTGTTGCCGTCCTCGTCCCGTTTCACCACCTGGTTTTCGATGAAGTCGGCGTGCAGGGTGATCTTCTCGCCGTCCCGGATCACGTCGACCGTGCCGGGACCGATGTGCGCGCGGATCGCGGACTGCACGGCCTCCCAGTCGGGGGTGGGCTGGCCGTTGACCGCGACGATCCGGTCGCCGACTTGCAGCCCGGCCGCGGCAGCGGGGGACGGGTCGGCGTCCTCCGGGCATTCGCTGGTCGCCGCGGTGGCGGGCACCACGCATTCGTGGACGGCGCCGACCACGGTGGTGGGCTGGTAGACGCCGATCCCCATGAGCAGGACCGCGAACAGGACCACGGCCAGGACGAGGTTCATGAACGGCCCGCCGAACATGACGATGAGCCGTTTCCACGGCGGCCGCTGGTAGAACTGCCGGTCTTCGTCGCCGGGTTCGACTTCCACGTAGGACGCTTCACGCGCGTCCTCGATCATGGCGCGCCACCGCGACATGGGCTTGTCGGGGTCGGCGGGCGCGGCGGGCGGGATCATCCCGACCATGCGCACGTATCCGCCGAGCGGGATCGCTTTGAGGCCGTACTCGGTGTCGCCGCGTTTGACCGACCACAGCGTTTTTCCGAAGCCGACCATGTACTGGGTGCAGCGGATACCGAACAGCTTGGCCGGTACCAGGTGTCCCAGCTCATGCCAGGCGATTGAGAACAGCAGGCCGAGGATCATGAGGACGATCCCCAGCACGGTCAGCAACGCCACCATGTACGTCTCCTCATCCCTGCCGGGAGATGAGCTCCTTGGCCCGTTGTCGGGCCCAGTCGTCGGCTTCGTAGACGTCTTCGAGCCGCGGCACAGTCCCTCGGCTCTCTCCCCGGTGTTCTGAGACTACCCGCGCCACGGTGTCCAGGATCGCCGGAAATGCCAGACGCCCGGCGAGGAAAGCGGCGACGGCCTCCTCGTTGGCGGCGTTGTACACGGCCGGCGCGGTCCCGCCCACAGATCCGACTTCGCAGGCCAGCCGCACGGCGGGGAACGCCTCGTGGTCGAGGGGTTCGAAGGTCCACTGGTGGGCCCGGGTCCAGTCGATGGCGGGAGCGGCTTCCGGGACCCGGTCCGGCCAGGCGATGCCGTAGGCGATGGGGATGCGCATGCTGGGCGGGCTCGCCTGGGCGATGGTGGAGCCGTCGACGTACTCCACCATCGAGTGGATGACCGACTGCGGGTGGACGACGACCTCGATCTGTTCGAAGGGGATGTCGAAGAGCAGGTGCGCTTCGATGACTTCCAGCCCTTTGTTGACCAGGGTCGCGGAGTTGATGGTGATGACCGGGCCCATGCGCCACGTGGGGTGGGCGAGCGCCTGCTCTGGGGTGACGTCGGCGAGCTCGGCGGAGGAGCGGCCGCGGAACGGTCCGCCGCTGGCGGTGATGACGAGGCGGCGCACGTGGTCGCGGCGGGCGGCGAGGTTGCCTTGCGCCAGGCTGGTGAGCTGGTCGGCGGGCAGGCGGGGGAAGCACTGGGCGATCGCGTAGTGCTCGGAGTCCACGGGCACGATCTGTCCGGGGACGGCGAGCTCCCGGACGAGCGGGCCGCCGATGATCAGCGATTCTTTGTTGGCAAGGGCGAGCAGCCGTCCGGCGCGCAGCGCAGCGAGGGTGGATTCCAGGCCGAGCGCCCCGGTGATGCCGTTGAGCACCACGTCGCAGTCCCAGGCGGCGAGCTCCGCGACTCCTTCGGGTCCGGCTAGGACTTTGGCGGCACTGCCCCGTGCGGAGAGCTTGTCGCGCAGTTCAGCGGCTTTGACGGCGTCGGCGACCGCGACGGCTTGGACGTCGAGGGCGCAGGCTTGGTCGGCGAGCAGGTCGAGGCGTCCGCCGCCAGCGGCGAGTCCGACCACGTCGAAGCGGTGGGGTTCTTGCCGGACCACCTCGATGGCTTGGGTGCCGATCGATCCGGTGGAGCCGAGGATGACGACTCTGCGTGGCATGCGGGCAGCCGGTGCGGGGGTCGGGTCGAACACCTCTTGGGGTGGAACAGCAGTGGTCACACCCCCATTGTGGCGTAGCGTCCGCTTCGTTTGTCCTGGATCGGCGGCTTCGAGGGCGCGGTACCGGTGAAGCCAGGAGACACGCAGCCCAGTGGCCTTCCCCACCAGGAAGAGTGAGTGCCTTCACAAGAAGGCCTTTACAAAAGACTTATCCCGGCTTTAACTTAACGACGAAGTAACTTACTTCACAGTAGCGGGGGCCTCCCCAAAGGCCCCCTACGGCCCACCCGGGATGCGACGGCAGGCGCGGCCGTCGGTATCTCCCGCTCATTCCGGAACGAGGTCTTATGAAACGACTGTCCGCAGTCATCAGCGTCACCCTTGCTGCGCTACTCAGCACAGCAGTACTGTCACCCCCCGCTCACGCTACTGTCGGGTCCACCACCCAGAAAGTCCGCATCCCCGTCGACGACGGGACGGAACTCAGCGCACTCGTCATCACCCCGACCGGCACCGAAGGCCCCCACCCCCTCCTCGTCATGCCTTCGGCCTGGTCCACGAACAAACTGCTCTACGTGGGCGCGGCCTGGAAACTCGCCCGCGAATCCGGCTACCAGGTGATCAGCTACACCTCCCGCGGCTTCCACGAATCCGGGGGCCGGATCGAAGTCGCCGGACCACGGGACGTCGCCGACGCCCGCGCCATCATCGACTGGGCGCTCGCCAACACCGACGCCGACCCGGACCGTATCGGCATGGCCGGCATCTCCTACGGCGCAGGCATCAGCCTGCTCACCGCCGCCGAAGACGCGCGGATCAAAGCCGTCGGCGCCATGAGCGGCTGGGCTGACCTCACCGCCTCCATCTACCCCAACGAAACCTTCAGCACCCAGGCCGTCGAACTCCTGCTCTCCTCCGCCCACCTGACCGGGCGGCCCGGCACCACCCTCCAGGAGATGGAGCAGGGCTACCGCCGAGGCGACGTGCAGCCCGCCCTGGACGCCGCCCCCGTGCGCTCCCCCGCGACCAAAGTCGACGCCATCAACGCGCACGGCACCGCGGTCATGATCGCGCACGCCTGGAACGACGGCATCTTCCCGCCCGGCCAGATCATCGACTTCTACAGCGCGCTGACCACCCCCAAGCGGCTGATGCTGGCCCCAGGCGACCACGCCACCCAAGAGGCGTTCGGCGCGTTCGGCCTGCCCAGCGAGACGTGGGAGTCGCTGAACCGCTGGTTCGACCACCACCTGCGCGGCATCGACAACGGCATCAACACCGAACCCCCCGTCCAGGTGAAGCCGAACAGCGGCAGCGGACCGTGGACCGGATACCCCGACTGGGAGTCGGTCTCCTCCGGGGAGCTCGTCTACCACCTGACCAAGCCCGCGGCCAGTTGGACCAACTGGCTCAGCACGGGCGGCCTCTCCCCCGACCCCGCCACCGGCTGGAACTACCAGATCCGCACCGCGCTGGGCACCACCGCCAACAGCGGAGCCCTCATGCTCAGCGGCGCAATCCAGCAGCTCGCCCAGATCCCCACCGGGGTGGCGCTGCCCCTGGTCAGCCGGGTCTACGCGGGGGTGTGGACCGGTCCGGCCCTCACCAACGTCACCGTCAGCGGCACCCCGCGCCTGCGGTTGACGGTCACCCCCAACCGGTCTGAGGCCAGCCTGTTCGTCTACCTGTACGCGGTGAACTCCTCGGGCACGGGAGCGCTCATCACGCACAAGCCCTACACCCTGCGCGGAGCCACCCCCGGCCAGGCGCAGACCGTGGAGATCGCCCTGGAACCCGTGGTATGGCGCGTCCCCTCCGGACACCGCCTCGCCCTCGTCATCGACGGCCAGGACCTGCGTTACGGCAGCGAGAACGGCGTGGGCAGCACCGTCACGGTGAGCTCCCCCGCCGGCGACCCGTCCTGGCTGCGCATTCCCACGGCCTAACGGCTGACCCCTGGACCACGGCCTCCCTCCGCGCCGGGGAGGCCGTGCCTTTTCCGCGGTTCGTCCCCGCACAGCCAGCAAATATAACTAAAAGAAGTCACTTGAACACGGAGAGTGTGGCATGCTTCGGGGACATGAACCGGTCAATCATGTATGCGTTCCTCGCCTCACTCACGCTTGTCGCAGCCGGGATAGCCCCCGCCTCGGCTGTTGAACCCTCCCACCCGGTCCCCCTGGACCCGGCCCCAGAGGTGGTGCACCAGTCCGCGGCGACCACCCCCGAGCAGCAGCGCGCCGTCGCGGCCTACTGGACCCCCGACCGCATGGCTGCCGCCCTCCCCCTTCCCTCCGCCCTCGACGACCTGCCCGTCTCCCTGTCCCTCCTCGGCGGCCGCCGCGCCTCCGACACCGACACCGACACCGACACGACTAGCCTGTCCGACTCCTCGGTCCGCCGCTGGACCGGGGGAGGCCTGGTCGCCGCCACCACCGGACGGGTGTACCTCACCTTGGACGGCGTGGACTACACCTGCACTGCCTCGGTGATCAACGCGCAGAACCGCGACACTGTCCTCACCGCAGGGCACTGCCTGAAGAACAAGACCGGCTCGTGGGCGGAGAACTGGATCTTCGTCCCCGGTTACGCGGACGGTCGCGCCCCCTACGGCCGGTACACCGCCCGCGACATGCTCGTCTCCCCCAAGTGGTCCCGGCAAGGGGACGACAGCTACGACTTCGGTTTCGTCGTCCTCAACACCGACCTTCGGGGACGGCACGTCGCCGACCGCACCGGGGCCCAGAAAGTCTCCTTCAGCGGACGCATCGCCCCCTACGTGCACGCCTTCGGCTACCCGTCGTCCCCGCCCTATTCGGGACGCCACCTGTACCACTGCGTGGGCGCCACCCACCCCGACCGGCAGGGCACCCTAGGCTCTGGCATGGACTGCGCCATGACCCAAGGCTCCAGCGGCGGACCGTGGTTCGCCGACTTCGACACCACCACCGGAACCGGAACCATCACCTCGCTGACCAGCTTCAAGTACACCGACAACGCCGCTGTCCAATACGGTCCCCGGCTCGGCGACGAAGCCCGGCGCGTCTACGAGGCCGCGCAGATCCTGTAACCGGACCACCGGCACCCGAGTGCCGGCTGCACACACCGCCCGGCGGGCCCACCCGCAGGGTCCGCCGGGCACACAGGCATGCCGCAGACCGTGCGGCTGCCGCCCACTCGCAGCACAGCCCCGCACCCACCACCCGTAGAGACAAGGGAAGGGCCGAGCCGGACGAGTAACGTGGAGGCGGCGTCCAGCCCGGCCCCGGCCGCCCGGGCACGCGTCGGGCGGCACCACCCGCAGCCCCGGAGCCGGGACCGGAAGACCAGCTCCGAGGCCGCGCTTCGCATGCGGGTTACAGCACCCCGGTGAGCACCATCACCCGTTCGTCGGTCAGGTCGTCCATCGCGGAACGCACCCCCTCCTTGCCGACCCCGGACTTCTTCACGCCGCCGTAGGGCATCTGGTCGGCGCGGTACGTGGGCACGTCACCGATGATGACCCCGCCCACCTTCAGCTCGCGGTGCGCCCGGAACGCCGTCGCCAGATCCCGGGTGAACACCCCCGCCTGCAAGCCGTACTTGCTGTTGTTGACCTCGGCGAACGCCTCATCCACGCCGCTGACCCGGCGCAGCACCATCACCGGGCCGAAGACCTCCTCGCACACCACCTTCGCGTCGTCGGGGACGTCCGCCAGCACGGTCGGAGCCATGGTCACCCCGTCCCGGGTGCCGCCGGTGAGAACCGTGGCCCCACCCGCCACCGCCTCGTTCACCCACTGCTCGACGCGGGCCGCGGCAGCCTCGTTGATGAGCGGCCCCACCTGGGTGGCCTCGTCGGCGGGGTCCCCGGTCACCAGCTCTTCGACCCGCTGGACCAGCTTCGCGGCGAACTCGTCGTAGACGGCGTCCTCCACGATGACCCGCTGCACGCCGATACAGACCTGGCCGGCCTGGTTGTTGCCGAACAGGGCGATCCGCCGGGCCGCCCAGTCCAAGTCGGCGTCGGCCAGCACCACGGCCGCAGCATTCCCACCCAGTTCGAGGGTGACGTGCTTGTTCGGGGCCATCTTGCGCAGCTCCCAGCCGAACTGGCCGCCGGTGAACGAGATAACCGGCAGCCGTTCGTCGGTGATGAGCGGCTGCGCCAGTTCGTTCGGCATCGGCAGCACGGAGAACGCCCCGGCCGGCAGATCGGTTTCAGCGAGGATCTCGCCGAGCACCAATGCAGAAAGAGGCGTCGCGGGAGCGGGCTTAACCACGATAGGCGCGCCCACCGCGATCGCCGGAGCGACCTTGTGCGCGACCAAGTTGAGGGGGAAATTGAACGGGGAGATTGCCAGCACTGCACCCTTGGGGACGCGGCGGATCAACGCGATCCGACCCTCCCCCGCACTGTCGGTGTCCAAGCGCTGCACCCGCCCGCTGTCGCGGCGGACCTCTTCTGCAGCCCAGGTGAACACGGAGACAGCCCGCCCCACCTCGGCACGCGCCCACAAGATCGGCTTCCCGCTCTCCGCAGTGATGAGCTGGGCGATCTCTTCGGAGCGCTCCTGGAGCCGCCGTGCCACGTGGGCGAGGGCCGTAGCGCGCACGTGGGCGGGGAGCGCCGCGGTGGCGTCGAGGGCACCGTGCGCGGCAGCCACAGCCTGGTCGACCTGTTCCGGGGAGGGGACGGCGACCGTTGCCACGGTCTGCCCCGTGTAGGGGTTGGTGACAGTGAGTTCGTTGTCGCCGGTAGTTGCTGACCCGGCCAGCCAGAACGGACGTTGAGACATGTCCGTGACGCTACTGCTTCGCAGTGTCGTCTTCCTCATCCATTCGGGCCCAACAACGCAGGCCTTCACTCCATCCTGGCGATTTCTGCACTGTTCCCGCGCCTTTCCCGCGGGCCTGTGCGAGTGTTGTGCACAGTTGTCTCCATTCGGTGGCGCAGCCGATGCCGGTCAGCCACTCTGGTGTCAGAGCGCGCGACGGTCCTCCCCCGCTGTTCCGCGTGTTCAGGGTAGGAATCCTTCTGCCCGAGCCTTGCATCAAGGAGACCGCGACGAGAACCGTTATTTGGAGATCACCGCTTGCCACTCGTTTACCGCACTCTTTTCACCGTTCCACCGCCGTGCGACGTCGTCGACCTGAGCCTCGACACGTTTTCGGCCTGGCTTGCGCAGAAGTCCGACGGCTGGACCCCGGACATGAGCCGGTCCGGGCACTACGTGGTGGACCACCGCTACACCGTGAAAGTCATCCGGCACGACAACCCCGACGAAAACCTGCGTTTTGTCCGGCTCAAAACCGAGTCCTTGCACGAGCGCAGCGGAACCGTCTGGCAGACCGTGCTGACTGCCGTGTCCGACCCGGGGCGCGAAGCCGATCGCACCGTCTGGATCGAGATGACCGCGACATCCCCCCGGGAGAGGATCGGTGTGGGCGGTGAAGGGGTCTTCGAAGTGGTCCGGCCCAAACTCGTGCGGTCGTTTCTGAACTCGGCACGGTGCTTCGACGGCGCGGCCATGCTCACCGAAACCCCGGTCATCGTCCGCGGCCGCGACGAGCAGGCCGTCGAGGCGCTGCTGACCGCGATCTGCGACAGCTCCCGCAGGCTCGCGCTGGTCGCCACCGGGGTCCCCGCAGACCTCACCGTCCTCACCTGGCAGAACGCGATAGGGCAAGTGCTCAAGTTCGCGTGCGGCATGTACTCCGGCTATGTGCTCGACCGGGCAGCCCAGCAGCGGGTGGCTGCCCGCCTCCCCAAAGACTTCAGCATCCCCATGGGCGGGGTCCGCACCTTCCTGCCCGGGGTGCAGTTGACCGACCTCACCGACCACCTGCGCCACCCCATGCT
Source organism: Thermobifida sp. (assembly GCF_017577275.1). Lineage (NCBI taxonomy): Bacteria > Bacillati > Actinomycetota > Actinomycetes > Streptosporangiales > Nocardiopsidaceae > Thermobifida > Thermobifida sp. The sequence continues at coordinate 166,203 of NZ_PITY01000020.1, forward strand.
CAGCGCGCGCAGCATGGACGAGTCCCGCACCGGCAGGATGATCCGCGCCCGGGTCGGCAGAAAACTCATGCCCGCACTGCACACCACCGCACTGAACCTTGCGCTGCCTGACGCGCTGCTCCACGTGGACGCGCTGCTGGACGAGGAGGAAGCGGACCTTCCCGCCTCCCCTGTGGCGCCGCGCGTCTCCAAAGCGACTGTCGTCTACCGCACCGAGTCTGCGACCGCGGCACGCTCCCCCGCCCCCGACCCCACGGACGCGGAACGGGAACGCACCCTGGCGTTGGCCGCCGAACTGAAACGGCGCAATGCGCGCCTCGCCGAGCTGGAACGGGACTACGAGCAGTTGCGCTCCGAACTTAGGGAGACGGTGCGGGAACGCAACCAGTACCGGGAGCAGTTACGCAAAGCCCGCTACGAGAACACGTGGCTGCGCGACCAGCTCCGCAACTTCGGCCACTACGAGACGGCTGCCACCCACCCTCCGATCCCGCCGAGCGAAGTCCCGCCCGAGGACTTCGAAGAACTGTGGGAGCGGATGACCGATGAGACCTCCTTCCCCTATCTGCGGGTGACGATCGACGACGCGCTCGACGACATGCGGGAGCTCAGCGGCCACAAGAAAGAACGGCTGTGGGTGACGAAAGCGTGGGAGGCGCTGCGGGCCCTCAACGACTACGTGCGCTACCAGTTGACCCGCCCGGAGAACAGCAAACCGCTCCACGACTATCTGCGGGACCAGCCTGACGGCTTCTTCACCATCCCGGTGAAGCGGATGGCCGCCCACGAGAGCGACACCGTGCAGAACCGGGCGAAGTTCAGCGGCAAACGCATCTTCCGGGTGCCTACCGAAGTGCACCCGGACGGGGTGGTCCCCATGTTCGCGCACATCAAACTGGACACCGAGTACGGGGTCTGCCCGCGCCTGTACTACTACCCGGACTTGGGTCCCGGGCGGACCAACCGGATCTACATCGGGTATCTCGGCCGTCACCTGCCCGTGCACAGCACGAATTGACGGGAGCGTGCCGGGCCGGTCTTCGGGCCGCGGGACAGGCCGGTGGCCCGTGCCTGTTTTTGCTGCCGCCTCTCGTGGCGGGTCGACGCCCGCGGCCCGAAGACTGCATCGGCACGCGCTGCACTCTACTGCCCGCTGTCGGCGCCTGGCATGGCCGCCGCACCCGGAGAAAACCAGGTTAGGGGCCTGGATGCAACGGCGACTGTTCGGCCGCAGGCTCGTGTTCGGGGTCGCTGTCGGGTTCGGTCATCCGCATAGCGGGCGTGCTGCCCGCATCGAAGAGGCGGGCGAAGTCGGCGTCGGTGCCCGCGACCGCCTCGATCCGCCGATTGCGGGCCCGGCCTTCCACGGTGCTGTTGTCGGCGATCGGGTTGGCGGCGCCATGCCCGGCGGTGATGAAGGCGACCCCGTCGACCGGCATCATCTCTTGGAGGAATGCCGCGGCTTCTTCCGAGCGCTGCAAGGACACCTGCAGGTTGGCTTCCGGGGTGCCGGTGTCGTCCCCGTACCCGTCGATCCGCACCCAGGAGGCGTCGGCTGCGGCAGCTTCCTCCGCGAAGCGCTGCAGTTCCACGATCCCCTCGTAGGTGAGTTCGGTGCCGTTGTGGGAGAAGTGGACGACCGCGGTAATGGTGCGGGGCGGGTCTGCCTGGGGCTCGTGGTTCTCGTCTGCCTGCGCCCGGTGGTCTTCGGGGAGGGGTGCCGCGTCTTCCTGGGGCGGGGAGACGTCGGCGTCCGCGGTCCGCTCCTGCGGCTCCGCGGTGGTCGGGGGCGTTGCGGGGTTCGCGGACTCTTCTGGCGTGTCCACAGCAATCGTGTCTTGTTCAGGCGCTGCCGGCGGGAACAGGACGGCCGAGAACGCGAACAAGCCGAGGGCGAGGACACCGACAAGGGGGAGGGTGACGTAGCCGGACCACGGTCCTTTCCGTGGCTCTCGAGCCCAGCCCACGGTCCTCGTGTTCCGGACCGCTGCGATCCGCCATTGCCCATAGTGTCGTTCCGTCACGCGACTGAGAGTAGAAAACCCCAGTCCAGGACGGGATTCAGTGCAGGACAGCAAAGGGTTTCCCGACGCCTTTCCCAGGATGCAGAGCCGCGGTTTTCTCGCCATTTGCCCGGTTGGGCGCGGCAGGCGTGTCCGACTTCTCCGCTGAAAACTTCCCGCGAAATAAGTGACGCAGATCACTCTGCCTGTGGGGCGGGTAACGTCGCCACGAAGCGGGATACATCCGACCTGCCCGACGTCCTACCCTGGAGTGGTCATGGACAGCTCTTCCCCTTTCGCGACAGCTCACCCCCGCACCGTTCTCACCGAGCGGGAATGGCAGGAACGCGCCGCCCGGCATGCCGCGCGTGCCGAAGAGTTCATCCGCAGCGCCCAGCGCCCGGAGGCGCGGCCGGTGGAGAGCTTCCTGTTCACCTACTACAGCTACCGTCCCGCCCAATTGCGTCGCTGGCATCCCGGACCGGGAGTGGTGCTGCTCGGCGAGTCCGCGCGGAACGTGTTCCGCCGCTGGTACCGCACGACCACGGTCCCGGGGCCTTCCGGCGACCCGGTGACGGGTGTGGAGTTGGACGTCGCGGCTTTCCTCGCCGACCGGGGCAAAGCGGTGCGGTTCATCGCCGACCTGCTGTCCGCGGTTCGGGCGCGCAGCGCGAACTTCAGCTGTTTCGCCCTGCACGAGTGGGCGATGGTCTACCGGCAGTCCCCTGAGGAGCGGCGGCATGCGCTGCCGTTGCGGCTCGGTGCCGAGGGCACCGACCGGGTCGTGGAGTCGCATCGGATCCGCTGCTCGCATTTTGACGCGTTCCGGTTCTTCACGGCCGAGGCGCGTCCGCTCAACCAGTTGCAGCCCACCCGGGAAAGCCAGATCGCCCTCGACCAGCCGGGCTGCCTGCACGCCACCATGGACTGCTACAAGTGGGCGTACAAGCTCTCCCCCGCGGTCCCCGGCGAGCTGCTGTTGGACTGCTTCGCGTTGGCGCGGGACATCCGGGAGCTGGACATGCGCGCCTCCCCCTACGACCTGTCCGACCACGGGTATGCCCCGGTGTGCATTGAAACCCCGGAGGGCAAGGCGGAGTTCACCGCGGCGCAGCGGGAGTTCAGCGAACGCGGGCAGGTACTGCGGGACCGGCTTTTGGCTGTGATCGCGATGCTGGGGGTGGAGCGTTCCCCTGCGGCCGCGTCGTAGCGTTGCTCGCAGACCACGGGCAGCCTTCGTGTCCTGCGGAAACCCGTGAATCAACGTCAACTATTGACACGATCGCATTCCCTCCGTAACAATTCCTTTACGGAAAGCGCTTTCTTAACAGCGCGGTGTCCGTCAAGGTGGCTCCTCCACCGATCGAAGGCACGGCCCAAGCCGTGCCTTCCCTTCACGTCCTGCCGTCGTCACCGATATCCCCACGGCGGACCGCCCCGCGGCCGCCATCGGTGCCGGCAGCACACCCGACGAAAGGCTGCCTATGCGAGCGCACCCAGCGGCCGCTCCGGCTCGACGACCCCCGGAGCGCTGGCAGACGCCGCGACCACCGCGGTCCGCACCCTGGTAGTGAGCGCCCCAACGGCAGTGGGCGCCCTCCCCTCCGCCCTCGACACCCCCAGCAGCACTCCAAGCATCGTGCGCACCGGCGCCGGAAAGCTCTGACCTGAAGGGTTCCACGACCGGCGGGGACCTACCCCACGGGGTCCCCGCCCCTTCGTTTTTCAGAGTGCGACCGGCCTCACCGGCACCGCGACGACTGCGGGCTGAGCTCCCCGCGCCCCCAACCCGCGGGAATCCGTTCCAGCACGCCGCCGCGGAACACGTCATACAAGTCGAGGGACTCCAAGTGGACGTAGCCGATATGGCAGTCGCAACTGGCTGCCGGGCACGGGCGGGGACGGAGCCGCGCCACGAAAGACCCGTCGTACAAGTTGCCGAGTTCCGTGGGCAGGAAATGGCAGCGGCGCACCGTGCCGTCCCCGAACACGGAGACCACCGTGTTCCCTGTCCGGCACAGCCGCCCCCGACTGGGATGCGGATCCCGGCTGTAGGGGAACAGCGGATCAATCTCCTGCCAGGGTGCTGCCTCGGCATCCGTGTACGAGCGGCCTCCCACAGCATTCACCCACAGGTAGACGTCGTCCGGCAGGTCAGCGCGGAGGCGGCAGGCCGCAGCCAAATGCTCCGGCAGCCCGACAATGCCCACACTGAACCGCACCCCGAGCTCCCGCAACCGGAAGCATTTGGCGAGGAACCGCTCATACCGGGTCTGCGAGGGATGGAAAGTCGCCCACAACGCCGCGGTCTCCCGGTCGCATTCGGCCAACCATTCAACACGACAGCTCAAATTGGTCTGGATAGCGACCCGCTCCACATGCGGCAGGTGGCTGAGCCGCACCATCGCGGCGCGGTACCACGACCGGACAAGTCCTTCCCCCCACGGGGTGAACAGGACGGAGATACGTTTTCCCGGGCTTTGCGTAGCCTGGCTGGCCACCCAGTCCACGAACCGTTCCACGGCGGCACGGTCGGCGCGCAACTGCTCCGGGGTGTCGCGCCGCTTAGCGAACGGACAGTACGAGCAGTCGTAGTCGCAACTGGCCAGCGGCCCCCGATACAAGATGGTTATGTCGTGGGGAAGAGTCATCGCGCGTCGTACTCCGCCATCAGCCTGGTCACCCTGGGTGAGAAGAACAGCGGACCCACCGTGTCGGAGTAGGCGAGCCCTTCGTCGGTGAGCCGCACCACCCGGGAGGTTTCCGTCACCCAGCCACGCTGGGTCAAAACCGCGAACTCCGCGGGAAAGTCGGTGCGCGGATCAGAAGCGAACCGCGACCGGTACCAGTCAAGGTCGAGACCGTCGGCTTGCAGCAGCGACTGCAGCAGGTGGCGCCGCCGCCGCTCGTCCTCGTCAAGCCGGAACCCCACTTCGGCACAGTCGAACCTGCCCGGACCACGGGAAATGTAGTCGTCGAGGATCGCCCGCACCTGACGCACACCGACCGCGTAATCGAAGGAATAGTGCAGCCCGCGGGTGTAGGAGCGGGCCCCGCAGCCCAAACCGACCATGCCGTCAGTCTGACAGCAGTAGGCGGGCCCCGTCTCCGACGGCGCATCAACCCGCTCGAACATGCGCATCGACACCTGCCGATAGCCGCGCTCCAGCAGATAGTCGCGGCCCTGCTGGTAGAGGGTGCGGCGCTGGTCGTCCCACGCCCGGCCGCGCTTCCCCAACCCGGTCAGCGGGCGCACATACAGCGGGTACAGGTAGATCTCCTCCGGCCGGTACGCCACGGCAGCGTCCAGCGAATAGCGCCAACTGTCCGGGGTCTGCCCGGCAATGCCGTAGATGAGGTCGATGTTGAGCCGGGCGCGCGGGGCGTGGCTGCGGATCGCGGCAAGCGCCCGGTCCACGTCGGCGCGGCGCTGCGGCCGCCCCACCGCGTGCGCCTCGGCGTCCAGGAAACTCTGCACCCCGATACTGATCCGGCTGGCCCCGCGGGCCGCCACCACATCGAGACGCTCCGGGGTGGCGGTTGCCGGAGAAGTCTCCACCGACGTGGGAATGGCCGCCAAATCCACGCCAAGAACCCGGTCGGCCAGGTCGTAGAGCCGGTGGAGTTCGTCAGCGGTCAGATAGGTGGGAGTGCCGCCGCCGAAAGCAGCACGGGCGAACCGCGCTGTGCCGCCGAGCGCGTCCGCGACCGCCTCAGCCTGCCGGGCAAGCGCATCCAGGTAGGCAGTGACCTGCTCGGCAGGCGGTACCGCGCGGGTGAACAGGTTGCAGAACCCGCAGCGCACTTCACAGAACGGAATGTGGAAGTACAGGAACAGGGCATCGGTGGGCTCGTCCCGCCACACGTCGGCCAGCCGCGGGGCCGGGATGAGCGGACGGTAGGCGGTCTTGTGCGGATAGCCGTAGACGTAGGTGCGGTACGGCGTGTCCGCGGGGGGCGCGGCAACGGGATAGCTGTGCAGTGTGGTCACAGGGATGCCAGTCTTTCTGCGGTGTCGGATACGGGCAGGCCCGCCACGAGTCAGTGGCCGAGGACAAAGTGGGCGTAGGGGACCGTCCACACTGTTTCGTGGCCGATCCTGTGCCCGGTGTAACCGTCCTCGCCGTAGGCGGTGCCGTGGTCGGAGCAGATGATGGTGAAGCACGGGCGCCGGGACGCAGCCGCTTCGAACAGCGCGGGAATGTGCCGGTCGACGTATTCAAGGGCGGCGGCGTGGCTGGCAGGCGAGTCCCCGTCCTCCCGGGTCGCCCCAGGCAGGTAGAACCAGTTGGGCTGGTGGAGCGCGGCCACGTTCACCAGCAGAAACAGGGGCTGCTGCGCCGGGGTGGCCGCGATGATGCCGGTCGCGCACGCCACCTGGTGTTCAAAAGAGGCAGGCTCGGTCACCCCGAACGACGGCTCCCAGCGGCTTTCCGCGAACAGGTCCGGCAGGACTGAGCCGAGCGCGGAACGCCGGTTGAAGAACCCTGTGCCGCCCACGCACGCCGTGTGGTAGCCGACTTCAGCTAACGCGGTCGGCAGGTCCGGGGCCGTAAAAGTCCACGTGTACTCGTCTGTGGTGGCACTCCCGGGAAAAGCGGCAGCAAACAGTCGGGGATGCGGGCCAGGCGCGGCGGGGGTGGGCAGGAACCCGGCGAGCATGGCCAGGTGGGAGGCGTAGGTGAAACTCGCGGGGGCGTGCCGCCGCTCCCACCTCCCGTCGGGGAGCACGGCAGCGAGGTTCGGGGTGCGTCCCTCCCGGGCGAGACGGTCCGCCACGTCGTAGCGCAGCGTGTCCAAGGTGATCAGCAGGATGTCGTGGGTGCCGACCACGTCGTTCATGTTGGGGCGGGTGTCCATCGGCGGCTCCGTTAGAGAGGGGTCCAGGCAAGTCCGGTCTCGGTTGGGGCGTGTCGGGTCGAAGGCACGGCTCAGTCCGCGGCCACCACCGTTTCCTTTCCCGCGCTTCCACTGGACTGCTCCCGCACTGTCCGGGGCGGCAGCGGGGTGAACCGTCCGGTGCGCACAGCGTGCAACTGTTCGGCGTAGGTGTCGCGCCCTTCATGCAGGACCCCGGGGAGGAGGTCCCCGAACGCGTTGACCTCGCACACGACGCTGCGGTGCCAGCCGGGTGCCAGCAGCAGGTCGACACCGGCGTGCAGCGTGCGGGGAAAACACGCGGCAGCGGCCTCCGCGGTCTGCATCGCGGTGTGCCAGGCGGCTTCCCCCATCCGGGCGCGCAACGCGGCCAGGTCCCCGCGCGCGTTCCCCAAATGCAGGTTGGTCATGGGCGAGGTCGATGAGCGCACCACCACGTGGGTGGCGCGGCCCGCCACGACCAGCACCCGCAGGTCGATAGTGCGACCGTGGAGTCCCGCTTTCGGCAGCCAGCGTTCCACGTGCACCCCGTCAGCGCACAGCGTGTCGATGAGGGCCGCCACTTCGGCCTCATCGGTGTAGGTGCGGATACGCAGACTGTTGTAGAGCGCGACCCCGGTGCTGGCGTGCACCAGATCAGCGGAGGTGACCGCGTGGACCCGGTCGCGGTGCACGGTCAACGCCACCACCCCGGACGCGGAGGAGCCGTGCACGGGTTTGACGAACACCCGAGCCCAGCCGCGCTCCGCTAGCTGCGCGCGCAGGTCCGCGTAACTGGTGACTCGACGGTCCAAGGCAGGCGGAACCGGGACTCCGGCGGCACTCAAGCGGGCATGGCAGCGCCGTTTGTCGCACATGACGACAAGATCAGCGGGGTCTTGGAGCAGCCGGGCCCCGGGAGCAGCGCCCACAGCCGCGGCGAGCCGCTCTAGCGCAGAACACAAACCCGTGTGGAAGGCCGCGCTGCCTTCCACACGGTGGAGGTCCGGAGCACGGCTGAGTCCGCGGAGCAGCCGTGCTGTCTCAGCGTCTTCCCCGGGGGAGTCAACCCGGACCAGGGCCCCGGGCGGCACCCGCACCCGCCCGGCAGCTAATTCCGCCCAGGGCAGGACAACCGGGTCGGGAAGCCCGGCGGCGCGGGCCGCCTGGGTGAACAGGTGCAGCCTGCGACTGCCGGGGACAGCGACGACAGCAAGAGGAGAGACGTCCACTCGGCGACCTTACAAGCGGGCAGTGACCGCGATGCAGCCTCGGGTTCGGCGGCACAGTGGTCGACCTCGCGTCAAGACAGCTCCGCGGCATGCGGCCACGGGAAGCCTTGCAGTTTGCTGTGCATGAGACGAAGAGGTCGCAAACTCCCCTTCCCCGCTCGAGCACAACAGCGCTGTCGCATCAACGGTCGCGCTCACCACGGGTGAAGAGAATGGCCCAGCAGAGCTGGATGCGCTATACCCCGGTCAGAGGCATTGCCCTATCCGCTCCACGCAGAGCGTGGCAGCCACCGATAGTGCCCACACGAGGACCAGACCCACCCACGAGTCCTTTTCCGCTTTTGGGAAGTGAATGAAATCAGCGCCACCCGCTGGTAAACTCGCAGGTCGTTTAGTGTGCTCCCCGCGTATGCGGGGATGGTCCCATTTTCACTGCCAGTGCGTGCCGTTCCGGGGGGTGCTCCCCGCGCATGCGGGGATGGTCCTCTGGGTGGTCCCTCGGGTCACAGACAGGCTGCGTACTCCCCGCGCATGCGGGGACGACCCCCTGCATCAGCGCCCAAGGAATCTTCGATAGCGGCCCCGGGGAGGTGAGCTGCCCGGGGCCGGGAGCCTGTCTCTGCTGTTACGGCTACTCGGTGACAGACGGGTAGTAGTAGGTCTTCCCCTGGTACACCTCGGGTTTGCGGGCGTCGCTCAGCTCGAGGTCCACCCCGGCCAGGGCTGCACGCACCCGCTCCTGCATCCCCTCGGTGAGGAAGTGGTGGCGGATCACCAGCCGCTCCAAAGTCCGGAACGTGGGGGCGGTGGCGAGCACCTCGCCGCCCGCGTCGGTCAGCACATGATCCGACAGGTTGAGGACACGCACCCGTTCCAGGACGGGCGCCTCAGCGAGAGCACGCACCAAGTCGTCGCCCCACTCTGAGTTCCGCAATCCCAGGGAACGCAAAGAGGGGAACAGTTCCCCAGCGAGCAGCGGGGTCAGGTCGTCCAGGGTGGTGGTGCCGCCGTAGCCTTCCACCCCGAACCACAGTTCCAGGTGTTCCAGCGCGGGAAGCTCGGAAGCCAGAATCCCGGCGGTGGCCTGCCGCGGCAGTCCCCCCGTCTGCGCGGTGAGTTTGCGCAGCGACCGGTGTTGGGTGGCGGACAACCTCAGGCCGTTCCCGCCGCGCACCACGAGCTCCTCCATACCGGGGAAGGCGGCGAGCAGCGGCGCCAGGTCAGTCTGCTCAATCCAGGAGATTTCCGCTTCCTCCACGATGAATTCGCCGAAAAACAGGGAGCGCAGTGCGGGAAACCGGTCGGCGTGGGCGGTGAGCAGGTCGCGGGGCATGTCCCCCGCGATTTCGTAGCTTTCACCCCAGCAGCCGATGATCAGCGCGGTGACCTGTGTGGTGTCCACGCTGGAAATAAACCGGGTGAAGTGGTCTTCGAAAGTCTCGTCTGAGTCCGCGACGACGCGGAGCCGCCACGCCGCGGTGCCCGGCTGGGCGAGCGCCTCCGCGTAGATGTCCCCCGGCTCCCAGCGGTCGGGGACCGGCTGCTCGGCACGGCGGGCGCGCCATTGGGCGTCGAGGAGCTTCTGCTGTTCGATCGCGGGAGAGAGGAACTCCACGACGGGCAGCCCAGCAAAGTCGGTGAGGTGTTCGTAGAAGCTCATAGATCGTATTCCTGTCGATACCAGGCCAGGGCCGCCCTTAGTGAAGCAGCGAACACCGACGAATAGCGGGATGCCACGCCCACGAACACGGCAGTTGTCTGCGTGCATGGCTGTGCGGGGCGCGCGTGGTGCGGTTTCGGCTGCGGCGTAATGTGCGGGGTGAAAGGCTCGGGCAGTGCGCGGTATCGCAGGAGCACCGAAGGGCTTCGTACGACGTCTCCTTCTTCTGGGCTGCTGTGCGGGGGAAGAGGGGACTGTGGGTCAAGAGTGCGGCCGGTGGGCGACGACCCCGTCGAAGAATCCCCAGGCGAGCGAGTGGTGCTGGTCGATCACGAATCCTTGGTCCCGGGCGACGTCTACGGGGCGGCGGCGGGGTGCGGTGCCGCGCCGTCGGGCTCGCAGCGGTTCGATCCAGCGCATCGGTGCGCGCGTGTATTCGACGTGGTCGAGGAGGAGCAGTCGGCCGCCGGTGCGGAGGACGCGGCGCATTTCGTTGAGTGCGGCGGCCTGCCCGGGGATTTCGCACAAGGCGAGGAAGCACACGACCGTGTCGAAGTCGGCCTCGGAGAACGGCAGGTGGCGGGCGTCCCCTTCGTGCAGTTCGACGGGGAAGCTGGCCCGGCTGGCTGCGGTGCGGGCTTGGCTCAGCATGCCGGGGCTCAGGTCGATGCCGACCACCTCGGTCACGTCGGCGGAATAGTGGGCAAGGTTGCGGCCGGTTCCTACGGCCACGTCGAGGACCCGGCCGGATGCTTGAGCGCACAGCCGCTGCCGGGTGTCTTTGAGGATCTTCCGTTCCAGCCACGCCCCGTCGTCGTATCTGGGGGCCCTGCGGTCCCAGATCTGTCGGGTGTGGGCGACGGCGCGATCTTGGCGTTCCTTGCTGATCTGTGTGTTCATTGTTCGCCCTGCGGTTGGTAGACCCGTAGTTGACCTCTGCCCCCAGTGTGAAAGTTAATGTCAACATGAAGTCAAGCTCCGTGGAATTGTCTATCGGGGAGCTCGCCGCTCGGTTCGGGCTTGCCCCGCACGTGCTGCGCCACTGGGAGTCGATAGGGCTGCTGCGCCCCGCGCGCCGAGTCAACGGGCGCCGCCGCTACACCGCCGAGCATGTAGGGCTGGTCGCGTTGATCTTGCGCGGCAAGGACGCCGGGTTCAGCTTGGAACAGATGCGGGATTTGCTCGTCGCGCCGGACGGGGAGACGCGGCGCGCACTGTTGACCGACCATTTGGCTGCGCTTGACGCCAAGATCGCCCAGTTGCAGCGGGCTCGGGCCTTGGTGGAGCACACGTTGAAGTGCACTGCTGACGACTTCCTCACCTGCCCTGATCTGCACGCGCTTCTCGACGAGCTGGTGGCGGAATCGTTGGCGGTGCCGGATCCAGCGCAGCGCAGCGGGTCTTCCTGTCTGGCCAGGCAGGAACCGTAGGTGCAGCCTTGCAAAGGGCTAGCCGCTGACGGCCGCGTGGGCTGTCAGCATGGTCGTGGCTCGGGACGCCATGGTTGTGGAGTGGGAGGCCGCGCGGTCCCATTCGCCATGGGGATGGGATCCGAACGGAACCGCGCGGGGTCTGCTGGATCAGCCGGGGAAGACCACGTCGCTGCAGGCGTAGAACGTCCGGTCGTCGTGGCTGGCCTTCCAGTTCATGGAGACGATGTGGCGTCCCGGGCGTCCGGGGCGTGCACGTCGATGTCGATGGACACTCCGTTGAGGGGGTACTGGTTGTCGGGTCGGTCTTCACCGGCGGTGAGGACTCCGGTGTCGGCGACGAGTTCCAGGTCGGACCGGAGCGGGTCGGTGACCGGGTTGTAGTCCTGTGTGGTGGCGTCGATGCGGATGTCGTCGGCTCCGTGGTGGGCTCGGTCGTGGACGGTGGAGTGGTGGTTGACTTCGGTGGCGTGCCCTTCACCGGGGACGTCCATGGCGGCGTAGCGGCTGTTTCCGGTGCGGCCCGCGCTGCACAGTTGCCTGTCGGGATTGCCGCCTGGTGGTTGTCTGCGAGGTGCTCCCCGGTATCACCCGTTCCAGTTCCCCTGGCGGTGGTGTCGGCTTGCCATGCTTGCCAGCACACGGGGTCTTCACTGTTCCCAGCAGCTGTAGGGGCGGGAGAGCGGGTTGATGGTGGGGCCGTGGGCGGACGCGGTGCCGACCGTGAGGGTGGAGAGCAGCGGTGCGGCTGTTGCGGCTACGACGAGCGCGCACTGCCCGAGACGGCGACGTGCTGCGGAACGCACGGGACCTCCTCCGAAGTGGGGTTTCGGTGGTGTGCTCCCGGTCGGATGGCAGGCCCGAAAACTCTGAGCAATCAATACATAACGGTACGGAAATCCCTTTTCCGCACACTTCTCTCGGTCCAACGCGCCGTTTCCTCGAAATCCGCCCAGTTCAGGACGGGATTCTTCAGAGTTCTCGTTTCCTAGGCCCGTAGTGTTCCGTCCTCCGGGAAAACGTGTTTTCCTGGGTGTTGCGGTTCTCTCCGGACGGACTCCCCTGTCGGGAAAATTTTTCCTCGACAGTCCTCCCCCAGCCTTTCACCCACGTCAGTCCCAAGAGGCCACGAGGAGACAACAGCCGTTCCATGGCGTTTTTTCGAACCATTAATTATGGTCAGTGCTCGATGTCTGACCGCGCCGGGCTTCTCACCAGATCACCGAATCCGCCGTGTCCGGCACGGAAGGCGCAGCGTCCCGCACCCTTTCCCTTCTCACGCACTAGGGGGCATTCTTTCCATTTCCCACGCAATACTCCCTGTTTCGGACGCGCCGAAAAACGCTGTTCTCCTGACAGAAAAGGAGTGGAATGGGCGAGGAGAACGTTTCGTTCGGGGCTGAACTCCGCCGGCTGCGCACGGAAGCCGGATGGAGCCTCGCGGACCTCGCGGAAGCAGTGCACTACAGCAAAAGCCACCTGTCCAAAGTGGAGACGGGCCGCAAATCCCCCTCCGCTGACCTAGCCCGTGCCTGCGACACCGCGCTCGGCGCCGAAGGCCGCCTTGCTGCGCTGGTCCGCGGACGTCGGCCCACCACCCGATCCGGTGCCTCGGGGCCGCCGCTGCCCGCCGCAGGCCCTCCCCTGTCGCCGCCCCACGCGTTCGCCCTCGGAGCGGGGGCACTGCTCGGTTTAGGGCCTTCCGGTAAAGAACCGCCCGCTTTCCTGGGGTCCGCGGACGTGCTCACCGCGTTCCGCTCGATGTTCGACCAGGCTCGGGTCCTCGGCCAGCGCACCGGCCCCACCCTGGTCCTGCCGACCGTGGCCGCGCAAGCCCACGCACTCACCCGGCTGGCCCGTGGCGCCAAACCGAAACTAGCGGTTCCCGCGCTCCTCCTCGCTTCCCGGTTCGCCGAATACGGCGGCTGGCTTGCCCAAGAAGCAGGCAACAGCCACGGCGCCCTGTGGTGGACCAAACACGCCGTGGACCTTGCTGCCCAGGCCGGGGACCAGGAAATGCGGGCCCAGGCTCTGATCCGCCGGGCCTGTGTAGCCATGTACGCCCACGACGGCCTGCACACCGTCGCCTTGGCCCAGCAGGCGTACGCGATCGCTCCCTCGCCCCGGCTCCGCGCTATGGCAAGCGAACGCGAAGCCCAAGGACACGCCCTGACCGGCGACTACGACCAATGCCGCCGTGCCCTGGACCGGGCCGAGAAGGAAGCAGCGCACGAGACCGCGGAACCGTCAGACCGTCCCCTTCTGGGGAGTTCGACAGTGCCGAACCGGCTCGCTGTCGTCACGGGATGGTGCATGTACGATCTCGGCCGCCCTGCTAAGGCGGCCGAGATCCTTGACCGGGAGCTTTCCGCGATCCCCCACACCGCGGTGCGCGCCCGGGTCCGGTTCGGGATGCGGCGTGCGCTCGCGCACGCCGCCGCAGGCAACCTGGAACGCGCCTGCACCCTCGCACACGGCCTGTTGGAGAAGTTCGCCGCCGTGGACTCCGCGACCGTCGCCCACGACGTCCGCCAACTCGCGCGCACCCTCTCCCGCTGGCACAACGACCCGGCAGTCCGGAACCTCAACCCCCGGCTGGTCCTGGCGCTGCGTCGGGCCCCGGTGTGAACGGTGAGGCGCCGTTGAGCCGAGACGGCTCGGACATGCTCACCGTTTCCTGGGGGTCCGAGCCGTCCCTTTTCTCGGCAACCGGCTCGTCCCAGTCCTGTTCCGGAAGAAGGTAGCGCTCCCGCAAATACCGCGCGGTGTCTTCGTGCCCCTGCCATTCGAGCAGGTTCGCGAGCCGGTCCGCGAACACGTGGCGTCCTTCCGGCAGGCTGTCGACGAGCGCGCACGCCTGCTGGTAGGAGATCGATCCGGTGACCGCATCCGGCCGGTCCGCACGGTCCTGCCAGTCCGAGCCGATCCACCACGGGGAGAACGCTGCCTCTTCACGTCCGGAGATCGTCTCCGACATGCGGCTGAAAGCCTCCACCAGCCGGGCGGCCTCCCGCAGTTCCTCTGGTCGAGGACGTGCCTTGCTGTCCCGGGCCAGCCACCACAGCAAGGCCTGTGCGGGGGAGGAGAGCGTCGTCCCGAGAGCATCCCGCCGGACCTGCTCCACCTCCTGCTCCCGCTCCCATATCCGCAAGTCCTTGCGGAACGAGGAGAGCCGCTGCAGCCGCTGAATGTCCTCTTCCACCAGTGTCAAGACGACGTTGTTCGCCCACACGGTCAACCCTGTGGCGGCGTCAACCACGGGTTCCCCGAGGACAGCAGCGAGCCGGTATTGGGCGATCGTGTGCTCTTCCGGACGGTAGTCCCTAGTGAGCTCCCGAGCACGTTCCAGGAGCGCGAGCGCCGCCACCTGGGCGGGGTTCCCGTGCTGCCCGGTCGGCGTGCCCTGGTAGCGCACGTTCGCGGAGAAACGGAACAAATACCCTTCTTCCGCGCTGGGCAGTTCCACCCCTACCACTTCAGCGCTCTGGATCAGCGCGACAGGGGGCTCTGGGACGCTGGGCTGCGGGATTTCAGCGAGTCCACGGCGGAGGAACCCCTCACCCAGGAAAAACCCCAGGCCCAGCGCTGCGCCTACCAGCAGCACGAGGACCCACCACAGGCCGGGGTAGAGAATCAGCACCCAGAGGAACGTTCCCACCCCAACCGCGCCAAGGATGGCCTTGGCCTTTTTCTTCTCCTCGAAGAATTTCACGCCTCTTCCTCCTGCCCCGGCCGCTGCCGCCACGCTTCGTGGAGTTCATCGATCCGTCGGGTGACCAACCTGGCAGCGCGCACCCGCCGCGCTCTCTCCGCGGAACCGCCGTGCTGCGTGCCCATGGCCCACCGCAGCGCCGCCGCGTAGAGCACCACCCCCTGCCCGGCGCGTTCCGCTGCCTCGACAAGGAGATCCACCAAGGATGACGCCGCCCCCGTGGCGAGCGCCCAACGGTAGGCGTACTGGACGAGCACGGTCTCCTGCGCACAAACCGTGGCCAACGCCTGCACTAGGACGGGACGCACCTGCGGATCGTCGACAAGGGACGCTCCGGGTTCCGTGGCGGCGAGCCGCTCCAACAGCTCCACATCGGTGGCCCTGTACCGCTGGCTCAGCGCGTCGGCGATCCGCAGCATCAGCCTGAGGCACAACTGCGGCTGCTCCACCAGCGCAAGCAGCGCCTCCGTCGCCTCTTCCTGCACCTTCCTCGCGGTGTGACGGGTCAACTGGTGGAGGCGGACCATCGCCTCATCCGGCCAGGCGTCCGCGATGACCTGGGCGGACACGGTGACGAGCACTCGGGCAAGGCGAGGGGACAGATTGTGGTTGCGCGCCCAGAGAAGGACCTGGCGACGCACCTTGCGGGAAAAGCCATCGTGGGCTAGGGCTTCGCTCAGGGCATAGGCGATCTGGGCGGAAAGATCGAGTCTTCCCCGAGCCCAGTGGGTGATGTAGACGAACAGCTCTTCAATCCGGCCGACCCGCAGCATCTCGCGGGTGAAGTGCGCAACAGCCTGGTCCCGGTCGCGGCCAGTCAGCCCGCGCAGCCGCACACACTGGTCGATCCAGACGCACAGGTCCCTGCCCAGCTCGGGATAGTTGTCCCAGAACCAGTTGCGGACCGCGGCAGCGTAGCCCACCCGTCCGAACCGGACACTGTGGTCTGGCTCCAGCCGTGCCTCAATGTCCTTCAGACGGGAGGTGAACGTGGGACGTTGGAGCCGCGGCTCTTCGGGCTCCGGTGTCTTCACCTGCTCCGCGAGCATCCCGGCGGCCGCAGCCACCACATTGGAGCGGGCCCCTTCGAACATGGCGACCGTCAACAGCAGTGCCCGCTGCCAACTGTCCAGTCCCTCGACTTGTTTTTCGACCTCGGCCCCGTACGCGGTGAGGGCGTCCAATGCCTGGGCGAGCCATTCCGCTGGTCCTGCCTCGGGGGCGCTGCGGCGTCCCTCCCCAGCGATCCGGACCAGCTCAGCGATCTCCCCCATCCGCGCCTTGGGGATCCAGGCTTTGATCTGGTCGGGGAACTCGCCTTCCCAGGCGATGCCTTGTGCTGCGAGGTGGCGCCGCAGCACCTGTTCCCCATCGGGGCGGCCGAGCGGGACGATCAGGTCCCGGAACTCGTCGCGCAGCTCGATCCGCTGGTCCGGGTCGATGACGACGACCAGGTAGGAGTCGTGTGCGCGTACCGCGTTCCGGTAGCCCTCCAGCACCGCCTGGGCTGGAGCGAGCAGCTCCCGGTTGGGGCCGGACAGGTCGAGCAGGAGCTGTTCCCCGCGGCTCAACCGCTCCGGGAGGAGCATGCCGGTCGGCCCGTCCCCCACGTCATAGTCGTCCTCGGGAAGCTCCCGTAGCCGGATCTCACCACCGCCGGCTGTAGCGAGCAGGATTTTCGCCGCGGTCGTCCGTCCGCTCCCTGCTTCCCCCGTGATGATCACCGTCCGCCGTTCGGCGAGCATTTGCAGGGCGTCCCGGTAGCCGTCAGGGGCGAAGAAACATTTCCGGAGGTGTGCTACCTGGTCTTCACCGACGAGAAGGGGGACGCGGTGGTGGAGCCGGCCTCGGTCGTCGATCGTGAACGCGGCGCTGGACAGGTAGATGTGCTGGTCCCCGTCCCCGGTGTGGATGAGTCCGTAAACGGTTCCCAGCTCCGTGTGGGAGCGGGGCGTGTCCGGAAGGTCGCGGTCTTCTTCACGGGGAGTGTCAGCGGCGGGAGGGGTGTGGACGGGGGCCGCTGAATCCCCGTCCACACTGTCTCCCCCCGTGGCAGCAGGCTCGTCGAGGACTGCGTCGGGCTCGTCTACCGCGGGAGGAGCGGGCGGTTCGTCCCACTCGCTCCTCCCGCTTCTCCCCCCATCCAGTGGAAGTTCCACAGTCACGAGTCGTCCTCCCGCGGAACGCTGCCGTGGCGCTGGTGCTGGCTCCCGTGGTTGTCTCCGGCGACGTAGTTCACGGCATCCCCGTGGAACTGGGGCGCGTTGTACTGGGCTCCGCTTCCGGTGTGCAGCGGCCCGTACGCGGTACCGATGACCGTCCCTGCACCGCCGACGACGTCCCCCACCCCGCCGGAGTTGTGCGTGAACCGGTCACGCCCTTGGACGACATTGCCTTGGTGCACGTCTCTGACCGTGCTGTTCACCTGATCCCCATGCGAGCGGGAATCCCATTGAGCCTGCGCCGCATTTCCCGTCACTTTGGCGACCTCCTCAGCAACGCGTGCCAGATCCGCGTCCGCGTTGCGGTGACTGAACCTCAGGTACTGGCAGTGGGCGAGGGGCTCCAACGGCTGAGGCAAGCTCGCAGGAGACAAGGGCCGCACGTCACCGACCAGTACGGGGATGACCCGCACCTGGTAGGCGAGGGCTTCGAGAATCTCTTGGCGGACCCAGTCGTGCGGGTCGTCGAGTTTGCGTCCGCCTCGTTCGGCTGTGGCGTCCAGCCAGCGGGAGCCGATGACGGCGAGCAGCACTTCGCTGCGCCGTACCGCGTTGAGCAGGCGTTCGCGGTAGTCGTCTCCAGGCTGGATGGACTTGCTGGCTCTGAAGACCGCGTTGCTGCCGAACCGTTTGGAGAGATGCTGGTCGAGCAGGGTGGCTGTGGCTTCTTCGTCATTGTTGCGGTAGTTGACGAAGACAAGTGGCATGAAGGGCTCCTCCCAGCGCCGGACACCCAAACCCCCCGGCCTCGGGTTGTCCGGGTCTTTTGTCTCTGCGAGGGGCAGTTGGAACAGGAGCCATTTTTCCGAAGACTTCTCTCAAAGGGGTCGGAAACCAGAAAGTTTCCCTTTGCCTCACCCAACAGACAACAGGAAACGTCCCAAAAATCCCCTTTTCCGGCTTTTCTTCCCAGCGAGAAGACAATGGTTTCCCTTTTCACTCCGAGCTGAGTGGATGGGAGTTGCACGATCCCCTCTCGACGGGATCAGGGAGCACAGACCACCCTGCGACCTGCACACATCGCCGTTTCTCATGCTTCGTGCCGCTACCCGGAGCGTTTTCCGGATTCTCTTTGCACTCTTGACACGGCACACCACAAAGGCGAATAAAAACTCAAGGTGTTCAGATTTCCTTGTCTGCGGCGCTCGACCTTCCGCTTGCTGTTAGCACCAAGAGGAAACGACACTTCGAACCGGAATACTGATTACGTTTTTAGTAATGGTGTCACCGGTCCCGTCCTTACTCCCGCTTCTTCTGCCGGACAGTGCCGAGCCTCCCTTTCCAGGGCAGCATCCAGGCGCAGACCGCTCCACGGCATGCTTCTATTCCAGAGGTTCAACCGGTGCGCAGCCACCGCTAGTGGACGGCCTCGGTCCTCTCGGGCTGTCCTTCGCTGCCCTGCTGGGCCGCCCGCTGTCCCCTTCATCTCCGGGAGTACGCCCCCGTGGGCTGCTACCAGCCCAGCAGCGGCGTGCACAACCAGGTCTCCCGACCCGGCACTGTGCTTCCCCGGCACCCGTTCAACCCCAGCCTCCGGCGGGATCTCTCCCCGCGGCGCAACCGTTCGACGAACCACCGGAACGGAAGCAGACGAGGCCAGGCAGTGCCCTGACGAGTTCCCGGACCGAGCGCACCCAGCCCCGTCCTTACCCCTCCCACCAGGAGAAATCGACCTTTCAATGACCTTGCGCATGTCTTCTCCCGGCTTTTTCGGGCAGTCGTACGGTGCAGCTCGCGCAGTCCTCAACCGCACGGAGGGTAGGAATGGCGACGAAGACGCTGATTCCCGGCTACACGTACGGCACCGAACAGGTCGCCAAGTCACCGATCGGGCTGGAAGACCTGAACAAGCTCAAAACCACGGTGATGTTCACCAGCGCCGATGAGGAAGCGCTGCGGATGGCCGGGGACGTTCTTGAAGACCAGGTCGAGGACGTGCTCGACGTGTGGTACGGGTTCGTGGCCGACCATCCCCACCTGCTGGCCTACTTCTCCACTCCCGACGGGCACCCGATCCAGGAGTACCTGGACCGGGTGCGGGAACGGTTCGGCCAGTGGATCCTCGACACCTGCCGCCGCCCCTACAACCAGGAGTGGCTCGACTACCAGCAGGAGATCGCGCTGCGCCACACGCCGGAGAAGAAGAACGTCACCGACAACGCGAACTCGGTGGACAACATCCCGCTGCGCTACGTCATCGCGTTCATCTATCCGGTGACAGCAACGCTGCGGCCTTTCCTCGCGAAGAAGGGGCACAGCGCCGACCAGGTGGAAGCCATGTACCAGGCCTGGTTCAAGTCGGTCACCATGCAGATCGCGCTGTGGTCCCAGCCGTACACGCGCGACGGCTACTGGTGATCCTGCGTCCGGGTCTCGCGCACCGGTCATGGTCTGCGCGAGACCCGGATCGGCTTCCCCAAGCCGAGGGCTGCCCGACAAGCAGGGAAGGCTTGTCGGCGTGCCGTGCTTCGGCGGCCGGGAAAGACGCAGCGGGCCGATAGTCCGTGCTCTCCATGCCCTTAAAGGCTGGGCCATGCCCCGGTGAGGAAGCAGACGGCGAGTGCTGCTGGCCGTCGCATTGCCGTGGGCGGCTCTTTCCAGGCACATGCCTCGGGGCCTGCACTCCGGAGCGGGCCCCGAGGCGATTCGGTGATTCTCATGGGCTTGCTGCTGAGCTGGCGGGTGCCGCCAGGCTCAGAAAAGCTCCAATTGTCCCGGGGTGAGTGGCACCACAGCTCTGACGTAGCCGAGGCTTTCCGGGGAGACCTCGTAGAGCAGGTCGACTTGGTACGCCCACTCGTCGAGAGCCGAATCGAGTGCTGCGGGAAGTGCGCGGAGTTTAGCGAGTTCGAAAGTGAGCGCGGAGTCGTCGCCGATTTCTGCCGCCGAGCGGGCCGCAGTCCAGATCTCCGCGAGGCTGCTGCACAGGGCCCGGATGTAGTCGGCGGTACGGGAGATCTGGTCGAGGAGCTCCGCCGCGTGCTCTTCCTCTGCCTCCTCTTCATCGACCGCGGGGTCGTCCAGGTCGTCTTCGGCTGTGAGCGGGTCTTGTCCTTCTTCCTGCCACCGCGGGATTTCTCCGCTAGGGGTGTAGCCGATTTTTCCGGGGATTGCCCAAAAGTCGGTGCCCCGGTCGTCGAGCAGCACGTCTTTGGCGACCCGGGACAGGGCCGCATAGACCCGCAGCGGAGCTTCGTCGAGGCAGTGAACGGTGGTGGCGAGGCCGCCGATGCACCGTTTGAGTCTGGGGTAGTGGAAGTCGTCCAGGTCGTCGCTGATCTGCGTCGAATACTCGCTGATCTGCTGGGAGATCTCGGTGAGCCGCTGGTCGAGAGCGGCGAATTCGATGTTCAGCCGCTTCTTCAGGTCTTTGAACTCTTCGAGTGCTTCCCTGTCCCGCAACACGGAATTCGCTCCCTGCGCCCGCTGATCTCCGAAACAGCCACGGGAAACAGTAGCAACTGTCTCGGCACTGCCCGGACCAACAATTCTTGACCCCTGTCCGAACGTTTTCCTTTTGCAAACACTTGCGCACTGTTTTTCTTTTTGCTGTCCCGTTGCGCTTCCCCGGGCTTCCCCACATTGTCCGAGGTCACAACGGGCTTCCGGCCTGGTTCACCAAGGTTTGAGGCGGTGGGCGCCTCCTCTGTGCACTGCGGACTCATCCACCATCACCGCGGGTGCACGAGTTCGTTTAGCCGCATCCGTGTTCCACCACCGTGGACTCTCTGAAAACAGGAAGAGGAGGAGAAACTCCGAGACCGGATCCGTGAACCGCCCGAAAGTGTTCGGTTCCCACAGGGCTGCTGTTTCCCACGTGGATAGTGCTGCTGAAGGCTAGCGTTCCTTCCGCTCCAGCTCCATCCGCCCGCCGGGCAAGGACGGCTCCTTGCTGCCCTGATTTTTCTAAGCTGGCGTGGTGTTCCCGTCCCTGCGAGGTGTGGTGTGTCTGCTGCCCTGCGAGGTGGTGCTGCATGAGTCCTGCCGCTGCCGCGGCTTTTGCACCCGGTTCTCTCGTGGCAGGACGCGGACGGGAATGGGTGGTGCTGCCCTCTACCGAGGAGGACTTTGTGCTGGTCCGTCCCCTCAACGGGGACGAGGCTTTCACCACGCTGCTGTACCGAGACGAGGTGACGCCCGCAGAGTTTCCCGCCCCGTCCACGGAACTGTCCCAGATCGGGGACCATGTTTCCGCGTCTCTGCTGCGCACCGCGATGCGGGTGGGGTGCACGTCCCCCGCGCTTCCGCTCCGGTGTTTAGGGTCGATCCGCGTGCAGCCGCGCCGCTACCAGTTCGTGCCGCTGCTGTTGGCGTTGCGCATGGAGACGGTTCGGCTGCTCATCGCGGACGATGTCGGGACCGGGAAAACGGTTGAGGCCGCGCTGATCGCTAAAGAACTAGTGGAGCGGGGGGAGGCACGGCGTATGGCGGTGGTGTGTCCCCCGGCGCTGGCCGAACAGTGGCAGGCAGAGTTGCGGGACAAGTTCGGTATCGAAGCCGAACTGGTTCTCCCCTCGACTGTGCGCTGCCTGGAACGTCCGCTGCGCGTCGACCAATCGGTGTTCAAGACGTACCCGTACACGATCGTCTCCACCGACTTCATCACCTCTGAGCAGCGCCGCGCCCAGTTCCTCACCCACTGCCCTGACCTGGTGATCGTGGACGAGGCGCACACGTGGGTGAATGCTTCGCCCACGAGGCTGCGCCAGCAGCGTCAGGAACTGCTACGGAACGTGGCCGCACAGCAGGACCGCCATCTGATCCTGGTTACCGCCACCCCGCACAGCGGGAGGGAGAACGCGTTCCACGACCTGCTGGGCATGCTCACCCCAGAACTCGCCGAGGCGGATTGTCGAAGCCGGCGAGGGCGGGCACTCCTGGCCCGTCATTGTGTGCGGCGTCACCGCCGCGACATCCAGCGGTTCCTCGACCAGGAGACAGTTTTCCCGCAAGGACGCGAGTTCCGGGACGAAAAGTACGAGTGGAGCCCGGCCTACGCTGAGTTCAACGCCGAAGTGCTGGCGTATGCGCGGGAAGCGGCTGCTGACCCCAGCGGCACCAAGCTGCAGCAGCGGGTGCGCTGGTGGTCGGCGTTGGCGCTGCTCCGGTCGGTGGTTTCGTCCCCGGCGGCCGCAGCCGCAGCGCTCCGCACCCGGTCGACAACATTCTCGGCGGCGCGCAGTGCGGCTGACGTCGACGCGCTCGCCCGCGAGTCGGTGTATGACGCAGACAGTGCCGCCACAGAGGGCGGGGACGCGGTCCCCGGCGCGGCAGTCGACCCCGACACCTTGCCGGAGAGCACCCGGAGACGCCTGCGCGCGCTAGCGGAACGGGCCGAGAAACTCCAGGGCGTGGAGCACGACGCTAAGCTGCGGGCGCTGATCGCCACGGTCAAAGGTCTGCTCGCCGACGGCTGCGACCCGGTCGTGTTCTGCCGGTACATTCCCACCGCCCACTATGTCGCTGAAGAGTTGCGGCAGGCGTTGCCGAAGAACTGCGCAGTGGAGGCGGTCACCAGTGAGCTTCCCCCACGCGAGCGGGAGGACCGTGTCGCACACCTCGCGGCAACGGACCGCCGACGCGTGCTGGTGGCCACGGACTGCCTGTCCGAGGGTGTCAACCTGCACGAGCTTTTCCCCGCGGTCGTCCACTACGACATGGCGTGGAATCCGGTCCGGCACGAGCAGCGGGAAGGCCGGGTAGACCGGTTCGGGCAGCGGGCGAAACGGGTGCGCGTCGTCACGCTTTACGGGGCTGACAACGGTATCGACGGCCCTGTGCGGGACGTGCTGCTCCGGAAGCACCGCACAATCACGGCGCAGGCGGGGGGTGCGGTCCCGGTGCCGACGTCCAGCGAATCGGTGCTGCAGGCGCTCGCGGAAAGCCTCCTGCTGTGCGGTCCACACCCCCAGCTCGGCCGCACCCCCGGTCTTGCTGAGGCCAGCGCTGTGCTGCACCGCGAAAGGGAACTGGTGTCGGAGCCTGCACCGCACCAGGGCGCAACGTTCGCGCCCTCCACCGGGGACGTCCCGGATGTGGTGGAACATCTGGAGCGTCTCATCCCCGCCATCGACGACGAACTGGGCCGTCCCCGCGATATCGCTTCCTTTGTGGCACGCGTGTTCACGAGGCTGGGAGTGCCAGTCCACGCCGATGCCGGGAAGCTCACCGTGCCCCCTCAGTCGCTGCCGCCGGGGGTGCGCGCTGCCCTGGGGGTCGCTGACACCGCCCACCAGGATCTGGTGTTCCGGCGTGACCTGCCTGCCGGGCCGCACGAGCACGTGCTGGTGCGCACTGATCCAGCGGTGCGCGCGTTAGCCCGCTACGTGGTGGAGACCGCGTTCGAACCGGATCCGGGAACGCGTCCTGTCGTGCAACGCTGCGGGGTGACGTGGACCGGCCGCGTAACTGTCCGCACCGTGCTGCTGCTGGTGCGCTACCGGTTTCTGCTCACCCTGCCTGGGGTGGACGGGCCGCGCACTGTGGTGGTGGAGGAAGCTCGTATTCGCGGCTACCGGGCGGGGGCCCACGGACGCGAGTGGCTTACCGACGCTGAGACTGCGGCACTCGTAGACACTCCCCCTGACGCTGATCTGCCACCGGAACTAGTGCAGTGCCACGCTCGGCGCGCCGTTGCGGAGCTTGACGAAATCCGCGGCGACCTCGCCGAGTGGGGGGTGGTGCGCGCCGAACAGCTCCGCCACGCCCACTACGGCATCCGCGCGTCTGCTGGGTCCCGTGGCCAAGGACTGGCACTCGTCCCCCATGGCCGTGCCGACGTGGTTGGCGTGTACGTCTACCTTCCGCTGGGGGACGCCCCGTGACCGCCGTGTCTTCTCCACCTGCATCGTCGACGGTTTTTGCCGCCCCGCGCGGCTACTCGTCGGTGCGCGTAGCGGGCTCGCTGCTCACCGCTGCCCTCATAGGCCGGATCGGTTCCGGCGACCCGCAGTTGCCAGGGCTTCGCTCCGAAGACTACGGCCTTGCCCCGGGGCGGCGGCTAGGCGAGTTTGCGAGCCGCCACTGGGAGGAGCTGCTCGGCGTCTACCGGGAGTTCCAGCAACAACTCACCCAGGCCAGCTCTGGCGAGTCGCGGGCAGCGCTCACTCGGGAACGCTGGCTGCTGCCGCTGTTCGATGCGCTCGGTTTCGGTCGGCTCCACCCCCAGCGCGAAGGGTTGACGGTGGCCGGGCGCACGTTTCCGGTCAGCCATCTGGGGCGCAATGTGCCTATCCACCTTGTGGCGTGGGGGCGCGACCTCGACCGGCGGTCCAACGGGGAACGTGCCCCCCAGTCGATGCTCCAGGACTTCTTGAACTCGAGCGACGAGCATGTGTGGGGGATGCTCAGCAACGGGCAGAAGCTCCGCCTGCTGCGTGACGCCGCATCACTCTCAGAGGCCGCGTTCATCGAGTTCGACTTGGAGTCGATGTTCGACGGCGCCCTGTACGCCGACTTTGTGCTGCTGTTCGCGCTCGCCCATTCTTCCCGGTTTGAGGCACGGACCTCCGACAAGCCGGGGAACAGTGCGGAGCAGCCGAGCGTGGCGAACTGTTGGATTGAACGCTGGCGGGTTGAGGGCGACCGTGCGGGAATCCGGTTCCGCGCGAAGCTCCGCGACGGGTTGAAAGCGGCGCTGGAGGAACTGGGCACGGGGTTTCTGGAAGGCAACGCGGAGCTGAGGGAGAAGCTGCGCCGCGGGGACGTGTCCCGCCGGGAATTCCGTGACGAGCTGCTCCGGCTGGCCTACCAGTTGCTGTTCTTGTTTGTGGCCGAAGACAAGGGTGCGCTGCTCGCCCCGGATGCGGACCAGGCTGCCCAGGACCGGTACCGCACCTATTTTTCTACGCAGCGGCTGCGCCGTATCGCTGTGCAGCGGGTAGGCGACCGCCACGACGACCTGTGGCGGACACTGCTGATCGTGCTCAACGCGCTCGGCTCGGATGAGGGCTGCCCGGAGCTGGCGCTCCCTGCCTTAGGAGGCTTGTTTGTCCCGGCCAACGCGGTGGAAGGGGACGGCTCGCACCCGGGGCTGTTGCGGGGCCGGGACGTCACTTTGTCCAACCGGCGTCTGCTGGCCGCGGTGCGTCACCTCACCCGGGTCGAAGACGAGGGCGGGTGCTGGCAGCAGGTCGACTACCAGCATCTTGACGCCGAAGAGTTGGGTTTGGTGTACGAGTCGCTGCTGAACTTGGTGCCCTACACCGACCCTGCTGTCCGGGTTTTCGAGTTGCGGAGCGCTGCCGGGAACGACCGGAAGACGACCGGCTCCTATTACACACCGTCTTCTCTGGTGGAGACGCTGTTGGACAGCACACTCGACCCGGTTATCGAGGAGCACGCCAAGCGTGGGGTCCCAGACGACCTGTTGAAGATCACGGTGTGCGATCCGGCGTGCGGCTCCGGGCATTTCCTGGTTGCTGCGGCCCGTCGTATCGCCCGCACCTACGCGGTCTTGGAAGCCGGGGACGAGGAGCCTACTCCGGACGCTATTAGCCGGGCGATGCCGAAGGTGGTGCGCCACTGCATCTACGGGGTGGACCTCAACCCGCTGGCTGTGGAGCTGACCAAAGTGTCGCTGTGGCTTGCGTCTGTGGAGCCGGAGAAGCCGCTGGCGTTCCTCGACGACCACATCAAAGTGGGCAACGCACTGTTCGGAGCCACGCCGAGACTGCTCGAGGCCGGGATCCCGGACGGGGCTTTCACAGCGTTGAAAGGTGACGACCGGAAGGTCGCGGCGGGGCTGCGAGCCCGGAACCGGCGGGAGGTGCGGGCCCTCCACCGGGAGAGGGGAAGAGAGGTTCGCGGGCAAGCCCAGGAGGTGCGGGTTTTTGACGCGCCCCTAGACAAGCAGCGGTGCAAGCGTGCCGCTGACGCGTGGTGTGCCGCGTTTGTGTGGCCGCAACGTCCCGGCGCTCCCGACGGGGTGACGACGGCCACTCTTCTCCGCATCAGCCAGGGGCAGGCTCTGCCGCCAGACCAGCAGGAGATGATCGACCGGCTGGCCCGGAAGTACCGGTTCTTCCATTGGCATGTGGAGTTTCCCGAGGTTTTTCGCGGGTGCGACGGGGATCCAGCGGAGGACTTCAACCCGGTGACCGGTTGGCGGGGCGGGTTCACGTGTGTGCTCGGCAATCCGCCGTGGGAGCGGGTGAAGCTCCAAGAGAGGGAGTTTTTCGAATCCCGGCATTCAGAAGTCGCTGGAGCGGCGAACAAAGCTCAACGCAAGGCGCTGATCAGCGAGTTGGCGGGGAGCGAAGAAGGCGCGCACTTGCTGCGCGAGTTCCAGGAGGCTAAGCACACGTCGGAAGGGCTCAGCCTCTTCCTGCGTGAGTCAGGGAAGTATCCGCTGAACGGGCGCGGCGACGTCAACACGTATTCCGTGTTCACCGAGCAGGGGAAGGACCTGCTGCATCCTCACGGCAGGCTCGGTGTCATTGTTCCGACGGGCATCATCACTGACGCCACGACTCAGCATTTCTTCAAAGATGTCGTGGGACGCCAGGTGCTGGCCTCTGTGTTCGATTTCGAGAACCGGAGAAGGCTGTTTCCTGACGTTGACAGCCGCCTCAAGTTCTCTTTGGTGACGTTGACCGGCCACGCGGACACTGTCGAGCACGCAAGGTTCGCTTTCTTCCTGCACAGCGCTGCTGAACTGAACGAGCCGGACAAAGTGTTCACGTTGAGCACGAAGGAGATCCTGAAACTCAACCCGAACACCGGGACCTGCCCCGTGTTCCGTTCCCGCCGTGACGCGGAGATCACACTGCAGATCTACGACAGGGCTCCTGTCCTCGTCACCCACGGCGAAGAAGCGGAGAATCCGTGGGGTGTGTCGTTCACGAGAATGTTCGACATGTCGAACGACGCCCAGCTTTTCCGAAGCTATGCGGAGCTCGCTTCTGACGGCTGGCGGCTGGAAGGCAACATTTTCGTCCGCGGGGAGGAGCAGATGCTCCCCTTGTACGAGGCGAAAATGCTGCACCACTACGACCACAGGTGGGCGACGTACGGAAAAACCGGCAGATCGGCCCGGGACATCCCGCTGGAGGAGAAGAACAACCCCCACGGGTTCGCTCTTCCCCGGTACTGGGTTCCCCGGCAGGAAGTCGAGAAGCGGGTAGGGCGGGAGAACGGCTGGCTGATCGGCTTCCGAAAGATCTCCAACGTGACCAACGAGCGGACGCTGGTTTCTTTCGCTTTTCCGCTGCGTGCCCTGGCAGATTCAGGAAACATCCTCCTCACCGACAAGGAAGAGAAGTCTTCGCTCTACGCGAACATCACTTCATTTATTCTCGACTACACGCTGCGCCAGAAGCTCGGGGGAACAAACCTCAACTTCTTCCAGTTTGAACAGCTCCCCGTCATCAGTCCGGAGGATTTCAGCAGGAAAGCAGCGTGGGATTTCGGGTTCACCGTGCATGAATGGTTGACCCCCCGTGTCCTGGAGCTCAGCTACACCACCTGGGACATGGAGTTGTTCGCGCGTGACCTCGGGGACTTCGGAGCGCCTTTCGTTTGGGACGAGGAACGCAGGTTTCTCCTCCGCTGCGAGATCGACGCCGCTTTCTTCCACCTGTACGGGATCGCGCGCGACGACGTTTCCTACATCATGGAAATGTTCCCTCTTGTGAAGCGGAAGGACCTCAAGCAGCACGGTTTTTACCGCACGAAGGACACGATCCTCGAGGTTTACGACGCGATGGCGAAGGCCATCGAGGCCGATGATCCTTATCAGACGGTTCTCGACCCGCCGCCGGGCAAAGGATCCCGCCACTGCACGTGATCCGGCAGCCTCTCTCCTGGCTGTCGCAGTGGAATCGTTGTGGGAGCGCCGCAGCATGGCAGGGATCGCGGGGAACGGATTGCCGCGGCGCTCTCGGAGTTATCTGAGGGTTAGCCCCACTCGCATCCCACACCGTCGCCGTCGCGGTCCAAGTGGCGGCCATAGCCCGGCTGGCCTTCATAGATCGGTGTAGCTCCAGCGGCCCGTGCAGCGGCGCAGTTCTCGTAGTATTCGGCGGCTGGTGCGGGCTGCGGCGCAGGCGGAGCAGGTTCCCGGTTGGTGGAGCCTGACCCTGAAGAGACCGTTTCCTGGACTGTCTCCGTGGCGGTTACGGTGACTTCTACCTCCACGGTCTCGGTGGCCTCCACCTCGACGGTTTCGGTTGCGGTAACGGTGACGGTAGGCGTGGGTTCCGCCCGGGGCTCCCCCTCGTCTTCCTTCGATGGGAAGCAGCTAGCGACGATGACTAAGAAGACTAATCCTGCAGCGGCACATCCAACCTTTTCATTCACCGAAGAACCCCTGTCTTGCAAAGTCATATTTCAAAGAATTCCTTGAAACTCGCCCAACACAAATGGACCTCTCTATCCTGGAATATTTCTATTCCTTAGAAAGAGTGGATACCAGTCCAAGGAAACCGAAGAGAACTTTAGACAGGGGAGGTAACGATCTCAGTTCTTTTCCGCCGAGATCAAGAAAAGATCCTCATCCCCATCCCTCATCCTGACTATCAGTGATAATGAACATCGGTAACGCAGAGCTATAAGCCTTCTCTCTTGTCTTCTGAAAAACAGGGCATCGCGCTAACCTGAGAGGGATCCCTTTCAGGCAACTGTTTTGCCTTGATGCTGATGACCAGCCGGGGAAGATCGGAAATTGCTTGTTCTGCAGCAGTCCGGAGAACGACTAGTGGCGCCCAACGAGACAGCTCGCGGAAATTCCCGCTTCACCCGAACTTCCCGTTGAAAACTTCATAGCATCTGCAGTTCTTACTCAAAACCCCGCCTCTGCGAGGAAACTACGCAAAGATACTGCTCTGCTGCGCAGCTCTAGGGCTTTGGCCTCCAACCGGCGCAGGGGCTCGGCGTCGCGGACCAGCCACCCACCGGTCTGCTCGCCAACCGGTCCCGACCCGTAGTCGTGGACGAGGGCGATAGTTCGGTCGAAGAGCAGGAAATCGAAGTAGTCGTTGCTGGGGAGCGGGGTATCTCGCGTAACCTGGACCACTTCGATGGTCTCCCCCATGTCGGCGCGGATCTGGTAGGCCAGGAGCTCGTAGCGGAGATAGTCGGTCCACGGCTCTCGCACTACCCGGATACGCGCGAAGTCGATTCCCCGCGAGCGCACATCTTCGTACAGCGCGCGATCGGCTTCGGCTTCTTCGCGCAAGAGCCGCACAGTTTGCTCGTATTCGCCCCGCTCGTAGGCGTGTTGGGAGGCGCTGTTGACGTTTTCCCGGTAGGACTGCCAGCACTCGACCCTGAGGAATCTCTTCTCTAGCCGAGTCCATGCTTGAGAGAACGCTGCGGCGAAAGCGTCGAGGTCGAGTCGTTCTCCGTGGTCCACTGCCCAACCGGGTGGGTGCACCTATTCCTCCGGGATATCGTTCCGTGCCGCTAGTAGG
This sequence comes from Thermobifida sp., assembly GCF_017577275.1. NCBI lineage: Bacteria > Bacillati > Actinomycetota > Actinomycetes > Streptosporangiales > Nocardiopsidaceae > Thermobifida > Thermobifida sp. The sequence goes on from NZ_PITY01000020.1 coordinate 195,729, forward strand.
GTGTTACGCGGTATGCGGACAATACGCTCATTTGACGCACACCTGGCGTCAGGCAGCGGTATTTCGCCGAGCTCCTCGGTCACATCCACACCGATAACCGCAAAGCTCCCGTCGTCAAGCTCCAAGATATCTGGCGAACCGCTCACACCAATGGTGTTGCCGAGTTCTTTCGGGGGTTTCCCCAACCTCCGAACTTCCTTCACTTGATCACCACCTATCACACAACCAACGGTTTCAAATACTCAAAGTATAGGAGATTCCATATAAAGAGATATCTAATTCGATAGTTTCATCTATCCTCTTTTCATACATCATTACATCTTCAACCCCAATTCCTGATCTTTACTCGAAAGTGCATTGTCGACCAGGATTAAGACCTGGAGAGTGGAGGGCTCTGGTCCTCTCCACCAAGACCAAACCGAGACGTCGCCGCAGGTAGCCGCCTTTATGAGGTCTCACCACTACGCTTCGGAGTATGCTCTTGCGCCGCTTGCCACCATTCTGCGACCACGACAGCGGTAGTAGGACCACAGAGGCTGCTGCCAGACTTTTCCCATTTCTCGTCCTCTCTCTTAGGCAAGGGGACCTGGGCAGCGGGTGCTGATTGCTGTGGTCAACTTTCAGCGGTGCATCTGATCTGTTCTTTCCTAGAAGTGTTCTTCTGCTCTTCTTCCAGGAACCGCAGCAACAACCTCTCGGAAGGGGATTGATCTCCGGTGCACATCCCGGGCCAACCTTGTGCCCCCTATCCCCGCCCTAGAGGGCTCAATTCCTCAGAAGCGACTTCTGCATCAACGCGGAACGCAGCCTAGGTGCCACTCTTGGCATGAGCAGCCGGCCCAAAACCTTCACACAGAAAACGATCTTTGGTGGGGATCGGGCAGTGTTCGGCTGCCACGACCCCCACCAACATTCCGCTTCGAGAATCGCTGGCCGCTACATTCCGCTGCCTGTCTCCGCGGGCAGGGTCATGGGCCGGATGTCCAGTTCCGCCAACCGCTGCCACAGGGGTTGCAGCGCGGCTTCAGGGTCGCGGAAGAACCGGCTGCCGCGGATCCGCACGAAAGTCCAGCCGACTCTTTCGAGTTCCCGCTGCCGGGCGGCGTCTTCAGCCGCGTTTTCTTCGTTGTGGTAGGCGTCCCCGTCGCATTCCACCGCGAGGCGGCGGCTGCCGCCTTCAACGACCAAGTCGATGCGGTAGCGGCCGACCTGGTATTGGGGGTAAACGCGGTAGCCCCGGTCGCGCAGGGCGAGGAACACGCGCTGTTCGAAGAGGCTGTCGAACGGTTCTTGGCGGACGTCGGGGGACACGTCCCCGATCCCGGTGCCGTCGTGCAGGTGGAGCGGACGGTTCAGGTATTCCAGGTAGGCGCGGCGCAGGTCGTTCTGTCCCAGGTCGGAGATGGAAACACTGTGGAACACCCACACTTGGTCTCGGGCCCGCGACGCCGCGACGTTAATGGCCTGCTTGTTCCCTTCCGCGCTGAAGTGGCTCAGGCGGCGCGGCCCGTCGGTGCCTTCCCGGCTGACGACCATGCTGATGAAGATCACGTCTCGTTCGTCGCCTTGGAACGCGGCCGGGCTGCCGACGCGGATACGCCGTTCACTGCGTTCGTCGAAGGGGAGCCGTTCGGCGAGCAGGTCTTCGATCAGGGTCTGCTGGGCGTGACCGAGCAGGGTGATGACGCCCATGCTGCGCCCCTCGTAGGCGGGGTCGTTGCAGCAGGCGATGATCTGCCCCACGAGGCGTTCCGCTTCGAGCCGGTTGATCTGGCGCTGCCCGCTTCCTTCCACGACGCCCGGCACGTAGACGGTTTTGAGCGGGGGGAGACGGTCCGCGCCGTATTGCCGCAGCGGCTGCAACTGGCCCTGGTAGCACAGTTCGTTGGAGAAGCCGATGATTTCGGGCATGCAGCGGAAGTGCTCTTTGAGCATGAGCTGCCCGGGGCCGCCCGCAAGCCCGGAGGTGATGTCGAAGAAGCTCCGGTCGGGGGAGAACAGGTTGCGCCGCGAGGGCGACAAGTCGGCGAGCAGCCGTTCCTGCAGCCGGAACAACTGTTCCCGGTCGAGTCCCACATTGGCCGGGCTGACCTGCTTGTCGTCACCGACGACGACGATCCGGTCGGCGATCCAGGCGAGCAGCATCGCCTCCGGCCCGGACTGGCTCGCCTCGTCGATGATCACCACATCGAAGATGCGGGGCGTGTCCATGGGGATGGTGGCGACGACCTGGTACATGGGCATGATCCAGGCCGGGACAGCGGGGCGGCATTCGCGGAGGCTTTCTTGGGCTTGCCGCTGGTAGCGGGGAGCGTATTTCCCGGTTCCTTTGCCGATTTTGCGGACGCTCTGCTGGTAGGAGCGGAGCGCGACTTCTTGGCCTTGGGTGAGGCGCCGCAGGCACGAGTCCCAGGCGAGAGCAGCGGCGAGCCTCCGCATGGTGGTGCGGATCTCGCTGTCGGCTTCGCTGAGTTTGGCGCGGCAGCGGTCTTCCGCTTCCGGGTCGGTGAGTTCAGCGAGCCGTGTGTTCCACGCCGACCACGCCCACGCTTTCTCTAGTTCGGGGAGCCGTTCGTCCCAGACGGTGTCGTCGTAGGTTTCGGCGATGGCCCGTGCCAGCGTGGGGTGGGCTTCGTCAACGGTCGCGTACGCATCCTGGTAGGCCTGGCGGGCTTGTGCCGCAGCGCGGGTCTCGGCGAGGGACGCGCAGGCGTGTTCGTAGGCGTCCGGGTCGAGTTTTTCCAAGGCGAGCTGGGCCTGCCGGAGGTCGTCGGACACCACTCCGCGTTCTTCCCAGTGCTGGATTTCCGTGAGGGCGCGGTCGACGAGCTGGCGGGCAGGGCTGGCGGCGTGTTCCGCGGTGGCTGCGGTGAGCAGCAGGCGCACAGTGTCGACTGCGGTGGGATCAGCCCAGTCGAGCACAGCGAGTCCGGGAACGGTCGCGGTCTCGGTGGCGACGCGTGCGCGGGTGTCTGCCAGGTGCACGAGCTGGGCGAGCCCGTCGAGGTCGTCGCGGAGGGCCGCGATCCGGGAGCGGGGGTTCTTCCACGCGTTGCCGGCCGCCTGCTGGGGCAACCATTCTTCTTCGGTTTCCGCCAGGAGTTGTTCGGCTTCGACGCGGGCGCGGACGAGGGCCGCTGTGTCAGCGGTGGTGGGTTCTTTGCCGTCGACGCGCACGGTTTCCACGAATTCCCGGACTTCTTTGCCGAGCCGGGTGCGCATGCCGAACAGGCCGCGCAATTGCTCGCCTGCGGCGAGCCCGTCGTGGAGGCGGACCGCATATTCTGCGGCTTTGTCGAGGGGGAAGGTGTCGAGGCCGGTGATGCGTGCGTCGCCGACTTCCGCGGTTTTCTGTTCCGCGGCTGCAATCGCTTGTTCGATCTGCGCGTGCTGTTCCCGGATTCTGCGGTCCCGACCGGCAAGCACGTCGTTTCTGGCCTGCTGCCAGCGGTCGCTGAGCCGTGCCGTGATGTCGCGGGATGCTACGAAGGCTTCCACTGCCGCAGTAATGTCCGCGCAGCGTTCCGGGGACAGGCTGCGGATGGCGGCGTCGGCTTCGCCTTCCCACAGGCCTTCGGCAGCCTGAGCGGCCTTCTCCGCTTCGGTGATCTTGTGGACGGCGTCGCGGAATTCGGTGGGGGTGGGAAGCTGGTCGGCTGCAGGCACGTCAGCAGCCCGCTTCCGCTGTTCGGGGGTGTAGTTGCGGGCGGCGCGCAGCAGGGCGAGGGCGTCGGCGGCGGTCAGGGCGGGCTGCGGTTGGCTGACGGTGCCGATCCACCGGTATCGGGGTTCTTCTGCGGCGAGACGCTCCGCGATGTCTTGGAGTGAGCCCTGGTAGTCGCCGATTTCCGGGGAGAAGTGGTAGGTCTCTTGTTCCCGGATTTCGCGGAGCCGCCGCAGTACTTCTGCCCGTTCGCGGCGTGTCTTGTCCAAGTGTTCTTCGAGGCGGCGGATTTCTTTCTTCGACTGTTTCGGGGAGAAGTCGGAGCGCCGCTCCAGGATGGCGCGAACGGATTTTTCGAGTTCTTCCTGGGCTTCGACCCCGTCACCGGTCCTGCTCACGCACAGGGCTTGGATTTCTTCGGGGAGTTTTTCTTTGAGGACGCGCAGGGCCCGGGCGGTGTGGCTGGTGATCAGCACTTTCTTTCCCTGGGCGAGCAGGTCAGTGACCAGGTTGGCGATGGTGTGGGTCTTCCCGGTGCCGGGCGGTCCTTGGACGACGACGAGGTGGCTCTGGTCGAGTCGTTCCGCGATGGAGCGCTGCTCCTGGTTGGAGGGAAGCGCGAAGTAGGGTTCGCGGGCCGGGGTAGCGCGCTTGTCTTCGTCGTCGACGTCTGCGAGGGAGTGGCTGCTGCGGTCGTCGTCAGCTCCGGTGAGGAACCGCAGCAGCGGGGTGAGGTCTTCGCACGTTTCTAGGCGCTTGGTGATTTCCCGCAGGGCTTTGAGCTGGTTGTCCCGGGGGCGTTCCCGCAGGATGAGGGCGGGTGCGAAGCTGATGCGCGGAGCTTCGGTGCCTTGGTCGGCGTGGCGGGTGAGGCTGTCGCTGTAGTGGGCGTCCGCTGCCGCTTCGATGCTCCATTTTTGGAGGGCGGTGTGGAGGTGTTCGAGGCCTTCCACCCCTTCGTAGGCGGCGCCCTGGTCGAGTTCTGCGGTGATGCTTTCCCGGACTTCTTCGCTGACCCGCTGGTCGGGGTCGAGCATGTCTTCTTCGAGGACGAGTCCGGGGGTTTCCGGGTCGGGTGCGAGGGTGAGGGCGCCGGTGTCGTCGAGGGTGATGACCATTTTCCGGGTCACCAGGTGGCGGCCGACTGGTTTCCCGTCGGACTTCCAGGTCAGGTAGCCGAAGCCGAGCACGAGTTCGTACGACTCTCCGAGGTCTTCCATCTCCTCGCGCATGCGGTAGAGAGTCTCGTAGTGCCGGACGGCTTCCGCGGTTTCGCGTTCACGTTCCGCCCATTTCATCCACTGGGCGCTCCACGAGGCGTAGGCTTTCCGGATCTGGTCGCGGTCCTCGTGGTCGTCAAGGAAGATTTCTCGAGGCGCTTCGAGGTCGATGTCGTCGATGTCGTCGACGAGGTCGATGTCGGTGATCCGTTCCCGCAGTTTCGGCGGTTCGGTGTTCTGGTAGCAGTACAGGTCACTGAGGGTGATCCAGGGTTCGAGCACCTCAGGGACTGCTGGTGGTTCTTGCTGGTGGATCCTCTTGATGCGGAGCCACGCCTTCTGGTCTGGGTCGAGCAGGCCAGAGGCCACGTAGTCGCTGCCTGTGGGAAGTTCGCTGAACCAGAGTTTTCGATGGGCGGAGCTGAGCGTCCTGATCGGACGGAGCCGTGTCTGTTCTGCTTCCGCGAGGAAACGGAAGATGCGGCGTGCGATTTCGGTGTCCTGTCGCGCAGTCTCCGCGCCCATGCAGACTCCTCACCCTGTCACGTTTGTTTCGTGGTGTGTTCCGTCGGGTGAGAGTAACGAGACACCGCCCCAAATAAGCAGAAACGGTGACAAATCATCACTTTTGGGGACTTTTTCGGACTCGGTGCGTGTCGTATCGGCTACAGCATCGGGAAGCCGCTCTCCCGCCCCGGCAGGGAAGAACAGCACGGTAGATCAACGACCCGTTTTTCTGTGCTGCGGCACTCGCCGAGTGCCAACCCAGGGAATCAACCACTCTGCCTGTTTGAGCCCGGAGCTGCAGGAATTGCGCTTTGCTCGCTGAGGGGGTTTGACCCACGAGGATGAACTCGGCGGCGTTCATCGGACCGCAGGAATGCTGGCCACGATGATGCCACAACACTTCGGGAAGTTTGCTGTAGTCGCGGACCCGCTGGTTGGCCAGGAACCCCCGGGTGAAGATCACCGGTTGTCCGTGGTCAAAAGGCAGGGCGTGCATGGATACGCACACCAGCTCCCCGGATAGCAGAGGTGAGTCCGGTCCGATCGCCCCGCCCGGCAGAGAGCAGCCGTATGCACCGCGGTATCGATCTCCGTCGTAGGTCCGCGACCGCTTGGAGATCCCCTAGAACCGGAAACCGAAGAGGCCACCGCTGGGCGTGTCATTGAGGCGAGGTTTGATGACGTAGGGATCCGGATCAAATCCGAGGTTCTCGGCCTTGGCAAGGTCGTCGGAGTTGATGGTGACGACGTACTGCATGCCTTCGTCTTCCATGAGTCGTGCGGCTAGCGTCAACGCCCGGTACACCTGGCGTTCATCGACTCCGTCGTAGAGCTTACTGTCGTGGACCAAGAAGTCTGGGCCGCGTCCTTCTCGGTGCGCGATGATCGCACAGGTCAGGTCGAAGCAGAAGGTCTTCATGTTGGAGATGCCGCTGCTGCTGTCACTGTCGAGCTGGAGGATGATGTCCAGCGAGCTCTTGCGTGCTTTGAAAGCGAGATAGGGCGTGCGGTCGTTCCCGTAGAGCTCTTGGACGAATGAGCTGAACAGGGCGTGGGCCTGCTGTTCGACCTCGGCTCGTTCTTCGATGTCAATCTGCATCTCCTCTTCGAGCCGGTCTTTTTCTCGGTCGATCTCTCGTTTGCTCTGCTCGAGGGCCTGCGCCGCGGCGAGCCGGTGTTGCAGCGCTTCAAGACGTGCGCGTTCCTGGCCGAGAGCGTTCTGCAAAACGGTGAGCGTGTCCAGAGCACCGCCCTCGTTCAGGATTCTCATGAGTTCAGCCTGTCGCCGACCTAATTCTTCGCGCTCCTGTTCACTAGCCCTGATTCGCTCCCGGAGCTGGGTGATCTCCTCTTGCAGGTAGTGCCGACGGTTACGCACTACCGCTTGGTGGAATTCCCTAACCTGGTCGAAGCGTGCCCGTACCTGGTCACCGAGGATGACGTTGAGTTCGGCGTAGGCCCTCTCCAGGTAGCGATCATCAGGTTCGTAGACATCGGTGACGGCCTGTTCCAGTTCTTCCAGGTTGCGGCGGTGGACGGCTTCCTCGTTGCGGAGCTTGCGGATGCGTCTGTTGACCTCGTCGGCTTCCCGTTGGATTTCTTCGTATTCGGGAACCACCTTGAATTCGTTGATCTGCTGTTCCAGCTCGTTGACCCGCTGCTGGACTGTACGAATCTGTCCTCGCAGCTCCGCTGACGAACCGACAATCTTGCCCCATACAGGGTCTTTCTGCGCAGCGACGAGTTTCCTTCTGGTTGCCTCCCGCTCGGAAAGGTCAACGTAACGCCGGGCCAACCTCCAGTCCATGCCGAGCAAGTAGGACAGGTTAGTGGTGACCAGGTGAGCGGAGGTCCGCTCTGCAGGTTTGAGGGCGTCTTTGAACCCGCCTTTCTCCTCACGGCGCATGTAGAGGTTGAGCAGGATGCGTCCGCTGAGTCCTTTGTCCTCGGGACGTATGCCGAACAGGTCTCGTTCAATGGCAGCACGCCACTCTTTGAGTGTGACGGGCTTTTCGTCCTCGAAGAGGGTGTGTGACTCCTGTGTGATGTCCGGGTTCAGCAGGATCTCGTTCGGGCTGCGGCCGCTCCGCCTGATTCGGATCGGGTCTTCCTGTCCCGGCCAGTCCATGTCGAGCCGGAAGGTTGCTTGGCTGATGGTTTTGTCGTCCATCAGCTTGATCCCGGTTTTGTCTGCCCCCAGCAGGAAGTGCAGCAGTTCCACCACGCTCGTCTTGCCGACGGCGTTGCGGCTCTGGTCAGGGGTGGAGGTTGCTGTCCGATCCGCGACGATCAGGTTGAGCCCTGGTCGGAAGCGGACTGTACGGAAGCGGGGATCGTCCGATCCGAGTTCACGCAGCATGGGGGCGCTCCCGGAACACAAGGATGTCGTTGCGGAGTTCGACCACTCCCAACGCGTAGAGGACGTCGAGGGCCAGGACGAACCACCAGAAGGGAATGGGGGAGGTGTGCCGGTTCTCGGCTCGCCACTTCTTGAGCCGCCGCCACGCCTGGGTGACGGTGACGGGCTGGTGTTCCGTGGCTAGCAGGATCTGCGCGCCGACTGCAAGCAGAGCGCGTTGTGGTGCGATGCCCTTTGTCGGGGTGATCACCCTGCTACCTCCGCGTACTCGTTCGACGGCTGCCAGTCCTCCGGCGGGATTTCGAAGATCTCACACTCTCCGAAGAAGTACATCAAGATGACCTGTGCGTTGACGTACCCCTCTCTTGTCGGAGCTTTATTGCCGAGAACATACTGTTGCATCTGGTAGAGGATCTCGTCGGGATCCGAGTATTCCTGGCTTATCCGCTGGTACTCGGCGTGGAAGGCGGCAGCGGTGTTGTCTCGTTCAAACGGGTCGTTCCGTTGCTGGTAGTAGGCCTCGACGAGGGGGACGTACTTCATCCGGCTTATCAATTCGTCCCGCAGGTCCGGAGAGAATCCGTTGTATTCGAGCTTGTTGCGCGGCGGGGGAAGGATCACATCTGACGGCCTTGCTTGTATCCGCCGTTTTCCTAGTTCAGCGAGAAGCGGGGCGAGGTCTTCCATCTCGACGCCGACGACTACCTCTTTCGCCGGAAGGCTCTGCCCAAGCAAGTCCTCTACGTCCGAAACGTCGAGTTTGCAGACCTCCTGGATGAAACGGCATGCTCCAAACACTTCGAACTTGAGGTAAGGGTGGTCCTTCCGGGCTTTGCTGATCTCTGAGCTGATCACCGGCCCGACGCCGCGGAGGTCATTGTGGACGAAAACGAAAGTGTCGAACTCGTCCCTGCGCTTCTCTAAAGCACCGGTGAGGTCCTTGGTGAACTTCCTGCTGATCTCGGACGCGTTGTAGGTCTCCGGCGCGTAGCACGCGTAGAGCTTCCGATCGTTGATGGTGAGCCCGTCTGCGCTGCGGTCTCCCAGACGGCCCTGGGTACGAACCGGCACGAAGTCGGGATAGCGAAGCTGCATCAAGTCATGGAAAAAGGACTCGAACTCTTGGCCGTGCAGTTCGCTGAGTTTTGCTCGCACCATCGGTCTCACGAGAAACCGTTGCCAAGACTCCACCGCTGTCCTCTACTTCTGCCTGGCTGAGTTTGTCGCTCCTTTTTACCAAGCGCACTATGACCGCTGCCATAGGTTTGCCCTATTTGGCATTTAGGAGAAGCAGGGCACCCTGGCAAGCCAGTACACTGGCCCATCTCCCTTCATCTAGAATCAATCCAATGATTACTATTGATGGTTACCCGAGGAATGGTTCTCACAATTGACCAATTAAGGGGAAGTTCTGGAGCACAGAAGTCTTCCTGGCGTTTGTCATGTGCTTTCCTTCGGGAACAAGGAGAGCGAACAAGGTTCTCGCTCTCGTTAATTCCGAGCCCCGGCTCATGACGCCAGGAGAGAGGCCTAGTTCCAGATATTTGAATCAGAGCACAAGAACTGGAAAGCCACCTCGCGACCCAGAACTTTCGAATAAATCTTGCACTCTAATGATCCTGCAAGTCCAGGATGTCCTTCTTCAAAAATACGGTCTCCAGTCTGCCACGTGCTCTCAAGCATCATGGATCAGCGGAGTAGCCCGCTCCGAACATCCAAATGATTTTTGACAACAGGTTACAGAGAGTTCTATCCACTCTGATGCACATTTCTTTAACTGGCCTGTTGCATATGAGATCTGGAATTACCGAGCTTCACCAGTCAAATGTCGACGTCTCAAGCGCAGCGATGAATTCATCGGCGGTCATCGTGGCCTCTGCGAGGATGCTGTCCACGACTTCGACCAGTTCCGCTATCCCCGATGCCACGTACACTCCGGGACGTTCGCTGTGCTCCCGGGCCCACTGGTTGGCCAGGAGTTCCTGGGTGAAGATCACCGGCCTCCCGTGGCGGAGTGCGATGTGCGCTTGGGCGCGCGCACTGCTGTGTTCTCCAGCCTCTACAACAATGGTGGCGGCCGCGTAACCGCTCATCACCGCGGTTCGCAGTGTGAGGTTTTCCCGTGCGGCAGGGGTGTCGGGGAGGAATGGGCTGAGTACCATCCCCCGCTCAGCGGTTTCCTGCTGGAGCTTCCGGCTGCCCCGCGGGCGGTAGTGGTTGATCCCAGTTCCAAGCACAGTCACAGTCCTGCCTCCTCGGCGGAGGACAGCAGTGTGCGCCACCGTGTCGACCCCCGCTGTCAGTCCGCTGACGACTGTGATGTTCCGCTCGACGAGCGCTTCGGCGACGCCGCTCACGATTGCTCGGCCTCGCGGGGACGGTCTGCGCGGTCCGACAACGGCGACGGCACGACGGTCATGGGCGACTGCGCCTTTGGTGAAGACCACTGGAGGCATTTCGTGGATTTCGCGGAGCGCCGCTGGATAGTGGTCCTCCCAAAAGGCGTGGACACCGACTCCGTGCGAGGCACACTGGTCCAGCAAAGCTCGGGCTTTGGCGATCGCACGCTCAAGTGGACTGTCTTCGGTGCCGCAGGGCATGTTCCGCGTCCGGAAAGTCTTCTCTAGGACGGCCCGTACGCTGTCCGCGTCGAGGATCTCCTCCACGATCTTCGACCACGCGGTGCGCTTGGCGAGGAGCAGAGCGAACAGGGCGGCCCGTTCTTCACGTTGCTGCATAGCGGTTCGATGGGAGCGTTCCTGTTGAGGATCGGAGACTGGCACGGAACCGCCCTCCCATCCGCTTACTCCGCCAATGTGGTCCTAGCCATGTCAGCGAGAACATAGCTCCCACCAGAGACATGCCGTTTTCCCTTCACTGTGGGAGGGCCAGCAGCCTGGTTGATGCTGCTGTTCCGGTGAGCGGAACCGCTGACTCCCCCGGCTATGCGGTCCTCGCTGGCCGCATACGCCGTCCACGTGCGGCCAGCGAGGACGTGTGAAGCCAGGCTCAACCGACCAGGCCCGGCACCGTGCCCGCAGCACCGGCGAGGGTTGCGAGGAGCAGGATCGCCCCGGCGCATCCTCCGTTTTGCGTGGTTTTGCTCGAGGTGAAGACCGGTGCTGTTTCGTCGGCGAACCGGTCGACGAACTTGACCCGGTATTCGGCGTCGGTCAGTTCGCGGGGGCGCCAGAACTGGTGCCATTCGTTGGTGGTTTCCCCGGCCTGTTCGTGGGCTTGCTCGGCGGCGATGCGCGCAGCCACGTCCCCAGCCCGCGTGTCGGCGACGAGTGCTGCCCCGCGCTGCTTCTGTTCGACTTCGGCGCTGAGCAGGGTCCAGGCTTCTTTGGGGGTGAGGATGGGGACTCCTCGTTCCCTGGCCTGCGCGGTTTTGGTGGTTTCTACGCCGTCGGGGGCGATGACGAGCCGGACGGTCTTGGTGACGTTCGCGGCGACTTTCGCGCCGTGGTCAACCGCGTAGTCCATGACGTCGGTGAGTTCTTTGCCTTCGCCGACGGGGAGGATCCGCCAGCCTTTCAGGGGCCCGTTGCGGCGTGCTTTTTCGGCTGCAGCGGCTTCTTCGAGGTCGCTGATGAGGTGGCTGACTGCGAGGTTTTTCGCGGCGCGTTGGAGTTCGCGGAGTTCTGCTGCGGTGACGACGCCGTCGGCTTCAGCCCGGTCGCGGGCGCGGAGCAGGAATTCTCCGTGGACGCCGCGCGCGGTTTCTTGGGTGAGTCCGGCGCGGGAGGCGAGCAGGGCGAGTTGTTCGGCTTCTTCGCCGACGACGCGGCCGTCGGAGAGGGCGTGGGCGAGCATCGCCTGGTAGTCGTCGAGAGCCTCGGACCGGGGCGGAGGCGAGTCGACCATGAGGGGGAGCCGTGCGGTGAGGGTGGCGAGCCAGCCTTCGCTGCCTTTGCGGAGTGCGGCCGCGCGGGGGGCGATGATGCGGGTGCGGGGTAGTTGCGGGAGGGGCGCGGGGGTTGGTCCGTCCCAGTGGAGGGGTTGGGGAGCGGCGTTGATGAGTTCGGTGAGGACAGCGGCGAGGGACCGGGCGTCGCCGAGTGCGCTGTGTTCCGCGGTGGGCCACCGGCCGGTGAGGAGGTGGTGGAGGTGGGCGAGGCGGTAGCCGTAGCGGTCGAGTTGGTAGCGGGCGGCGACGAGGGTGCAGAGTCCGGGGATGCCGGTGAGGGGAACACCGAGGCGGGCGAATTCGGCGGCGAGGAATTTTTCTTCGAAGTCGAGTTTGTGGCCGACAACGATGGCGCCGTCGAGGTAGGCGAGGAGGTCGCCGGCGACTTGGTCGAAGCTGGGCGCGGTTTTCACCCAGGTGTCGGTGATGCCGTGGAATGCCGAGTTGCGGATCGAGGATCCAGGGTTGACGAGGGTGGAGTATTCGTCGAGGACGGTGCCGTCGCCGCGCATGCGTACGACGGCGATTTCGCAGACGCGGGCTCCTCGCTTGGGGTTGAGGCCGGTGGTTTCGAGGTCGAGGACCGCGTAGGTGAGCGTGCGGGGGTCGAGTCCGCCGCGTCGGGTGAGTCGCCCGTAGTGGAACACCATGGGGAACCTCCGGAGAACTGTATGCCTTCGCTACGGTGTCCCACACCGCAGAATTTTTGAAGAGAAGTACCGGAAATTCCCTAATTTTGTGGAGCGGGCATTTGATTCCCGAACGCCTGTTCCTTTTGCGCTGCGTGCAGTAGCGTGAGCTTTCAGTAGTGGCAGCAAGTCGGTCAGGATACTGTTCGTCTTGTTTGCTGGACGAGGTCTTGAGCGGGTGCTGGCTGTGGATTCAGGCAAGGTCCTGGGATAGGGGGTTCTTCTCCTGTTTTCCTGGGCGCGTAATAATGACGGATTATCTGTTCTGCCTTCGGACGGTGATTGCAGCGCCCGATAGCATTCTGGCCTGAATTCGCACTGAATCAGGGAACGGTTGTTGCGCTTTTTCTTATATTCCGAACAGGGGTTTCCACCGCTGTTGAGAGTCGTTGATCAAACGCAGCGGTCGTGGGTGACTAACCGGTTTCCATGACGGGTTTGCGGCCTTTCCCCCTGTGTGCACTCGCCCTCGATCCTCGCTTCTTCTGGTTGCGCTGTCTGTGGCGTGAGGCTTCGACTGGCTGCCCGCTGTTCGAGCCTGCTCCCCCAAGTGGCCGTCTCCTCCTGACGCTTGAGGCGGGCTTGACTGCTCTGGGAGTGCCCCTGCGGGATGCCGGGCCCGCGGTGGCGTAGCGGACAGTGTCTGCGTACTTCTGCTGGCTGCGGGAAGACGCCACCGGTCCCGCCGCACACCGAAGCGGATGCTCCTTCTGTGTCCACCATACAGCCCGCCAGGAAAGGATTTTCCAGAAACAAAAGAACGCAACCCGTCGAAGCGGATATTTCCCTGACCTGAACAGCGGCAGCGGCACGAGGGCCTCTACCGATCACCACGAAAAGCAGAAAAGAAAAGTTGGCAACTTGGCATTAGCTTCCTTTTCCATAGGCCTACAATCTCTTTCTCCTCGTGCATTTCTTGTCTTCGGTGTGGTAAAAGCAGGTAGCACTGCGACAGCAGGACACAGGGGGACAGTCCGCTCTCGGCGATGAGGGGGTCTCGCATGGTCGACGCGTGCTCAGTACTCATACGCGGCTTGATTCTTTGATTTTCCGCGCCCTCAGTTCTATTTCGCCTTCCGGACTGATCCGCAGAGTCCGGGTGCTGTAAACCCGCGGTGAATCATGTGCTCTGAGAGAAGTCTGCGAGCGCGAGTCAACCTGCAGTGATCAGCGGAGGACCGCCGTGATCCAATGCCCGGTCTGCTTGAACAACGACCAGATAAGAAAAGTGTCGTCGATTGTAGGGTCAGGAAGCACGACGGGGTACACCACCGGGTGGGTGGGGGACAGCTCCTATTCTGTGAGGCATTTCTCTCAGAACAGTCTTGCTTCCCAGCTTTCTCACGAGCACCCCTGGGATCCCCCCGGATGCCTCATATTCATAGGGGGCCATCTACGCCCTCGCAGCTTTCGGACCGGATTTCATCCGATTCTTGACAGGGGTACCTGTCGTTCTTGTTGTATGCATATTTATTATGGCCAAAGAGTGAGAAAGAGGCATCTTGAAGAGCCTCTTTAGCCTCAAAGGATGGATCTCCAGCATTCTCTCCGGCCTTGCCATCATGTTCCTTTTCGCGGGATCCTTCTACGGCGTCACCACCTTCTTGGCAGGAGCCTCTCTCGTAGCTTTTGTAGTGCTAAGAAAAAACTATTTGCATAAGAACAGGGAGAAGCACGCTCGGGAGCTGGAAAACTGGCACCAGCTCTACTACTGTTTCCGCGACGACGTCGTCTTCCATCCCGGTACGGGACGTTACGGGCCTCCGGAAACAGCGCAGCTTCTCACTCAGGAAGAGTGATCACCCCAACGCGGTACCAGACCAGCGGGGGTTCGCTGCGGCCTTCGCCTTCCGCAGCAGCCACCCACGCTCGAGAAAAGGAGCACAGCCGCAGGCCCCTCGCTCCCCTGGTCGCGCCGGGCGAAGAACGGACCCATCGCACAGCCTGAGGGCCTACTCCCCCACGACGAACCGAGTGGGTTCGGTGAGCGCAGTCCGTGCCCCTGCAACGTCGGCGAGCCGGGCGGCCAGCGTGCGTTCGGCGAGGTGGCGAGGGAGCGCTGCGGTGAATTTCAGCCCGTGCAGGGCTTTGTCGTCGACTTCGGGCAGCACGATGCGCTCGGCGGCAGCCGTGCGGATGGCCCGCCACCGGGTCCGGTCCACGTCCCCGCTCAACCGCAGGTGGGTGTCGCGGACCTGCTGGCCCGGGTCAACAATCCCGCTGAGGGTGGCGCGCAGGGTGAGGTTGGCGCGCGTGCCCGCCCACGTCCACCAGCGCAGTTCCCCGTTGCTGCGGGTGATGACGGTGCCGTCGGGGTGCACGTGGTCGGCGTGCCGGTCTCGGGCGTGCGTTAAAGCGTCGACGGCACGTCGGGTCAGTTTCACGGGTGGATCCGTGCCGAGAAGCACGTCGCGCACGGCCCGCGCTAGTTCGAACGACCAGCCGAGCACAGTCCCAGAGTCCCAGCGGGCTCGTCCTTCCCCGCTGTCTGCGGGTTCCACGTAGCAGCGGCGCCGTTTCCAGTCGACTCCGGTCACAGCCCAGCTGCGGCCGGCGAGCAGGAGCAGCCGCGGCCCTTCCCCGGGTTCGGCTGCGGACAGCAGCGCCGGGTTGGTGCGGCCGATTTCGGTGCGGCCGTGCAGCACGGTGAATTCGGGCGGGGCCGTAAACACGCTGGTGAGTTCCGCGAAGTGCCGGTGCCCGAAGCGGCGTTCCGCTTCGGGGCCGACGATGAGCATGCCGTTGTCGCTGGTGAGGAATCCTTCGCGGAGCAGGTGGGCGAGGATCGGCTCCCCTTCAGTGAAGGGTGCGAGCCCGTTCCACCATTCCGTCCACAGCCGTTCTCCGACTTTGGGTTCTTGGAGGCTGAGGGCGAGGAGTTGTTGGGCGACGATGTGCCGGGGTTCGGGGGTGGGGTGCACGGGTTCCACCCAATGCTGTCCCCACAGGTGGAGGAGCCCGGCCGCGCCGAGCAAGCCCATGTCGTTGAGGGCGAGGAACAGGCAGTTGCGGGTGGTGTCGGGGCGGCGCCCGGTGCGGCCGATGCGTTGCAGGAAGGATGCGACGGTGGCGGGCGCGTTGATTTGGATGACCCGGTCGAGGTCGCCGACGTCGATGCCGAGTTCGAGGGTGCTGGTGGCGACGATGACGCAGTCGCGGGCTTCCGCGAAGGCTTGTTCGGCGCGGCGGCGTTCGTCGACGGACAGGGAGGCGTGGGAGAGGAACACGGTGACGCCTTTGGCGCGGAGGGCCGCGCCGATGCGTTCGACGAGTTGCCGCGAGTCGCAGAAGACGAGGCGTTTTTCGCCGCGGTGGAGGGCGGCGATGACAGTGGCAGCGTTCTCGGGGGAGCCCACGTAGTCGAGTTCGACTTCGCCGGGTGGTGGCCCGTTTTTCGCTGCGGCTGGGCTGACCCGGGGCACACCGGGGGCGATGACGCGGCCGGGGCGGTTGCCCGCGTTGCTGCCTTGCAGCCAGGTGAGGAGGTCGTGCGGGTTGCCGACGGTGGCGGAGAGGCCGACGCGTTGCAGGGGCCGTTGGGACAGCCGGGTGAGGCGTTCGAGGACGGCGAGCAGGTGCCAGCCGCGGTCGTCGGAGGCGAATGCGTGGACTTCGTCGACGATGACGGCGCGGACGTTGCCGAGGAGGGCGCGGTGGTCGACGGTGGTGCTCACCAGCATGGCTTCGATGGATTCGGGGGTGGTGAGCAGCACGTCGGGCGGGGTGCGGAGGATGCGCTGCCGGGCCGCGGCGGTGACGTCGCCGTGCCAGAGGGCGGCGGTGCGGCCGAGCCAGCCGGTGTAGCCCTGGAGGCGGGGCAGCAGGTTGTTGAGGAGGGCTTTGAGCGGGCACACGTAGAGCACGGAGACGCGGTCCCACTGCTGGTTGGCCATGGCGGTGAGCAGGGGGAACACAGCGGCTTCGGTTTTGCCGCCCGCGGTGGGGGCGAGCAGGACCGCGTCGTCGCCGTTGATGAGGGGGGCGAGGGCTTCCCGCTGGAGGGGGCGCAGCGTGGGCCAGCCGAGGGTGTTGGCGACGTGGTAGGCGAGGGTGGGGTGGAGCAGGTCGAAGCTGGTGGGGGCGGTCACAGGCTGAGTTCTACCTCATCGGCGGATGCGGCGCGCGGGGTCCAGGTGTTGCGTTCGGTTTCGGTGAGGTCGCTGGCGCGCACGGTCAGCTGGTAGTGGATGCGCGGGTCGAAGTCGGGGATGTCGTTGACCCGGTCGATGACGTCGACGAGTTTGCGGAGGAAGAAGCGGGGGGCTACTCCGACACGGCCGCCGAGTTCTCCGGCGACGGCTTGGGCGAGGTCGCGGATGTAGGTGTTGTCGACGCGGGCGCGGATCCGGTCGGGGGCTTCGGCTCCGTTGGCGTACAGGTCGCGGACGGTGGTGCCGAGCTGGTGGAGCCGGTCGAGGTCGAAGCTGGGGAGGCGGATTTGGACGGCCCGCAGGTTGTCGTGGCGCGGGTCGGGCATGAAGTCGGTGGCGAGCCGTTGGGCGAGGGGGGCGAGGCGTTGCACGCCTTGCGGCCCGTCGTAGAAGGCGGGGGTGCCGGTGATGACGAGGTAGAGGCCGGGGAAGCGGCCGGCGGTGATTTCGTCGATGAGTTGGCGGAGCGCGTTGAGGGCTTTGTCGCGGGTGTCGGAGCGGGTGCGTTGCAGGGTTTCGAGTTCGTCGAGGACGATGAGGAGCCCAGGGTGGCCGCAGTCGCGGAGCAGGGTGAGGAGGCCTTGGAGGGCAGCGAGGGCCCCGGAGTGGTCGAGGTCGCCTTTGATTCCGGCGTAGCGTTTCGCGGCGGCGGCCACGTTGGGTTGTCCGCCGAGCCAGGCGACGAGCGCGTCGGCGATGGCGTGCTGCCCTTCGGCTTGGGCGCGGTGGTAGCCGCGGAGGGCAAGGGCCACGGCGGGGCTGCTGCGGGCGACTCCGGCGAGGCGTTGTTCGAGGAGTTCCGCGACGGCTTGGGTGAGGGCGTGTTCGTCGCCGCTGGGCACAGTGCCGTGGTCGAGGACGTCTTCTTCGAGGGTGTAGACCCAGTTGTCGACGATTTCTCGGAGGGCGCTGGGCGGCTGGGTGGCGGTGGCGAGGCGTTCGGTGAGCCGCCGGTAGACGGTTTCGAGCCGGTGCAGCGGGGTTTCGGTTTCGGAGATTTGGATTTCGGTGACGGCGAAGCCGGCGCGTTTGGCGCGTTCGGCGAGCCAGCGGGAGAAGAAGGTTTTTCCGGAACCGTATTCGCCGCGGACGGCTTTGAAGCTTGCGCTGCCCGCGCCTACGGCGGCGAGTTCCTCGTCGAGCACGGTTTCGTACCGGTCGAGTCCGACGGCGAACAGGTCGAGGCCGTTTTGGGGCACGGTTCCGCGGCGGAGCGCGTCGAGGACTTCGCGGCGGCGGGCGGCGCTGACGGTTTTCACCTAGGAGGCACCTTCCGGGAATTGTTCTTTAAGCAGCGGGATGTTGAGTTCCACGGCTCGGTCGGCGTCGGTGAGGACGAGCACCGGGAACATTTCCACGTTGAGGACTTTGGCCACCATTTTCAGGAATCGTGCCGCGCGGAAGGGTTCTTTCCCAGCGGCTTCAGCGACGCGTTCGACGGGCAGGCGGGGCCGGTCGCCTCCGACTTCGGCGAGCGTGTCGATGACGGCCGCGATTTCTTCCTTGGGCGGACTCTTGGGGATTTGCTGGTGGACGTCGGCGAACACGGCCGTGTCGACGATCCGCTGGCCGAGGCTGCGCACGACTTCGGCGCGGCTGATGAGCGCGTTGTCGTCGTCGACGGCGGGGGCGCGTGTAGCCCGTCTCGGGGTGGGTGTGGTGTCGTCGGGAAGGCGGGTGGCGATGGACTGGTTCCACCAGGCGGGTTCGTGCTGGGTGGGCCGCAGGGTTTCCCACCTGTCGGGGAGGAGTTCTTTGCCGGGGAGGAACACGAGCACAGGGATGACCATTTCGGCGGTGGAAATGCCGCCGTGGTATCCGGCCCGGCGGGAGGTGTAGCGGATGCGTTCGTCCCAGGGGACGACGATGCTGCCGCCTCCGGCGAGCACTCGGTCGCCGGTGACGAGGATTTCCCCGTCGTGGGGGGTGCCGGTGCGGTAGCGGGCGGCTTCCCCGTCACTGGTTTTGCGGTTTTCGTCGCGGTCCCACACGTGGCCGTGGTCGGAGACGAGGATGACGGGCCGGTGGGCGCGGTGCGCGGTGTCGAGGAGGGTGCGGAGTTTCCCGATGCGGTGGACCCGCCAGGTCGCGGTGTCGCTTTCCCGGCCGGTGGCGAGGGAGTCGTCGACGATGTTGAGGACGACGGCGACGACCTGTTCGGTGTCGTCGATGGCCGCCTCGACGTCGGCGGGCAGCCGGTCCCCGGGGCCGGTGGCGAGTTCCCGCTGGTAGAAGAGGGCGCTGGGGCGGGCTCCGGCGGCGGCTTTCCGCCAGAAGGCGGCGAATCCGGCGCGTTCGTCGCTCTGCCCGCCGGTGGTGAGGGTGCCGCACAGCAGGGAGGCCCGCGAGCAGGTGGTGATGGACGGCAGGGTGGCGAGTGCTCCTTCCCGTCCCCGGTCGCTGCGGGCGACTTCGATGAATTGTCCGCTGGCGGCGATGTCTTCCCCGAGTTGCACGGCGACTTCGGCGCTCATCCCGTCGAGCAGGATGATGAGCGGGGCTTGCTGTTTCGCGACGGGGACAGCGATCCGTTTGAGGAGGTTTTCGGCGAGGAGCAGTTCGTCGGTGTGCGAGGACACTTCGGTCCACGCGGCGACACGGCGGGCGAATGCTTCGTCGATGCGGGCGCGCCGTTCCCGGACGCGCGTGTAGAGCCGCTGGTAGGCCTCGCTGAGCGCCGGGTTGTCGGTGGCGGAGGTGTATAGGGCGCTGGCGGCACGGTCCACCCACGCGGTGACGGCCATGTGGGAGGCGACCCCGTCGGCGACGGTGGTGGGGGGTGCTGGGTCGGTGGCGAGCCAGCGGAGCAGGCGGACCGCGTTGAGCGCGCCCACGAATTCGGGGGCGGTGGGGTCGCAGCGCCGGTGGTCGCGGACTCGGGTGAATGCTTCTTCGACGTGCCCCAGGTCGCGGGGTTGCGGATCGTCTTTGCCGGGGTGGAGGAGTTCGCTGATGTGTTCGCCGAGCGTGGCGAGCCGGGCGTGGAGTCCGCTGGCGAGGAGTTGGCTGTTGTTGGCGACCGCGTCCGCGCCGACGGCGGCGAGGATTTCTTCGGCCCGCCTGCTGGCGCTGATGGCGGTGTCGTGTTCCGCACCGTCCATGAGGCGGAGCAGAGCGGCTTCGCAGTTGTCTGCGAATCGGCGCAGTTCGTCGAGGCTGGGCGGGGGTGCGCCGAGGAAGCGTTCTTCGATGCGGATGCGTGTCTCGGTCACACCGGGCAGGCTGCTGTTGGCGGGGTCGAGGAGTTCGCGGAAGACGAGTCCGAGCGGCAGCGTGTCGGAGATCTGCTGCCGGTCGAGGAGGCGGAAGACGACGGTGGCGACCGCGCCGATGTGCTGTTCAAGGGCGTGGCGGAGCCCGACGCGTTCTTCTTCGGGCAGGGACGTGTATTGGGTGATGCGGGCAGGGTCGCGGGTCCAGTCGAGGAGTGCGGCCGCGTCAAGCCGGTCAGCGTCCTCGTAGCCGAAGCGGGCCGCAGCGACCCGGTGGAGGGCGTCGTCGAGTTTGAGGATGGTGCTGCTTTTCCGCCACTCGGTTCCGAGGCTGATGTCGTAGAGGGCGTTGGCGAGCCACGCCCATTCCCGGGAGTAGAGGCGCGGGTCGAGGTGGCGCAGGTCGAGCTGGTCGAGGACTAGTTCCCAGTTGTTGACGGTGAAGACTTCTTGCCCGACGAGCCGGGAGAGCAGGGTGTTGCCGAGTTCTTGGGTGGTGCATGGGGTGAGGAGCACCAGGTATTCGGCGTCTCGGGGCCGGCTGAGTTCGGCGAGCAGCGCCAGCACGGTGGGTGCGGGGACGACGCGGGCGTTCACGTGGCGCCCGTCGTGGTCCACGGTGATTTCGTCGGGTCCCGCCCATTGGGGGGCGGCACGCAGGGCGACCGCGCGGGCGTGGGCCGCGGCGGGGTCGCGTTCTGCGCGCCGCTGCTGGCGTTTGAGGGCGCGCCGGAGCGCGCCGCGGACCGCGTCAACGGTGACGGGCGGAACGGTTGTCGTGGCAGTGGTCATCGGCGCACCACCCGCACGATGATCTCAAGTTCGGTGTCTTCAGGGATGTTGAGCCTGCTGCGCAGGTTAGCGACGGCCGCGGCCGGGTCCTCGCCGGGTGACACCCGGATGGTGGTTTCGGCGTTGGTGTAGGAAGGCGGCGGAGGAGGCGTGACCGGTCTGGGGCCAGAGAAGTCGTCCTTCTTTTCACCGCCGGGAGTGGAGGGGGCAACGCTTTTTTCGATAAGCGCGATCGCCTCGCCGGTGATCTGGTCGAGCGCGGTGGCGAGCTTCTTTTGCTGCTCGTTGTGGCGCGCTACTGTTCTGAGCTCTTGCAGTAGTCTCCTAGCCTCCGGGGCGTGCTCGCCTGCGCCTTTGGCGATTTTCTCCAGGGTGCGAAGGAACTTCCAGTGCGCGCCGTCGAGTGCTG
The DNA here is from genome assembly GCF_017577275.1 of Thermobifida sp. NCBI lineage: Bacteria > Bacillati > Actinomycetota > Actinomycetes > Streptosporangiales > Nocardiopsidaceae > Thermobifida > Thermobifida sp. The sequence goes on from NZ_PITY01000020.1 coordinate 216,642, forward strand.
CCGCCACGTTGGCAGCGGTTTCCATGCTGACCTTGTAGACAGCAGCGTCTCCGGGCAGGTCGGCGCGGGCGAGTGCGGTGATCAGCGTGCTGTCTTCGGTTTGGCCGCGGATCTGTCCTAGCAGGTCGTAGGTGATGTTCGCGGTGCGCAGCCGCGGGGCTTCTTCGTCAAGTTCGAGCATCTCGGTGTGCCGCTGGAGCTGGCTCAGCAGACTCTCGGTAGCGGCAAACCAGTCAACGCTTTTTTCTTTGAGCTGTTCAGCAAGCCGCTGCACGGCCCGCGCGTTGCGGACAGGCTGGGGTTCCAGGCCGAACAGCAGTTTGGCCCGCTGGTTGGCGATCGCGAAGTCCTCTTCCGAGGGCAAGGGCTGGCGGCGCAGCACAATGTCGCCTTCCAGGCTGCCGATCGCGACCTGGGTGTAGCGTCTGCCCGCACGGATCCATGCCCGGTCGGATTGGATCGCGTAGACGAGGACGAGCAGGTCGACGATGTCGTCGGGGAGTCCTTTGCCGTCGCCGCGTTCGCGGATCCACTTCTTCAGGTCGCGGACTTTGATGTCGGTGATGTCGGCGTATTCGGTGCGCGCCGCGTCGTCGAGCGCGGTCAGCCACGTATCGCGGAGCACGAATACTTCGCTGACTGTGGCGAGGTTCAGCGGTTGCGCGACGCGCCGCAGCGCCTGGATCTCGTTTTTGTTTTCCGGCTCGTAGCGCTGCAACCTGTCGGCTTTGGCTTTCTCCACAGCGTGGAGGACCGCGTTGAGGTCGCTGCGGCGCACTTCCCGCCGGGCCCCGCTGGTCGCAGTGAAGTCGGGGTGTTCGGGGTAGAGGTGGTCGAGGAGTTTCCCGGCGAGGCGTTGGAGGGCGTCGCGGAGCTGGCTACCCGCTTCGATGGCGATGTCCACGTTGGGCAGGAACGCTTCAACGTGTTGGGTGACCCGTTCGCCGACTTCGGTGTCGTCGGGTTCGGTGGCCCCGTAGAGGCTGCGCAGCAGGCCGCGGAGCCGTTCCCGAAGCTGGGTGGCCTGGTTGTCGATCTGGTTGTAGGCCTCGCGGCGGTCGTCGGAGCTCCAGTCGGGCGCTTTTTCTTCAATAACGCCGTCTTGGAGCAGGTATTCCATCATGAGGAGCCGTCGCGCGTCCTGTTGCCGGCTTTCGGAGAGGAAGTGCGGCAGCCAGACGAGGGTGGCGGGCGGGTTGTCGAATTCTTCGCGGAGCACCTGGACGCGCTGCCGGTCTTCGGCCGGGCTGTGGGTGCCTTCGTCGAAGGGGTAGTCGATGACGATCCGGATCGCCGCGGGGTCTTCCGGTTCGAACCGCTGACGCATGAGGGAGTCTTCGGACCTGACGTTGCCGAAGTCGAGTTCCACGGTGCGCAGGGTGCCGCGCCACAGGATGTGGGTGCGGGTGGCGTCCGGTTCGAGGCCCAGTTCTTCCCACAGGAGGCGTTTGAACAGCCGCCGCATGGCCTGGTCGCTGGCGGCGTGGTAGCTGCTGCGCATGAGGGATTCGGTGTCGACGCGCAGCAGGTTGAGGCTGATGGTGGGGTTGTCGCCGGGGCCGACGCGGACTTCACCGAATTGGGCGCTGAGTTCCCGGAAGAACGCGGCGGTCCGCGCGATGTCTTGTCCGGTGCGTCGCGCGGGGATGATGCCGTGGTTGAGGGCGATCATCCGGCTGACGGTGATTTCTTTGAGCGCGGGCACGTTGGGCACGAGGGCCGCCAGCAGCATGGTTTTGACCAGCAGGTCTTCGGCGCGGAACGGGTTGCGCACGTCGAGGTTGGCTGCGGTTTCTTCGGTGAGTTTGTGGCGGCTGAGCAGCCAGGGCCGCACCTTGTCGCGGTAGAAGTTGCGGATTTTCTCGTATTCGACGCTGAGCCGGTCGTGGAAGGGTTTGTCTTCCCCCGCAACGAGCACGTCGAGGATGGCGCCGAGCGGCACGAGCTGGCCGACGGGCAGGGTGGTGCGGTGGTCGATGAGCAGCTGCTGCATGAGTTTGAGGGCGCTGCGCTGGCGTTGCAGGGCCGCGGACAGGTCGACCATGACGTGCAGCAGTGCCGGGCTGAACGGGTAGAGGGCGCGGAAGTCGTCCCAGGTGTCGGCTTCCCCGCCGGACGAGTCGAGGAGGGTGTCGCGCACTTCGGGGCGGGTGTTGACCATGCGCTCGAAGGCGGCGCTGATTTCCGCGGCAGCCTCAGAGTTCTTGGGGCGCAGCAGCCGGTGCCGTACGACTTCGCTGAGGTTGCTGTCGTCGAGTTTGATGTGGCCGAAGCGGCCGTCCCAGTATTTGAGGGTGTCGAACAGGCCGCCGGTGGCGCCGGTGACGTTGGTGCCGACGAGGTCGCGCAGGTCACGCTGGCGGGGCACGAAGCTGATGATGGGGGCGGGCCGGTAGGACTCGGAGGATTCCACCAGCTTGGACATTTTCTGCGCTTCGGCGTTGATGCGTGCCTCGTCGCCGCCGAGGAATCGGGTGAAGCGCAGGATCAGCTCGTCAAGCAGGAGGACGACAGCGTCGTAGCCGAGTTCTTCTTTAGCGTGGCGGCTGATGAGGGACAGGCCTTCGTCGAGGGTGACGAAGGCTTCGCCTTTGCCGTGGACGACGTCGGCGTAGCGTTTGAAGTGGCTGCCGAGGAGGGCGCTGATCAGGTTGTTGCGGAGCCGGGCCTGTTCAGGGTCGGTGGTTCCGGCGGGAACGTTGAAGGCTTCGTCGAGTTTTTCAGAAGTCCACGAGTGAGCAGCCCAGGGCGTGTTGCCCCATCCACTGGATGCCGTGGCTCCTCTAGGGTTCGGCAGGTCTGCGATGAATTTTTCGTCGCCGAGTCGGGCGCGGAGTTCCCGTGCGTCGGCGAGCAGTCCGTCGGCCCGGTAGACGGGTGGGACGGAGGCATCTGGGTGGAGGCGGCGCACGGTGCGCACGTATCCGCCGAGGATGGCGGCTTCGATGGATTCGGCGTCGACGAGGTGGCTGGCGACGAGCAGGAATTTCTTGCCTGCCAGCCAGTCGTCGTGTTTGGCGAGGATGTCGGGCATCCGCGGCAGGCCGCGGGCGACAGGGTCGTGGCGGAGGATGGCGTGGAGGACCGCCATGAAGTGGCTTTTACCGGAGCCGAAGGACCCGTTGAGGTAGGTGGCGCGGGACTGGCCTTTGGCGAGCGCACCTTTGATGGTGGTGAGGGCTTCGTCGAAGTTGCGGGCGAGCTGTGGGGTGACGACGTAGTCGCGGATCGCTTGGGCTTGTTTCTCCTCGTCGACCCCCCCGGTCCCTTCGGAGACCTTGAAGACGAGGTCGCCGTCGTGGATCGCTTCGGGGATTTCGATGAGGTCGCCGATGAACCGCTTGCCGCTGGCGGCAGGGTGGGATGTCGTCATCGCCGTATGAAACCCTTCTCGCATTTCAGGGGATGTATGCCGCAGGTGACCGGTGGGAGCCGCCGACCCCGTTCAGCACTTCTCTCAAGGGTACGACTGTCACTGGTGGCGGTGTCCGCGGTCTGTCGTGGCCGTGTCAACAAGTCCGACAGCGGAAACGCACCCCAGTTTATGTGTTAACGACGATTTCATCAATAGCTCTGTTGGCGGTGCTCCGGTCACGAGGTTCCGGCAAACACTGGTACCTGCAAGAGACACGGACCCAGCGGCTTCTGGGCAATTCGGAAGTTGCCCCCAGGGACCAGAGACGCAATAGCTGCGAGCTCTGTCCCGGTGGGAGCCCGCGAGTATCCCACTATGTGAACAGTCGTCTCCCCAGACCATCCGTTCCTGCGTGGACTGTCATCTAGACCCTAGAGCGGAAACACCATCTTTTCCGGTGCTTTATGCCTTTTCAAAAGCCCATCTGCCGTTTCCAGATGAGTCCAAGGACGTTCAGCCCTCGAAAACAGTCCGGACGGGGCGCCCTGTCTGCCAGATCGGGGCCGTGAACAGCAGCGGCGTCGAGGGCTAGCGCCTAACTCCAGCCCTCGACGCCGCATTCAATGGACGTTACTTCTTCTTCGCTTACGGCTGCGGGTGGTGGTTTTAGGTCGCCATGCTTGCATGTCGCTGTCGGTGATGTCGGTGCGGTCTTTGAGCTCGGCGAGGTCTTCATCCAGGTAGTCAGCAGGGCTTTGCCCGTACTCATCCGGGGTGGTGTGCTACTGGTGCACCCAGGGGCGCAGTTCAGCCAGCCCGACCAGCAGCGGAGTCATTTTGTCCCGATCGTCGCCCCAGCCGTGTTCGTCAAGCCGTTGAACGCAAGATCAGGGTCGACATGTGCCAGGCCTGAACAGACACGCTGATGTTGTCGGTGACCATGGCTCTCTCGCGTTATCCATATTGGTGAAGTCTGTCAATGATTCAGAGAGCAGCTGCTCGAGAGCACTTCGAGACTCTCACCACGTCCCGCGGCTCCTGAGCGACGTCTGGCAACACCAGCCTCCTAGCCACACCGGGAGCTAGATATACCCGGACCTCTCGATGTGGTTCAGAGGGCTGCTGCTAAGCCCAGATTCCGCCTTTCAGTGACGCTCTTCTTGCGCCATACGGAGGAACGCCACCCACTCAGCGGAAGAGAAGCACAACACACCAGCCTCAGGGTGCTTAGAGTCACGGACAGCAATAGCACCAGGGAGCTCAGCGGCCTCAACACAATCCGCATTAATTCCACTGTAGCTGCTTTTACGCCACCTCAATTTCTTGTCTGTTGCGCCCATGCACTAGACCTTTGAACATCCTGTGTGACGCGGTCAAACATTCCCACAAAGAGAGATTCTTTCCTTATTTCACAACAGCCACAGGTGAAACTCAAACCTCTCTATATTACTTCAAAGAGCTAGAAACTTATCCATCCCAGAGAGCTAGATGTAGGTTTCCCCGATTCGTTTACAATGAATCTTTCGACTCCAAAGAAAAACCTCGATATCACAGCTCTTACTAACCGGATGCCTGAGGTTTCAGCACAGGAAGCCTTTGTAGGCGTGGCCTGCGGCAGACCACTGGAAAGGCAGCTAACGGCTATCCGACGAACAGGGCTGTGATCGGGGCGTCTCCATGCCCTCCTCCACCCTGTTCACCAGGTGTTCTAGAGGTGCTTGCTCCGGGCTGCCTGCAGGAACGCGACCCATTCAGCTGTGGGGAAAGCCAGCACTGCGGCGTCCGGGTTCTTGGAGTCGCGGACAGCAGTGGCACCGGGGAGGTCAGCGACCTCGACGCAGTTGTAGTCCCGGCCGCTGTAGCTGCTCTTACGCCACTCGAGCGTCTTACCTGCGGTGTTCATTCCTCCAGCTCCTTTGCGATCTGTGCAATGAGGTTGATGGAATCAACGTGGGTGAGAGCTACTTCGTTCAAGCGCTCTACTTCTTTTCTAAAGAACTTGATTTCTTCCTCGTCTTCCAGGAAGAGAGCACAGATTTTATGTTCCAGGAGCACTACGGATTTCTGTTCGGGCAGGTCGAGAAGCATGAAGGAGCCGTCCAAGCCGTTGTGTGCTCCTAAAGAGAATGGAAGAGCGCGAAGAGTCACGTTGGGACGTTCGGCTGTCTCCACGAGGTGGCGCAACTGCCGCGCCATCAGTTTGGGAGGGAGTACAGGACGTCGGAGGGCACTCTCATCAAGGAAAGCCTGAAAGGCAGGGCCTGGTTCCCGGCTCAGAATCGCCTGTCTGCTTAGCCGAGCAGCAACACGAACCTCGATATCTTGCTCCGGTACTCCGCATGCCTTCATAAGGGCGCGGGTGTACTCGGGGAGCTGGAGCAGGCCTGGTATGAGCAGCGGCTCGACGCTCTGGATCTGGATTGCGTCTCGTTCCAGACGTATGAGGGTTCTGGTTTCTCTGGAGAGGCCGCCATCAAGCCCGGATTTCTCCCAGTGCCCGGGCTTATCTACCTTTCCCGCCTTGTTCACCAGGTAGTCCCGTCTCTGCCCGGTGATCCCGTAGATCGCTAACAGGGAAGCCACATCCTCCCGTTTCGTCCCTTGTTTCCCTGTTTCGATCTTGGAGAGCTTGGAGGCGGGCCAGTCGAGCCGCCGGGCGACCTCCCGCATGGACAGTCCGCGTTCTTCTCGGATCTCACGCAACTCGCTTCCGAGGTCGCGGCCTGCCACGGTGGGCCGCCTGACTGTCATGGCAACCTCCTCATGTCTAGGGCTGGGACAGAGCCTAGTCGCTCGGGTTGCTCCCGTCCCAACCTGTCAACCACTCAAGAAATGTTTCTAGAAACATAAGAAACACCAATCGAAACGGTTCTATAGTGCTCTGTGTTCACGGAAGGCATCAGGAGTCTTCCACTGCGTGAAGAGCTCTCCCATGTCTGAAATCGGCCACTTCCCCTTAACAGAGCAGACCAGCGACCGCACCGCCCACCTCTCCCGGCTCGCTGACGCCATCCGCTCCCTCGGCGTCACTGCCCTCATCGCCCTGTCGGCCACAAGTCACCCGGTGCTCTACGTCCGCACACGCACGCGGCTGGTCCCCGTTGTCGTGGTGGAGGACATCGCCGGTAACCAGTGGTTCATCTGGGGCCGCACCGGTACCGCGCACGTCTCCCAGGTCAACCACGCCGCTGCCGCACTGTGCGGCCTCGACCGAGCGGTCACCCGTTCCCGGGTGAACCCGGTTGCTGCGCGGCGCGCCGCGTTGCGGGAGGCAGCTTGATGGACACTCCTCCCAACCCCAACGACCAGGAACCCGACCTGTCCGCACCTGGTTCTGGTCCCGGCCGGCTCACCGTCTCGGAGTTCTGGGAACTGCCCGGAGACCCTGCGTTCTGTCCCGAGCTGCGGCACCGCATCCGCCGCAGTCTCGCCGACTACCCGCACGCGGTTGACGACGCCGAACTGGTGGTAGCTGAACTGTTCGCCAACGCCTGCCACCACAGCGTCAGCGGCGATGGCGGCAAAATCTCGGTGACGCTCTCCGCCCTCCGCACTGGCCTCGTGCTCGTCACCGTCGCCGACCAGGGGCCTAAAGCAGACCCGCACACCCGCCTGCCGAGCATCCCGCACACCCGCACCGACACCGGCCTTCTTTCCCTCGGGGGACGCGGGCTGCATCTGGTAGCTGCTCTCGCCGCTGACTGGGGCCATTGGAACATCGACAGCGGCGGCTACACCGTCTGGGCGCTATTCGCCCCGCCGGGAGCCACCCGACTACCCGATCCTCCCCTCCCCGGATCTAACCTCTGATCCCGATCCCCACCCCAAGGACTTCAAGCTGCTGTGCCGACCCCTCGCCCACACCACGGCACAGAACAAAGCCACCGGTCCGTGGCCGGTGGCCCCACACACCCGAAACTGTTTCCAGCCACTCCACCGCGGGAGCTTCCATGCTCGTCAACGTTCCACAAGCACTCCAGCACAGAGACGTGGGAGGGGCGTCTCATCAAAGGACAACGGAGGCGGAGAACAGCGCAACACAGGCACTCGGAAGCCGTGTCTCCCCGCGCTGTTTACCTCGCGCGAACGAACGCGAGTGGTGCCAGGCTCGGCGCCGTCCCGGAAGCGCTCTGCAAGAGCATCTACCGCCGCCGCCCAGGAATATCTGATGAAAACTGCTGTGCTTCCCGCCGAAGCACCAAATCCGCTCCCCCAAACCAGGCCACGCCACACCCAGCCGCTCACCCGCGCCGCGAGCCCGCTGCTCCCACGCATCGCGAACCGGAGCTGAACGTTGACCCGCCCGCGCTGATCCGCCCCTACCTGATCGCTTTCGAAAGGAGCCACACCGTGATCGCCCCGGAGATCGACCTGATATACGACCGCATGGTCGAGCGCCTGCGCGATCACCTGGCGGACCCGCCGGAGCTCCGGGAGGCGTGCATAGCGTTGGACAACCACTTGAAGGGCCGCGCCCAGCTCCCCTCCCCGTGGGCCTCGGCACGCAGCACACCGCGCTAGACCAGCCTCTCCCCACGCCCAGCCGGCACACCGGTGGGCATCCTGCTTACAGGGTGGTGCGCGGACAGCCGCTCCAACACCGTGGAACTCCGCGTACCGTGCTTCCCCCCGCGTTTCGGAGACAGGGAAAAGGCCACCGGCTGCATCCGGTGGCCTCCCCCATGCCAGGGTGCGTCCGCTGTCACCCCACCAAAACCGGTTCTTCTGCGCCGAAACCGCGGGGCAGCCGCAACTGTTCCGCATCCGTGATCGCGCCCGCCGGTTCGTCGTCGAGCCGGGCCGGACGGTACGGGTTGCCCATCGGGCACAGCAGCCACAGGCCGTACGGGGCGGTGCCGCTCTCCCGGGCCTGCTGGGCTAGCGTGCGCAGCAAGTCTCGGCCTGCCGGGTAGCGGGCCAGCGGGGTCGCCCCGTACACGAACACAGGCCGGTCCTGTCCCGCGGCGCGGATCCGGTCGCCGAGAATCATGCACGCCTCGGCAACCATGTTCCCGAACTCGGGCGGGCCGCCGGGCACGTCAGCGGCGACCACCACATCCCATGGCGGGCCGCCGTACTGGTTGATCATCTCGGTGACGACCCGCACGAACTCCGCAGACGCGTCGAACGCCGCCACATCCGGCCGGGAAGCCAACAGCTCTGCCACCCGTTCGGCCTCTGACATCCACGTCTTCACGGCAAGGTAGCCGCCGCGGGCCACCGCCTGGTCGAGGCGGCGGCGGGCACTCTCATGCTCGCTCGGCGGCTCGTATCCGCCGCCCGCACTGATCGCCGAATAGGTGATGGACCTGGTGATCGCGGTGCGTGGCAGATACCAGTACTCGGTGCCGTCCGAGGCCGTCCGGGACTCCAGGTTGGGGAAGTCTTCGCGCAGCTGCCGACGGATCACGTGCACGCCAGGCGGGTCCATGTGCGGGAAACGGGCCCGCACCCGGTCGACGATCTGCTGCGGGGTGATGCCGGGCTCGCCGAGATAGCTGGCGACCTGGACGATGTCCAGCACCCGTTTCAGGCTCAACGACCGCGGATACAACTCCAGGCGCGCGGTGGCCTGCGCGTTCTCCGAGGCTGCCGCGGCCAGCGTCACCAAGTCCACGTCGGACAGCGGGGCCATGCCCGGTTTGGTGGGCACCCCGCGCAGCCGCTGCCGCACCTCGGCGGGGGAAGGCAGCGGCGCGTCATCGTCGAACCGGACAATCCGGTCGGCTTCCCGACCCAAGGCCGCCGCATAGTCGAGCAGGTCGGCCTCGACGGGAACGGTCGGGTCGTTCTCGATGACCTGGGCGACCAGCACCTTCGGGGTGTCGCTGTGCGTGTAGAGGCGGCGCAGCACAAACACGGGCGACTCTTTTTGCTTTCGCTCTTCGCATTCGGTCACCACGCGGATCGCGGCCAGCGCATACGCTTTCCGGGTCTCCGGGATTTCTGCGCTCGTCCCCCGTTTACTCAGCAGCTCGTCCGCGATCTGCCGCACCTCGCGGACCCGGCCGTGGCGTTCCAGGATCTCCACGATGTCGTCGCGGACCGCGGTACGCAGCTGGGAAGGAGTGTTCTTCACCCAGTACTGGCGGGCCTCCGCCAAATGCCGGGACACGGTGGCCTGCTGCAAGCCGAGCCGCCTGGCCACCTCTTTCTGGGTGCGCCACACCGGTTCGGCGAGAGCGTCCTCGGGGAGGCCAAGCAGCTCCCGGACAGTGCGCACCCAGTCGCGGTTCCGTTCCGTGGTCTTCGGCAGGAACTGGCGAATGATCTTGTCGAGGCTCGCGTTCTCGAGAGCGAGCTCCTTCTCTTCCTCGCTGGCACCGTCCACGGACAGTTTTGCGCTGACCTTCGGCAGCGGTTCGGCGTGCGCCAGCTTCCTGCGCCACCGGTTGGCTTGGCGGGCCAGTTCGTTGCGGGCCCGCAGCGGCACGCCGCGCAGGCGGCGGATCTCCGCAACCGGTTTCTTCAACAGGTCGCCGACGGTTTCACAGCGCAGCAGGCGGGTTGCGGCGTCCAGCGCGTCCGGGCTCAGCCCGGCCACGACCAGCGGCGTGTCCGCGGTGGCGTTCTCTGCGTTGCGCCGCCGCGTGGCCTCGTCGTCCACCTCAGCCAGCTCCAGGCTGTCCGGGGTGGTGACCGGGGAGGCTTCGATGTTCTGGAACGCCTGCTCCCACGCTTCGCGCATGTCGGCGAGCGTGGCGAACCGCTGCTCGGGTCTGCGGTGCAGGGCACGCCGGAAGAACTCGGTGAGTGAGGCGCGCACCTGGTCGGGGAAGTCCTCTTCGCTGAGCCGCGGGTATTCGACACTGTCCGGCAGCAGGTGGGGTTCGACCCCCTCCTCGTTCCACACCGGCAGGTCGCCGGACGCCATCTCGTGCAAGGTCACGGCGATGGCGTAGCGTTCCGCGGCGCTGTCGTAGCTGCGGTTGCCTTCTGCGAGGAACGGGTCCAGGTATCCGGGGGTGCCGGCCTGGGTTTCCCGGGTGCTGGTGCCCGCGAGAGAGAAGTCGAACAGCACCAGTTCGCGGCTCTTCTTGGTGCGTTCCCGCACGCCCAGGTTGGCGGGTTTGATGTCGCGGTGGAAAACCTTCTGGTCTTCCAAATAGTCGGCGATCTCGAACAGGTCGATGCCGAATCGGCGCAGCTCCTCGATACCGAGGTTGCCTTCCTGGCGCAGGTAGTCGGCGAGCGTGACCTCCCCGGCCAGTTCCAGTTGCAGCACGGTGTGCTCGCCGATCGTCATGACCGGGTCGTCGCCGATCACCGCGACAATACGGCGGTCGCGGAGCCTGCGGAGCTGTTCCGCTTCCCGGCGGAGCTTGGCGGCGGCACTGTCGTTCACCGCCACTTTGAAAACCCGCTGTTCGCCGTTGCGGGACACGAGCAGGGCGCGGGACGTGGCGCCCTTGCCGAGGACGCTCTCCACCTTCCAGCCGTCGATGATCTCCTGGCCTTTGGTGGCCTCCAACGGGCTCGTGACGACCTCGGGCCGGGTGAGCAGCTCCTCGATTTCTTCGAGACGGCGCAGGAACTCGCGGGGGGATGAGGTGCGTTCGGTGGGGATGAGCCGGGTCGCTTCCCGCACCAGGGTGTCCATCAGCGGGTGGATGTCGTCGCTCACCGCGGCAGGGGAGAGTTCGCCGTGCTCCCGGATGTGTTCGTTGAACTCTCGGCGGTCGTTGCCCGGCGGCTGCCCTGTCAGGATGAGGAAGGTGAGCGCCCCCAGGCCGAACATGTCCAAGGCACGCGGGTCGCTGTTGGGAGCGTTGACTTCGGGGGCGAGGTAGGCCTGGGCGGCGGCCTCAATGTGTTCGACGAGGGCGTGCACCGTGGTCTGCCCGACGTGCTGGGTGTGTCCGAGGCTGCCGATCCCCTGCCGGGCCGCGGTCTGCCAGTCGGCGATCCGCAGCCGCGGATAGTGGCCGTCGAGTTCCACCCAGACGCTGCGGGCCGCGAGCGCCCGGTGGAACAGCCGGTTGCGGTGGGCGTGGTTGACTGCTTCGGCGAGCTGGCGGACCATCTCCACGCGGGTGTAGACGTCGAGGTCGGCGCCTTTCTCCTGCATGAAGTGGTCGAGACGCTGCCAGCTTTCGCGGTGTTCGAACACGACCGCGGGACGGTAGCCCTCGACTTCGACGAAGTCTTCGGCTTTGACTATGCCTTCGTGGGCGACCCCGACCAGGGAGCGGTATTCGCGTTCCGCGGCTCGCAGCACTGATTTCTTCGTCTGCTCGTCGGCGTCCGGACGGTAGTGGTAGATCCGCACCCGGGAGTGCTTGTTGGTGATAACCGTGTGCTTGCCCAGGTAGTCGGTCCACGTGGGTCCGCTGTCGAACGCCCGGCGCTGGAGAGTGTAGGAGCCGGCCGTCAGGTCGCGGCGGATCGCTTTCGCCCCGATCGTTTCCATGAGCCGGGTGATGGAGCGGAAGAACACGGGGTCGGGGCTGCGGTGGGTCCGCCGGTTCAGCAGGCCGCTCCAAATCCCGGGCAGCCCGGTCTGCTTGTCCAGTCCTTCGCGGCCGTAGACGTGCTGCCGCTGGATTTCGTCGAAGTCGCAGCGCAGGTCGGGGGCGGAGAGGAAGACGGCGGGGGTGAAGTACGGCGACCGGTAGTCGCGGATGCCGAGCTTTTTAGCGGCCCACTCCAGTTGGCTTTTGAGCTCTTTGGCTTTCTTGTCGGTGAGGTAGAGCGGGTTGTCGATGGTGCGGACCCGGTCCCCGTAGAACGTCCACGTGCTGCCGCGGTTGATGGCCCGTCCCGGCTGGCTTTTGATTTCGACGAGGAACGCCCCGGCTGGGGTGACGATGAACAGGTCGCATTCGCGGATCTGCCCGGACGCGGCGGTGAACGAGAAGCACTGCCAGGCCCGGTAGGGGTCGCGCTGCGGCATGAGCGCTTTGATGTGTTCGAGAGCTTCCTGCTCCCATGGATGTTCGGAGCGTTCCCCCCACCACCGGTCGGTCATCGACGCCCTTCCCTGATACGGACCCAGTTATTGGCGAAGGATAGCGACCTGCACAGACGGTTTCCCAGACGAAGCGGACAACCGGGAAGAGAAGTGGGCAGGCACCTCGGGGTCGTCCACAGCCTGGGGGCAACGGCCGTCGTGTCGTGCTGTGCGGCCGCATGCGTGCCGGGGACTGCGGCAAAGCCCTCGGTGCCCTGCCGCGCACAGTGGGGCGGGGCAGGGGTGCGGTGCGTCCCGCGCCGGGCGGGTGCGGTTACACCGACCACACCATGACCTGCCAGACCACGGCCAGCACGACGAGAACGGCCACGAACAGGGCGGTTGCCGTCCCCCGCCGCGGTTTCGCCTCTTTTTTGCGGACGGCGGCTTCCGGCGCTTCGATGACCAAGTCCTCGGGGATGTCCCCGTGCAGGTCGGTGTAGCGGGCGCGGTACTCCTCCGGGGTGAGTTCGCGCAGCCGCCACAGGTCGCGCGTCTCCGGCACCGTGATCCCGCTCGGCCCGCTGCCGGGTGATGCCGCGACCGGGCTGGCGGGGATGCCCGCGGCCGCTCCGGCATGCTGGGGGACCAGGTGGCGGAGCTCCTGGTGGACTTCGCGGGCGGTGTGCTGGGTGAGCCCGGCGCGGGCCGCCAGCATCGCTAAATGTTCCGCGTCTTCCGCGGTGACCGTGCCTTGAGCGGCATACCGTTCCACGGCCATGCGGTAGTTGGCGAGCCCGTCGGCGCGGGGCGGCGGCGCGTCCTGCATGGCGGGAAGGCGGTCCACGAGCAGGTCCACGTGGTCGAGAGTGCCGCGGCGCGGAGTTGCGGCGCGCGGCGCGATGTCGCCCCCGCATGCCAGCATCGGCGGCACCGCGGACACGGGTCCTTCCCAGCCGAGCGGTTCCGGGGCGGTGTCGACGAGTCTCGCCACCATGGCGGCGAGCAGGCGGGCGTCCTCGAGGGCGTAGCGTTCCGCGATCGGCCACTGGCCGGTCAAGGCCCGGCACAGCGAGTCGAACCGGTAGTCGGCGTGTTCCAGGTGGGTGCGGCACGTCTGCAGTGCGCACAGGCCGGGGAGCCCGGTGACGGGGATGCCGAGCAGGTCGAACTCGGCGGCGAGGAATTTGTCGATGGCGGGCAGGTCGTAGCCGACGACGACCGCGTCGTTGAGGTAGCGGACCAGGTCCCCGGCGATCTGCTCGAATCCGGGCACGCCCGCCATCCAGGCGTCGGTGATGCCGTGGAGTTCCGTGTTTCCCAGCGGCGTTCCCGGGTTGACGAGGGTGGCGTATTCGTCGAGCACGGTGCCGTCGCCGCGCATCCGCACCACGGCCACCTCGCACAGTCGTGCTCCCCACGTCACGTCCAAGCCGGTGGTCTGCACGGCGAGGCAGGCGAAAACCAGTGTGCGGGGATCCGTTCCTCCGTCCCTGGTGAGACGGCCGTAGTGGAAAACCATAGAAAACCTCCGGGGAATGGCCTGCCCCGAGGATCGTACGCCTTTCTCCCCCTTAATGAGAGCGAAAACGGAATTTTCGGGTCATTGCCATGTGTCGGCGGGAATGGTGGGGTTCGGAGCCATTCAGCGGTGTCACCCCAGGTCGTTAGAGGTATGCGGGGCCGGTTTGCCGGGTACGGCCGCTAGGTGCGGCTCTAGGGGGTTTCTCCTGGAATACTGGGTTTCCCCGTACTCTGTCCGTGGCCGAGATGTTTCACGGGGAACTGCACCGGTGCGGCGCCCGCTGGGCCGCACCCCCTTCGACAGGTCGGGAGTCCCACAGGTGACCGGTAAGGAGCTCAGCCCCTCCGCGCACCAGAAGAGCGAGGTCCGCAACGTGCTGCGTGCCCTGGTGGCGGACGGGTGGACGCTCCGCGGGGAAGGTCACTGGGGGCGGTTGCACTGCCCGTGCGGGTGTTCCGCTATCCAAGTGCCGGGCACGCCCCGCAATCCGGGTCAGGCGGCCCGGCGCATCCTGCGGGAGGCGCGGCGCTGCCCGCTGCCGCAGGACGATCCGCGTCGGCTCCGGCCCCGGTCGGACAGCTCCCCCACCTCGTCGCGTTGACGTTTGTCAACAGCGATGCGAGACTGGACCATGGCTGGGCGCCTGCCTTCCCCCGCCCGTTGCGCCCACCCTTCGGAAAGGGACCGCTGTTGCCCGACTACGAATTCATTTTCGTGGTCGACGGGATCACTCTCGACGACCACGCCGCCGTCAACGCTCTCACTGACGAACTCGACGCCGTGCTGTCCTGCTCGCACGGCGTGCACCGCATGACGGTGTCGGGCAGCGGGCCCGACGCGGTGACTGCGGCCGGGTCCGTAGTGGCGCGGGCGCGCGCCCTTGTGCCCGGCATGCGGATCCTGCGGCTCGACCCCGACCTGGTCGGCGTGTCCGACATCGCGGAACGCACCGGCCGCAGCAGGCAGAACGTCACCCAGTGGATCCACGGGCAGCGCCGCGACGGTGTCCCCTTCCCCGCCCCGGAAGGCACGGTCGGCCGGTCCCTGGTGTGGCTGTGGTCAGACGTCAACGCTTGGCTGCGCGGTATCGGCTTGGACGACGGGGAGGACCGGCCCACGCGGGACGAGGCCACCGAGATCAACTGGCTGCTCCGGCACGGGGTGCCGCCGGTACACGTCAACGTCGACGTGGACTTCGATGTGCTGCCTGGGCGGGAGGACACGCAGCGCATCGCCGCGCTCCTGGTGGAGCACGCCCGCATGACTCCCCGGTTCATCGAATACCTGCTGCGGCATCCCCAGGTGCGGGATGCCCGCGGCCGCTCCACGGTCGTGGTGTGCTCGCCGGAGCACCTGGCCGCGGACGTGTTCGCCCGGTTGCGCGCCTATGGGCGTCCCGTCGTGGTCGCCACTATCACCACGGGGGTGTTCGCCCAGGTGATCAGTGCGTCCCGGCGTCCCGGCAGCACGCCGGTGGAGCTGCCGCCGGGGGCGACGGTGCGGGACTGGATCGGCCTCATCGCCTTGTACCCGGACCGGGAGTTCTCTGTCGGCTCCGACGACCTGGGTGCGATCGGGGAAAGCGACCCGCTGGAATTCGCGTCGCGGTGACCGTTCCGCTGCTCGTCGGCCGCACCACTGGCACGAGCTTGCTTTCCCGGTGTTTTTCTGCGCGTTTCCGGTAATGGCGTTCCCCACCACCCCCATTTACTGTGATGTACATCACTCTTTGGGGCTGGTGTGACCGGTGAGGTTCCCGGTTCCCCGTTCCCGCAGAGGAATGCGGCAGGGGTGGCCGATAATGGTCCGACGGTTAACGTTCTGCCCGACAACGCACGGAATGGGATTTCAGACGTCAATGGACCCGGACGCGACTCAGGTACTGACCTGGACCGGAGAATTCGCCAGCCCCGAAGCCCCTCTCCCGCAGTGGGAAGCCGACGTCCGCGGCCAACTCCACGCAGCGTTGGAGCGGTTCACCGGGCCCTTGCAGGACCTCATCGACCGGGACGCCAACGAAGGCGACACCCGGCTGCTGGTCACCGACTTCTTCAGCGACGGGCTGGGCTACAACAAGTACGACGAGGTCACCACCGAATACCGCACCAAGAACGAGTCCGTCGACTACGGGCTGAAGGTGGGGGACGACGTCTTCGCCCTCGTCGAAGTGAAACGCTGCGGCCAAGACCTCAACGCGCGCAGCCTGCGCCCCGCCCGGCTCAGCGCTGCGGAGGAAGGCGTCCAATGGCTGGTGCTCACCAACGGCCGCAACTGGGAGGTCTACTACGCGGAGACCGCTGAGGACTCCCCCATGCGGATCCTCGAGGTGGACCTGCTCGGCGACGCCGACCCCAAGGCCAAAGTGGACGCGCTGTTCCACATCAGCCGCGCCGGAGTGGTGAGCGGACGGCTGGACACGCTGCTCAAATGGCGGAAGGCGCTGCTGGGTGCGCCGCTCGCCGAGGCGCTGCAGAGCCCGACCGTGCTCGAAGCGATCCGCGCTGAGGTGCGGAACCGCACTGAGCACGTCGGCCACCTGGGGGACTTGGACGACGTGCTGCACGCTCTCCGCAAAGAAGTCATCCCGCCCCGGCTGTTGAACTGACCCCGCTGCCCGCGATTCCGGGCAGGGCGTCGACACGGCTCCGGTCGGCAGCGCGGGCAGGCGCTGCCAGCCGGAGCCGGTATCCATCCCGTGTGTGCGGCGGCAGCGCCGCTTTTTTCGTGCCCGCGGCCGGAATGCCGTGCCGCGCCAGCCCGGCTGCGGGGGCAGTACCGGGCCGAGACACCTAGCCTGAAACGCTGCGGCTGCGTTGCGGGACGGGCAAGGACCACCCGCCCCGCAACGGGAAGCGGGTTACTTCAGGGCCGCGTCCAAGGTGATGGGAGTGGCCGCCAGCGCCTTGCTCACCGGGCAGTTCTCCTTGGCGCCCTCGGCCGCCTTGACGAAGTCGTCGGCGGAAATCCCCGGGACCTCGCCGCGGACCACGATGTGGATGCCCTTGATGCCCTCACCCGGCTGGAAGGTGACCTGGGCTTCGGTGTGCAGCGACTTCGCCGGGGTGCCCGCCTTGGCCAGGGCGTTGCTCAACGCCATGGAGAAGCAGGACGAGTGGGCGGCCGCGATCAGCTCCTCGGGGCTGGTGAGGCCGCCGTGCTCCTCGGCACGGGCCTTCCAGGTGACCTTCTGCTGGGGCAGGTTGGACGAGTCGAAGAAGACCGTTCCGCTGCCCTCGAACAGGGTCCCCTCCCACACGGTGTGGGCGTGAGAGACGAGCGCCATGGCAGACTCCTGAATCTCTGTTGTCGTATTCCAACGTGGCTGTTCGACCGGGGGCGCGGTACTCCCGGCCCGGCGCACCCGCGGATGCACCGGAAACGATCATTCCTGATCCTCTGGGGATTGCGGTACGGCAGGGGCCTAGAACACCCCCGCACTTTCGCGCGCACACCGGTAACAGTACGGTGACGGTACGCAACCCCGGGCGCGCCTCTACCCTGCCGCGCCCCTGTTGACGCACCCCTGCAGCAGGAAAAGGGGGGACGGCACCGACCGTTCATCCCCGCTCCCAGATTGGTTTAGACCTTTTTGTCTACGATGAGAGCGCTCCCAGGTGTGAGGAGCACGCGACTCCCGGGCGAGAGCGGCGTCCGGGATCGACCACCGCCGACCCTGAAGAGAGGGCGCATGATCCTCACAGTTACTCCCAATCCCAGTGTCGACCGCACCCTGGAGATTGACACCTACGTGCGCGGTGCGGTCATTCGCATCCACAACGCGATGGCGCACGCCGGAGGCAAAGGCGTCAACGTCTCCCGTGCCCTGCGCAACCACGGTGTCCAGACGGTTGCCGTGCTTCCCGTCGGCGGTGCGGAAGGAGCCCAGCTCACCGCCCTGCTCGGCGAGCACGGTATCGCCGCGGTGACTGTTCCCGTTGCCGCGGTCACCCGGTGCAACATCACCACCGCGGAAGCCGACGGCACCACCACCCAGCTCAACGTGCCCGGCGCATCGCTGAGCGAAGCCGAAGTCGCGGCCCTGCTGCGTGCCGTCGAATCCCAGTTGCGGCACCACCCCAAGTGGCTCGTGGCGGGCGGCAGCCTGCCGCAAGGCACCCCCACCGACTTCTATGTGCGGCTGTCCGTGCTGGCCCGCCGCTACGGGGTGCCGATCGCCGTGGACACCTCCGGGGAGCCGCTCGCCGTGACTGCGCGGGCCGGGGCAGCCAACCTGCTCAAACCCAACCACCACGAGCTCGCGGAACTCCTCGACCGGGAACTCACCACCCTCGGCGACGTGGTGGACGCCACCCGGGAAGTGCTGTCCTGGGGCAACGACGCGGCCCTCGTCACCCTGGGCAGCTACGGGGCGCTGCTCGTGGAACCGGACCGCTTCTGGTGGGCGGGCGGACCGCCGATCGTGCCGCGCAGCACCGTGGGCGCGGGCGACAGCACGCTCGCGGGCTTCCTGTTCGACGACGGTGCCCCGGAAGAACGGCTGCGGCGCGCCGTGTCGTGGGGCAGCGCAGCAGTGGCCCTGCCCGGCACCACCATCCCCGGTCCCGCGGACATAAACGACGAAGGGGTCGTGGTCGTCCCCGAACCCGACCTGTCCCTGCCCATCACCGACCTGCCCGCGAAACTCGGCTCGGAAGCCGCGCGCAGCAGGCCATGAACAGCCGTGGGCCGCGCCGTGGCCGCCGTCCCCCGTTGCGGGGAGCGGCGGCCCGGGACCGGCCCCGCGGGCCCCAGTACGGCAGCGGGCGGCACGCGCAACGCCCGGGCGGAAGCCAGGAATAATGAGCGTCTGACTGCCTTGTTTCGCCCCTGGTGGCACGGCTTTCGAAGGAGGGGCACAGCGGTGGATGTCCGTACCCTGGCAGCCCGCATCCGCAACTCAAGCTACGGTCCGGCCAGCCCGGAAGCGGTGAAACGGCAAACCGTGGCGATCGCCCAACGGCTGACCCGGTACGCGGCAGAGTTCGGCTACAACCCGGCCGCATTGGAACCGGAGCAGGCCGACGCGTTATCCGAGGTCTACCTCGCGGAACGGGACGTGCCCGTGGTGGAGGCCGACCACATCCGCGAACTGTACGAGGCACACGACATGGATGCGATCCCGTACAACGACGACATCGCGGTGCTGGCGATCGACCCGGACGTGTGGGACGACTACGCGGTGATGAGCGCGGGCGAAGCCCTCGTCAAAGGCATGCGCACCGTCTACCACGCGCGGAAGCTCGCCGAACGCCTCGCGGGCGCTGAACTCACCGACGAGCTCGCCGAAGAGATCGCCTGGGAAATCACCAGCGAAGTCTCCCCCTACTAAGCGGTCTGCTCACCCGGTCTGGCAGCCCGGACACCAGTAGAGGGAGCGTCCCGCCAGCTCGGCGGAGCGGATCGGGGTGCTGCAGACCCGGCACGGCTGCCCGGTCCGGTAGGCCACATAGTGGGCTTCTTCGCGGGGGATGTCCGGTCCGGGATGGGTGCGGTGCTCGGGGCGGGTGGTGATGATCCGGCCGTCGCGCACCCCGTCGCGCAGCAGGTGGACCAGGTCCGCCCACAGCGCCTCCCACTGGGGTTCCGTAAGGTCGCGGCCCGGTCGGTAGGGGTCGATGCCCGCGCGGAACAGGGACTCGGCCCGGTAGATGTTGCCTACCCCGGCGATCACGTCCTGGCGCATGAGCAGCACCGCGATCGCGGTGCGGGACCGGCGGATCTTCTGCCACGCCGCGGCCGGGTCGGCGTCCGCGCGCAGCGGGTCCGGGCCGAGCCTGGCCTGCACCGCCTGTTTGCCTGCCGGGTCGATCACCTCGCACGCGGACGGGCCGCGCAGGTCCGCCCACGCGTCCGCGCTGACCAGCCGCAGCCGCACCGCCCCGGTCGGGGGCGGCGGGACCACGAACCCGTCCGCGTCCCGCTGCAAGGCCCGTTCCGTGCCCGCTTCGGTGCGCGGCGCGCCCAGGCTGCGCTCCCCAGTGGCGTCCCCGAACGTCCACGCCCCGTACAAGCCCAAGTGCACGCGCACCCATTCGCCGGAGTCAAACCCTAAGAACAGGTGCTTGCCGTGGGCTTCCGCCTCCCCCAGCACCCGGCCGTCGATCCGCTGCGCCCCTTCCGCGAACCGCCCCTGCGGGCTGGCGGCGCGTACCCGTTGTCCCCCGAACGTCTTCGTGAAGTGGATCGCTAGTCGGTGCAGCGTGTGGCCTTCGGGCACGGTGGTGTCGCCTCCTCCACTCCTCGCAGCCACCTCACGCGATTGTGCTGGCGATTGCACCCTACTTGACCGTTGTGCGGCATCCGCGTGGTGTGCGGGGGTGGGGAGGTTCAGGCCTTGCCGAGCAGGATCTCCTTCGCCAAGTCCACGGGGTTGTGGAGGCAGCGCCACAAGGGGACGCGCAGCACGGGCAGGTCGGTGACCTCCCGCAGCCGCTGCTGCCGGTCGAGCAGGCGGCGCAGGCCGCGGCCGTCCCGGGTGCGGTCCACGAGAATCAGCATCTGCCCGAGCGGGGTGGTCACGCACAAGTCCACGCGGTAGCCGGCCACAGCCACATTCGTCTCCACTTGGGCGGCCAGGTCGCTGAGCGCGTGCAGCAGAGGGCGCGGCACTTCGCTGTCCGCGGCCTCCCCGGTGCCGGTCTCCGCGGCTTCCACGACTGCGGCGGGCACTCCGCCGCCCGCTGCCCACAGGGCGCGGTCCCCGACCACGACAAGCTGGGCGATCGTGCCGGTGAGGATGGGATGCCACCACTGGGCGGTGGCGAGGGTGCGCGCCACCGTGCGGTGCGGGGTGTTCTGGCTCAGCACGGGGGAGACCACGAGCGCGTCGCACGGCTGGGCGCCGAACGCCTGCGGGGAGTCCACGCGGATCTCCCGCGAATAGCGGCGGCGGCCGGTCAACTGCCGCAGCAGCGCGCGCTGCCCCGCGAACGGGCTGGTCACGCCGAGAGTGGCTTCGTCGGGGAGGCGGAGGTCGAGCGCGGTGAGGACCGCTGCGACCCGGTGGGCCTCCGCGCGGTTCACATACGAGCCGTCCTCGTCCGTCTCATACTCCCCGGTCACGTCGTGCCACTGCACGGGCCGGGCCGGGTCCCCGGGCAGGCTCCACGGGTCGGTAAGCACCGTGGACTTGCCGCCGTAGCAGCACCGGTCCGCGAGCGCAGCGATCGCAGGCTGGGCCCGGTCGTGCTCGTCCAGCCACAGCACCCGGCCCCCGGTTTCCGTGCGGATGCGGGCCAGCGCCTGGTAGGCGGAGACGGTTTCCGGGCCCCGCCTGCCGAGCAGGGGCGTGCTCCCGGCTGCTGCCGGGTCGCCGATGATGAGGGCGCGGCGGGCCCGGTACAGCAGCGGCAGCACTTCGCGGATGCCGCACCGTTCCGCCCGGTCCACGATCACCAGGTCGAACATGCCGGCGCGGGGCGGCAGTTCGTGGTCCTGCCCCACGGCGACCGCCCACACCGGAGTGGTGGGCTCGGGCCGTTCCGCGCCGTTGCTGCTGCGGGTGTGGCGGGCCCGGGCGTGCACGGCGAGGTAGGCGGCGCTGGACCTGCGGTGGGCTTCGAGGGCCGCGACCAGGTCCGCGTACAGCTCGTCAAGAGCGGTGGCGCGGCGGCGCGCGTCCAAAGCGGCACGCCACTCCTGTTCCACGCGGGCGATCTGGCTGATCCGGGCGAGCACGGCCGGATCGGTTCCGGCCGCCATCCGCCGCGACGCGGTCCGCTGCCGGGAGCGGAAAGGGAAGCGCTGGGAGGCCTGTTCCGCCCAGCGCAGCCACTCGCGTGGACTGGTGGTGCGGAACAAGGCCTTGGGATCCCAGCCGGCCGCGATGATCTGCCCGCGCGCTTCTGCGAGGAGAGCTAGGTCGCGTTCGATGCGAGCGATCGCATCGATAGCTGCGCGGGCCACGCACACCGCGGCCCAGTCTCGGTAGAGGGCGGTGCGCGCCTCCGTCTCCTCCTCGGCACGGGTGCGGCACTCTTGGAGGGTGCCGTGCCCCGAGCCGCGGCCGCGCACCGCTGCTGGTCCGCCCGCGACCAGGTGCGCTGTTTCCAGTTCGGTGCGGACTTCGACGGTGAACGCGTCAGCGGACGCGGTGTCGGAGGCGACGAAGAGCACGCTCTGCCCGGAGGCGACAGCGGTGTGCGCGACTGCGGTCGCCAGGGTGTGTGCGCCGTTGCCGGGCGGGGCCGCCACCACGGTGAGGCGGCGGGTCATCGCCGACTCCACGGCGCGGTGGTGGGATTCGCTGACCGGGGCGGCGCTGATCGGGATCGCGGGGTCCCCTCTTCTCCCCGGTTCGGGGACGTGGGCGAGGCTGGCGAGCGCGGTGTCGCCGAACCGGGCCACGTCCAAGCCTTCGACCACGGCCAGGTCGGTCAGCAGCGACCGCGGGTCGGGGTGCTGGCCGTTGGCGTGGGGTTGTTGCCTCGGGGTGGGCGGGCCGCCGGGCTGGCGGGCCAGTGGCACGGGGGGTGCGTCGGTGATGAGCACGGGCCGGGCGTCCCCGCTCGTCGCCCGGTTCAGGTATTCACTCAGGTCTCCGGTGTCGATCCAGCCGTCGCCGTCCCGGTCGGGTGCGGCCCCGCGCAGGGCGCGGGCCACGTGCAGGCTGAGCGGTGTGGCCGTGGGATAGCCGACTCCTGGGGCGGCGAGCACGGTGCAGCCTTCGCGGGGGAATGCTCGCCGCAGGTCGAGTTGGGGGACTGTCGCGGTGAAACCGTCCGGCCCGTCGTCGAACCAGCCACTGTAGCCGCAGTCGAGCAGGATGACTGTGCTCCGGACCGGGGCGGTCTGGATCACTTCGCTCACCGTGTCCAAGAGCACGGCCCCCGAGACGAACCGGCGTCCCCGGGCGGCGGGGAAGCACAGGCGGCCGTCGCTGTCCCGCACCACGACGCCGTGCAGCGAGAGCAGGAGCACGTCGGTGGGTTCCGCTGCCGAGAAGAAGGAGCGCAGCTCCTCCACCATGCGGGTGCGTCCCGGGTCGTCCAAGGCGCGGACTTCGTCGAACGCGATGTCGGTGAGTGCCGAGCCCAGCGCTTCCACGCCCAGCCGGATCGTGGCCTCGTACCCGGGCCTGTCGCCGTGGGCGGTGGCTGCGATGAGGAGCGCCCTGCGTGTCCGAGGCCTCATCGCCGTCCCGTTCCGTGCCCCGTCCCCGGCGTGAACGGTGGAGGAAATGTGTGGAATAACCGCACGTGACACCTCTGTTCCCACTGACCGACCAAAACCGGACTGTCAGGTGACGAATGAGTCACTCAAAGCGACTTATCGCATTCTCGCGATCGATAGTCCCATGTGTGGTACGTATGCGAAAAATATCCGGACGGATTCTCCGAACCGGGGTGTACCACCACGCGTGCACAACGGTAATCCCGGGTAGGGAGCATTCGCGCCGCCTGGGCCAGAGTCATCTCATACCGTGTTCCGATTCTGGGTGTGTCCGACACCGTACCGTGTCTCCGCTCCTGGGTGTGCCAGTGTGCGGTGTGCTGCTTTTGATTCTCGCCTCTCCGCGGGCTTTCACGGTACTCCCCGACACAGGGGTGATTTCCTTATTTCTGGATCGTCTTTCCTGGTCAGATCGGGTCTGACCGTGTTCAGGAAGGTGTGCGCTGCGGTTTGTGCTCCACATCCACTGCCCGTCAGATTTTCCAGTATTACCGGTATGCCGCTTTGACGAATTTACCTCATGACAGGAATGCACGGTATGCCGTTTTTATTCCTTCAGGAAAGACGTGGACTTAGCGTCCTTTACACCGGTATCGACGGGGGAATCTCTTGTGCTCCGTTGCAGGGGACACCTCAGAACAAATCGCGAACTTTCTCCCTTATTTCCCTGATGGGATTTTTGCGGGGGCACCGGTTCTCGAATTTCCGTGCCCCGCACTCCAGGAATCCCGCCACCAGCGTGCCGGACCTTCCCCCGCTCTGGGGACAGGTTTTCCGGATGATGTTCCTGCCCATGGCATCCGGTTTACTCGCCCCGCGGGTGCGGCTGCGCCGCATCGGCACCGTCCTCCACCGGCGGGGCCGGCCACGGGATCTCCTTCTCCTGGCGGACCGGGATCATGAGCAGTGCCCCCACCCCCAGCACGATGAGAAAAGGCAGCGCATACAGCAGGACGTCGATAAGGCGTTCGACGGCACTGTTCCCCTCCGACGCGTCCTCCAGCCGCGCCGCCAGCGCGGTGAGCGTGGCCGTGGCACTGTCGCTGTCCCGGGCCCCCGTCACGATCTGGGACAGGCTGCCCTGGTCCAGTTGGGACCGCAGCCCCACCGCCGTGCTGCTCGCCGACCCCGCGGTCACCCGCCCGTTCTCGTCCACCAGGTAGACCACGGCAGGCACATCCCGCTGCCCCTGCACCAGCTCCGCGATATTGCCCGCCCCGCGACGCACCACCCCACCCTCGTACTCGACCGCGTCCCGGGGCAGGAGCGCCACCCGCACCGGCTCCGGCAGTCCAGCGAACCGCTGCGCCAGGTCGCGAATCCGCTGGTCGGTGAGATCCGTGGACAGTCCCGGGGACACGTACAGCGACGTCTCCGCGAGCTGCTGCGCGGCCGTAGACAGCACCTCCCCCCGCAGGATCACCGCCACGGCTGCCACGTGGACGAGCAGGTCGTCGGGGGCGACCCGGCGGCTCGGCCCCGCCAAAGTCCGCTTGGTCCGCGGGACTTCCGCACCCGTCACCACATCGGCGCGGAACGCGTCCCCCTGCCAGGTGTAGAGGGCCACCGGCTGCCGTCCCTGCGCCAGGTGAAGCTGGGAGGCAAGTTCGGGCGGAGGGGTCTGCGGCTGGAGGACCACCGCCACCCGCGCCGCGGTCTCCTCCCCCAACGCCTCCGCCACAGCTTCCGCAGTGACCTCGGGAAACATGGCGGTGATCCGGTGGTGGACGTACACATCCGACTGCTCCCAGGCACTGCGGACCTCCTCAAGGCAGGAACAGTCGCCACCACCGGACAACGGCACCGCCGGGACCGCTGCCGCCCCCGCCGGGGCGCCCGCCAGCAGCACCGCCAGTAGGCCCACCCCTGCCGCCACTGCCCGTAGCGCACGCCTGACCATCGTTCCCCTGGCTTCGGCTCCTCGCGTCCCCACCCACAGCCCTGGGGTGGCCTCGCACCCGCGCCCCGAATCCGACATTCCGCCATCGGGGTCGAAACACCACCCCAACACGAGGCCACCCGCCTGTTCCTGAAGAACCCGCTAGTTTCGGCACAGGATGCGGCAAAAGATCCACCAACCGGCGGGGCGCACCGAACCGGCCTAGTCCCGTTCCGTCATCCGCAGCGCCAGCCACAGCTCTGCCCGGTAGTCGGGGTCGTCCAAATCCCCAGGAAGCAGTTCGCGGATCCGCGCGATCCGGTAGCGCAGCGTGTGCCGGTGGACCCCCAGCGACTCGGCTGCGGCATCCCACCGGCCCGATGCGGCGAGATAGGCGCGCAGTGACGCCAGCAAGTCCGCGCTAGCCCGGTGCTCGCGCAGCGGGGCGAGCAGCCGCTGGGCCATGCCTGTCCCGGCCGGGGTGTCCAACAGTCCCAGGAAACCGCCTGGCAGGTCGGTGTGGCGGACCAGGGCGGCAGCGTCGCGCTGCGCGACCTCCAAGGCCCGCTCCGCCTGGGCCAGCGCTTCGGGAAGCGCGTCGTAGCCGACCTCCTCGCTCACGCCCACCGGGCCCCCGGTGAACGCGGCCAGGCTGCCCGCCGGATCCGAGCGGGCACTGCCCAGGAACGTGAACCGGCCGTCCACCACAGCGGCCAGGCCTTCCTCGGCGCCGCGCCCCCACGACACGGCGGCCGGGCTCGGGTCTGCGGCGACGACCACCACCGGTTCGGCGGGCAGAGCCGCCCGCAACGCCTCCGCCTCCGGCCCGGTCACGGTCACCGCCCCGCGCACCAGCGCGTGCAGCAGGCC
The DNA here is from genome assembly GCF_017577275.1 of Thermobifida sp. Taxonomy (NCBI): domain Bacteria; kingdom Bacillati; phylum Actinomycetota; class Actinomycetes; order Streptosporangiales; family Nocardiopsidaceae; genus Thermobifida; species Thermobifida sp. Next base: position 242,332 of record NZ_PITY01000020.1, read on the forward strand.
GCCGCGCAGCCGGTCGGTGACCGCGGAATCGCCGCGCTCCAATTCCAGCGACAGCAGGGAGCTGGCCGCGTTGAGCAGGGTGCGCTCCTCAGTGCCGAGTGCGCGGGGCGCCCCCACGGCCAGGAACCCGCGGACCCGTCCCGCCACGCCCAGCGGTTGGACAGTGATGTGCCGGGAATCCGCGGACAGGGAGACGCTGGCGGGTTGGCGCAGCTCCTGCAGGCGGCGCAGCTCCCCGGCGAGTCCGGCCGCATGGGACGCGGCCTGCGCGGGCCGGGCGTGCAGGGGGGAGCCGTCCGGGGCCAACAGCAGCACCCACCCTTCGGGCAGCTCCGCGCCGAGCCGGTCCACCACCGCTTCTGCGCCCTGCAGAGCGGCCCGCGTCAACTGGCGCTGCGCGGCGAACGCCTTCGTCAGCCCTTCGTACTCTTCCCGCGCCAGCATGCGGGAGACCTCTTTGCCGATGGCGATGAACGGGGTGGGGCGGGGCACCGCGATCAGCGGCAGCCCGTATTCGGCGACCGCGTCCACCAGGGTCGACGGCACCTGCTCGTGGACCACCCCGATTCCGAACCCCAGGCCCGCGACCCCGCGGTCCACGAGGCGTTGGACGTAGGCGCGGGCGTCCACCATCTCGTGCGTCCACCGCATCCCCGTGGTCAGCAGGAGCTCTCCGCCCTCCAAGTAGGGGGTGGGGTCGGTGAGTTCGCTGACCGCCACCCAGCGCACCGGGGTGTCGAGTTTGTCGGTGCCGTGGAGCAGCCGTAACTGCAGCCGGGGAGTGCGCAGGATTGCTCCGAGAGAAGGCGGCACGCTCACTCCTCGCTTGCTCCAGGCCAGGCCCACACCACGACGTTTCCGACAAAAAGTCTAAGAACCTTCCGAAAGCCTATCCATACCGGCGAGGAAATTCGGAGGTTATTCGCTTACTGTCGATCCGGTAACCACGGATCGCCAACCACACCCACGGAGGAGGGCAGGGAACCATGGCTAGCGAGCACGCGGATCTCCCCCAGGAACGTCGGCTCGTCACCGAGATCCCCGGTCCCCGGTCGCGTGCGCTGCAGGAGCGCCGGACCGCGGCCGTCGCTCAAGGAGTAGGCAGCTCCCTGCCGGTCTACGTGGTGCGGGCCAGCGGCGGCATCGTTGAAGACGTGGACGGCAACCGGCTCATCGACTTCGGTTCCGGTATCGCCGTCACCAACGTGGGTAACGCCAACCCCCGGGTGGTGGCCCGCGCCAGCGAACAGCTCGCCCGCTTCACCCACACCTGCTTCATGATCAACCCCTACGAGGGGTACGTGGACGTGTGCGAGGCGCTCAACCGGATCACCCCCGGCGACCACGAGAAACGCTCCATCCTCGTGAACTCGGGTGCTGAGGCGGTGGAGAACGCGGTCAAGATCGCGCGGCACGCCACCGGACGCCAGGCAGTGGTCGTGTTTGACCACGCCTACCACGGCCGCACCAACCTGACGATGGCGCTCACCGCCCGGAACATGCCGTACAAGCAGGGCTTCGGCCCGTTCGCCGGCGAGGTGTACCGGATGCCGATGGCCTACCCCTTCCGCTGGCCGACCGGGCCGGACAACTGCGGTCCGGAAGCCGCCGCCCAGGCCATCGACCTGATCACCACCCAGATCGGCCCGGAGAACGTGGCCGCAGTGCTCATCGAGCCGATCCAAGGCGAGGGTGGTTTCATCGTGCCCGGTGAAGGGTTCCTGCCCGCGCTCGTCGAGTTCTGCCGCAAGCACGGCATCGTGTTCATCGCCGACGAGATCCAGACCGGGTTTGCGCGCACCGGCCGCCTGTTCGCTTGCGAGCACGAAGGGATCGTGCCGGACCTCATCACCACGGCCAAGGGCATCGCCGGCGGTCTGCCGCTGGCCGCAGTGACCGGCCGCGCCGAGCTCATGGACGCCGTGCACGGCGGAGGCTTGGGCGGCACCTACGGCGGCAACCCGGTGGCCTGCGCGGCCGCGCTCGCCGCCTTGGAGACGATCGAACAGGACAACCTGGTGGAGCGCGCCCGCGCTATCGGGGACGTGCTGCTGTCCCGGCTGCGCGCGCTGGCGGAACGCTACGACATCATCGGCGACGTGCGGGGACGCGGCGCCATGGTCGCCATGGAACTGGTGGCGGGTGCGGGCGACAAGACCCCCAACCCTGAAGCGCTCGCCTCCGTCGTCAAGTACTGCCACGCCAAAGGCCTGATCCTGCTGACCGCGGGCACCTACGGCAACGTGATCCGGCTGCTGCCGCCGCTCGTCATCAGCGACGCGCTGCTGGACGAAGGCCTGACCATCATCGAAGAAGCGTTCGCGCAACTGTAGCGGAGCTTTCCAAGCCGGGCCGGGTACGGGCAGACGCTGGGGGGATCGTCTCGTCCCGTCCCGGCCCTTTACTGTGGTGTGCGTCCGCAGCCGGAGCGCTGCGCAGCCCAGAAGCACACACCAGTGGGGAGCAGGCATGGTCGGGGTGGCCGTCGCACAGTTCGCACCGGGAATGGACAAGCAGGCGAACCTGCGCCGGGCTGTCGAACTGGTCCGCGCCGCCGTCGACCAGGGGGCGCGTCTCGTCGTGCTCCCCGAGTATGCGATGTTCACCGCCCCCGCCACCGACCACCGGTTCGTGGCCGCTGCGGAACCCTTGGACGGCCGCTACGTGTCCGGGCTGCGGGACCTGGCGCGCGACTGCGGCGTGTACCTCGTGGCCGGGGTCAACGAGGCGGTAGACGATCCGGAACGGTTCGCCAACACGACCGTGGCTGTAGGCCCGGACGGGGCGCTCCTCGTCTGCTACCGCAAACTGCACTTGTACGACGCTTTCGGCTTCACCGAGTCCGCGGTGGTCCGGCCCGGGGAGATCACCGATCCTGCGGTGTTCACCGTCGACGGGCTCACCTTCGGCGTGCAGACCTGTTACGACCTGCGGTTCCCCGAAGTCACCCGCAGGCTGGCCGACGCGGGCGCCCACGCTGTCGTGCTCGGCGCGGAATGGGTGCCGGGCCCGGAGAAGAAAGAGCACTGGAAGCTGCTGGTGCGCGCCCGGGCCGTGGAGAACACCCTCTACGTTGCTGCCGCCGGGCAGACCGCGCCGATGGGGTCCGGGCACAGCATGGTGGCCGACCCCATGGGAGTGGTGGTGGCGTCCCTCGCCGACGACGAGGGGGTCGCGGTCGCCGCAGTGGACCCGGCCCGGGTCGCGGAAGTCCGCGCACTCAACCCGGTGCTGGAGCTTCGGCGTTTCACCGTGGCGCCGAAATACCCCGTGTGATCCCGCCTCCCGGTGCGCTCCCCTTTTTCACACCAAAAATTGCGGTATGCAATTCCGGTTTTGACTACTCAGAGTTAACGACACTAAGCTCCAGGTCACAGTTTTGATTCTGCTTTATTCAGCGAACACATCCGGTCTGATTGAATCCAATCACCGGCATCTACCTGTCTGTCTGCATCAATCCGCGACTGTCCTGTGCCACGGGGGGAGTAGGGACGTTGAGCGGTATGAGCACTATGTGCGAACGCGGGGCGCCCGCGGACCATGACGACGACTACGTCGTCGCACCGGAAGGACTCAGCGACGCCCAGGTCATGGGGGAGGCCTGCGTCGTCTGCCATGCCCGCTGGCCGAGGCCACGCCGCCAACTGGGCGTACTCCCCGACGGGACCCGTCTCTACGGCTGCTCCGAGTGCGCGCAACTGGCCATGGGCGCCCCCGCGGATTTCGACTTGCTGGTCACCCACTGAGCGGGGTGGGTAGGTGTAGGGAGTACTCCGGACTGGGGGGAGAGACGGTCCGGAGTACCCCTTCACCGTGCGCCCGATTCCGGAGGGGGGAGGGGAATTGGACGCATATCCTCACGGTTTCCACCGTCGACGGGGGGTGTGAACCGGCCAGCATCCCCGAGGTGGCGAACCGGCAACCACGATACTCCGCACAGTGGGCAACTGATCATCAGTAGGGCAATCCGCTGTCAATTCGTGCGCGAGACAACCGTTTCGTTGGAATCGGCCCTTACTTCGTGGTGGGGAAACCGAGGTTGACTCCGCCGTGGCTGGGGTCCTGCCAGCGCACGGTGACCGCTTTCGTGCGGGTGTAGAAATGCACGCCTTCGGTTCCGTGTGCGTGCGAGTCGCCGAACAGGGAATTCTTCCACCCGCCGAACGAGTAGTAGGCCATCGGCACCGGAATCGGCACGTTGATACCGACCATGCCCACTTCCACCTCGTTCTGGAAGCGGCGTGCCGCCCCGCCGTCGTTCGTGAAAATCGCGGTCCCGTTGCCGTAGGGGTTGGCGTTGATGAGGTCGATCGCCTCCTCGTAGGTGTCGACGCGCAGGATCGACAGCACCGGGCCGAAAATCTCGTCGCGGTAGCAGGCCATGTCGGGGGTGACGTGGTCGAGCACCGACGGACCCAGCCAGAAACCGTCGCGTTCCCCGCCGATCACCGGGTGGATCCGGCCGTCCACGACCAGGGTCGCGCCTTCGCGCACCCCGGACTCCAGGTAGGAGGCGACCCGATCGCGGTGCTCCCGGGTGACCAAGGGCCCCATTTCGCTGCGTTCGTCATCGCCGGGGCCGACACGCAGTTGCGCCACCCGCTGCTTGATCCGCGCCACCAGGTCGTCGGCGATGCCGCCCACCGCCACCACCGCGGAAATCGCCATGCACCGCTCCCCCGCCGAGCCGAAGCCCGCGGAGACGGCGGCGTCCGCAGCCAAGTCCAGGTCCGCATCGGGCAGCACCACCATGTGGTTCTTGGCGCCGCCCAGCGCCTGCACGCGTTTGCCGTGGGCGGCCGCGGTCGCGTAGACGTAGCGGGCGATCGGAGTGGAGCCGACAAAACTGACCGCTTTGACGTCCTCGTGGGTGAGCAGCGCGTCCACCGCTTCCTTGCCGCCGTGCACCACGTTGAACACGCCGTCAGGCAGTCCGGCTTCGGCCCACAGCTCGGCGAGACGCATCGGGGCGGACGGGTCCTTCTCGCTCGGTTTGAGCACGAACGTGTTCCCGCAGGCGATCGCGATGGGGAACATCCACATCGGCACCATCGCGGGAAAGTTGAACGGGGTGATCCCGGTGACCACGCCCAGCGGCTGCAGGATGGAGTAGGCGTCCACGCGGGTGGAGACGTTCTCCGAATAGCCGCCTTTGAGCAGGTGCGGGATCCCGCAGGCGAACTCGACGACCTCCAGTCCGCGGGAGACTTCGCCGAGCGCATCGGAGACCACTTTGCCGTGCTCGGCGCTGATGATGCGGGCCAGTTCGTCGCGGTGGGCGCGGACCAGTTCCCGGAACGCGAACAGGATCTCGGTGCGCCGGGACAGGGAAGTGTCCCGCCAGGCGGGGAATGCCCGCTTCGCGGCGGCAACTGCGGCGTCGACTTCAGCCGGTCCGGCGAAGTCGACGGTTCCCGACACGCGCCCGGTGGCCGGGTTGTAGATGTCGCCGCGGCGCTCGGCCGGGCCCTGCCAGGGCTTGCCATCGATCCAGTGGGAAACGTGCGTGACAGACAACGGACAACCTCTTCGGGTGACGAGAGTGTGCGGGCAAGTGGGGGGCGCACCCCCGGGTGCGGCGTGAGGGTGCGCCCGTTCAACTGGTTACGCGACGGCGTCGTTGACCGCGGTGACCGCGTCGACGAGGATGGCCGCCCCTTCTTCTGCTTCCTCCTCGGTGAGGGTGAGCGGCGGCGCCATGCGCAGGGTCTGGCCGTGCAGGCCGCCCTTGCCGATGAGGAGGCCGCGCTTGCGGGTCTCCTCCAGTACAGCGACTGCGAGTTCCGCGGAGGGCGCGCCCGTGGCCGGGTCGGCCATGTCGATCGCGAACATGAGGCCCCGGCCGCGTACCGCGCTGACCGTGGGCAGCTGCTCCAACGGTTGAAGCCGTTCCAGCACCAGCGGGCCCAGGCGTGCCGCGTTGGCTTGCAGGTCGTGGTCGAGGACGTAGTCGAGGGTGGCGTTGGCCGCGGCAGTGGAGATCGGATTGCCGCCGAACGTGGAGACCCCGTTGGCCGGGAGGGCGTCCATCAGGTCTCCGCGGGCCACCACCCCGCCGATCGCGAACCCGTTCCCCAGGCCTTTCGCGAACGTCATCATGTCGGGGGTGACGCCGTGGTTGCCGATCCCCCAGAAGCTGGTGCCGGTACGGCCCCAGCCGGTCTGCACTTCGTCGGAGATGAACAGGATGCCCTGCTCGTCCAGGACTTCCTTGTAGGCGGCGAACAGGCCGTCCGGGGGCATCACGAACCCGCCGACGCCTTGGATGGGTTCCGCGATCAGGCAGGCCACGTTCGGTGCGGTGGTGCTGAGCACGTCGCGCAGGTCGGCCACGCACACGTCGATGTACTCGCGGTCCGACAGGTGCGCGAACGCCGGGTGGGAGCGGTCGGTGCCGTGCAGGTAGTGCACGGTGAGCGGGGAGAGCGACGAGTTCTTCCACCCGCGGTTGCCGGTGACCGCGATCGTGCCGTAGGAGCGGCCGTGGTAGCTGTTGCGCAGCGCGAGCACTTCGTCGCTGCGGCGCGCATAGGTGGCCAGCAGCAGCGCGGTCTCGTTGGCTTCGGTGCCGGAGTTGGTGAAGAACACCTTGGCATCGGGGATCCCGGAGAGGCGGGCGATCTTCTCGGCCAGCTCCACCTGGCCGCGCAGCAGGTAGAGGGTCGAGGTGTGGACGACTCCGCGGGCGAGCTGGGCTTCGACGGCCTCCCGGACTTCGGCCACGTCGTAGCCGATCATGTTGGTGACGATTCCAGCGAAAAAGTCCAGGTAGGTGTTGCCGTCAGCGTCGACGACCCGGTTTCCTTTGCCGCTGACGATCTCGATAGGCGTCTCGTAGTACAGGGGCATCCACGCGGGCATGACCGCGCGGTGGCGGGCGAGCAGATCCGACATGGTTTTAGTCTCACCGCTCGCCGCCCCCTTGACTAGCGACAGAGTGGTCGCCTTTCGCTGCTTTGCTTGACATGGTGTCAATCGTGCCTGGTAGTGCGGCGTACACTCAGGCCGTGGTGCTCTCCCTCGCTGATGTCCTCGACTTGCCCGTGGTGCGGCGGGCCCGGCCCCGGGTCGTGGTGGGCGCGGACCGTCTCGACACGCCCGTGCGCTGGGCGCACGTCGCCGAAGTCACCGACCTGGCGCATCTGCTGCGCGGCGGTGAACTCGTGCTGACCACGGGGATCGCGCTTCCCGACGCCGCAGCAGCGCTGCGCCGGTACGTCACCGACCTGGCCGAGGCCGGGGTCAGCGGGATCGCCGTCGAGCTGGGCCGCAAATACCGGCGGAGGCTGCCGGATGCGCTCGTGGACGCGGCCCGGGAGGCGGGGGTTCCCGTGATCTGTCTGGAACGGGAGACCCGGTTCGTGGAGATCACCGAGGCCGTGCACAGCCGGGTGCTCACCGAGCAGTTAGAGGAGTTGCGCGCCTCCGAGCGGATGCACACCGTGTTCACGGAGCTGTCGCTGGAAGGGGCGCCCCGGGACCGGGTCCTGCGGGAGGTGGCGCGGCTGTCCGGTTGTCCCGTGGTGGTGGAGAACCTCGCCCACCAGGTGCTGGCCTACGACCTCAACGGCGAAGACCCGGGAGTGGTGCTCGCGTCCTGGGAGAACCGGTCCAGGTCGGTGGCTTCCACGCGGCGGACCTTCCACGACCCGGTGACCGGCTGGCTGGTCACCACGGTGGGGGCGCGCGGCCAGGACTGGGGGCGGCTCATCCTCGTCTGCGGGGCCTCCCCCACCCCGTCGCAGACCACACTGGTGGAGCGGGCGGCGACCACGCTCGCGCTGGGCCGTCTGCTGGAACGGCAGCAGGAGAGCCTGGAACGCCAAACGCATCGCACGATCATCGCGGGGATCATCGACCGCTCCTACTCGGACCCGGAAGAAGCACTGGTCCGGGCCCGGGCTGTGGGCGTGCCGCTGGCCGGCCGCACCCTGGTGGTCGTGGTGCTGCGGCTCCGCGACGCGGGTACCGGGCTCGCCACGCAGGCCCGGCTCGCCGAAGCAGCTGAGAACGTGGCCCGGGTGTGCCGGGAGCTGCGGCTGTCCGCCCTGGTGGGGTCGCTTGACGACCTGCGCGTAGGCGTCCTGCTGGCGCTGCCCGCCACCCAGCGGGTGGAGCGCTGCCTGGACCGGCTCGCCCCGCTCATCCACGAGCACGCCGGCAGCAGAGTGGTGGTCGCCGTGGGGTCACCGGTTGACGACATCCGGCGGGTGCGGTCCTCGTTCCTGGAAGCCCGGCAGGTGGCGGACGTTGCCGTGCACCAGGCCGCGGACCGCCCCTACCACCGGCTGTTCGACCTGCGGCTGCGCGGCCTGCTGCACCTGCTGCGGGACGACGAGCGGCTGCAGACCTATGTGGAGCGGGAGCTGGGCCCGCTGCTCGCCTACGACGCCCAGCACGGCGAAGACCTCACGTCGATCCTGCGGCACTATTTGGACGCGGGGCGGAACAAGGCGCTGGCCGCGTCCCGTGCCCACCTGTCCCGTCCCGCTTTCTACGGCCGCCTGCACCGCATTGCCCGTATCCTCGGCGCGGATCTGGACTCGGTCGAGACCTGTCTGTCTCTCCACGTCGCGCTTTTAGCGCTGGAGTCCGTACGCGACCGAATCTCTCGGTAAGGTTTCCACGGCTTTCCCATCCCGACGGAACCTTTTGATTCCGTTGCAGGGTCTATCCTTAACAACCAATTCGTGAAATTTCACGAGAAAAACTCACTGATAGCGGAGGGACAGGTGACTGGGGGTTCGGAGTCCACGCCCACGCAGCGCCGCAACAGTGGCGGAGTGGTCCTCGACGACACCGCCAAGCGGATCATCGAACAGCTCCAACAGGACGGGCGACGCTCCTATGCCGCGATCGGCAAAGCCGTCGGCCTGTCGGAAGCCGCGGTACGCCAACGCGTCCAACGCCTCCTCGAAAACGGTGTCGTCCAAGTCGTGGGCGTCACCGACCCCATGATGCTGGGCTTCAAACGCCAAGCGATGATTGGGATCCGCTGCAACGGCGACCTCAACGAAGCGGCCGACGCGATCGCGGACATCGACGGCGTCGAATACGTCGTCATCACCGCGGGCTCCCTGGACATCCTGGCGGAAGTCGTCGCCGCCGACGACGAGCAGCTCCTCAACATCCTCACCCGGATCCGCTCGGTGCCCACGGTCATCTCCACCGAGATCTTCCTCTACCTGAAGCTCCGCAAGCAGACCTACGCGTGGGGCACCCGCTAGCAGACCCGGTCAGGCCCGCCGCGCACCGCAGAGCCGTCACCGCGGTCGCAGCCCCCACCAGCACCGCGACACGGGTGTACAGGTCACCATGGTTACCGCGACGCAGACGGCCAAGGGCATCCGGACCGTCCCCGCCCGCACCGGGCCCGCCAGGAACAGGGGAACACTGGTCGACGCCCTCACCGCGACCAGTCCGGCTCGCCACGCCGGATGCCCCTCGGCCCTGTCGTGCTCCCGGGCTCCGCGCCCGCCAGTGTCCTGGCCCCTCGGAGGCGCGCCGCACCTGGGAAACCGCGAACGTCCCCGCCGGAGAGTAGGCGGTCTTCCCCCGGGCCTGCCCCGCACCGCGACAACCCCAGCGGCCCGCCTCGCCGAGGAGGCCTCGGAGGTGCGGCACGGCAGCACCGCGGACACCAGTGCGACGCCGGCGGGACCGCTTCCCTACCGGGGCTGTTCACGCCGCTACGCCCCTGACGCGGCGAGCTGGCCGCAGGCCCCGTCGATCTCCCGCCCCCGGGTGTCCCGGACCGTCACAGAAACCCCGTGCGACCGCAGCCGGCGCACGAACTCCCGTTCCACCTCGGGCCGCGACGCCGTCCACTTGGACCCCGGCGTGGGGTTCAACGGGATCAGGTTCACGTGCGCCAGCCGGCCCGCCACCAGCCGGCCCAGCAGGTCCGCCCGCCACGCCTGGTCGTTGATGTCCCGGATCAGGGCGTACTCGATCGACACTCGACGCCCTGTCGTGTCCGCGTACCGCCAGGCAGCGTCCAGCACCTCGGCAACCTTCCACCGGTGGTTGACCGGCACCAGCTCGTCGCGCAGCTCGTCGTCGGGCGCGTGCAACGACACGGCGAGCCGCACCTGCATCCGCTCCGCGGTGAGCTTCTCAATCGCCGGAACCAGGCCCACCGTGGACACGGTGATCCCGCGCTGGGAAATCCCCAGCCCGTCCGGCACCGGGTCGGTGATCCGTCGGATCGCCGCCAGCACCCGCTTGTAGTTGGCCAGCGGCTCCCCCATGCCCATGAACACGATGTTGGAGATCCGCCCCGGGCCGCCCGCAACCGTGCCGCGCGCCAGGTCTCGGGCACTGGACACCACCTGGTCGACGATCTCCGCGGTCGACAGGTTACGGGTCAGCCCCGCCTGGCCGGTAGCGCAGAACGGGCAGTTCATACCGCACCCGGCTTGGGAGGACACGCACAAGGTGACCCGGTCCGGGTAGCGCATCAGCACCGACTCCACCAGCACCCCGTCGAACGCCCGCCACAGCGTCTTGCGGGTCATCCCGTTGTCGCACGTGACGTGCTTGACCGGGGTGAGCAGTTGCGGCAGAAGCGCTTCGCCCAGCCGTTCCCGGGACGCGGCCGGCAGGTCCGTCATCCGGGCCGTGTCCGCCTCCAGACGACCGAAATAGTGCTGGGCCAACTGCCGGGCCCGGAACGGTTTCTCCCCCAGTTCCGCAACCGCGTCCCGCCGCTCCTGAGGGTCCAAGTCAGCGAGGTGGCGGGGTGGCGGCGTCCGGCGCGGCGCTACAAACGTGAGCTCAGCAGGCATGGATTCAGGTCCAAGTCGAGAAAGGGTGTCTGTCGTCGGCGACAACGGTGAAGGTTGGGCAGTGCGCGGTAATTTGGAGCCGACTACAACGCTTTCCCGGGAAAGGTGGCGTGTTCCCCCAACCGGCACTGTCGTCCATACTATGCGGCGCGGGGAGGCCCGCGCGCGGTGAACAAGAGACGAGGAGGAGTGTGTGGCCCCGACCCAGGTTCTCCTCGACGAGACCAGTCCCTACCGCAGTCGCCGGGTCATCGTCGAGTACGACACCCGCACCACCGCTGCCTATCTCCTAGACCCGCGCGGCCAAGTACGGGTCCCCGTGTGGCTGGCCAACCACGAAATCGCCCCGGAAACCAGTGACGCCTCGGGACTCTACGAAGGCCGAGCCCCGCTGATGCCCGCCGCCCACACCAAGCACCCCCAGGGCCGCGCCCCGTTCGACCCCGCCACCCTGCGGGCCGTGTGGTTCGAAGAAGGCGACGGCGTAGCCCTGCTCGACGAGGAAGGGCTGCTCGCCGTCATCCCCGGCTGGGCCGAAGCCGACCGCGGCCTGCCCGGCTACTCGCGTGACGCGATCGGCCGCAGCGCCTACGCGTGGGCGCTCGACGACGTCGCCGCCCAACTGTGGCCCCGCGTCGTCCACGCCGAAGCATACTGGTCGTGGCGGTGCGCCCCCGGGGCCTGGCGCAGCGTGCAGCGTTCCGTGTTCAACCACCTCCGCACGCTCGGCCCCGCCGGACACTACTGGGACGTCTCCGACGGCTACGACCCGCTCATCCGCGTCTCCGAACGGCCCCCCACCCCGACCAGGCCGTACACGATCCTCAGCACCGTCGGCATGTGCGGCCAGCGCATGCCCACCCTCGACCGCTACATGGCGGACACGTCCGCTTATGCGCGGATCGAACTCGCCCTCGCCACCACGGCCCCCGCCCACTTGGCGGCGCGGATCTTCCGCTGGCTGGGCACGTTCCCCTGGCGGGCCGTCACCTGGTTCGGCCCCGGCCACAGCGTCAAATGGCTGGACAACGGCGAAGACTCCCCGCTCCGCGGCAACCACACCGCGGTCCTGCTCGTCTCCGACCCCGGTGTCCTCGCCGGACCGCCCCCGCCCGACCTGTCCGGACTGACCTTCCACGGCGATCCGGTGAACTGGCTCTGGGTCATCCCCATCACCCGCCCCGAGCACCTGTTCGCTAAAGAACACGACGCGGAAACCCTCATCGCCAAACTCGCCGCGGAGGGACGTAGCTGGATCCTCGGCTGACCTCGCGGTCTAGCCTGGTCTCTGCCTGACCTACGTGGACGGAAGGAAGATCGGGTGTTTCCCTTGCTCGAACGCGGCACACACGCCTACCTCAGCACTCTGCTCCGGCTCGCCCAACAGGAGGGGCTGCTGACCTTCCACGAGGATCAAGGACGCGACGTCTACCGGATCACCACTCGGGCGGGACGCACCCTCACCCTCACCCCCGACCAGGTCGTCCCGTTCTGCGAAGGGCTCTGCGCGGCCCACGCAGCACTCGCCGACGAACCTTTGGGCACGGTGGCCCGCGCTATCGACGAAGGCCTCGGCACCGTGTCCTGCAGCGCATGCCGGGCCCCCAACCCCAAGCACGCCCTGCGCTGCCGGATCTGCGGGCAGCGCCTCCTCGACGAACTTCCCCCGGAAACGTGACAAGCGGGCTTGCGCCCGCCTCCATGCGCGGGGCCGCGACAAGAGACGCCGCGGCCCCAAAACTCTACGGTCAGCCCGTGACCGGAACGAGCAGACTCAGCACAATCCAGGCCACCGGCCCCGCGATCAGCAGCGAATCGACCCGGTCCAGCACACCGCCGTGACCTGGCATGAAAGACCCCATGTCTTTGAGGCCGAAGTCGCGTTTGATCAGCGACTCGATCAGATCGCCCACGGTTGCGGCAAGCACCACCGCAACCCCGAGCACCGCCCCGACCCACAACGGGCCGTCCAGCATGAGAGAGACCGTGAGCACTCCGGCGACCATGCAGCTCAGCACGGACCCGGCAAACCCCTCCCATGTCTTGTTGGGGCTGATCACCGGTGCCATCTTGTGGCGGCCGAACAGGATGCCCGCGAAATAGCCGCCGATGTCGCTGCTGATCGTCACCACGATGAACGCGATGATCCGCAGATGGCCTTCCGGCTGGGCGAGCAGCAGCAGCCACGTGCCCAGCAGCAGCGGGAGGTACACCAGTGTGAACAGGGTTGCCGTGGAATCCTGGACATACCCTTCAGCCCCGCCGCGCAGCCGCCACACCAGGCTGAGGATCGCTGCCACTGCCAGCGTTCCCACCAGCCACAGCGGCCCGCCGAAGAACGCCGCCACCTGCATGGCCACGCCCCCGGCGAGGAGGGGGACCACGGCCAGGTGCACGCCCCGCGAAGCGAACGCCCGCCGCAGCTCCCGCACCCCCAGCACCACCGCGAGCGAGGTGACGATCACGAACAGGGGCGGGTACGGCACGATCGTGACGTAAGCGAGCGCGCCCAACGCCAACCCGCTCGCGATCGCTACGGGCAGGTTGCGTCCGGTGCGCACGGGCTTGCCACCGGGCTTGTGCAGGGTGAAACGCTTCGGGGAGTCAGCAGCGTGGTCCGTTCCCGTCCCGGCCTCCTGGGACGGAAGCGCCTGGGAGTCGCCCCGCGCCGGCATCGCACCCTCGAAGGAATCAGAATCGGACAAGGATCAGACCTCGAGCAGCTCTGATTCCTTGTGCTTCAACAGTTCGTCGATCTCGCCGACGTACTTCTGGGTGAGCGCGTCCAGCTCCTTCTGGGCGCGGTGCCCCTCGTCCTCGCCGATCTCGCCGGCCTTGACCGCCTTGTCGATGGCGTCCTTGGCCTGCCTGCGCACGTTCCGGACCGACGTCCTGCCGTCCTCAGCCTTGTTCCGCGCGACCTTGACGTACTCTTTGCGGCGCTCCTCCGACAGCTCCGGGAAGACCACCCGGATGATGTTGCCGTCGTTGCTGGGGTTCACCCCCAGGTCGCTTTCCCGGATCGCCTTCTCGATCGCAGGCATCGCCGCTTTGTCGTACGGGGAGATGATCACCATGCGCGGCTCGGGCACCTGGAACGACGCCAACTGGTTGACCGGGGTCATCGCCCCGTAGTACTCCACGGTGATCCGGCTGAACGTGGCTGGGCTGGGACGCCCGGTACGGATCGAGGCGAAGTCTTCCTTGGTGACGAGGACGGCCTTCTCCATTTTCTCCTCTGCTTCGAGGAGTGTTTCTTCGATCATTTCGGGACTCCCGTGTGTCGCTTTGCCGGAGTAATACGAGGACTGGGCAGACCTGTCAGACATCCGGGGGACACACGATCGTGCCGATCTTCTCCCCCTGCACCGCGCGGAGGATATTGCCCTTGCCCATGAGGTCAAAGACCACGATCGGCAGACCGTTGTCCATGCAGAGACTCACCGCTGTGGCATCCATGACCTTCAATCCGCGGGTGAGCACTTCGTTGTAGTCAAGACGGTCGAATCGGACCGCCGCAGGGTTCTTGCGCGGATCAGAGTCGTAGACGCCGTCGACCTGGGTGCCCTTGAGCACGGCCTGCGCGCCAATCTCCAACGCCCGCTGTGCGGCGGCGGTGTCAGTGGAGAAGAAGGGCGCTCCAAGTCCCGCCCCGAAAATAACGACGCGGCCCTTCTCCAAGTGTCGGATCGCGCGACGCGGGATGTAAGCCTCGGCGACCTGGCTCATGTGGATCGCGGTCTGGACCCGAGTCTCAATCCCCAGCCGCTCCAAGAAGTCCTGGAGCGCGAGACAGTTGATCACGGTGCCCAGCATGCCCATGTAGTCGGCACGGCTGCGTTCCATACCGCCCTGGGACAGTTCGGCACCTCGGAACATGTTGCCGCCGCCGATGACGACAGCTACCTGAATGCCCTTGGCGACAGCTTCAGCGATCGCTTGGGCGATATAGCCGACAACCTTGGGAGAGATGCCCAGTTGTTCTTCGCCTGCGAACGCCTCCCCCGACAGCTTGAGCACCACGCGCTTCCATCCACCGTCGCGCCTGGCCACACTGTGCTGTCCCTCGTTGTCCGGCACGGAGATCGGCCCCCTTCTGGTTCCCCGGTGGTTGTGCTGCGCGAACCCGCTGGGTTTCCAGGAGGCTCACACACCGTCCAGATTTGATGGAGGTGCCGGAGAAATTCATCCCGGCACCTCCATCATCGCAGAAGCTTTAGGCCTGACCGACCTTGAAGCGGACAAAGCGGCGCACGGTTACGCCCGCTTCGTCGACAACCTGCTGGATTGTCTTCTTGTTGTCCTTGACGAACGGCTGACCGAGCAGCGTCGCGTCCTTGAAGAAGCCGTTGAGCCGGCCCTCCACGATCTTGGGCAGTGCCTGCTCCGGCTTGCCCTCCTCGCGCGCGGTGGCCTCGGCGATACGGCGCTCGTTCTCGACGACGTCGGCCGGCACGTCGTCCCGGCTGATGTACTTCGGCGCCAGCGCGGCGATCTGCTGCGCCAGGTCCTTGGCGACCTCGGCGTTCGGCTTGTCCAGCTCGACCAGCACACCGAGCGTGGGCGGCAGGTCAGGGTCGGACTTGTGCATGTAGCTGGCCACGTAGGCGCCCTCGACCTTGGCAAAGCGCCGGAGCTCGATCTTCTCCCCGATGACCGCGCTGAGCTCCTCGATCACCTGGGAGACCGTCTTGCCGTCGGCGTAGTCGGCGCTGAGCAGCGACGGCACGTCGCTCGGGCTGGTGCGCGCCACGAACCCGGCCAGCTCGGCGGCGAGTTCCTGGAACTTGTCGTTCTTCGCGACAAAGTCGGTCTCGCAGTTCAGCTCCAGCAGCACGGCGGAGGTGTCGCCGTCCTGGGCCAGCGCGATCAGACCGTTGGCCGCAGTACGCTCGGCGCGCTTGCCGACGTCCTTGGCGCCCTTGATCCGCAGGGCCTCGATCGCCTTGTCGAAGTCGCCGCCGGACTCCTCCAGGGCCTTCTTGCAGGCCATCATGCCAGCGCCGGTCAGCTCGCGCAGCCTCTTCACATCGGCGGCGGTGTAGTTCGCCATAGCTTCGTTTCTCTATCCGCTAGGTGTGGATCGGGAAAGGACTGTGGAGGATCCTAGGCTTCCTCGCCGCTCCCGGCTTCTTTTTTTTCCTCCGGGGCCTGGGCCTTCTCTTCCTTAGCCGGAGCCTCAGCGGCGGGAGTCGCTTCCTCGCCCGCAGCCTCGGTCTTGCCTTCCAGGAGCTCGCGTTCCCACTCGGCCAGCGGCTCCCCAGCGCCCTTCTCCGAACCCGGGGCACCGCCGGAGCGGATCATCAGACCCTCGGCGACAGCGTCCGCGACCACGCGGGTCAGCAGGCTGACGCTGCGGATCGCGTCGTCGTTGCCCGGAATCGGGTAGTCGACCTCGTCCGGGTCGCAGTTGGTGTCGAGGATCGCCACCACCGGGATGTTGAGCTTGCGGGCCTCGCTGATCGCGATGTGCTCCTTCTTGGTGTCCACGATCCACACCGCGCTCGGCACGCGGTTCATGTCGCGGATACCACCCAGGGTGCGCTCCAGCTTCTCCTTCTCCCGGCGCAGCCCGAGGAGCTCCTTCTTCGTCAGGCCGGAGGAAGCGACGTCGTCGAAGTCGATCTCCTCCAGCTCCTTGAGGCGCTGCAGGCGCTTGTGCACGGTGGAGAAGTTGGTGAGCATGCCGCCCAGCCAGCGCTGGTTCACATACGGCATGCCGACGCGGCGCGCCTGCTCGTAGATGGCTTCCTGAGCCTGCTTCTTGGTACCGACGAACAGGATGGTGCCGCCGTGCGCGACCGTCTCCTTGACAAACTCGTAGGCGCGGTCGATGTAGGACAGCGACTTCTGCAGGTCGATGATGTAGATGCCGTTGCGCTCAGTGAAGATGAAGCGCTTCATCTTCGGGTTCCAGCGCCGGGTCTGGTGCCCGAAGTGAACGCCGCTCTCCAGCAACTGGCGAATGGTCACCACTGTGGCCATGAGCTTCGGCCCTTTCTTGTGCGGCGGACATGCCGTCCGCCTCCGGTTACTCCTGACGCCCCGACCGGACCGCCGCGCCACCCTGAGGTAGGACACGGACCGTAAGTCCGATCCCTCCACCTAGGGGAGGTTAAAGGACGTGCGTGATAGGCGGCCCGTGAACGGGCCACTTAACGGATTCTAGCCCTCCGTCGGGCCGGGCGCGTTGCTGCATGGCGCGCCTCCGCGTCTGTCCACAGGCGCGCAGTCCACTGCTCGCCGTCCCGAAACGATCCCCCACGCTGGAGCCATGTCTGTACTGCTCCGCGTGCTCGTGCCCACTGTTCTGCTGCCTCTAGCGGTCGCAGCCGTCCCGGCTCGCCATGCCGCGGCCGACACCGGCCCGTGGACGTGGCCGCTGTCCGGCACCCCCGTAGTGCTGCGAGCCTTCGACCCGCCCGCGCAGCGCTGGCTTGCTGGCCACCGCGGGGTCGACCTCGCCGCGGAGCCGGGGGATCCCGTGCTCGCCGCGGGAGCGGGCCGGGTGGGTTTCGCCGGAACCGTGGGCGGGGTCCCGGTAGTGACCGTCGTCCACGGCACGCTGCGCACCACGTATCTTCCGGTGGCGCCACTCGTCCGCAAAGGTGAGGAAGTCCACGCCGGGCAGCCGATCGGACACCTGGCCGAGCATCCCCGCCACTGCGCTCCGCGGCCCTGCCTGCACTGGGGGCTGCTGCTCGGCCGCGACTACATGGACCCGCTCTCCCTGCTCGGGGAAGCGGCTGTGCGGCTGCTCCCCCTCACCGGCGACCTATCACGCCCGCGGATGGGCCTGCTGGTAGACGCTGGCCAGCCGCCCGATAGAGACGTGCGTGTAGATCTGGGTGCTCGCCAGCGACGCATGGCCGAGGATCTCCTGCACGCTGCGCAGGTCAGCACCCCCGTTGAGCAGATGGGTGGCGGCGCTGTGCCGCAGCCCGTGCGGACCGGTGCGCGCCACCGCCGCGGTGGCGGCGTAGACGTCGCGGCGGGCGGTGCGCTCCCCCAGCCTGCCGCCGCGGGCCCCCAGAAAAAGGGCGCGACCGCTGTGCGCGGTCGCCCACTGGGGGCGGCCGTCCCGCAGCCACCGGTCGACAGCGTCGAGCGCGGGAACCCCGATGGGCACCACTCGTTCCCGGCCGCCTTTGCCGAGCACCCGCAGGGTGTGCCGTTCCCAGTCCACGTCGTCAAGGTCCAGCCCGCACAGTTCCGCAACCCGGATCGCAGTGCTGTAGAGGACTTCCACCACGGCGCTGCGGCGCAGCACGAGCGGTGATTCCTCCCCGTCACGGGCGGCTGCGCACACGCGGGCGGCTTGGTCCTCGTCGAGGACGGCGGGCAGGCGGCGGTGCCGCCGCGGCGTGGCCAGCCGCAGCCCTGGGTCGGTGGCGAGCCGTCCACTGCGGTGCAGGTAGGCGGTGAAGACCCGTGCCGCGGCGGTGCGCCGCGCCATCGTGGCCCGGCTCGCCCCCGCGTCGTGGAGTGTCCCTAGCCAGCCGCGGAGCGTTGCCAGATCGAGGTCCTCCAGGCCGCCTGCGCCCGTGTCCGCGAGATAGTCCAGCAGGCTGCGCACGTCGGTGAGATAGGCGCGCACCGTGTGTGGCGAACAGCCGCGTTCCACGCGCAGATGCCGGTCGAATTCGGCGAGGATGCGCGCGGTGTCCGCTGTCGTGGGAGAGTCGGTCATCACCACCAGCTTTCCGGCTGCACTGCGGGAGGAAACCGGGTCTTCGCCGGTCTGTTGCGCGGCCAGGGGCGTTAGGACGCGGTGTCCGTGGACGGGGCCGGTTGGACCGCCACCGCGTCGATTTCCACCAGGTAGCGGGGATCCACCAGTCCGCTGCTCTCCACCAGGGTTCCCGCGGGGCGGGGTTCGTAGACCAGTTCTTCGTCTAAAACGAGGTGCAGCGCGGGCAAGTCGGCGATGTGGCGCAGATAGTAGGTGAGTTTGACGACGTGGCGCAGGTCCGCGCCGTACGGGGCCAAGGCGGCTTTGAGGTTCGCGAAGACTTGCCGGGTCTGCGCGATCGCATCGCCTTCGGCCACACTGCCGTCCGCAGCCTCGGGCACCTGCCCGGAGACGAAAATCAGCGGTCCTTCGGCGAGCCGGACGGGACTGGAATACCTGCTCACGCTCAGCACCCTACCCACGAGGACGGCGCCAACCGGGGATTCCGTCAGCAGGGCGCCTGTTCTTCGGTGGTGGAGTAAGCCTCGACCGTGGAGAGGGTGCGGCAGCAAAGCCGGAGAACCGCCCGTGGCTGCGCAGGCTGGGCCAGTGGAAAGCCAACGTGCGCGGCACAGCAGCCGCGGTCAGGCGAGGGAATTCTGCCGTGGGAAAGAACACCCGTCGCGTGCCCTATCCCCATCCCGGAATCTGATTGGCGAGGTAGCCGATCACCCCGCCGACCAGCGTCCAGAAAGCAGACACGCCGCGGTCAGCGAAAAGCCGCTCTATGAAGGGAGGGCGTTCCGATCTGGGCACATTGAGGATGACGTCCTCAAGCTTGTTCTTCTCCATGATGGCTATATCAGCCAGAGAGAAAAACGCAAAAATAGCGAGAACAACAGAAAACAGCACGGTCCACTGAGAAGAGCTTAGCTGCTCTTTAAGCAGAGGACTCAACAAGGCGAATACCACGAAGAGCAAGAAATAGAGGAAAATCCTCCACCCGCGCCGGACAACACGAGGAGCGCAGATCTCCTTGATCCTTGCCTGCGCCCCTCGAGCTGCCAGCCCAGGCTCGATGACCTCTATCTTTGCCCCTTGGCCCAGCTCGACTCTGACCATGGCCTCACCTGCAGCGGCCTCCATCACCACGCTCTCGAGCCGTTCGGGGAGCTGGTTGCCGAGTTCAGCGAATCCCCCGGGATCGCTGCACCGCACTTCTCCGTTGACGGTGATCTCCAAGTCACCGAATTCATCCAATGTCTTAGCGATAGCTTCCAGGTCATCCCGGTAGAGTCTGAGCGGCCCGAGACGTTCGGTCTCTTGGCGTTTTCTGATCTGCTTCCACGACATGACTGAAATTTTGCCATAGGGCAGAACAAAAGCTCCAGAGAATACCTGCATGCCAAGCGCATATCCTCACCTTTCCCGGCTTTTACTCACCCGGCTCCCCTCCCGCTGAGGAAATAACCCGAAGACAGGCCGCTGCGGAATGGCGGAACAACAGGAGAGCAGCACCAGGGGGAGAAAGGTACGCGGAGATTCCTGGCTGCCCCGGTGCGCTATCCGCGGGGCCGACGTGCACCGGGGATTCGTCGCCGCCACCCTGTGGGGGTACGTTCCACATGCCCCGCGGCGGCGAGCAGGCCGAGCTGCCGCAGCGCCGCGTCCGGGCCCAGCCCGCTGGCTGCCGCGATCCGCGCCACGCCCGCGCTGCCCCGCTCCGGCAACGCGCCCAGCACGCGTTGTGCAGTGTCGTCAAGCAGGTCGGCACTCACCTGGACTCCCCCGCTGCTGTCGCCCTCCGCTGCGCCCAGCGGACTGAGCTGTTCCATGACGTCGCGGGCACCGGTCACGCACACCGCCTGGTAGTCGCGGAGCAGGCGGTGGCATCCCGCTGACAGCGCCGAAGTGACCGGTCCGGGCACCGCCATCAGCGTGCGGCCCAGCTCCTGGGCGTGCGCGGCCGTGTTCATCGCCCCGCTGCGCTGCCCGGCCTCGACCACCACCGTTCCCGGGGTGAGCGCGGCAATCAGCCGGTTACGCACCAGGAAAGCGTGACGGGTCGGCGCAGTACCCGGGGGATACTCGCTCACCACCACCCCGTGGTTGACGACCTCCGCGAAAAGCTGCTCGTGCCCTTTCGGATAGGCCAGGTCCACCCCGCACGCTAAGACAGCCACCGTGGCCGCGTCCCCGCTCAGCGCGCCCCGGTGGGCTGCCCCGTCAATGCCGTACGCTCCGCCCGACACCACACACCAGCCGTGGTGGGCCAGTGTCGCAGCCATCTCCACCGCCACGTGGAGCCCGTAGGCGGACGCGGCCCGCGACCCTACGATGGACACCGAGCGCAGGCACGCGTTCCGCAAGTCGTGCGTACCGCGAACCCACAGCGCGTACGGGCGGCGTTCCGCGAGCAAGTCGAGCTGGCTCGGCCACTCGGGATCCCCCGGCACGACCAGGCGGATACCGAGCTCCCCGGCGCGGGTGAGCATCCCATCGACGTCGGTGTCACGGGCGCAGGCCTGCCACCGTTCCCATCGGCGGTAGGCCGTCGTGCTCACCGCCGTGCCGGGCAGCGGGAGCGGTGTTCCTGCACGCACCGCCTCCCATGCCTGTGCGGCAGAATACGTGCGCAGCAGCGCGTCAAGCACCGGATCCCCCGGTTCAGCGACTGCGCTCCACCCGGCCCGGGCTGCCGCCTCCCCCGCCGAGCATGCTGCTTGCGGCTGTTCCGCCGGGGTCACTGGGCGCTCCCCGTCCACAAGGCGAGCGCATACCCGACCTCTTCGGCAGTGGGCCGGTCTTTGTCTGCCAGGTCGGCGATCGTCCACGCCAGTTTGAGGACCCGGTCGGCGCCGCGGGCGCTCAACGTGCCCCGGTCCATGGCTTCGCCGAGCACGCGCAGCGCTTCCGGCTGCGGCGGGAAGCGGCGGCGCAGTTCCGTCCCTGGCACTACCGCGTTGCACGACCACGGGGTTCCCTGCAGGCGGGACGCTGCCCGCTCCCGGGCTTGGGCGACCCGCTCGGCAACCATGGCGGAAGACTCCACGAACGCCTGGTCGGCGAGCAGCTCGGCGCGGGACACCGGGTGCAGCTCCACTTTGAGATCGACCCGGTCCAGCAGCGGCCCCGACAGGCGGCCGAGATAGCGGCGACGGGCCGCCGACGGGCACACGCACCGGGGGCCCGACGTGCCGCACGGGCACGGATTCGCCGCCATGACCAGCAGAAAACGGGCGGGAAACCGGGCGGTGGCGGCGGCGCGCGCCACCGTCACCTCCCCGTTCTCCAACGGCTGGCGCAGGCAGTCCAACACTCCCCGGGCGAATTCGGGGGCCTCGTCCAAGAACAGCAGTCCACGATGGGCGAGGCTCACCGCGCCCGGCCGCAGCATGCTGCTGCCGCCGCCGATGATGGCGGCGCGGGTCGCCGTGTGGTGCGGGGCGCAGAACGGCGGCCGGGTGATCAGCGGCTTGTCCGGGGGCAGGCTGCCCGCTACCGAGTGGATCGCGGTGACTTCGAGCGCCTCCTCGCGTTCCAAACGGGGCATGATCGTGGGAATGCGTTCCGCGAGCAGGCTTTTGCCGCTGCCCGGCGGCCCCAGCAGGAAAAGGTTGTGTCCCCCGGCCGCGGCGATCTCCGCTGCTTTGCGGGCCACGGGCTGGCCTAGCACGTCGGCGAGGTCGGGGCGCGGCCCGGCCGTGCCCTCCCGGGACTCTGGTAGGGCACTGGCCTGCTCCTCGGTGTCGGCTGGCTCGGTGGCCTCGACGGGTTCGCCTCGGAGCCACTGGACGACTTCGGCGAGCGACCCCAGGGCGTGGACGTCGGCTTCACCTACTAGCCGGGCCTCCGCTGCGTTGGCCCGCGCCACCACGAACGTGCGGCAGCCGTGCACGGTCTCGGCCAGCACCATGGGGAGGATCCCGTGGATAGGGCGGGTCCGCCCGTCCAGGCTCAACTCCGCCAGGAACACGGTCTTTTGGACCTTTGCTGCGGGGACGACGCCGCTGGCCGCGAGGATCGCCACCGCGATGCTCAAATCGAAGCCGCTGCCGCGTTTCGGCAGGCTGGCGGGGGACAGGCTGACCGTGATGTGGGTTTCCGGCCAGTGCTCGCCGCTGTTGACGATCGCGGCCCTGATCCGGTCGCGGGCCTCCCGTAGCGCGGCATCCGGCAGGCCCACGAGTGTCAGCCCGGGTTTGCCGGTCCCAATGTGGGCTTCAACGTCGATGCCGTAGCCTTCCACCCCGAGCAGGGCTACAGAACGGGTGCGGGCGAGCGCCATCGCTACGCCACCCCCCGCTGGTGGCGGAGGAACCACTGGTTGCCGGGGAGTACGAGGATCCCCACCACGTCCACCCGGATCCGGGCGGAGCAGCCGTGGTCCCGCGCCCAGCGGTATCCCAGAGCGCGCAGCCGGGCGCGTTTCGTCTCGTCCACTGCTTCGAGCGGGGTACCGAAGCGTCTCCCCGCCCGGGTCTTCACTTCCACCACCACGAGAGTGCGGTCCTGGCGGGCGAGAATGTCGATCTCGCCGTCACGGCACCGCCAGTTGCGCTGGAGGACGCGCATCCCGTGCCGGGTCAGATAGCGCGCGGCAAGCTCCTCGCCGCGCTGGCCCAATGTACGGCGTTGGTCCGCCAACCGTGCTCGTGTGCGCACCCGCACCACCTCCCCCAGCTACGGTGGTGGACGAGCACGGGGCGTAGCGTGAGCTTTCTTCAGCTGTGGACAACCGTCACGTACCAGTGACCAGGCGGGGTAGGCGTGCCGTGCGCCGCACAGCCCCGCTGCAGGTCCTCACGGGGTGTCGCCGTTCCCGACCTGGTGAGGGGGTCTTCCCATCATCGGAGCAATTCCGAGGTGATGCGTCCTTGCTGCCTGCCCAGGAGGCCGCACGACGGCGGTCATGTCCACGGTTTCGCGGGAGAGGGGGGGCAACCGCGAACGCCAGCTCAGTCCCCGGGATGGTGCGGCGGGATCTCCAAGTCGGTCTTGGTGATCTCTTCGATGTTGACGTCCTTGAAGGTCACCACCCGGACGTTCTTGACGAACCTGGCCGGCCGATACATGTCCCAAACCCAGGCGTCCCGCATGGTGACCTCAAAGTACATTTCGCCGTTCTCGGCGGAACGCGGCTGCAGGTCCACGTGGTTGGTCAGGTAGAAGCGGCGCTCAGTCTCCACCACGTAGCTGAACAGTCCGACGACGTCCCGGTACTCGCGGTAGAGCTGGAGCTCCATCTCGGCTTCGTATTTTTCCAGGTCCTCAGAACTCATCACACAGCTCGCTTTCGTTGTGCCGTTCCGGTACGGTGACCCGACCCCCTTATCGGTCACGCCGCGGGACGCATATGCCTCATCACTGCGGTGAACGGAAATACACCCACAGCACCATAGTGAGGCACATGTCAACTACCCGCAGCTAGTTCTGGCAATGCCCGTCTGCTCCGCCGCTCCGCCACCTGCGGATCACACCCCGTCCCAGCAGGTGCACGGGGACTGCACCGGCGAGCCCCAGTGCCAAGGGGAGCGCTGCTGCAGCCTGGTCTGCGACTTTGCTGTTCTCGTTGAACTCAGCGAACGTGTCCGGCGACGAAAGCAGCCCGATGTTCTCCGGCGGCCAGACGATGACGAACGCGTGGCCGACCACCGACTCCTCGGGGATGCTGCCGCCCCCGTTGTCGCTCTGGTGCATACGGGAGTCGTAGGAGATGGCGCGGTGGTCGCCCATCACCCACAGGTGGCCTTCCGGAACCGTGACCGGGCCGAACTCCTGGTGCGTAGCGAGACTGTCCGGGTAGAGGTAGTCCTCGTCCAGCGGCACCCCGTTGACCATGAGCCGGTTCTGCTCATCGCAGCATTCCACGGTGTCGCCGGGCAGACCGATCACCCGTTTGATGTAGTCCTTGCCGGTGGGAGCGGCCCCCATCTGCTGGCCGACCCAGGTGAAGAACCGCGAAATCGGGTTGCCGCCTGAAGGAACGACAACGTCGCTGCCCTCGTCCCAGCTTCCACCGCCGTTGAAGACAATGACGTCGCCGCGCTCGATGTCGCGGAACTGGTAGACCAGCTTGTTCACCAGCACCCGGTCGCCCACCATGAGCGTCTCTTCCATCGACCGGGACGGGATGTGGAAGGGCTGGACTACCCACCTTTGGATGACGAACGCCAACACTAGGGCGATCACGATCAAGATGGGGAGTTCCTTCCAGAAGGATCCCTGGTTCTCTTCGCCCTTCTTTTTCGCGTTCATGGTGTCATCCGAATTCTTTGCGGTGTCGTCGCGCCCTGCGGCTGCCCTTTCGGAAAGCACGTCGGCTCCCCCGTGCGCAGGCACGGGGGAGCCCGGGGTGTCGACCGGATCACCTGCAGCGGGACGGCCGACAGCGTCGTTTGTGTCGTCGTTCCTGGCTGGGCCAGACCGTTCGTCGTTGCTCATCGAATCTGAAGCCTAGCCGAGCGCAACGACTTCCGCCGCTAGCGATGCCGTGACTCGCGGGCACCACCCCGCCGCTGTCGCGGCACCGCACGGACCGACTAGCGGCGCTCGCGGATCCGGGCGGCCTTACCGCGCAGGTTGCGCAGGTAGTAGAGCTTGGCACGGCGGACCCGGCCGCGGGAGACAACCTCGATCTTCTCAATCACCGGGCTGTGCACCGGGAACGTCCGCTCCACGCCCACGGCGTAGCTGATCTTGCGGACGGTAAAGGTCTCGCGGATCCCCGACCCCTGCCGCCGGATCACCACACCCTTGAAGACCTGGATCCGAGTCCGGTTGCCCTCAGTGACCCGAACGTGGACGTTCAGCGTGTCGCCCGGACGGAAGTCGGGCACGTCGGAGCGCAACTGGGCTTTCTCAAGCTCCTGAATGGCGGTGTGCATCTCAGCGGTTCCTCATCGACAGCGCGCCGCGCCGACGGGTTGCGCTCGCGCGGGCGGATTGCTGGGTGGAAATGTCGCCCCTGCTACCCGAGCCCGATCCCTGTGAGGAAACCCTAGGGCTCACGGAACGCCGACACAGATCGGCTGTCAGGGACAACCCTTCCTAGTCTGCCACAGGTTCCGAGGTCTCCTGTAACCCCACCTCTGCAAGGACCTCGCGGTCCCGCTTGTCAAGGCTCTCCGGGTCCAGGCGCCTGATCAGGTCGGGACGGTTGCGGGCGGTCTTGCGCAGGGCCTCGTCGCGCCGCCAGCGGTCGATCGCCGCGTGGTGCCCGGACAGCAATATCGGCGGCACCTCGTGGCCGCGCCAGACCGGAGGCTTAGTGTAGACCGGTCCCTCTACCAGATTGTCCATCGTCCCCGGCGCGAACGAGTCCTGCGTGATGGACTCCACATTGCCGAGGACGCCGGGCAGCAGCCGAGAGATCGCCTCCACGATCACCAGCGTCGCGACCTCGCCCCCGTTGAGCACATAGTCGCCGATGCTGAGCTCCTCGACCGGCATGCGCTGGGCCGCATCCACCGCCACCCGCGCGTCAATACCCTCGTAGCGCCCGCACGCGAAAATCAGCCAAGGCTCCTTCGCCAACCGGACCGCGTCCTGCTGGGTGAAAGGCAGTCCGCTCGGCGTCGGCAGGATCAGCCGGGGAGTCCCCGCGTCCGCGTCAGCGGTGATCTCATCCAGCGCCTCCCCCCACGGCTCCGGTTTCATCACCATGCCGGGCCCGCCCCCGTACGGGGTGTCGTCCACGGTGTGGTGCCGGTCGTAGGTCCACCGCCGCAGGTCGTGGAGGCGCACGTCGATCAGCCCGGAACGGCGTGCCTTGCCGATCAGGGACAGGTCGAGCGGGGTGAAGTAGTCGGGGAAGATCGTGATGATATCGATGCGCATAGGCTCAGGGCGGCCTTTCCGGCTCCCGGGCCGATCCGGTAGCGCGCTGCGGCAGCACACGCGGACCAGGCCCGCATCCTAATCTCTCTCGCCCCCGGCCGGGCTCTGCGTCCCGACACTGCTCCCCGGGCAGCAGACAGCAACGCTCCCCGGCGGAAGGCCCGCAGGGCACGGTCAGCGACCGAGTTCCAGCAGGCCGGGGGGCGGGTCGATGACGACACGGCCTGCCGCGGTGTCGACGTCGGGGACCAGCTCGCGGACGAACGGCACGAGGACCTCCGAGCCTTTCTCCCCGCTGACCACCAGCATGTCCTGGGCGTGGTGCAGGACGTCCACGACTTCTCCGACCGCTTCGCCGTCGACCGTCTCCACCCGCAAGCCGATGAGCTCGTGGTCGTGGAACTCGTCGGGGTCGTCCAACGGGGGCAGCTCGGCAGAGTCCACGACTAGGAAGACGCCGCGCAACTGTTCAGCCGTGGTGCGGTCGGGAACTTCCTCGAAACGCACCAGCAGCCGGTCCTTGTGCCACCGCTGCGCGGTGATCGTCAACGGTCCGACGTCAGCGGGGTCGGTCTCCAGTGCCTTGCCCACCACGAAGCGTTCCTCGGGTGAGTCGGTCCGCACCTCAACGGTCACTTCGCCTTTGACCCCGTGCGGGCGGCCGATTCGTCCAACGACGAGACGCACTCTCTTGTCTCCCGGGCAACGTGTGGTTGCGCGTCACAGCCGATGCCGCAGAACACGCCAGTGGAGGAACAGACGGCAAAGCGAGCGCGCGGACAGAGCAGTCCCCTGTCCTCGCGCTCGCATCACAAGTATGGGGACGCCGCTCGTTCCGGCGTCGTGGGCGCGAGTCAGTGCACCTCGTTCAGGTCGAGCAGGTCGACCCGGACGTACCGGTTGCCTGCCAGAGAACCAATAACGGTCCGCAGCGACTTGGCGGTACGGCCGTTGCGACCAATGACCTTCCCGAGATCGTCAGGGTGGACCCGGACTTCGAGTACCTTGCCCTTACGAATCCTGCGGGACCGCACGTGAACGTCGTCGGGATTCTCTACGATCCCCTTGACGAGGTGCTCAAGCGCCTCTTCCAGCACGTCAGGCCTCGCCCTCGGACTTCTCCGCGGTCTTCTCGGCCGACTTCTCCTCGGCCTTCTTGGACTTTCCGCCCTTGTTCTCGCTGCCCGGCAGGACGAGCTCCTTCAGGACAGCCTGGAAGGCGGCCTCCTGAGCCTCCTTGTCCTTGGGCTCGGCGACCTTGAGCGGCTTGGTCGGTGCGGGCAGCCCTTTGAACTTCTGCCAGTCACCGGTGAGCTTGAGGATGTGCCGCACCGGGTCGGTGGGCTGAGCCCCCACGGACAACCAGTACTGCACCCGCTCGGAGTTCACCTCGATGAGGCTCGGCTCCTCTTTCGGGTGGTACTTGCCGATCTCCTCGATCGCCTTCCCGTCACGCTTGGCACGCGCGTCGGCCACGACGATCCGGTACTGGGGCGTACGGACCTTCCCCATACGCTTGAGCTTGATCTTGACAGCCACTGGTGTGGTCTCTCCCGGTTAAGCGGAAACACCCTGGCCGACACACCGCGTGGGGCTGCGGTGCCGCGTCGGGTGGGACGTGGGCGTGAGGAGTGAGATAGAGGGCTGACTCCGCACGCCGTTAGTCACCACCCAATTGTGCCAGATAATCGGACGCGGGTTGTGCAGGCTCCCAAACCGTGGCGCGGCCGTTTCCGCGGCCCGGAGCGGCACAACGCTGCCACTCCGGCAGCCAGGGTGTTCGGTCCTACTTTTTCTTCTTCGGCGGTTTGAGAGCGGACAGGTCCGGAAGCCCGCCCCCGAACGCGGGAGGCAACTGGGGCATTCCGGCGCCCAGCCCCGGCGGCAGGGTGGGGGGAGCGGGCTCCTCGGCCCGCTTCCGTTCGCGCTGTGCGGCGCGCTCGGCCTCCTGCTGCCGGGCTTTCAGCGGGTTGCCGCTGCGCTGCTTGTTCTTCTTGCCCTTCTTCCCCGCTGCCTTGGCCGCCTTCTTCCGGCCGGGCCCCATGCCGGGCATGCCGGGGAAGCCGGGCATCCCGGGCATGCCGGGGAGCCCGCCCTGCTTGAGCTGGCGGAGCATCTTCTGCGCTTCGAAGAAGCGCGTGACCAGGCCGCTGACGTCGCTGACCTGGGTTCCCGAACCCTTGGCGATCCGCAGGCGGCGGGAGCCGTTGATGATCTTGGGGTTGGCTCGCTCTTCCGGGGTCATCGACCGGATGATGGCCGCCACCCGGTCCAGCTCGCGCTCGTCGATGTTCTCGATCTGCTCCCGCATCTGCCCCATCCCCGGCATCATCTGCAGCAGTTTGCCGATGGGGCCGAGCTTGCGGATCATCATCATCTGCTCGAGGAAGTCTTCCAGAGTGAAGTCCTCGTCCGAGGCCAGCGTGCTGGCCATCTTCGCGACTTCCTCTTCCTCGAACGTCCGCTGCGCCTGCTCGATCAGGGTGAGCACGTCACCCATGTCGAGGATGCGCGACGCCATGCGGTCGGGGTGGAAAAGGTCGAAGTCCTCGAGCTTCTCCCCCGTGGACGCGAACATGATCGGCCGACCGGTGAGGTGCCGGATCGACAGCGCGGCACCGCCCCGCGCGTCGCCGTCCAACTTGGTCAGCGCGACCGCGTCGTAGCCGACACCTTCCAGGAACGCCTGCGCCGTCGTCACCGCGTCCTGACCGATCATCGCGTCGACGACGAAGAGGATCTCGTCCGGGGAGACCGCGTCGCGGATGTCGGCGGCCTGCTGCATCATCTCCTCGTCGATGCCCAGGCGGCCCGCGGTGTCGATGATGACGACGTTGTAGTTGTTGCGCCGCGCATAGTCGATCGACGAACGGGCCACCTCGACCGGGTCGCCCACGCCGTTGCCCGGTTCAGGCGCGTACACCGCGACATTCGCCCGCTCCCCCAGCACCTGGAGCTGGGTGACCGCGTTGGGGCGCTGCAAGTCGGCTGCGACCAGCAGCGGAGTGTTGCGCTGGTCGGCCAGCCACTTGGCGAGCTTGCCGGCCAAGGTCGTCTTACCGGCACCTTGCAGACCCGCCAGCATGATGACCGTCGGCGGGGTCTTCGCGAACCGGATCGTCCGCGTCTCCCCGCCGAGGACCTCGATGAGCTCCTCGTGGACGATCTTGATGACCTGCTGGGCCGGGTTCAGCGCCTTGGAAACCTCCGCACCGCGGGCCCGCTCCTTGACCCGTGCGATGAACTCGCGCACGACGGGCAGCGCGACGTCGGCCTCCAGCAAGGCGACACGGATCTCGCGTGCGGTGGTGTTGATGTCCTCCTCAGAGAGACGGCCTTTGCCGCGCAGCGAGGAGAAGACCGTGGTCAGGCGGTCGGAAAGCGTCTCGAACACGGGTGAGCTCTGTCCTTCGTCTCTCGGGTTAGACCCTCAGGGTACCCGCCGGGGGGCGAGGGCCGCGCCGGCTGTGGTGACGGTGTGAGAAGCCCTTGCAGTGGCGCCAGCCGTGCCGGGTCAGGCTTCCTCCCCCTCGTCCGCGTCCTCCCCGGCGTCACCGGACAGGGTGGCCTCCCGCTGCTCCTTGAGCGCGGCGACCAGCTCCTCGCGGGCATCCCCAGAGAGTGCACGGGTGGACAGTTTGGCTTTGAACTCGATCTGGTAGGTGACCGGGTCCGGGCTCGGCGCCAACGCGTAGTCGATCGAGCACGAGAGTTCGAGCGTGCCGCCGGCCTTCAGGCTGCCGGTCGTGTTGCACGTCTTCTCTCCCAGCTCGTCGTTGGTGAAGGAGCCGTCCATGCGCACCAGGATGGAGCCCTCGGTTGCCCCGCTGATCTCCTTGACCTTGCCGATCATGGTGCACGCGCCGCCGGTCTGGCAGTCACCACCGAGCTCCTCTTCTGCCCAGGCTACCTCCAAACGGGCATCCCGCGCAGATCCCAGCTCCTCTTCGGCGTAGGCGACGAGATCGTCGTAGAGCTGTTCCACGGTGGCGGTGTCCACCTCGGCGAAGCTCGCGTCGATCCGGCTGGCCACCCCTTCCCCGTCTGCCGGGGCGAGCTCCTCGATCTGCATGCGGACCAGCGTGTGCGGGGCTTCCGAGGTGATCCACGCCGTGCCGCCCGCCAAGTCGACGCGGTAGACGACAACCCCGTCCAGCTTCTCCTCGACGGCTTCGGCGTTGTCGCTGGGGGCCTGGGCGCGCAGGCTCTCGGCGAGCTTCGGCGGTGCCAGCACGCCTCCCGGGTCGAGCCCGAACTGTTCTTGGGTGACCCGCACCCAGTGGTCGGGGTAGGCGTCCCCGTCCGGGTTGAACACGTCGTGGGTCAGCCAGTAGTCGGAGTCGGCTTTGAGGAAGAGCTTGCCGTCGGCTTCGAAGTAGTCGGCTTCACTGCCCGAACGGGCCTGGAAAGTGCCGAGTGCCGCCCCGGTGTTGGTGACCGTCACCGAAGTGCTCACCACGTCACTGGTGTCGTCGGGGTCGGAGAACTGTCCCTGGATCTGGATCGCGGCGGCTTCTTCTAACGCGGCCACCGCCTCTTCGAAGAGCGGCCCCGCGCTCACCGGAGTCGGGGAGGGCGACGGCTCCGGCCCTTCTCCTGGTCCCATGCCGAGCAACCCACATCCGGTGGTGCTGAGTGCGAACACCGCGACCCCCGCGACGGGGATTGTCGTTCTCACTGATCGCCAAGGCATGCGAATCGCCCGCGCCATAGTGCCTCCTGGCCTTCACTGAAGGGGGATGGGGGTGTACTCGAAGTTTTTGGACGTACCGGGGTCTGCTCTGGTTCTGCGGGAACCGAGAAACCCGGAGGATCGCGATCGTGCCGTGTGCCTCCCGTCCACCACGCGCGGGGACTAAGTTCCGACCGGCACGGCGTCGAGTCGGGTTCTGAGCCTATCCAACCTCACCAGGGTTCTCGCAGCGGTTGGACGACCCCCGGTCGCGTCCCGGCCGAAGAATTATGGTCGCAGACGACAGCGAGGCCGGTGAGGGTTTTCCTCACCGGCCTGCCGTCCCCATCGCCTACGGCTTAGGCTGCGTCCTCTCCGTTGGGGACGCTAGACCCGCACCTGCGCTGAGGGCTTCTCCTCGCCCGGAGGCAGCGACGAGGAGAGTTCCACGGTGTCGAGTTCGTCGAAGGCGTAGGCGGACTGAGCGTGAAGCTCGGTGTCCAGCCCGTTGGTCTCCACGTGCTCCGGCAGGCGGAAGCCCATCGCCATGTCGATGGCCTTGGCGATGAGCCACGTGACCGCGAAAGAGTAGAGGGTCGTGGCCGCCACGGCGATGAACTGCACGAGGAGGAACATCGGGCTGCCGCCGAAGAGGATGCCGTCGGGTGCGCCCTCCCCCACGGTGGCGGAGGCGAACACGCCCAGCGCCAGCGAACCGATGATGCCGCCGACCATGTGGATGCCCACCACGTCGAGGGCGTCGTCGTACTTGAACTTGAACTTCCAGCTGATCGCGTAGGCGCAGACCGCTCCGGCGACCAGGCCCAGCACCACTGCCCAGACAGGAGTGAGGTTGGCGGCGGCCGGGGTGATCGCGACCAGCCCGGCGACGGCCCCCGAGGCGAATCCGAGCGCGGTCACCTTGCCGTAGCGGACGCGTTCCACCAGCATCCACGCGGCGGTCGCTGCGGCGGTGCACACCTGGGTGTTGACCAGGGCCAGGCTGGCGGTCTCGTTGGCGCCGTAGGCGGATCCGGCGTTGAATCCGAACCAGCCAAACCACAGCAGTGCCGCGCCGAGCAGAACGAACGGCAGGTTGTGCGGGCGCATGGACTCGGAGCCGAACCCTTTGCGGCGGCCGAGGACGAAGGTGAGGGCGAGCGCGGCAGCACCCGCGTTGATGTGCACCGCGGTCCCGCCAGCGAAGTCGACGACGCTGGCACCGAACCAGTCAGCCAACTGGTCGAACCAGCCGCCGCCCCACACCCAGCGGGCCACAGGGAAGTACACGAACAGGGACCAGAGCGGGACGAAGAGGAGCCAGGCGCCGAACTTGGCGCGGTCGGCGATGGCACCGCTGATCAGGGCGACGGTGATGATGGCGAACATCATCTGGAAGCCGACGTCGACCAGGAGCGGGTAGCCGCCCTCCTCGTCGACAGCGTTGACGAAACCGCTGGAGCCGAAGTCACCGAGACCGCCGATGAGGTGGGTGAGCGGGCCGTAGCCCGGGCTGTAGGTCAGCGAGTAGCCGACCAGCACCCACAGGACGCTCACGATGGCGATGCTGGTGAAGCTCATCAGCATCATGTTGAGGACGCTCTTGGCCCGCGCCATGCCCCCGTAGAAGAAGGCGAGGCCGGGGGTCATGAGCATGACGAGTGCGGCGCTCATTAACAGCCAGGCAGTGGTACCGGTATCGAGCACGTTGCCTCCATGATGGTGCGCGCGGGGATGGTTGGGGTCCAGGGCTTGGGTTTTCGCTCGGGTGTGCCCTCAAGCGCGTTCCGCCCTTGCCCTGAAAGCTTCCGCCGGGCGTGTTACACGGTGTGCTGCGGACTGTTGCGCGCACGTGAAGACCTGAAGCGGTGCGTTACAGGCGTGTGAAACGTGCTGGACCCTGCCGGGCTTCCGCCGGCTGCGGCCAGTGTGGGGTGGGGACGGGCGGGAGCGGGACGGGATAAAGAAAAAGACCGTGCGGGATGCGGCTCCCACCGGTCTGCTGTCTGCTGGCTGCCCGCGGTGTGCCCGTGGGGCTGTTCGGCGCGGCGCGGGTCGCCCCGCGCCGCGGTGGTTCAGGAGGTCTCCAAGATGGCGTCGACGAAGGTTTCCGGGTCGAACGGCGCCAGGTCGTCGGGGCCTTCACCGAGCCCGACGAGTTTGACCGGCACCCCGAGCTCCCGCTGCACTTGGATGATGATGCCGCCCTTGGCCGTGCCGTCCATTTTGGTCAGCACGATGCCGGTGACGTTGACGACCTCGGCGAACACGCGCGCCTGCCGCAGGCCGTTCTGCCCAGTGGTGGCGTCCAGCACCAGCAGGACCTCGTCGACCTGGGCTTTCTTCTCCACGACGCGTTTGACTTTGCCCAGCTCGTCCATGAGGCCGGTCTTGGTGTGCAACCGTCCCGCGGTGTCGATGATGACGGTGTCGGCCCCCTGCTCGATGCCTTGAGAGACCGCGTCGAAGGCCACGCTGGCCGGGTCCGCGCCTTCGTGTTTGCGCACCACGGTTGCGCCGACGCGCTCTCCCCAGGTCTGCAACTGGTCTGCGGCGGCTGCCCGGAACGTGTCCGCAGCGCCCAGGACGACGCTGCCGCCGTCGCCGATCACGACCCGAGCCAGTTTGCCCGCGGTGGTGGTCTTACCGACCCCGTTCACGCCCACCACCATGATCACGGCGGGACGCTCCCCCGGCCCTTTGGTGCGGACGGTACGGTCCAGCTTCGGGTTGATGTGGGCGAGCAGTTCTTCTCGCAGCAGGGCACGGACTTCGTCGACACTGCGGGTGCCGAGCACACGCACCCGGGTGCGCAGCCCTTCGGTGATCTGCGTGGCCGAGGTGACACCGACGTCGGCGGTGATGAGGGTGTCCTCGATCTCCTCCCAGGTGTCCTCGTCCAGTTTGTCGCTGGCCAGCAGGTTCAGCAGGCCGCGGCCGAAGACGTTCTGCGACTTGGCGAGACGGGCGCGCAGCCGCACCATCCGCCCGGCCGAGGGCGGCGGGAGTTCGATCTCCGGTGCCGGGGGAGGTGCCGGCACCGGAGGGGCTTCGGGTTCGGCGACCGCGGTGGCCCCCTCGGTCTCTTCCGGTTCGAGCACCGCGGTGGCCCCCGCACCCGAACGGCCTTCCGGCTGGTCGAGTTCGGGTTTCTGCTCCGCTTTCCCCACCCGGCGGCGCGGAACGATCAGCAGCGCGCCCCCGACCGCCACCAGTGCCACGATGGCGATCGCGATGACAACAATCGTGTAGTCCATAGCGCCTTCAGTCTTCCAGACCGCGGGTCATGTGCCGGTATCCCCTCGTCGTGGCGTCTTCGCGGTGCTGCGGGGCAGCTACCTGGCCCGCGACCGGGTGGCGCGCAGGACGAGCACGAAGAAGGGGGCGCCGACGAACGCGGTCACCACGCCGAGGGGAAGCTCGGCCGGGGCGAGCAGGGTGCGGGCCGCGATGTCCGCGACGACGAGGAAGGCTCCGCCGAACAGCAGCGACACTGGGAGGATGCGCCGGTAGCCGGGGCCGGCCAGGCGGCGCACGATGTGCGGGACGACGAGGCCCACGAAGCCGATCAGGCCGCTGACCGCGACGGCTGAGGCGGTGGCCAGGGACGCCGCGAAGATCACGACAATCCGGACGAGGCCGGGCCGCACTCCCAGGCTGACGGCTTTCTCGTCGCCGAGGGCGAGCAGGTCGAGGAGGAATCCGCTGCCGAGCAGGACCGCTATGGCCACGGCCGCATACGGCACGACCAGCCCCAGGCCTTCCCAGCCGCTGTATCCCAGACCGCCGAGCATCCAGGCGTAGACGCGCCGCAGCTCGTCGATCCGCGCCTGCTGGATGAACGTCTGGGTGGCGGTGAGGAAGGACGACACTGCGACCCCGGCGAGCAGCAGGGATGCCGTGCCGCCGCCCCCTGCCGTGCGTCCCAGCAGGTAGGCGGACATCACCCCGACCAGGGCCCCGAGGAACGCGGCGACCGGGATGAGCTGCGGCCCGCTCGGCAGGAATCCGCCGCCCACGATGACCAGGGTCGCGCCTAGCCCGGCCCCGCTGGCCGCGCCCAGCAGGTAGGGGTCGGCCAGCGGGTTACGGAACACTCCCTGATAGGCGGCGCCGGCGCTGGCCAGCAGCCCGCCCACCAGGGCACCGAGGACGACCCGGGGCACCCGCAGTTGGTCGAGCACGGCCCGCTGCCGGTCGTTGAGCGTGGACTCCACGTCGAGGAACGGGATGCGGCTCAGGAACTCCCGGACGATCTCGGCCGGGGTGAGGGAGGCCGCGCCCGCGCTGATCCCCAGGACCATCGCGCTGCACAGGGCGACCAGCCCCACCCCGAGCCAGAGCGGGCCGAGTAGGTCCCGGCGTCCGACGCCCATCCGAAGCCCTGCCTGGGGGCCAGCTCGGAAGGGCTCACTGATCATTCGCTGCGCGCCGTTTCGATGGCCTCAGCCACTTCCTCGACGAAGTCGGCGACCCGCGGCCCCCACCGGGAGGAGATGTCGGCGTCCACTTCGACCACGTTCTTCTGCTGCACCGCGGTCACCGTGGCGAACGCGGGACGGCCCAGGACGTCGTCCACGCCGCCCGGGTAGGAGACGAAGATGAGGTCGGGGTCTTGTTCGACGATGAACTCCGCGGACAGTTGCGGGTAGCCGCCCGCGGGGTCTTCTGCTTCGTCGGCGATGTTGACCAGGCCGAACAGGTCGTAGATCTGCCCGATGAAGGTGTCGGAGGTCACCGAGTACAGTTGGGCGTCGATCTCGTGGTAGTAGCTCAGCCCGGCTGCGCCGTCGTCGACGACCTCCGCGACGATGGCGTCCATGCGTTCCCGCAGTTCTTCGGCTGCGGCGATGCCTTCGTCGGCGTTGCCGGTGGCTTCGCCCAGCAGTTCCATCTGGGCGAAGGTGTCTTCCAGTTTCTCGGCGGCGGGCAGCAGCAGGACCGGGATGTGGAGCTTCTCCAACTGTTCGGTGATGTCGCTGCTGTCGCCGGAGAGCACCACCAAATCGGGTTCGTAGTCGGCGATCGCCTCCACGTTGGGGGTGAACCCGGACAGGTCGGTGGTGGGGGCTTCCGGCGGGTAGTTGGAGTATTCGTCGACGGCGACGACCTGGTCGCCGGCGCCCACCTCGAACAGGATCTCGGTCAGGGACGGGGACAGCGAGATGATGCGGGTGGGCTTTTCTTCGATGGTGACGTCACCGCGCGCGTCGGCGACGGTCACGGGGAACTCTCCTGTGCTGGACGACTGGTCCGCGGCGGGTTCTTCAGCGGGGGAGCCGCAGGCGGCGAGGGCAAGCAGGAGAGGAAGCGACAGCGCGGTGAAGCGACGTGCAACACGCACTTGGGGCTCCTTAGGCACACGTCAGGGGAATAGAGCCCGCAGCAATGACGGACCGCTCTTCCCACGAGAACAGTGAACGTCGGCGACCACGCAAGGCGACCTGGCTCCACTCCGTTCCCGCCGGGGCGGGAGCGGAGTGTCACAGTTGCGGGGACAGCGCCGGTTTCAGACCGGACTTCGCTTACGTGGTGCCATCGCCTCGTACCTGTGCGTTTCCGCCGTAGTACGACGCGACCAGGCCATCTTAGGCCGCCGCTGATCTTGTCCGCCAGGAAGGGTGGACCAAAAGGGCAAAAAGGGCTTTCCCCTGGAGTCTGCCGTGGTCTCCTCGCTGTCGCCCCGAAGCAATGCAGGCCAGGTCAGCTCGCTTTCCGCTCCAGCTTCTGGCTGATCACCTGGGAGATCCCGTCGCCCTGCATCGTCACGCCGTACAGGGCGTCAGCGATCTCCATGGTGCGCTTCTGGTGGGTGATGACGATGAGCTGGGACGTGGCCCGCAGCTCTTCGAAGACCACGAGCAGCCGCTGCAGGTTGATGTCGTCCAGCGCGGCCTCCACCTCGTCCATCACGTAGAACGGGGACGGCCGGGCTTTGAAGATCGCGACGAGGAAAGCGACCGCGGTCAGTGACCGCTCCCCACCGGAGAGCAGGGAGAGGCGCTTCACCTTCTTCCCGGGCGGGCGGGCCTCCACTTCGACCCCGGTGGTGAGCATGTCGTCGGGGTCGGTGAGGACGAGCCGCCCCTCCCCTCCGGGGAAGAGGCGCGCGAAGACGCGGGAGAACTCCCGTGCCACGTCGGCGTAGGCGGCGGAGAAGATCTCCTGAACCCGGTCGTCGACCTCTTTGACCACGGTCATCAGGTCGCGGCGGGTCTTCTTCAAGTCCTCCAACTGGGCGTTGAGGAAGTTGTGCCGCTCCTCCAGGGCAGCGAACTCTTCCAACGCCAGCGGGTTGATCTTGCCGAGCTGGTTGAGCTGGCGTTCCGCGGTCTTCGCGCGCTTCTCCTGCACTGCGCGCACATACGGCACCGGGACAGCCTCGTCCTCCGGGGTGCCGGGGGGCGGGGGCACGGGCACGTGCGGGCCGTACTCGGCCACGAGCGTCTCCACTTCCATGCCCCACTCTTCACGGGCGCGCGTCTCCAACTGTTCCAGCCGCAGGCGGCGCTCGGCGCGGGCCATCTCCCCGCTGTGCACGGCGGAGCGCAGCTTCTCCAGTTCCGTGGAAAGTTCCCGGATCCGCACCCGAACCGTTTTGAGTTCGGCTTCCCGGGCGTCGCGCTGCTCCTCGGCGAGCCGACGCTCCCCGTCGGCTTCGGCGAGGGAGACGGTGATCCGTGCCAGCGCCTGGGAGGCGCCTTCCGCGACCGCCTGGGCGACCTTGGCTTGGGCGGCGCGGCGCTGTCGGCGACGGGCCGCCTCCTCCCGGGCCCGGCGTTCCGCGGCTGCGGCCCGCAGGAGCCCTTCTGCCCGCCCAGTGATCGCGCGGACCCGCTCTTCAGCGGTGCGCACGGCCAGGCGCGCCTCCATTTCCACGGACCGCAGCCGAGCGGCTTCCGCGGCCCACTGGTCACGGCGGGCCGTGTCCGGCTCGCTTTCGTCCACGGGTTCGCTCTCCGCCTGGGCGACCCGTTCCTCGAGTTCCGCAAGGGCTGCCCGGGTGGCTTCGCGTTCACGGACGGCCTTCTCCACGGCAGCGGTGTACCGTTCGGCTTCCTGGGTGGCTGAGCGGACTTGAGCGCCGAGACGGCCCACGCGCTGCGCAATCTCGCTGCGGCGCCGGTCCACCTCCCGGCGGCGGGCGGTGATCGCGTCCACGGCTGCCGCCGCCCGCTCCCGTTCGAGCTGGGCGTCACCGAGGTCCTCGGTGATCCGCTTGCAGACCTCCTCGGCCGCGGCCAACTGGCTGGCTGTTTCGTCGATGGCAGCGCGCACTTCCAGTTGACTGGGCCCGGTGGCGGCGCCGCCGTGCACAAACGCGGAAGTGAACACGTCCCCTTCCGGGGTGACAGCGCGCAGGGCGGGACGTTCCGCGATGACACGGGCAGCCGTCGCCATGTCGGGGACCAGCACGGTATCGGCGAGCAGCGCAGTGACGGCGGAGCGGAGCCGCGGGGGGACGGTGACGGAGTCCACCGCGTAGCGGGCGCCCGCGGGCGGGTCGGGCCACTGCTCCCGCGGCTGGACCTCAGCGCTGTCGGCGACCACGATCCCGGCTCGGCCGGCGTCACGCTGTTTGAGGAGGTCCAGGGCGCTGCGGGCGGCGTCGTGCGTGCCGACGACCACTGCGTCCGCGGCCGCGCCCAACGCCGCGGCGATCGCGCTCTCGTCGCCCGCGGCCACGTCGATGAGGGAGGTGAGGGCGCCGATCAGGCCGAGCGCGTCCCCGTCCGCGGTGAGGAGGGCGGCAGCACCGTCCCGGCGCTCCAGCCCCATCTGCAGGGCGTCCCGCCGGGCCTCCAAGGCGGCACGTTCCCGCTCCGCGTTCCGTTCTGCGTCGCGCAGCTCAGCCAGGCGGGCCTCCGCGGCGGCGAGCTCTTCGCGGGCCTGCTCGTAGGCTTCGTCGAGTTCGCTGTCCCCGAGGTCCAGGCTTTCCGCGTCGGCGCGGGCGTCCGCGAACTCCTCTTGGGCTTGGGCGGCGCGTTCCCGGGCTTCCGCGGCAGCCTGGGTGAGGCGTTCAATCTCAGCGTCCTGCGCTTCCAGGGTGCGGCGCAGCGCTGCGGCGCGTTCGTGGAGCCGGGCCAGGCCTTCCCGGCGGTCGGCGGCGGCACGCACGGCCGCGGCCACCCGCTGCTCTTCGTCGCGCAGCGCCGCCTCGGCTTCGGCCCGCTCCACGACGACCTCTTCCAGCCGGAGGCGCGCCTCTTCCAGTTGGGCGCGGAGCTCTTCCTCCTCGGCGCGGATCTCCGCGGCTTCCGCTTCCAGCTCTTCCGGGTCGCGGCCGCGGTGCTCTTCCCTGCTGGCGGCGCTGAGGTTGCGGTGGCGTTCCGTGGCGAGGCTGGCGACCGCGCTGAGCCGCTCTTTGAGCCGCTGCAGGGCGTGGTAGGCCTCTTGGGCGCGGGCGAGCAGCGGAGCGGCTTCGGCTGCGGCCTGCTCCAACTGGTTTTCGCGCTCCTGGGCTTGGGTGAGCTCTGCTTCGACAGCGGCGCGGCGGGCGCGGACCTCGGCCTCGTCGGCTTCCTCCTTGGCGAGGGCTTCCCGCAGGGTGACGATGTCGTCGGCGAGCAGCCGGAGCCGGGCGTCCCGCAGTTCCGCTTGGATGACCGTGGCGCGGCGGGCCAGTTCCGCTTGGCGGCCGAGCGGTTTGAGCTGGCGGCGCAGCTCCGCGACCAGGTCACTCACCCGGTCGAGGTTGCTCTGCATCGCGGAGAGTTTCCGCAGCGCTTTCTCTTTGCGTTTGCGGTGTTTGAGGATGCCCGCGGCTTCTTCAATGAGCGCACGGCGCTCCTCCGGTCCGGCGTGCAGCACCGTGTCGAGCTGCCCTTGGCCGACGATGACGTGCATCTCCCGGCCGATACCGGAGTCGCTGAGCAGTTCTTGGATGTCGAGGAGGCGGCAGGGGTCGCCGTTGATGGCGTACTCTGAGCCGCCGTTGCGGAACATGGTCCGCTTGATGGTGACTTCGGAGTAGTCGATGGGCAGCGCACCGTCGGTGTTGTCGATAGTGAGGCTGACTTCGGCGCGGCCGAGCGGAGGGCGGGACGACGTTCCCGCGAAGATCACGTCCTCCATCTTGCCGCCGCGCAGCGTCTTCGCGCCCTGTTCCCCCATGACCCACGCCAGGGCGTCAACCACATTGGACTTTCCCGACCCGTTAGGTCCGACCACACAGGTGATCCCGGGTTCGAAGCGGAGTGTGGTGGCCGACGCGAAGGATTTGAATCCGCGCAAGGTGAGGGTCTTCAAGTACACGGTTGCGCGTTCACCTCCGCGGTCTCCCGACTTTGTCGCTGTCAAGCGTGCCATGCCTTGGCGAGTGCATGGCACGCTTTCGGGACGCTGTGGCCTTGCCTTTCATGGGGCAGGGCGCGGTATGCGACAGGATGTCGGTCGACCCACGACAGCGGAGAACCCTGCGTGGCGGAAGGTCTGTTCTGGCCCCTATAACGCGGCGCGGTGCGGGGCGTCAGAACCGGGTCGGAAGACGAAGAGGCGACCGGAAACGGCCTCTTCTCCCGCTGCGACACACCGGGATGGCCGCCACTGGGATCATACGGAGCGCTGCCCGGACCTGGTGTGTTGGCAACGTCGGGAGGAATATGATCTTTCAGGATTACGGAAAAGGATTTCCGGGTAAAACCTGGTTAATTCCAAGGGAAAGAAAGATCTTCACAGTGCTCTGCGGTTTCCCGCGTTTTCGAGGGCGCCAGGAGATTTGAGGTGCAGGCGCCCTTCGTCGACTGGGATCCGCGCAGCGCTGGTGGGGTTGGATCAGGCCAGAGCCGGCTCGCGATCGGAGGTGGAGACGGTGAGATCCGTGATCGTCTCGGAAAGCCGGTCGTTTTGGGCCTGGAGCCTCATGACCTCGTTTTCGAGGTCGCGTACGCGCTTCTGCAAACGCCGCAGTTCCTGGACCATACGAGGGTCCGGACCTCCGACGTGACCAAACAGAGCTTTTGCCATGATTACGGGTCCTCCACACTGAGTGACCAACGGGAATCGCACACGGAAATGACGCCACGGCCAGGTAGGAGAAATGCCTGAGTCAGCCTGGCGTGAAGGTGGATAAGCGCATTATGTACCTTCCAGCGTCTCACCGTGCGCGCCGTCGGTCAAGAATTGGACGAAAAAGCCGGCGACAACTGTGTCTGTACACCGTTATTGGGCATGCGAGGTCACGCGATTCGTCGGTGATCCCCCGGGTGGGTGGTGCTCTATCCCCGGGGCGGGGTGAGAGCCCTCTCAGCAGTCCCGTGTCGCGTTCCGGGTTCTCACACGAATCGCGTCCCCATATCCAGGATACTCACCGCTCCTCGAATCCGGTGAAAGAACCCCTATGGTTTGTCCAACGCTCAACGACGGAATCCACACGCCCCGGTGTCTGGCCGCTGCGCAGCAACTCGAGGAGCCGTTCACAGGCCGTGCGATCCCCTTCCGCGACCACTTCCACTCTGCCGTCATCCAGATTGGTCGCGGCTCCGGTAAGTCCGAGCTCCAATGCGCGTGCTCGCGTCCACCACCGGAAACCTACGCCCTGGACGTGCCCGCGCACCCATGCGGTCAGACGAACCTTCTCCATGACTCCCCTGGTGACTCTCGGTGCGCTTACCCGGGAAAACAAGCGCTCACGCTCGCGCGTGCCGCGGTCTCGGCTGGCACCGCGGACAACTGTACGACGAGCGGTTCATGAACGTCTCCCGTTGGATCGGCGTGCCGCAGCGTGCACACGGCTGGTCGTTCCGGCCGTAGGCGTTGAGACTGCGCGCAAAATAGCCGCTCTCCCCGTTGACGTTCACATAAAGGCTGTCGAACGAGGTCCCGCCCTGGGCCAGGGCCGCGACCATCACCTCGCGGACCGCGGCCAGCAGCGTGGCGACCTGGGAGCGCGACAGGGCCTCGGTAGGGGTCGCCCAGTGCAGTTGGGACATCCACAGCGCTTCATCGGCGTAGATGTTGCCGATCCCGCTGATGAGGGACTGGTCGAGGAGGGCGCGTTTCAGCTCAGTGCGTTTGCGGCACAGCGCCGCGGCGAACGCGTCCTCGTCGAAAGCAGGGTCCAGGGGGTCGCGCGCAATGTGGGAGATCACCGAAGGCAGCCCGGTACCGGTGCCGTCATCCACCAGCCGGTCCACGAGCAGGTGGCCGAACGTGCGCTGGTCGACGAAACGCAGCTCTTGCGGGGCCTCCGGGTCGTGGCCTTGACGCGCCGTCAGGGGCAGGCGGACCCGCAGATGCCGTTCGGCTGCGGCATGGCGCGGCTGGACCAGCAATTGGCCGCTCATCCCCAGGTGGGCGAGGAGCG
Source organism: Thermobifida sp. (assembly GCF_017577275.1). Lineage (NCBI taxonomy): Bacteria > Bacillati > Actinomycetota > Actinomycetes > Streptosporangiales > Nocardiopsidaceae > Thermobifida > Thermobifida sp. The sequence goes on from NZ_PITY01000020.1 coordinate 284,607, forward strand.
CCTCCCCGGAGTCCAAGGTCAACCAGAGGTACTTGCCGCGGCGGCGCGCCTCCGTGACCCCGCACCCGCTGACGCGCGCGGCGAAATCCGCCGCACCCGGCGCGTGGCGCCGGACCGCACGCGGATGCAGGACCTCGACCTCGCCGAACGACGCGCCGACCACCCACTTTTCCAGGCCGCGCCGCACCACCTCGACTTCAGGCAGCTCCGGCATGCCCTCAGCTCTCCTGCTTGGCTTTCTCGGTGGCGGCGCGGATCGCCTTCCACGCGGATTCCGCGGCCTGCTGCTCTGCTTCCTTCTTGCTGCGGCCCTCTCCCGAGCCGTAGGTCTGCCCGGCGACCCGCACCGTGGCGCGGAACGTCTTCTGGTGGTCCGGGCCGCTCTCTTCCACCACGTATTCGGGAACACCGAGCAGTTCAGCCGCGGTGAGCTCCTGCAGGGACGTCTTCCAGTCCAGTCCCGCGCCCAAGCCGGAAGCCCGGGCGATCAGCGGGTCGAACAGCCGGTGGACCAGCTCAGACGCCTCGTCCAGTCCGCGGTCCAGGTAGACGGCCCCGATCAAGGCTTCCAACGTGTCGGCGAGGATCGACGACTTGTCGCGGCCGCCCGTGGCCTCCTCGCCGCGTCCCAGTCGCACATAGCGGCCGATCCCCAGTTCGCGGGCCACATCGGCCAGCGCCCGCATGTTGACCACCGCGGCGCGCAGCTTGGCCAGTTGCCCTTCGGACAGGTCCGGGTGGGTGCGGTAGAGGGTGTCGGTGACCACGAGGCCGAGCACTGAGTCGCCCAGGAACTCCAACCGCTCGTTGGTGGGAAGACCGCCGTTCTCGTAGGCGTAGGAGCGGTGGGTGAGGGCGCGGGTGAGAATGTCGGGAGCGATCTCGACCCCGACAGTCTCCTGGAACTCACGGACTTCGGCAGGGGAAAGCTGCGTTCCCATCGACCTTCACATCCTTACGGATCATGCGGAGCTCCCGCCTGAGGCAGGAACCGCCGCAGGATGAACTGACCGTTGGCACCGGCTGCAGGACCGGGAGACTCCGATCCGGTCGAGAACGCTCGAAGACGAGGTGGACGTCGTGGGGCGCGCACGGCAACCACCACGGCTTCGGGGATTCCCGAACCATGTCGGAAAAAGACAGCACGCACCGGCAGCGCGTTGGCGGAGGTACGGAACGGCGGGCCCGACCATCTGCGGACCCGCCTTCGTGCTGTCACGCCGGGTTGATGACCTGGCGGTTGCTGTAGGTACCGCACGTAGGGCAGGCGACGTGCGGGAGCTTCGGGTCACGGCAGCGCGGGCAACTGGTCAGCAGCGGGCGCGCTGCCTTCCACTGAGAACGGCGGACACGCGTGTTGCTCCGCGACATCTTCCGCTTCGGGACGGCCACTTCAATCCTCCTGGGTCATGGCCCGCTTTCGCGGGGGTGCGTGTGCTCCTCGATGACCTGCCCGCCCGCGGCGCAGGAGAGGTCCCGGTACGAAGAGCACGGAGTTACCGGGCTTCGCCGGCCAACCCGCCCGGCGCCCGTCGGTGGCACGCTCAGCTCCCTCCGGACTCCTCGCGCAGTTGACGCAACGCCTCCCACCGGGGGTCGAAACTCTCGCCGTGGCTGTGCTCCGGGCCAACGTCAGCTAGTTTGACGCCGCACTCCACGCACAGGCCAGGGCAGTCGTCCCGACACAGCGGCGACTGCGGCAGTGCAAGCACTACCGCATCGCGGATCACCGGTTCGAGGTCGAGCAGATCGTCCTCAAGATAGTAGTCCTCATCCTCATCGCCGACGTCCACCTCGTCTACGAGAGGGTGGTCGTCGTCGAGCGGATAGCGGAACAGCTCCTGGAAGTCGACCTCCAGCTCCCTGGACAGCGGATCCAGGCAGCGCGCGCACTCGGCGGCGTACCGGGTCCGCGCCTCACCCGTCACGAGCACGCCCTCCATGACAGCTTCGAGCCGCAGATCCAGCTCGATGTCGCTGCCCGCGGGCACCTCGGCCATGCCGACAGCCATCGGCGGAGGCGCGGGGACGACACGGGTTTCCTTCCGCATCGAACCGGGCTGCCTGCCGAGCGGTCGGGTGTCGACCACAAGCGGAGATTCGGAGTCTAGACGAGACAGAGTGATCGCGCTTTCGGTTGAGACGGGTCCCACACGCGGTGGGAACAGGGACTAACCGGACCGGCAGCCGGAGACCGGCGCCGGATGGCTGTCCCGAGGGCACACTTTGCCCCGGAACCAGCCAGTCACCGATTCTACCTGCGGGGTCCTTCCGTCCCAAACCGCGGAACCTGAGGACTCTAGCCCTAGCCGTTCTTCTTGGCCAGCTCGGCGTACTTGGCGCGCAGGCGCTCCTCCACATAGGGCGGGACCAGCGCGCTCACGTCCCCGTTGTACTGGGCGATCTCCCGCACCAGGCTGGAGCTGAGGAACGAATACTTGGGATTCGCGGTCAAAAACAGCGTGTCGATCCCCGAGAGCTGGTAGTTCATTTGGGCGATCTGCAGCTCGTAGTCGAAGTCGCTGACCGAGCGGAGGCTCCGCACGATCGCGGAGACGTCGTGGGCCCGGCAGAAGTCGACGAGCAGCCCGTCGAACTTGGCGACGGTGACGTTGTCGAACTCCTTGGTCGCTTCCCGGAGCATCTCGAGCTTCTCGTCCGCCGTGAAAAGCCCACGTTTATTGACGTTCACCAGCACCGCGACAATGACTTCTTCGTTCTGTTTCGCCGCTCGGCGGATGATGTCGATATGGCCATTGGTGACGGGATCGAAAGATCCAGGGCAGACGACACGGCGCACGGGACCGCTCCTCTCTGACTGGTTTGCGGATCAGCGAGCCGGTATCACAGGATTCTGCCCACCAGGTCAGTCCCGATCAGGGAGGCTCGCGGCGTGACCGTACCAAAGGGACGTTTCGCCGTATTGACGGACCTTGCCTTTTTGGTAACCGTCAGGCCATCCCATGGGTTCCTTTCGAGATGAGCGTTCCACAACGATGAGAGTGCCCGCGGTCAGCCAGCCGTGGTCGCGGAGTGCCTCCAATACCGCGGTGACCTCGCGGTCTTCAATCGCGTAGGGCGGGTCAGCGAACACGAAGTCGTAGGGGCCGCCGTCCGGGCCGCGGGACAGGACGCGTTCCACCCGGTCGACGACCAGCCGCGCCCCGGGCAGTCCGAGCTGGGCGATATTGCGGTCAATGACCGCGGCCGCGCGCCGGTCGGCCTCCACGAGCAGGGCGTGCGCGGCTCCCCGGGAGAGCGCTTCCAGCCCGATTGCGCCGGAGCCCGCATAGAGGTCGAGCACCCGCAGTCCCGCGAGCGTGCCCAGTTCCGACAGCACCGAGGCGAACAGGGCTTCGCGTACCCGGTCGCTGGTGGGCCGGGTGGTCCGGCCTCGGGGGACAGCCAGGCGACGGCCTCCCGCAGTACCGGCGATGATGCGGGTCATCGGTGGTGTGCTCCCTCGTCTGTGCGCTGTTTTCCGCCCACCCTAGACCGGGTCCCGCAGGCGCCGGGACGGGCCGCAGCGCGGTGCCGCACTGCGGCGGCTCCCCTCAGGCTTTCTCTAGGTACTCTGCGCGGTCGTCGCCGAGCAGTTCGGTGAGGGCCTGGGCCAGCACGGGGTGGTCGGACAGCTCCGGGTCGGCGTCCACCAGGGCGGTGGCCTCCGCACGGGCCTGGCCGATCAGCTCCTCGTCCTGCTCGTGGGTGATGGTGAGCAGCCGCAGGGTGCCGCTGCGGCCGGACTGGGCCACGCCGAGGATGTCGCCTTCGCGGCGCTGCTCCAAGTCCAGCCGGGACAGGGCGAACCCGTCGGTGGTGGACGCCACCGCGTCCAGGCGCCGCCGGGCCGGGCTGCCCTCTTCAGCCTCGGTGACCAGCAGACACAGTCCGGGCAGGCTGCCCCGGCCGACCCGGCCGCGCAACTGGTGCAGTTGGGAGACCCCGAACCGGTCCGCGTCCATGATCATCATCACAGTGGCGTTGGGCACATTCACGCCGACTTCGACCACGGTGGTCGCCACGAGCACGTCGATTTCGCCCGCGGCGAAGGCCCGCATGACCTTGTCCTTCTCGTCAGGGGCCAGCCGGCCGTGCAGCGCGGCCAGCCGCAGGCCTGCAAGCGGCCCCTGCTCGACTTCGGCGAGCAGGTCGACAACGGCGAGCGGGGCGCGCCGCCCCGCGGTCTCCCCGCCGTCCGGTTCGGCGAAGAGCCGTCCGTTCTCCTCGGGGTCTTCGGCTTCCCCGCCGATCCGGGGGCAGACGATATAGGCCTGGCGGCCCTGCGCGACTTCTTCGCGGATGCGCTCCCAGGCCCGGGCCAGGTAGTGCGGTTTGTCGCGGGACGGGACCACGTGGGTAGCGATCGGGGACCGCCCGGCGGGGAGCTGCCGGAGCGCCACCACGTCGAGGTCGCCGTAGACCGTCATCGCCACGGTGCGCGGAATCGGGGTCGCGGTCATGACGAGCACGTGCGGCCGGCCACGGGTGGACTTGTCGCGCAGCGCGTCGCGCTGTTCTACGCCGAAACGGTGCTGCTCGTCGATCACGACCAGGCCGAGGTCGGCAAACGTGACCTGTTCTTGGAGCAGGGCGTGGGTGCCGATGACGATGCCGGCCCGGCCGGAGGCTGCGTCCAGCAGCGCTTCCCGGCGGGCGGCCGCGCCGAGCGAGCCGGTGAGCAGGGCGACGCGGGTCGCCTGTTCCGCGCCGTCGAGCTGGCCAGCCCGGGCCAGGGGGCCGAGCATCTCAGTGATCGAGCGGTGGTGCTGCTGGGCCAGCACCTCGGTGGGGGCGAGGAGAGCCGCCTGCCCGCCCGCATCCACCACTTGGAGCATGGCGCGCAGGGCGACCAGGGTCTTGCCTGCGCCGACATCGCCTTGGAGCAGGCGGTGCATGGGGTGGTCGGAAGCGAGGTCGGCGGAGATCACCTCGCCCACCTCGCGCTGTCCGTCGGTGAGCGTGAACGGCAGGTTCGCGTCGAAGGCGTCGAGGATCCCGCCGGAGATGCGGGGGCGGGGCTGGGCGGGCTGCCGCTGGGCGGTACGCCGCCGCTGGGCGAGCGCCACCTGGATGACGAACGCCTCGTCCCATTTCAGCCGCTTCCGTGCCGCGCGCACATCATCCCAGTCTTTCGGGGTGTGGATGAGCCGGTAGGCCTCGGACAGGCTCACCAGGCCGTGCCGGGCGCGGAGGTCGGCGGGCAGCGGGTCGGGGAGGTCCCCCAGGATGTCGAGGACCGTGGCCACGGCTTTGGCGATCTTCCACGAAGTGATCTTTTCGGTCGCCGGATAGATGGGGATGAGCGTGTCCGCGTAGGTGCGGGCCCGTTCCTGGATCGCGTCGTCGGACTCGAACAGCTCGTATTCGGGGTGGGCGAGTTGGCGGCGCCCCCGGTAGACGGAGACTTTTCCGGCGAACAGCCCGCGCCGGCCCGGCAGGAGCCGGTCGCGGTGCCAGCCGACCCGGTGGAAGAAGAGCAGGGAGAGCCGGCCGCGGCCGTCGGTGACGACGACTTCGAGGATGGAGCCGCGCCGCTGGCGCATCGGGCGGACCGTGCAGGTGAGGACTTCGGCAAGGACAGTGACCTGTTCCCCTTCGACCAGCCCGTCCAGGTCGGTGAGCTCGCCGCGGCGGTCGTAGCGCCGGGGGTAGTGGCGCAGCAGGTCTCCCACGGTGTGCAAGCCCAGTGCGGAAGCCAGGACCTTCGCGGTGCGGTCCCCGACGACGCGCAGCGACTCGGTCAAGTCGGTCATGGTCCCCCGCCTTCCCAGCCTCGTTCCCTGGCCGTGCGGCCCGCCACTGTGGCATCTTACGGATCGTCGCAGGGCTATACTTGGAGAAGCGTTGTGTCTTGGGACGGCTCCTCAGCGGGGGACTTCCTGAGCCGGATTCTCCCTTCCGGTTGGTGATCCGGCGCTCGTCCGGAGACATGGATCCCTGGTGTGGGGTCTTGTCCTGTCTTCGGGTACGCTTCCACGGTTGGCGTTCCGCGTCGACCTGCTTGCCCATCAGACCTTTCTCGGGTCATCGACGTGCGTGCGAGCACAGCCGGCCCGAGCGCGTGAATGGAGTTACCGTGGCTTCCGTCTGTGACATCTGCAGCAAGGGACCGGGGTTCGGGAACCGTATCTCGCACTCGCACCGCCGTACCCGCCGCCGCTGGAACCCGAACATCCAGACTGTCCGTACCCGGGTGGGGGGTACGCCGAAGCGGCTGAACGTGTGCACCTCCTGCATCAAGGCGGGCAAAGTCGATCGTTTCTGAATGCCCTTTCAGCGCGCACTCCGCGTGCGCACCATCGTCGAGCGTCACAGACGAACTGTCGTGGCGCTCGATCGTTTTTCTGGGCAGTGTGCGGCAAGGGAGTTCCCCAGGCCGGGAGACAGACGGCTTGCCGCTCACAGGGAGCAGGGCACGCCGTTGAACGAGCAGCTTTCCGGGGTGTGACTGGTGCCCCGCGCCGTGAAGCTGATGGTGATGGACTGCCCCGGGGGAATACCGTTGGACCAGTGCGGCTGGCGGGCGATGAACCCGCCGGGGACCGGTTCCCATTCGGTGCCCCAGGCGGAGACGATGCGGGCGTCGCTGAACTTCACTCGCAGTTCCCAGTTCTCCACCACGGCATCGCTGGCGTTGGTGATCGTCACATGCCCCATGAAATGGGTCTCGTCGTAGGCGATTTTCTGGTAGGAAACCCGCGGGGTTCCGGGCGCGCTCTGCGGGACGGGGAAAGACTGGTGTCCGCCGGGCGGGGCCGTTTCTCCGGGATCTGGAACCGGTGCCGTGCGCTCCGTTCCGTCGGGTGCGTCCTGTGACGGGGAGGGGGCGCTGCTCTCCTCGGCCCCCACGGTGATCTCCACTTGCGTGGAGATCGCTGCCTGCGGGCTGCCGTGTCCGTCCGTCGGCGGGGCTGCCGACGTGGTGACGCTCGGTGCCGGCGGCGTCTGGTCAGGTTCGGTAAAACGCAGGTAGATCTGGGTGGTGCTGTAGCTGAACAGCAACGCGCCGACGATCGCTCCGGAGACCACCGCGACGCGCAGCGGCCGCGGTGGGGATACGCGTTTGGGAACGGTGCTGCCCAGCACATGGCCCACTGTGGCCAGTGGGCCGCTGCCGGTGGGCTCTGCGCGGTGGGCGCCGCGTCGCCCCCGTCCCCGTCCGTGCCTCCGCATAGCTTCCGCGCCTTTCCGCACTCCTGTCGACCGGATCCGTGCCCTGGGCGTTTCCGGTAACGGACAAGCCGTCGGTCGCCAGAGCTTAGCGCGGCCAGTCACCCAAAACCGGAATCTTGCCTCTGGGTGACTTACTCATGACCGATCACTGTTGTCTGGCGTTCTTCGGAAATGGTCCCATCCGGAAAGTTTCGGGATTGCCCCATCGACCGTGACCCCGTCGCCGTCGACCACGGTGCCGATCACGGTCCACTGGCGGGGCAGTGACGTGCGGGGAGGGAAGGTGGCGGCGAGCGCGTGGTCCTCTCCGCCAGCGAGCATGTAGTCGAGCGGCGAGCGTACGGCGTTTCCGCCGCGGATCAGTGTCTCAACCGCCTCGACCAGCCCGGCAGGCGGGTGCAGGTCAGCGCTGCGTACCGCGATTCCCACCCCGGAGGCCGCAGCGATATGGCCGAGGTCTTGGAGCAGTCCATCGCTGATGTCGATCATGGCGGTGGCGCCCAGCCGCGCCGCTTCCGGCCCCGCTGGATAGGGGGGTGCAGGGCGGCGGTGTGCGGTCAGGCAGTCAGGGTGCCCTTCAGCCTGACCGGCGTGGAGAAGGGCGAGGCCTGCTGCGGCGAGTCCGAGATTACCGGTGACGGCGACGAGGTCGCCAGGCCGGGCCCCGTCCCGGCGGACGGGGGCAGCGCCGCGCAGGTCGCCGAGCGCGGTGATGGCGATGGTGAGGGTGTCGGAGCTGACGACGTCCCCTCCCACGACCGCGGCTCCGGCAGCGGCGCACTCGTCGCGCAGCCCGACGCTGAACTCGTCGGCCCAGGCGGTGGGGAGGTCGGCGGGGGCTGCGAAGCCGACGAGGAGCGCGGTGGGGTAGGCCCCCATGGCGGCGATGTCGGCGAGGTTCTGCGCGGCGGCTTTGTGGCCGACGTCGCGCGCACTGGACCAGTCCCGGCGGAAGTGCCTTCCCTCCACGAGCAGGTCGGTGGTGGCAACGACGCGGCCGTCAGCGGCCCGGACGACGGCTGCGTCGTCGCCGGGGCCGAGCAAAACGTTCTCGGTGGCGGGGAAACGGGCGGTGACCCGAGCAATCAACCCGAATTCACCGAGATTTCCGATAGTGCTTGACACGGTCTCCAGGGTACGGTGACCCTTCCGGTCACAGTGGTCTAGACCCGTGCCCCGTTCCGGACGCGGGATTGCCGGCGGTGCGGTCCGTGCGGGTCCCCACACGACAGACGCTCCAACGCAGAGTCGCGGAGGCTCACCCATGGTGCAGGCGTACATTTTGATCCAGACCGAGGTCGGCAGGGCAGCCCAGGTAGCGTCGGCGATCTCCACGGTAGAAGGGGTCACCCAGGTGGACGACGTCACCGGACCCTACGATGTGATCGTGCGCGCACAGGCCGAAGACATCGATGCCCTGGGGCGCCTGGTGATCGCGCGCATCCAGCGGCTCGACGGCATCACCCGCACTTTGACGTGCCCGGTTGTGAATGTGGAGTCCTAGTCCCGTGTGTGGAGTCGATCTCTGATGCACCCTGCGTCTCGTGCGGTCCGCGGCGTTTCGCTGCTGGTCGTGCTGTTGGCTGCGGCCACCGGGTGCGGTGTGGTCCGGATGGAGCCCCCCACTCCGGATGCGCACACCGCGAAACTGTGCCGATCGATGATGGCACGGCTGCCCGACACGCTTTATGAGCAGGAACGCATCCGAGTCGAGCCTGACTCCGAGTTGGTGGCGGCCTGGGGGTCGCCGACCATCGCGGTGCGGTGCGGGGTGGAGCGTCCCGCGGGGCTGCGTCCCGACTCGCAACTGCTGTCGGTCAACGACATCGCGTGGCTTCCCGAGCCCGCGGATGCGCCGACCCTGTTCACTGCGGTGGGCCGCGAAGCGTACGTGGAGCTGACCCTGCCGGCGACATACTCCCCTGCCGCCGAAGCGCTGACGACGCTCAGCGCACTGATCGACCAGGAGATTCCGGCCCTACCCCCGGGAGAACTGTGAGCGGGGCGCCTTGGCGCCCCGCTTGACCGCCGCCGTACCGTGGGACACGGCTGGGGAGCTACTGGTCTTCGCTCTGCTCCATGGTCTGGACTTCTCCGAGCAGGGCTTCCCACTCTTCGTCCGAGTCGGCGGTGGTCAGACCGACCGCGCCGTGGCAGGCAGCCCCGGGTTCCGGGGTCTGGGGGCCGCGCTCGTAGGCACGCAGGAAGCGGGGCAGTCGGGGGTCGTCGGCGCTCTCCACGCCCAGTTGCAGGCCCCAGGCGGAGGCCACGATGGGCGCGGGCATGTCGCCCTCGTACGGGCTGACCAGGACGTAGCTGCCTGGGGTGTAGAACTCCGCGAGTTTCTTGACTTCGTCTTCGGGCAGGTCGGGCCGGTAGGTGATCCAGACCGCGCCGTGTTCCAGAGAGTGGACGGCGTGGAGGTCGCGCAGCGGGGCGTCGTAGACGCCGCAGTTCTGCCAGGCCGCGTGGTGGTCGCCGCCCACGGGCGGGCTCTGCTCGTAGTCGACGTCTTCGGTGACGTGCTTCCGGGTCAGTCCGGTGTACTCCTTGAGCCCTTCGATGTTGCGGTCGCGGTAGTCGAGGTAGAAGAGGTAGCCGATTCCTCCCGCCACCAGGCTGACCGTCGCGATGATCGCGGCGATCTTGGTGATCTTGCGGTTCCGGGCTTCGCGCTCCCGCCGTGCACGCATTTCTAGGGCTACCTGGCGGCGCCGTTCCGCTGAACTCTTGCCCACCCGTTACTCCTCGTGGTTGTCCTCGATGAGGACTGTAAATTTTGTCACTTATGCTCCACTAGGGAACATACGCACCCTTAACGCAATTTCCCCCCAGGATGGTTCCGTTGGGTAACGAAGGCGATGCCAGAGCCGTAACAGGCCCACTACCGTGGGTATCGCGACGTGTTCCGCTGCCGGTCGTCCTCTTTCTGGTCGTGCTGACCGCAGCGGCGACTTTCCTGTTCACCAACCGGTCCGACAGGCCGTTGGACACCTCCGCTGACGTGGGCTTCCTGCGCGACATGAGCGCACACCACGCCCAGGCGGTGGAGATGGCGCTGATCATCTACGACAAGACTGAGGACCCCAAGCTGAAGACGGTCGCCTACGACATGGCCGTCACCCAGCAGGGGCAGATCGGGCGGATGGACGGGTGGCTGGCCGCGTGGGATCTGCCGATGCGCAGCAACCAGCCGCCCATGGCCTGGATGGCCGGGCACGACCACGGCGGTGGGGGCAGCGGCGAAGTCCCGGACCGGATGCCCGGGCTGGCCACGGACGAGCAGATGGCGCAGCTGCGGGAGGCGACCGGCCTGGAGGCGGAGGTCCTGTTCTTGGAGCTGATGATCGAACACCACCGCGGCGGGGTGGACATGGCCGAGGCGGCGGTGAGATTCGCCACTGACGAGAAGGTGATCTCGCTGGCTCAGGGCATGATCGACGCCCAGGAGAGCGAGATCGACCTGATGAACGAGATGCTGGTGGAAAGGGGCGCTGAGCCGCTCGAATAGCGGCCGCGCGCCTCGCGTCATCCGGCCCTGTCTGGCGGACGGCACGGTCTGCCGGGCAGGGCCGGATTGCTGTTTTCCCCGGTCGTTGCAGGGTTTTGCGATCTACTACACATCGTAGAACTACAACTTGTAGTAGTAGACTGCGAGGTAGTACGGGCCACGGGGCCGTTCCGGCTTTCGGAGAGGCGGTATGGACGCACTAGACCTTGCTCGGTGGCAATTCGGCATCACCACCGTCTACCACTTCCTATTCGTCCCGCTGACGATCGGACTCTCCGTCATCGTCGCCAGCCTGCAGACGGCCTGGTACCGCACCGGCAAGCACGAATACCTGCAGGCGACCAAATTCTTCGGGAAGCTCTTCCTCATCAACTTCGCCATGGGCGTGGTCACCGGCATCGTCCAAGAGTTCCAGTTCGGCATGAACTGGAGCGAATACTCCCGATTCGTCGGTGACGTGTTCGGCGCCCCGCTGGCGATGGAAGCCCTCCTCGCCTTCTTCCTGGAGTCCACCTTCATCGGCCTGTGGATCTTCGGCTGGGACAAGCTGCCCCGCAAGATCCACCTCGCCACCATCTGGGCAGCGGCCATCGGCACCAACCTGTCCGCCTACTTCATCCTCGCCGCCAACGCCTGGATGCGGCACCCGGTGGGCTACCAGGTCAACCCCGAAACCGGACGCGCGGAACTCACCGACATCTGGGCGGTGCTCGCCAACGACCAGGCCTGGTCCACCTACCTCCACACCGTCGCCGGGTCGTTCATCGCCGCAGGCCTGTTCGTGGTCGCGGTCAGCGCCTTCAAACTCATGCGCGCCCGCTTCCACGGTGACACCGGCACCCCCGGACAGGCCCCGCACCCCAGCGAACACGGACTGTTCCGCAAGACCCTGCGCGCCGGCCTGGCCGTCACCGCTCTCGCGGGCATCCTCGTCGCCTTCTCCGGCCACCACCAGGCTCAGCTCATGGCACAAGACGAACCCATGAAGCTGGCCAGCGCGGAAGCGCTGTGGGAAGACGAAGACGGCGCGGGCTTCTCGATCTTCGCGGTCGGCGACGTCGTCGACGGACGCAACCACATCAACATCCAGATCCCGCACCTGCTGAGCATCCTCGCCACCAACAGCCTCGACGGCAACGTCCAGGGCATCAACGACGTGCAGGAACGCTACGAAGCCCAGTTCGGTCCCGGATCGTACGTGCCGAACGTCCCGGTCATCTACTGGTCGTTCCGGCTCATGATGGGCTTCGGCCTGGCCGGAGTCGCCGTAGGCTTCATCGGCCTGTGGCTCACCCGCCGCGGCCGGCTGCCCGAGCACCGCTGGATGTACTGGGCCGCCATCCTCGGCCTGCCCGCGGCTCTCGCCGCCAACATCTGCGGCTGGATCCTCACCGAGATGGGCCGCCAGCCGTGGACCGTCGTCGGGGAGCTCCTCACCGCGGCCAGCGTCTCACCCGGTGTCTCCTTGACCGAGGTGGCGCTCTCCCTGGCCCTGTTCACGCTCGTCTACGGCGTGCTCGCCGTCATCGAGGCCGGGCTGCTGTGGCGCTACGTCAAGGCAGGGCCCACCCACGTGGTGCCCCCGCAGGACGACGACTCGGATGAAGACCGCGACGCCCCTGTCCCCGCGTTCGTCTACTAGGAGCCCGGCATGGATCTTCCAACTCTCTGGTTCGCCGCCATCGCGGTGCTGTGGATCGGCTACTTCGTCCTCGAAGGATTCGACTTCGGCGTCGGCATCCTGCTGCCCTTCCTCGGCAAGACCAACACCGACCGCCGCGTCATGATCAACGCGATCGGCCCGGTGTGGGACGGCAACGAGGTGTGGGTCCTCACCGCGGGAGGCGCGATGTTCGCCGCCTTCCCCGCCTGGTACGCCTCCCTGTTCAGCGGCTTCTACCTGCCCCTGTTCCTCGTGCTCCTCGCCCTGATCGTCCGCGGCGTGGCCTTCGAATACCGCGGCAAGGTCGACAGCGTGCAGTGGCGGGCCCGCTGGGACCAGGCGATCTTCTGGGGCAGCGCCATCCCCGCCCTGCTGTGGGGGGTGGCCTTCGCCAACATCGTGCGCGGTGTGCCGATGGACGCCGACCACATCGTCACCGCCAACCTGCTCGACCTGCTCAACCCGTACGCGCTGCTCGGCGGACTGACCACGCTGTCCCTGTTCACCCTGCACGGCGCCATGTTCCTCAGCCTCAAGACCGGCGGTGAAGTGCGGCTCCAGGCGCGCCGCGCCGTGCCGATGATCGCGCTGGTCGCGGTGCCCGCTGCGGCCGGATTCCTGCTGTGGACCCAGGTCTCCTACGGGACGACGTGGACGCTCCCGCTCGTCGCTATCGCCGCTCTCACCCTGGTTGCGGCCGTGGCGCTCGCCCTGCGGGGCCGGGAAGGCTGGTCGTTCACCGCAACCGCCACCACCATCGCCGTCGCTACGGTAGTGCTGTTCGGCTCGCTGTTCCCGAACGTGCTGCCCTCCACCACCAACCCGGCGTACAGCCTGACCGTGGAGAACGCGGCGTCGGCCGACTACACGCTGTCCGTCATGACCTGGGTGGCGGTGATCTTCCTTCCCGTGGTGCTCGGCTACCAGAGCTGGAGCTACTGGGTGTTCCGCAAGCGCATCACCCGGGAACACATTGAGCCGACCCTTGTCCCCGCCGGACGCCCCGGCGACGCCTGATCACTCCGTGAGGAAGCCGCTGTATGAAACCCCTCGACCCTCGGCTGGTGCGCACCGCTAGCGCGGTCCGGGTCCACCTCGCCGTCACCGTGCTGTGCGGGGTCGCCACGACCGGGCTCGTCCTCGCCCAAGCCTGGCTGATCGCCCGTGTCATCTCCGGCGCGGCCGCGGGCGAGGGGCTCACCGAACTGTCCTGGGCGATCGCTGCCGTCGCCGCGATCGCCCTGGGCAGGGCAGCGGTGTCCTACGGCACCGAAGCCGCCGCCCTGCACTCGGCGGCCCGCGCCAAATCCCAGCTCCGCCGACGCCTCATCGCCCACGTCACCGGCGTCGCGGTCCCCGGCTCTCCCGAACCGCCCCGGGGAGGGCCGGCACCGGGACCGGTCTGGTTGTCAGGGGCCAGCGGTCCCGCCGACGGCGAGGGGACGGGCACCCCGCGGGCCGGGGAACTGGCCACACTCGCCACCCGTGGCCTCGATGCACTGGACGACTACTTCGCCCGGTACCTTCCCCAACTGGTGCTCGCGGTCCTCGTCCCCCTCGCTGTCCTCGCCGTCGTCGCCCAAGCCGACTGGATCTCCGCGCTCGTCATCGCCCTCACCCTGCCCCTCATCCCGATCTTCATGGCGCTGGTCGGCTGGCACACCCAGGCCCGCACCCAGCGCCAGTGGCGGCTCCTCAACCGCTTGGGCGGCCACTTCCTCGACGTGGTCGAAGGGCTGCCCACTCTCGCCGTGTTCCGGCGCGCCAAAGCCCAGGCCGCGATCATCCGCCGGATCACCGACGAGCACCGGCACGCCACGATGGGCACCCTGCGGATCGCGTTCCTGTCCGCGCTGGTCTTGGAACTGCTGTCCACGATCGCGGTCGCCCTGGTGGCCGTGGAGATCGGCCTGCGTCTCATGTACGGGCTGCTCGACTACCAGACCGCGCTGCTCGTCCTCATCCTCGCCCCCGAGGCGTACCTGCCGCTGCGGGAAGTGGGGGCCCGCTTCCACGCCAGCATGGAAGGGGTGGCCGCGGCGGAACAGGTCTTCGCCGTGCTGGACGAACGCGCCGACCAGGCCAGGACGCAACCCGAAGCGGACTCCGCCCCGGCCCGGGAAACCGCCTCCCGCGCCCTGGTGCGCCCCTGCCTCGACAACGGCTGCACCGCCCCGCAGATCCGGTTCGCCAACGTCTCCCTCACCTACCCGGGGCGCAACCTGCCCGCGCTCTCCCAGGTCTCCCTGGTCATCCGCCCCGGGCAGCGGCTCCTGCTCACCGGTCCCAGCGGGTCCGGGAAGAGCTCCCTGCTGGCGCTGCTGCTCCGCTTCGTCGAACCCACGGAAGGCGCCATCCTCGTGGAACGCCCCGGCGGGACGGGGAGTGCGCCGCTCAGCCACATCCCCGCCGACCTGTGGCGGCAGCTCATCGCCTGGGTGCCCCAGCACCCCTACCTGTTCGACACCACGGTCCTCGAGAACATCCGGCTCGGCAAACCCGAGGCGAGCGTCGCCGAAGTGCGGCGCGCCGCGGAACTCGCGGAAGCACACGACTTCATCTCCACCTTGCCGTTGGGCTACGGCACCCGGCTCGGAGAGCGTGGCACGCGCCTGTCCGCGGGACAACGCCAGCGGATCGCCTTGGCCCGCGCTTTCCTGCGCGACGCGCCGATCGTGCTGCTGGACGAGCCCACCGCCCACCTCGACCCGGACCATGCCGCTGCGGTCCGCCGCGCGGTCGCCCGCCTCCTGGAGGGCCGCACCGGAGTCATCGTCGCGCACGACACCGGATGGTCGGAACTGGTGGACGAGACCGTGCACCTTGCTGGCGGTCGGATCGGAGCCCCACTATGAACCTTCCCGCACCGAAACCTGCCTGTCGGCCACTGCTGCGGATGATCGCGCTGGCCCGCCCGCGCACCACCCGGTTCGTGCTGGGAGTGCTGCTGGGGGCGCTGGCCACCGGTGCGGGCGTCGGCCTGTTGAGCGTGTCCGCGTGGCTGCTGGCCACCGCGGCCACGCACCCGCCGATCACCGCGCTCGGGGTCGCCGTGGTCGCCACCCGGGCCCTGGGCGTGACCCGGGGGGTGGCCCGCTACTTGGAACGCCTCGTCACCCACGATGCGGCGTTCCGCACGCTCGCCGAGGTGCGTGTGCGGGTCTACGAGCGGCTGGCCCGCAGCGAACCCGTGCGCCGCTTCCGCTCCGGTGACCTGGTGTCGCGGCTCGTCAACGACACCGACGCCACCCAGGACCTGCTGGTGCGCGGCCTCACCCCGCCGCTGTCCGCCCTCGCCGTCGGCAGCGCAGTCGTCCTGTTGAGCACTGTGCTGTTCGTGCCCGGCGGACTGCTGCTCGCTGCCGGGCTGCTCCTCGGCGGGCTGGCGGTGCCGCTGTTCGCGGCCGCGCTGGGCCGCACGTCGGGGCGCCACCAGGCCGCAGCGCGGGGAGAACTCTCCAGCTCCCTCGTCGACACGCTCTACGGGGCCCCGGACCTGGTGGCCTATGGGGCTATGGAGCAGGCGGTGCGCCGCGTGGAGCGGGCCGACGCCGAACTCACCCGCCTGGCGCGGCGGGACGCCGCGGTGCTGGGCCTCGGCACGGGTGCCAGCGCGCTCGTGGCAGGGCTGACAGTGTGGGCCACTCTGCTGCTGGGCGTCGCAGCGGTCGCGGGAGGCACCCTGGACGCGATCGCGTTCGCGGTCGTGGTGCTGACCGCGCTGGCTGCTTTCGAAATCGTCGCGCCCCTGCCCGCAGTCGCCGCGAAACTCGAGGCGATCCGCACGGCAGGCGCCCGCCTGTTCGACGTGCTCGACACCGAACCCGAAGTGAAAGCCGCGGCCGCTCCCGAACAGTCTGGGCTGCCCGACCAGGCGGCCACCCTCCGGGTGCGGGACCTGCGCGTCCGCTACGGTCCCGACGAGCCGTGGGCACTGGACGGCGTGGACCTCGACCTTGCTCCGGGCAAGCGGATCGCGGTGCTGGGGCCGAGCGGATCAGGAAAGAGCACTCTGGCTTCGGTGCTGTTCCGGTTCCGCGACCCGGATGCGGGCACGGTGACCCTCGACGGTGCCGACATCACCGACTACCCCGTGGACGAGGTGCGCCGCCTCATCAGCGGGGTGCCCCAGGACCCGCACATTTTCGCGAGCACGCTGCGCGAGAACCTGCGGTTGGCCCGGCCCGGCGCGGACGATGCGGAACTGTGGGCGGCCCTTGAGCGGGCCCGGCTGGCCGACGACATCCGCGCGACCATGCCTGACGGGTTGGACACCGAGGTCGGCGCGCACGGGGCCCGGCTCAGCGGGGGCATGCGGCAGCGGCTGGCCCTGGCCCGGGCACTGCTGGCGCAGCCCCGCATCCTGGTGCTGGACGAGCCCACCGCGCATCTGGACCCGGACACCCGGGATGCGGTCCTCGACGACCTGCTGGCGGCGTCCGCGGGCTATGCCACGCTCCTCATCACCCACGACCTGGCGCGGCTGGAGGAGATAGACGAGATCTATGTGATCGTCGACGGCCGGGTGGTGCAGCGCGGCTCCCACGACGAACTGCTGGCGGAGAAAGGCTGGTACCGCAACGCCCACGGCTTGGGCGACCCGCCGCGCGGCGGACTGCGGGCTGTGCGCTGACCCGGGGCGGCCGCGGTGGGCTGCCCGGTACGGCCGGGCGGGTCCGCGGGGACAGGGTTCGCACCCCAAGGCCGGTCCCGCTACGGTTGAGACCGTCATGCCCACCGTGCCGGGGTTGATGGGTGTCTGCGAGCCCCGCTGGTGGCTGAACTGTCGTCCCCCGTTATTGTCGCCCCGTGACTCTGCTGCGCGAAATCTTCACCGGCATCGGCACGCTCCTCCGCGGGTTCAGCATGATCCTGCGGCGGCCCAAACTGTTCTTCCTGGGAGCGCTGCCGCCTTTCCTCACGTCCATCCTGTTCGTCATCGCGCTGATCGCGCTGCTGGTGCGCCTCGACGACCTCACCACCTGGATGACACCGTTCGCCGCGGACTGGGCGCCCGGTTGGGCCACGACGGTGCGCGTCATCCTCGGCATCGTCGTCGTGGCCGCGTCCGTGCTGCTCATGGTCATCGGGTTCACCACGGTCACGCTCGCCCTCGGCTCCCCGCTCTACGACATGATCGCCGAAGAGGTCGAGGAGGAGCTGGGCAACGCCCCCAAGGCACCAGACGAACCGCTGCTGCGGTCACTCCTGCGCGCGCTGCGGATCTCGCTGGCCCTGATCTCCCTCTCCGTGGCCGCGGCGATCCCGCTGTTCTTCGCCGGGTTCATTCCCGTCGTGGGCCAGACGGTCGTGCCGGTGCTCTCCACCCTGGTCGGCGGCTGGCTGCTGGGCGCGGAACTCATCGGCTCGGCGTTCGACCGGCGCGGCCTGGTCCGGCTCCGGGACCGGTTCGCGGGACTGCGGCGGCGCCGGCTGCTGTCCCTCGGTTTTGCTGTGCCCGCCTTCCTGCTGCTGTCCATCCCGTTCGTGGCAGTCCTGGTGTTCCCGGCGGCCACGGCGGGCGGCACCATCCTGGCCCGCAGTCTGCTTCCGCCCTCACTCACACCGCAGGCGGAAACGGAACCTTCCCGCCACCCGAACGGTGTTTCCCGCCCGTGAGGGCGGAGTGAGGCGCGGGCCCCGGCGGCACGACAGCGGTGTCCCGGGGCTCTTTGCGCTGCGGCAGGACTAACGCAGGCCGGTGCGACGCACGAGCGCGGTGCGGATCAGCCGGTCCACCAGCGCCGGGTAGTCCAGACCGCTCGCCGCCCACATCTGCGGGAACGCCGAAGCCGGCGTGAAGCCCGGCATGGTGTTGATCTCGTTGATGTAGATCTCCCCGTCGTCGCCGTAGAAGAAGTCCACGCGGGCCAGTCCTTCGCAGCCCAGCGCGTCGAACGCTTCCGCGGCGAGTTTCCGCACCCGCTGGGTCACCTCGTCAGGCAGGTCCGCGGGGATGCTCAGACCGCTGTTGGAGAGGTACTTGGCCTCGAAGTCGTAGAAGTCGTACCCCTCGGCCACGTGGATTTCCGCGGGCAGCGACACGTCAGGCTCCCCGCCGTCCAGGCTCTCCAACACGCCGCATTCGATCTCCCGGCCCTGGATCCCGGCTTCCACGATGACCTTCGGGTCGTGGGCGCGTGCGGCCTCGATGGCTTCGGTGACCGCGGCGGTGTCGGTGGCGTCGGGCACCCGGCTGATGCCGATGCTGGACCCGGCGCGGGCAGGCTTGACGAACACCACCCCGCCGAGCGCGGCGATGTTGTCCAGCACGCGTTTGCGGTGGCGGGTCCACGCCCGGTCACTGACCGCAAGATACGGGCCGGTCTTCAGGCCCTGCGCGGTGAGCAGCGCCTTCATGAAGACCTTGTCCATGGAAGCGGCGCTGGCGAACACTCCGGCACCCACGTAGCGGACTCCGGCGAGTTCCAGCAGCCCTTGGATGGTGCCGTCCTCCCCGAAGGGGCCGTGCAGCAGCGGCAGCACCACGTCGACCTGGCCGACGAGCCGCGGCAGGCTGTCCGGGGCGACCTCCAGGAAAGCGCCGGGCGTGTCGAGGGCCAGGGCCAGTCGCGCGCCGCTGTCGGGCACGGCCGGAAGCTTGCCGTCAACGATTGCCAACTCGCTGGGATCCGCGGTGACCAGCCTCCAGTCACCGTCCCGCGTGATTCCGATGGGCAGGATGTCGTAGCGGTCGGTATCGATGGCGGACATCACGCTTCCCGCGGTCACGCAGGAGATCTCGTGTTCGGAACTGCGTCCGCCGAAGATGACGGCAACCCGGATCTTTCGCTGCTCACCCATGATGCTTGACCTTATCCCGCTCCACCCCACCCGTGACAATGGTCGCGGCCCACGGAAACACGGGATTTGTCACTTTTTGACCGGCAGTCCGTCGAGGGCCTGCCGGGCATCGGCGATCAGGTCGGCAGGGTCTTCCACGCCGATGGAGAACCGCACTGCTCCCGGGTCGATCCCGGCTGCGTGCAGGGCCTCGTCGCTCATCTGCCGGTGGGTAGTGGAGGCGACGTGGCTGACGACGGTGTGGGTCCCGCCCAGGGAGGGGGCGATCGTCGCCAGGCGGAGCCGGTCCGCGAACGCGATGCCCGCTTCCCGGCCCCCGCGCGGGGTGACCGTGACGACCGCGCCGTAGCGGGGGCCTTCAGGCCCGGTGTCGAAGAGTTTCCGGGCCAGTACGTGCCCCTGGTGGGTGGGCAGGCTCGGATGGTCGACGCGGGCCACGGCCGGGTGCTCGGCGAGAGCAGCGGCGAACTCGGCTGCGGTCGCGCACTGGCGGGCCATGCGCAGCGGCAGGGTCTCCAAACCGCGGTGGAGCAGGAACGCCTCATCGGCGGCCAGGTGCGGCCCCAAGTCGATGCGGGCTTCACGGATACGGGCCAGCAGGTCGGGGCGGCCCACCGCCACTCCCCCGGTCGCGTCCGAGTGCCCGCCAAGGTATTTGGTGGCCGAATGCAGCACGATGTCGGCGCCGTGCTCCAGGGGACGGCACACCACGGGGGAGGCGAAAGTGGAGTCCACCACGAGCAGCGCCCCCGCCTCGTGGGCGAGCGCGGCGAGCACGGGCAGGTCCGACACGGTCATGGTCGGATTGGCCAGCGTCTCGGTGTAGACGAGCACCGTCTCGGGGCGGAACGCAGCGCGCACCGCGGCCGGATCGGTGATGTCCACGAAGTCCACGGCCACCCCGAACCGGCGCAACACGACGTCCAGCAGTTTGTAGGTGTTGCCGTAGAGGGCGCGGGAGGCTACAACGTGGGCTCCGGCATGGGTGAGGGCCAGCAGGGTGGTGCTGATCGCGGCCATGCCGGAGGCGAACCCCTGCCCGTGGACTTCACCCTCCAGGTGTGCTCCTTCGAGGGCGGCGACTGCCGCGGCGAACGCGTCGCTGTTGGGGGAGTCGATGCGCGCATAGGCGTACTGCCCATCGCCGGTCAGGCTCGCGGCATAGTCGCGGGAGGTCGCAAAAGCGTAGGTGGAGGCGCGGTATACCGGGATGCGCATCGGAGTGCCCGGTGCCGGGGCTGCGGCAGTCGCGCGGACCGCCCTGGTGTGTTCGCCGTAGTGCTGTGCCATGTCGCCTCCTTGGAACGCTGCTCCCGAATACGCCCCCATGACATAAAACCGGATAACGACAGCGAAGGTTGCAGGGAGGAGGGGGACAGGCCGCGGGCACGGCCCTGCGTGAAGCCCGGCAGCCCCGCACCGCAGGCACCGCCTGCCTCCGCGAAGGTGCAGCCTATGCCCGGCTCAGACCCCGTAGCGTTCCGGTTTGGCGCTGCGGGACATGAACGCCAGCAGCGCCTCAGCGGGCGGCAGGCCGTGGTACATCATCGCTACCACCGCCTCGGTGATCGGCATCTCTACGCCGTGGGCGCGCGCCAGCTCCAGGATCGACGTGGAGGACTTGACGCCTTCCGCGGTCTGCTTCGTCTCCGCGATCACCTCGTCCACGGTCATCCCGGAGCCCAGCTTCTCCCCGAATGTGCGGTTGCGGGACAGCGGAGAGCTGCACGTGGCCACCAGGTCCCCCAGGCCGGCCAGCCCGGCAAGCGTGTGCTCGTCGGCGCCGAGCGCCACCGCGAGCCGCACCGTCTCCGCCAGGCCCCGGGTGATCAGCGCAGCCTTGGCGTTGTCCCCGAAACCCATGCCCACGGCCACGCCCACCGCCAGCGCAATGACGTTCTTGACCGCTCCCCCCAGCTCCACGCCGATGACGTCGGTGTTGGTGTAGGGGCGGAAGTAGGGGGACTTGCACAGGTGCTGCAAACGGACAGCAGTCTGCTCGTCCGTGCAGGCGACCACGGCGGTGGCGGGCTGCCGTTCCGCGATCTCCCGCGCCAGGTTGGGGCCGGACAGCACCGCGATGCGGTGGTCGGGGAGTTCCAGCACCTCCGCGATGACTTCGCTCATCCGGAGGCAGGTGCCGACCTCGATCCCCTTCATCAGGCTGACGACAACCGTGCCGGGGTCCAGTGCCTCAGACCAGGCGGCCAGGTTCGTGCGGAGCGTCTGCGCCGGGACGGCGATCACCGTGAAGTCGGCGCCCGCCATCGCCTCGGCCACGTCGGTCGTAGCGGTCAGCCGGGGGTTGAGGGTGATCCCTGGCAGGTAGTCGGGGTTCTCGTGTTTCGTGTTGATCGCCTCGACGATTTCGGGCCGTCGGCCCCACAGGACTGTCTCCGCGATTCCCGCATCGGCCACCACGTTCGCGAAGGCTGTTCCCCACGAACCGCTGCCGAGCACCGCCACTTTGGTCACTTCGCGCCCTCGCTGTTGTTGGGTCCCAGGTTCTGTCCGCGCGCCTTCTTGGGATCGTACGGTTCGAGCGGCGGCTCTTCGCCGCGGATCTCGGCCTGGAGCCGCGTGATGGCGGTCATGATCTCCGCGGTCGCCTCACGCAGCGTGGTCGCGGTCAACGGCTGCTCCCGGTAGCGGGACAAGTCCACCGGCGGCCCAGCCACTACTTCGACGGGGGTGCGGGGAAAGAGCCGCAGCTTTGCGGTGCCGTAGGGCAGGAGGTGCTGCTCCCCCCAGTGGGCGACGGGGATCACCGGGACACCGGTACGCAACGCGAGCCGCGCCACCCCGGTCTTGGCGACCATGGGCCACAGGTTGGGGTCCCGGGTGCAGGTGCCTTCCGGGTAGAAGATCACCGCAGCACCGTGCTGGGTGAGCGCCTCCTCCGCTTCGTGCAGTGCTTTAGCCGCGTCAGTGGTGCCGCGGTGCACGGGGATCTGGCCGAGCTTGCGCACCGCCGGTCCCACGATGGGGATGCGGAAGACCCCTTCCTTCGCGGTGAACGTCGGCCAGCGGCGCCCGGCCACGTAGAGGAAGTGCGCCACGGTCAGCGGGTCCGCCACGGACAGGTGGTTGGCCGCGATGATCACCCCGCCTTCCCGGGGGATGTGCTCTTGGCCGCGCCAGGTGGGTTTGGTGACCGCGGCGATGAGGGGGCGCACGACGGTGACGGCGACCGCTTTCAGCCAGCGCGACTCGCGGCGTTTCATGTGGACTCCTCCGATCGGTTGATGTTGGGCGCCCGCCCCGTCGCGGGTGTCCGCGTCATCTTCCAGCACTCCATTGTCCGGGCTATGGGAAGGGCCCGTTCCCCCGTTTTCTGGCTGGGACATACTCTCTTCTACCGGTTCCGATCGACCGGGCGGGGGGATGGTGACGCTGTGGACACACGTCAGCGCTGGTCGGTGGTGATACCGGTGAAGCGGTTGTCCATGGCCAAGTCCCGACTCGCCGAGTTCGCCGGCGAACGCCGACCGGAGATGGCCTTGGCCGTGGCCTGCGACACGGTACGCGCGGTCACGGCCACCCCCGAAGTGGCGGCGATCTTCGTGGTCACCGAGGATGCCACGGCAGCCGCGGCACTGGAACGGTTCGGGGCGCACGTGGTGACCGGGGAGCCGGGCACGGGGCTCAACGCCGCGCTGCGGCACGGTGCGGCCCGGGCCCGCCTGGCCTATCCGGACGCGGGGGTGTGCGCGCTCTCCGCTGACCTTCCGGCACTGCGCCCAGCGGAACTCTCCCAGGTGCTGGCCGCAGCGGCAACCTACCCCAACGCTTTTCTCGCGGACGCCCACGGGGTGGGGACCACGGTGTACAGCGCTCTGCCGCGGGCGGTGTTCGCTCCCGCGTTCGAGGGGTGGTCGCGGCTCCGGCACCGGCAGAGCGGTGCGGTGGAGCTCGAACTGGCGGGGGTGCCCACGGTCCGGCACGACGTGGACACTCCGGAGGACCTGTGGGCTGCGGCACGGCTCGGTGTGGGCCCGCACACGGCTGCCCTGCTGGACTCGCTGGGTCTGGCGCGGACCGGCGGCTGATCCGGGCAGAAAGACGCCGCTGCCCGGGGCCTTGACGGGCTCCCGGGCAACGGCTGTGGCCGAGTGTCGTGGTGGTTACTTCTTGCCGTTGTTCACCAAGGCTTTGAAGTCAGCTCCGGGACGGAACTTCGGAACGTAGCTCGCCGGAACGTGGATGGTGGCGCCGGTGGAAGGGTTTCGCGCGGTCCGGGCCGCCCGCTGGGCTTTCTCAAAGACCCCGAACCCGGTGATGGCCACCTTGTCACCCTTGGCGACAGTCTGCTGGATGGTCTCCAGCACGGCGTTGACGGCTTCGGTGGCGGTCTTCTTGTCCCCCAACCGCCCCGAGATTGCGTCGATCAGATCACGTTTGTTCATAGTTCCTCCGGTTCCCCCTTGCTCGCTTGAAACTAGGGGAAACCGTGGCCGGGTACAAACACTCAACGCCGATCTGATCAGCGTGTCGGGGTTTCTTTCGCCGTCTGACCCAGCTCAGCCAGCATGCGATCTAGGCGTTCTGAAGCTTGAACTGGGTCTCTTTTGACCCGCTCTGTCACCATTAAAAGCTTACGAATCACCGGAATTCGGACGGATTCCGGAAGAGCATTGGCTTTGCGATGGGCATCTTTAAGCCGCTTTGCCAAATCTCGGTAAAATTCCCACTCCGCCGCGAATTCCGGGTCATCGTCGGTCGCATCAGGTCCTATTGGGTGACCGGAAGCCATGGCTTGCGGCGCTTCTCGTACTCGGCGATCGCGTCGACGTGACGCAAGGTCAGGTCGATGTCGTCGAGCCCTTCCATGAGGCGCCACCGGGTGTAGTCGTCCAGTTCGAACGGCTCGACGATGTCCTTGGCGCGCACCTCGCGATTCACCAGGTCCACGGTGATCTCGGTAGCGGGGTCGGCCTCGACCATCTCCCACAACTGCTCGATGACCGGCTGCGGGAGCACCACGGTCAGCAGACCGCCTTTGAGGGAGTTGCCGCGGAAGATGTCGGCGAACCGTGAGGAGAGCACGGCCTTGAACCCGTAGTTCTGCAGCGCCCACACGGCGTGCTCACGCGACGAGCCGGTGCCGAAGTCGGGTCCGGCGATGAGGATGGTGCCGTCCTTGTACTCCGGCTTGTTCAGGACGAAGTCGGGGTCAGTACGCCAAGCGGCGAACAGGCCGTCTTCGAACCCGGTGCGGGTCACCCGCTTGAGGTAGACGGCGGGGATGATCTGGTCGGTGTCCACGTTGCTGTAGCGCAGCGGAACCGCACGGCCGGTGTGGACAGTGAACTTCTCCATGGTGACGTTTCCTCGACAGTCGCGGGCGGGCTACAGGTCGGCGGGAGAGGACAGCGTGCCGCGCACCGCGGTGGCGGCGGCGACCAGCGGCGACACCAGGTGGGTGCGGCCGCCCTTGCCCTGCCGGCCCTCGAAGTTGCGGTTGGAGGTGGAGGCGCTGCGCTCCCCGGGCTTGAGCGTGTCGGGGTTCATGCCCAGGCACATCGAGCATCCCGCTTCACGCCACTCGGCGCCAGCAGCCTTGAAGATCTCGTCGAGGCCCTCGGCCGCGGCCTGCTGCTTGACCCGCTGGGAGCCGGGGACGACCAGCATCCGCACCCCGTCGGCCACCTTGCGGCCCTTGAGGACCTCGGCGGCGGCGCGCAGGTCCTCGATCCGACCGTTGGTGCAGGAGCCCAGGAAGACCGTGTCGATCTTGATGTCCCGCATCCGGGTGCCGGGCTTCAGGTCCATGTAGGCCAGGGCCTTCTCGGCGGCGGCACGCTCGACCGGGTCGGTGAAGGACTCGGGGTCGGGGACGACCGAGTCCAGGGGGACGCCCTGTCCGGGGTTGGTGCCCCAGGTGACGAACGGGCTGAGCTCGTCGGCGTTGAGGAAGACCTCCTTGTCGAACACTGCGCCTTCGTCGGTGGGCAGGGTCTTCCAGTATTCGACGGCCTGGTCCCACAGTTCGCCCTTGGGGGCGTGCGGACGGCCCTTGAGGTAGTCGAAAGTGGTCTGGTCGGGGGCGATCATGCCGGCCCGGGCGCCCGCCTCGATCGACATGTTGCAGATGGTCATGCGGGCTTCCATGGACAGCGACCGGATGGCCTCGCCCCGGTACTCGATCACGTGGCCCTGGCCGCCGCCGGTGCCGATCTGAGCGATCACGGCGAGGATGATGTCCTTGGCGGTCACCCCCGGCTTGAGCTTGCCCTCGACGTTGACCGCCATGGTCTTGAACGGCGTCATCGGCAGCGTCTGGGTGGCCATGACGTGCTCGACCTGGCTGGTACCGATGCCGAAGGCCAGCGCGCCGAACGCGCCGTGCGTGCTGGTGTGGCTGTCGCCGCAGACGATGGTCATCCCCGGCTGGGTGAGGCCCAGCTGCGGGCCGATGACGTGCACGATGCCCTGGTCGATGTCGCCCATCGGGTGGAGGCGCACCCCGAACTCCGCGGCGTTCTTGCGCAGGGTTTCGACCTGGGTGCGCGACACCGGGTCAGCGATCGGCAGGAAGATGTTCTCGGTGGGGACGTTGTGGTCCTCGGTGGCGATGGTGAGGTCCGGGCGGCGCAGCTTCCGGTTGGCCAGGCGGAGCCCTTCGAACGCCTGAGGGCTGGTCACCTCGTGGATGAGGTGCAGGTCGATGTAGAGCAGGTCGGGTTCACCCTCGGCTCGCCTGACGACGTGCTCCTCCCAGACTTTTTCGGCCATCGTGCGGGCCATGGACGCCTCCTCGCGTCTCGATGATTGTCGTGGGGTTCTCGCCGCCGTACGCCGATCCCCTCGGCGACCGGCGCGGACATCCTCCCCGCGCGGTCCGCACGTACGGGCTGGCGGATTTGCATTCCAAATAGCGAGACGGCAATATCAAGCCATGGACAACTCTAGCCCATCCAGCGGGGTAGGTGTGCTGGACAAGACCATGTCCGTCCTCACCGCCCTGGAATCCGGTCCCGCGTCCCTCGCCCAGCTCGTACGGCTCACGGGACTGTCACGGCCTACAGCGCACCGGCTGGCGGTCGCCTTGGAGCGACACCGCATGGTCGCTCGGGACAGCCAAGGGCGCTTCATCCTGGGGCCCCGGATCACCGAGTTGTCCATCGCCACCGGGGAGGACCGGCTGCTGGCCGTCGCCACCCCGATCCTCGCCCAGTTGCGCGACCACACGGGGGAAAGCGCGCAACTGTACCGCCGTCAAGGGGACGTCCGGGTGTGCGTGGCCGCCGCGGAACGCATGAGCGGACTGCGCGACACGGTCCCGGTGGGCAGTGAGCTTCCCATGACCGCGGGCTCAGCCGCCCAGGTCCTGCTGGCCTGGGAGGACTCTGAGCGGATCCGCCGCACGCTGCGCGGCGCGCACTTCACCGCGGCGACCCTGGCCCAGGTGCGCCGCCGCCGGTGGGCAGAGAGTGTAGGCGAACGGGAGCCGGGGGTCGCCTCCGTGTCCGCGCCGGTCTTCGCACCGAGCGGGCGCATCATCGCCGCGGTCTCCGTCTCCGGTCCGCTGGAACGGCTGACCCGCTCCCCAGGCCGGCTGCACGCCCCCGCTGTACTCGCGGCCGCAAACAAGATCAGCGAAGCGCTGCGCCACACCTGACCCGGGTTGCCTGGACCGGCCGCGGCCAAGGACTACGACCCGGTGTCCAGCGGAAGGCGCAGGATCCGGTCGTCGTCGGCGTCCGGGTCTCCCCGGCCGTCCCGGTTGCTGGTCGTCACCCAGATCGCCTGCCCGCCCGGTTCAGCTTCGACCGCGCGCAGCCGGCCGTAGTCGCCGACGAGGAGCGCTTCCGGGGCCCGGACCGGCTCTGCGGCGTCCCCGGTGAGCGGTACCCGCCACAGGCGTTCGCCGCGCAGTGCGGCCACCCAGAGCGCCCCGCCCGCGATCGCTGCCCCGCTGGGGGACGCCTCCTCGGTGCTCCAGGTGACCACCGGGTCGGTGTACTCGGGAGCACCGCCGATCCCCTCCACCTCCGGCCACCCGTAGTTGCCGCCCTTGACGATCACGTTCACCTCGTCGACCGTGTTCTGCCCGAACTCGGTGGCGTACAGGGTGCCGTCCTCATCCCAGGCCAGTCCTTGCACATTGCGGTGCCCGTAGCTGTGCACGAGGTTGCCGAAAGGGGCGTCGGCAACGGGCGCGCCGTCCGGGGTCATCCGCAGGATCTTCCCGGCCAGGGAGTCCGTGTCCTGGGCCAGCTCGGGGCGGCCCGCGTCACCGGTTCCCGCGTACAGCGTCCCGTCGGGGCCGAACGCGATCCGCCCGCCGTTGTGCAGGTCGGCTTTGGGGATACCGTCCACGACGACCTCTGCCGTGCCGAATCCGCGTTCCGGGTCGTAGGGCATGCGGATGATCCGGTTGTCTGATTCGGTGGTGAGGTAGGCGTAGACCAGCGAGTCTGTGGCGAAGTCCGGGGAGACCGCGAGCCCGAGCAGACCGCCCTCCCCCTGCGGGACGACTCCCGGTACGGTCCCCGCCTCGGCGACGGCGCCGTCCGGAGCAACTCGGAGGACGCGCCCCGAATCGCGCTCTGAAACCAGTGCCGCGCCGTCGGGGAGGAACGCCACCGCCCAGGGCACGTGCAGCCCGGAGGCGACCGTGGTCGCCTCCCCCACGCTGGCGTGGCCTTCCGTGGACTGTGCGGCGGACGGGGTCGCAGGGCCTGGGGCCTGCCCCGTATCCGTGGTGCATCCCGCGGCCAGTAGGAGCACGGCCGCTGCTGCCCACACTCGTCTCCCCATGGCTGTGCCCTCTCCAGTGTCGCGCTGCGCTCTTCGGGCCTGTGCCCGGTGGACGCGCCCTCACACGTCCCGAGACCCGGCTGCGCGGCACAGGTGCGGCTTCCTGCGCCACCTGAGAGGCAGGGAGGGAGAAAACGGGGAAGCCCCGCCTCACGTGAGGCGGGGCTTCCCCGTGTGGTACCCCCGACCGGATTTGAACCGGCGTTACCGCCTTGAGAGGGCGGCGTCCTAGGCCGCTAGACGACGGGGGCCGTGGACAACTCAAAGCCGTGGTGGAGGTTCAACGCGGAAAATCTTCCGAGGAGGACCACCGCTGGGGTACCAGGACTCGAACCTAGACTAACTGAACCAGAATCAGTCGTGCTGCCAATTACACCATACCCCAGTGCTCACGAGGGACCGGTTCCTTTGGATCCGCTCCCCGCGGCCATGCATAACTCTAGCGAACATTTTGCGCAGGTGCGAACGGATACCCGGCAAAGCCGGTGGGGCGGCGCTCCACCGCCCCACCCCGGGCTCACTCACCAGCAGCTTTGAGCTTCTCCAACGCCGCGCGGAGACGCTCCTGGACCCGGCTCCGGCCCAGCAGTTCCAGCGACTCGAACAGGGGGAGCCCCACCGTGCGTCCAGTGACGGCGACACGGACCGGCGCCTGGGCCTTGCCCAGCTTGAGCCCCTGTGCCGCGGCAACCTCCTCCAAGGCAGCCTTGAGCGGCTCGGCCCGCCACTCCAGGTTCGGGTCGGAGAACCGCTCCAAGGCCGCGGTGAGCATCTCCTCACCCACCCCCGGCTTCATGGCCTTGGCCCAGCTCTTCTCGTCCTCCACGGGGCGGTCCAGGAAGAGGAAGTCCACGTAGGAGACGATCTCGCTGAGGACCGAGATCCGGGTCTGCGCCAGCGGCGCCACGGCCTCGAACACCTGGGCGTCGAAGTTCTCCGCCGGCCAGGGCGCCTTCTCCGATCCCAGCCAGGGCGCACACCGCTCCACGAACTCGGTCGTGTCGAGCGCGCGGATGTACTCGCCGTTGAACGCGCGCAGCTTCTTCTCGTCGAAGAACGCGCTCGAACTGTTGACGTCCTCCAGCCGGAACAGCGGCACCATTTCGGAGAACGGCATGATCTCCCGGTCGTCGCCCGGGCCCCAGCCCAGCAGCATCAAGTAGTTGACCATCGCCTCGGGCAAGTAGCCTTCGGCGAGGTAGTCCTCGAGCGCTACCTTGTCGCGGCGCTTCGACAGCTTCTGCCGTTTCTCGTTGACGATCACCGGCAGGTGGGCCCAGACCGGCGGAGTCTGGCCCAGCGCCTCCCAAAGCAGTTGCTGCTTGGGCGTGTTGGACAGGTGCTCTTCGCCGCGGACCACGTGGGTGATGGCCATTTCCACGTCATCCACCACGTTCGCCAGGACGAACAGCGGGGAGCCGTCCGAGCGCGCGATCACGAAGTCTTCGATCGCGCTGTGGTCGAACTCCACCCGGCCGCGGATCTTGTCGTCCACGACGGTGGGCCCGCCCTCGGGTACCCGGAAGCGCAGGGCCCGGCCCGGCCCCGGCTCCAGCCCTCGGTCCCGGCAGTACCCGTCGTAGCCGAGGTGGGGGTTGCCCCGCCGCTCTTGGATCTGTTCCCGGGTGCAGTCGCAGTAGTAGGCGCGGCCCTTGCGGTAGAGCTCCTCTGCGACCTCCCGGTGCTTGTCGGCGTAGGCCGACTGGAAGTAGGGCCCTTCGAAGTGCGGGTCGCGTTCGTCGATTCCCAGCGCGGACAGGGCGCGCAGGATGCCCTCGGTCCATTCGGGGCGGTTGCGCGCGGCGTCGGTGTCCTCGATCCGGAGCACGAACTTGCCTTCCGGCTGCTGCAGGGCGAGCGCCCAGTTGAACAGCGCCGAACGCGCGCCGCCCACGTGGAACATCCCTGTCGGAGAGGGCGCGAAGCGGGTACGAATAGCCTTGTCAGTCACGGAGTTCAGCCTATCGAGGGGCGTCGCCCGCGCCGGTATGCAACGAACTGCCCGCGGTGTCCCGCCTCCGGGCGGTGCGGCGGCCCGCAAGCCAGGGCTGGGCCTGTCCTCAGCGTCGGGATGCCGCGGCCGCGGTCGTTGGCCACCGCTCCTGTCTCGGAGTAGGTGACACGTGGTGCCAGCGGGGCACCGGAACGGAAATTGTCAGAAAACATCAAGAAAACGCTGCGGCCTCTCGGTTATCCGCAGGCGCAACAGAATCGTTTTCTCCTCGGTTTCCCTGTTTTCTCTCCTCCGCAATCAGAACTGCGCCAGCGTCCCACTGCACCGCTGTGACCAGCATCGATAGCGCTCCAAGCGGCCGCTGTCTTCCGCGAAGGCTTCCCTAGACCGGGACACGCCGCCGCAATCTATATAAAAATGGATTTCTGAACGTGCGCCCGCTATGTCCGTTTAGCTCGGAGACAATAGCTGCCGTCTGACCGACGGGGGAAGGGGAATCATGACCGGACACGACCCCACCGGACCACCGACATCCGACGACGCGGGTACCCACGAGCCCCGGGAGTCGACCGCTCCCGCCCAGCCTGCTCCCCCGTCGCTGAGAGGCCCGGTCCGCCCCGGGGAGCGCGCCTTGGCGCCCGACCTGGCACGCGGCTTCATGCTGCTGCTCATCGTGCTCGCCAACTCGACCTGGTACCTGTGGGCCGCGAGCCCCGGCGAGCTGAGCATCCACCCCTCCGACGGCTCGCTCCTCGACCGGATCGTGCAAGGCGTGCTCATCACCGCGGTGGACGCTCGTACCTACCCCATATTCGCCTTCCTATTCGGCTACGGCATGGTGCAACTGTGGCTCCGGCAGCGGGCCGCTGGAGCTACGGAGCGGGACGTACGCGCCCTGCTACGCCGTCGCAACCTGTGGCTCCTGGTGTTCGGCTTCGTCCACGCCGCACTGCTGTGGCTGGGGGACGTCCTCGGCGCCTACGGCTTCGCCGGTCTCATCTTCGGCTGGCTCTTCCTCCGCCGCACCGACCGGACCCTGCTCGTCTGGTCCGGCATCTTCACCGGGCTCCTCGCGGCCTTGACCGCGCTGTCCGTGCTGGCCTTCATCGTCGCGCCGGAAGGCGCCGCGCCCGCAGAGCCCGCAGAGTCCGGCTCCCCCTCGTGGTTCCCGTCCAGTGAGCTCAACGCCGAAGAGAACTACCTCGCCTCCATGGTGCTCCGGATCCAGGTCTGGGCCTTCCTGGTGGTCGGCCAAGGACTGCTGACCATCAGTGTCCCGATCGCGATCCTGCTGGGCTTCTGGGCTGCCCGCCGCCGCATCCTGGAGGAGCCCGGCAACCACCTGCGCCTGCTGCGCATCACCGCTGCCGTGGGCATCCCGCTGGGCTGGCTCACCGGACTGCTGCACGCTCTGGACCACGTCGGCATCCTGTCCCTGTCTGCGGAGGAGAGCGTCGCAGTGGCCTCGATCGCTTCGACGACGGGGATCGCTACCGGGCTAGGCTACGTCGCCCTGTTCGGCCTCATCGCGCACCGTCTCAGCCGCCGCACCAGCCGCGGCCCCGTGCTCACGGCTCTCACCGCGGTGGGCAAACGCTCTCTGTCGTGCTACCTCGCCCAGTCGGTGCTCTGCGCCCCCGTCCTGACGGCCTGGGGCCTGGGGCTGGGCGCCCACTTGCACAGCGCCACCATGGCCTTGTTCGCCACCGGGGTGTGGCTGGTCACGGTGCTCCTCTCCTACCTGCAGGAACGGGCTGGCCAGCGCGGTCCCGCGGAGGTCCTGCTCCGGCGGCTTTCCTACCGCGCCTCCTACAGCTAGTCGGCGTCGTCGCCCTGGACCCGTGGCCCAGACGGGTGCCTCCGCAAGGCACGATGGGGCCACGGGTCCGACGCGTGTGAGGCCTGCGGCGGCGAGGGGCATCCACGGACAGCGCGGCCCCGGCTGCTCCTGCGGATGCGGTGTGTCGGTGCGGGCTTCCTGCACACCGCACGACGGTGCGCCTCCCCGCAGTGCTGCGGGCCGGCAGCGGCTCAGTCGCGGGCCACCACCGGGTTGCTCAGTTCCCCGATCCGGTCGATCGCCACGGTCATCCGCTGGCCTACCCGGACCGGTCCGACCCCTGCGGGGGTGCCGGTGAGGATCACATCCCCCGGCAGGAGCGTCATGAAAGAGCTCACGTAGGAGATGATCTCGGGAATGCTGTGGATCATCTGCCCGGTGTTGCCGTCCTGGCGGACCTCCCCGTCCACGGTGGTGGTGATGCGCAGCTGCGAGGCTTCCTCAACGCTGAGCCCGGTCTCAATCCACGGTCCGAGCGGGCAGAACGAGTCGAACCCCTTGGCGCGGGTCCACTGGTGGTCGGCCTGCTGCAGGTCGCGGGCGGTGACGTCGTTGCCGATGGTGTAGCCGAAGATGACGTCCTTGGCGCGTTCGGCCGGCACCTCCCGGCAGAGCCGGCCGATGATCACAGCCAGTTCTCCCTCGTAGTCCACCCGCGAGGAGAGTTTCGGGTGGAAGACGGGGTCGTTGGGCCCGACCACGGCGGTGGAGGGCTTGAGGAAGACGACCGGCTCCTTGGGGTCCCGTTCGTCCTCAGCGCTGCCTCCCATCTCCGCGATGTGGTCGGCGTAGTTTTTGCCGATGCACACGATCTTGGTGGGCAGGATCGGGGAGAGCAGCCGCACGTCTTCGAGTTTGGTGCGTTCTCCGGTGAGCTGGATCGGCCCCACCAACGGGTGGCTCTTCATCCGGGTGACGAACTGGTTGCCCTCATCGTCGGTATCGACCAAGCCGAAACCTACGTCATCACCGGCCGAGAATCTCGCGATACGCACGGGATTCCCCCTCATCATTTCAGGTGCGGTTAGTTCCCCCAGGCTACCGAGAACCGAATTTCGGTCCGTTTTTCTTGCGCGAGCCCTGAGACCGTTTCCTGTTCCGTTCCGTCACCATCCTTGCGCGTCCCGTCGGAGGGGGGAAAGCACCCCGCGAGATGGCTCCGCCACGGCCTGTTTCCGACCCCCGTCACAAAAGCCCATTTAACGCGGTATTTACAACCGGTCATGAAGTGGCTACTCTCTTTTGGGAGCGCTCCCGTGCCGCTAGTCACACTGGGACGTGAATGGCGTCACGGTAGGGCTCGTCGTGTGACACGCATTTTCGACCCTGCTTTAAGTCCCTAAGTGGGAGCGCTCCCAGCCTTCGGGAGAACTCCCACACAACCAACCGTCCGACGCCACTCTCCCAGCGCTCAAACGGAGGCAGCAGTGTTCACCATCCCCCGCTCCCCTCCGGGGCGCCCGGCCGTCGTCCGCGCAACCACGCCGACCGGTCGGCTGAACACTGCAGCGTCCGGTTCTCGACCATCCCCTTGCGAGAGAACATCCTCCAACCAAGGAAGACACCGATATGAGTAAAGTTCGTGCCACGAACAGACGTTCGTGGATGCGGCGCGGCCTGGCAGCCGCCTCTGGACTGGCGCTTGGCGCCTCTATGGTGGCGTTCGCTGCTCCGGCCAACGCCGCCGGCTGCTCGGTGGACTACACGGTCAACTCCTGGGGTACCGGGTTCACCGCCAACGTCACCATCACCAACCTCGGCAGTGCGATCAACGGCTGGACCCTGGAGTGGGACTTCCCCGGCAACCAGCAGGTGACCAACCTGTGGAACGGGACCTACACCCAGTCCGGGCAGCACGTGTCGGTCAGCAACGCCCCGTACAACGCCTCCATCCCGGCCAACGGAACGGTTGAGTTCGGGTTCAACGGCTCCTACTCGGGCAGCAACGACATCCCCTCCTCCTTCAAGCTGAACGGGGTTACCTGCGACGGCTCGGACGACCCCGACCCCGAGCCCAGCCCCTCCCCCAGCCCTTCCCCCAGCCCCACAGACCCGGATGAGCCGGGCGGCCCGACCAACCCGCCCACCAACCCCGGCGAGAAGGTCGACAACCCGTTCGAGGGCGCCAAGCTGTACGTGAACCCGGTCTGGTCGGCCAAGGCCGCCGCTGAGCCGGGCGGTTCCGCGGTCGCCAACGAGTCCACCGCTGTCTGGCTGGACCGTATCGGCGCCATCGAGGGCAACGACAGCCCGACCACCGGCTCCATGGGTCTGCGCGACCACCTGGAGGAGGCCGTCCGCCAGTCCGGTGGCGACCCGCTGACCATCCAGGTCGTCATCTACAACCTGCCCGGCCGCGACTGCGCCGCGCTGGCCTCCAACGGTGAGCTGGGTCCCGATGAACTCGACCGCTACAAGAGCGAGTACATCGACCCGATCGCCGACATCATGTGGGACTTCGCAGACTACGAGAACCTGCGGATCGTCGCCATCATCGAGATCGACTCCCTGCCCAACCTCGTCACCAACGTGGGCGGGGACGGCGGCACCGAGCTCTGCGCCTACATGAAGCAGAACGGCGGCTACGTCAACGGTGTCGGCTACGCCCTCCGCAAGCTGGGCGAGATCCCGAACGTCTACAACTACATCGACGCCGCCCACCACGGCTGGATCGGCTGGGACTCCAACTTCGGCCCCTCGGTGGACATCTTCTACGAGGCCGCCAACGCCTCCGGCTCCACCGTGGACTACGTGCACGGCTTCATCTCCAACACGGCCAACTACTCGGCCACTGTGGAGCCGTACCTGGACGTCAACGGCACCGTTAACGGCCAGCTCATCCGCCAGTCCAAGTGGGTTGACTGGAACCAGTACGTCGACGAGCTCTCCTTCGTCCAGGACCTGCGTCAGGCCCTGATCGCCAAGGGCTTCCGGTCCGACATCGGTATGCTCATCGACACCTCCCGCAACGGCTGGGGTGGCCCGGACCGTCCGACCGGACCGAGCTCCTCCACCGACCTCAACACCTACGTTGACGAGAGCCGTATCGACCGCCGTATCCACCCCGGTAACTGGTGCAACCAGGCCGGTGCGGGCCTCGGCGAGCGGCCCACGGTCAACCCGGCTCCCGGTGTTGACGCCTACGTCTGGGTGAAGCCCCCGGGTGAGTCCGACGGCGCCAGCGAGGAGATCCCGAACGACGAGGGCAAGGGCTTCGACCGCATGTGCGACCCGACCTACCAGGGCAACGCCCGCAACGGCAACAACCCCTCGGGTGCGCTGCCCAACGCCCCCATCTCCGGCCACTGGTTCTCTGCCCAGTTCCGCGAGCTGCTGGCCAACGCCTACCCGCCTCTGTAAAGCGGAGTGAGGCAACGGCTGACAGCCTCAACGAGGAACTGATCAGCACCTCCTAGCCGGAGACGGCGCCCGTCCACTCCCCGTGGGCGGGCGCCGCTTTTATGCCGACCCGTGCCCCAGCCGCAAGGGGCACGGGTCGGCCTATTCCGGCGATGTCGGTCACGTCGCCCTAGCACCCGGAAACGCCGAGAAAGACTGCCCCGAAACGGTCCTCTCCCATCCCTGCATTAGGTTGGGCCGCAGTCCGGCCTATGGCTTCGTGGGCCGGAACCCAACCCACCATCAACGAGAGGTATCACCATGGCCAGTGTGGTGAAATTCAATGTGCTGACGGTTCCTCCCGGTGCCGGCGCCACCCTGGAGGAGCGTTTCGCCAAGCGCGCAGGCCTCGTGGAGAACCAGCCCGGCTTTGAGGAGTTCCAACTGCTGCGTCCCGTCGACGGGACCGACAAGTACATCGTCTACACGCGCTGGCGCTCCGAAGAGGACTACCAGAACTGGCTGAACAGCGAGGCCTTCCAGCGCGGACACGCCCAGGCCTCTGAAGACTCCCGCCGCAGCAGCCAGGGCGGCCCGGCCGCGTCCGCGAGTGAACTCTGGTCCTTCGAAGTCGTCCAGCACGTCCAGGCCCAGGACTGATCCCGGTGCGGCCCTCGGTTCTTCACCGGGGGCCGCCCACCCCCTTCATCCCTTTTCTTCTCCCCCGCACCCCTTTTGATCTGCAATGATGGAATTTGCGATTCTTGAGAAAGGCCGATCGTGTCCATGACTGCGCAGAAGGCAGGACGACCACGCCGTACCGGTCGACATCGACGGCGTCAACTGCCAGTGGGGACTATCGCGGGGCTGATTGTCGCGCTGTCAGGCGTGGGGATGGTCTCGGCCAACGTGCTCCCGTGGGAACCGTCGGACCCGGCATCCGTGGTCCCCGCCACCTCGCAGGGCAGCAGTTCTCCCATGACGCCGGAGCCCTCGCCGTCCCCGGTACCCCCACTGCTGCGCTCCGTGGTCGAAGAGGTGCCCAGCGCAAGCGGAGAACTGCGGGTCGTCGAAGGTGACGGGGAGGTCGTCGGCGAAGGCACGCTCCTGCGCTACCTGGTGGAGGTCGAAGAAGGGCTTCCCGGAGACCCCGCCGACTTCGCTGCAGCGGTCGAGCACGTGCTCAGCGACCCCCGAAGCTGGACCCACGACGGCACGCTGGCCTTCCAGCGGGTCGACGAAGAACCAGTGGACTTCCGGGTCACCCTCGCCTCCCCCGAGACCGTAGACCAGCAGTGCGCGCCACTGCAGACCAACGGCTACGTCTCCTGCTTCTCCGGGGAACGCGCGATGATCAACCAGAACCGCTGGGTGTCCGGCGTGCCGCACTTCGACGGCGACCTGGAGACCTACCGCGCCTACGTCATCAACCACGAAGTCGGCCACGCGCTCGGCTACGGCCACGTGGACTGCCCTGCCCCCGGGGAACCCGCGCCAGTCATGCAGCAGCAGACGTTCGGGCTGCAGGGGTGTGAGAAGAACGGGTGGGTGAGCCCCTGACCAGGGTCAGGGGCCGCCCGCGCGGCAAGGGCAGCCGGGCAGCGCCCTGTCCCGGCTGCCCGCCACGTCACTGCTGGGTGTAGCCGCGGCGCAGCAGCCCGTAGGTGAGGGCCTGCTCCAGCGCCGTCCACGACGCCTCGATGACGTTCTCACCCACTCCGACCGTCGTCCACTCGCCCTGCCCGTCACTGCAGTCGATGAGCACCCGGGTGACCGCGTCCGTTCCGGACGTGCCCTCCAGGATGCGGACCTTGTAGTCGACTAGTTCCATCGTGGCCAGGTCGGGGTAGACGCTCTCCAGCGCCGAGCGCAGTGCCCGGTCCAGGGCGTTGACCGGACCGTTGCCTTCCCCGGTTGCCACCACCCGCTCACCCTTGACGTAGAGCTTCACCGTGGCCTCGCTGGCGCTGGACCCGTCGGGGCGCCGCTCGGAGATAGTGCGCCACGACTCCACTTCGAAGTACCGCACCGGCTGGCCGATCTCTTCGCGCAGCAGCAGCTCCAAGGAGGCGTCGGCCGCTTCGAAGCTGTACCCGGCCATCTCCATGTCCTTGACCCGCTCCACGATCCGGCCCAGGGTCTCGCGGTCGCCGGACAAGTCCACGCCGAGCTCTTTCGCCTTCAGCTCCACCGAGGCCCGCCCGGCCATGTCGGAGACCAGCATGCGCATGTCGTTGCCGACCAGCGCCGGGTCGATGTGCTGGTAGAGGTCCGGGTCCACCTTGATCGCAGAAGCGTGCAGCCCGGCCTTGTGGGCGAAGGCGGAGATGCCGACGTAGGGCTGGTGGGTGGCTGGAGCGATGTTCGCGATCTCGGCGATGGCCTGGGACACCCGGGTCATCTCGCGCAGGCAGCCTTCGGGCAGCACATTGCGGCCGCGTTTGAGCACCAAGGCGGGGACGACCGAGAACAGGTTGGCGTTGCCGACCCGCTCCCCGTACCCGTTGGCGGTGCACTGGACGTGGGTGGCGCCCGCGTCGACCGCGGCCAGCGTGTTGGCCACGGCGCACCCCGAGTCGTCCTGGGCGTGGATGCCCAGCCGGGCCCCGGTGGCTTCGCGGACTTCGCTGACGATCTGGAAGACGTCGGACGGCAGCATGCCGCCGTTGGTGTCGCACAGCACCACCACGGAGGCCCCCGCCTCGGCCGCGGTG
Organism: Thermobifida sp.; assembly: GCF_017577275.1. NCBI lineage: Bacteria > Bacillati > Actinomycetota > Actinomycetes > Streptosporangiales > Nocardiopsidaceae > Thermobifida > Thermobifida sp. The sequence goes on from NZ_PITY01000020.1 coordinate 322,371, forward strand.
CGCACCACACGGAGTGCGTATTCGGGGTTGTGCCGGTACCCGTCAAAGAAGTGCTCGCAGTCAACGAAGACGCGCTGTCCCTGGCCCAGCAGGAAGGAGACCGTGTCCGCGATCATCTCGAGGTTCTCCTCGAGCGTGGTGCGCAGCGCCAGTTCGACGTGCCGGTCGTCGCTCTTCGCCACGAGGGTGACGACGGGCGCCCCGGAGTCGCGCAACGCGAGCACCTGGGGGTCCTTCGCAGCCGTGGTTCCCGCCCGCCGGGTCGAGCCGAACGCGGTGAGCTGCGCATGTTTGAGGGACAGTTCTGTTTGGGCCCGTCGGAAGAATTCTGTGTCCTTCGGATTCGCGCCGGGCCAGCCGCCCTCGATGAAACCCACACCGAACTCGTCGAGCAGCTTCGCGACCGCAAGTTTGTCGGCGACGGTGAAGTTGATGCCTTCGCGCTGAGCGCCGTCACGCAGGGTCGTGTCGAATACGTGGAAACTGTCGTCCAGCATGTGGGAACTCCCGGGTCTGGTCTGTGTCACCTGGTGGCCGACCCGCTCCCGCCAACAAAAAAGACCTCTCGTGGACACGAGAGGTCTGCGCGCTGGCGGGGTCCGTTTCAGCCAGCGCGCCTCACGATAATGATCGCCTGAGGCGGCATAGCACCAAGTGTGCCACATCTTGTTCTCTGGGTGCACCCAGGCCCCACATGCACCTGGGGTTTCCCGAGCGGGGGTAGCTCGGGAAACCCCAGGATCGTCACACCGGTGTGCTGGGCTTATGGCCGGTTCGCTCACCCGCGCCCATTAGCGGCCGAACTTGCGGATCCAGCCGTGGGAGTCGGGGCGGGTGCCGTACTGCAGGCCGACGAGCTCCTCCCGCAGGCGCATGGTGATGGGGCCGGGGGTGCCGTCACCGATCTGGAACTCGCCCTGCCGACTCTTCACGTGCGAGACGGGGGTAATGACGGCGGCAGTACCGCAGGCGAACACCTCGGTGAGCTCTCCACTGGCCGCGGCCTCCCGCCACTCGTCGGTAGAAATCCGCCCCTCTTCCACCGGGTAGCCGAGGTCGGGGGCGAGCTTCAGCAGCGAGTCACGGGTGATGCCGGGCAGGAGGGTGCCGGTCAGTTCAGGGGTGAGGAGGCGGGCGTTCTCTCCGGAACCGAAGACGAAGAAGAGGTTCATGCCGCCCATCTCCTCCACCCAGCGGTGTTCCACTGCGTCCAGCCAGACGACCTGGTCGCAGCCCTGTTCGACGGCTTGGGCCTGGGCCAGGAAGCTGGCCGCGTAGTTGCCGCCGAACTTGGCCGCACCGGTTCCGCCGGGCGCAGCCCGCGTGTAGTCCTCGCACAGCCACACGGTGACCGGTTTGACCCCGTTGGCGAAGTAGCCGCCGGACGGGGAAGCGATCAGCACGAACAGGTAGCTGCTGGACGGGCTGTTGACGCCCAGGCCGACGTCGGTGGAGATCATGAAGGGGCGCAGGTACAGGCTGGTGTCAGCCTGGGTGGGGACCCAGTCGCCGTCGTAGGTGAGCAGGGTGTCGATCGCCCCCAGGAACAGTTCTTCGGGAAGTTCCGGCATCGCCATGCGCTTCGCACTGGAGTTGAACCGTGCGGCGTTGGCTTCCGGCCGGAAGCAGGCGATGCTGCCGTCGGGGTGGCGGTACGCTTTGAGCCCTTCGAAGATCTCCTGGGCGTAGTGCAGGACTGAGGTGGCCGGGTCCAGCGACAGCGGCCCGTAGGGCTCGAGTCGGGCATCGTGCCAGCCGCGGTCTGCGGTGTAGCGGATGGTCACCATGTGGTCGGTGAACACTTTGCCGAACCCGGGGTTTTCCAGGATCGCCTCTCGCTCCTGCGGGGTCTTCCGCTCGGTGGAGAGTCGAATATCGAACGTCAACCCGCTTGTGGTGGTGCCGTTGCTCATGTGCTGCCGATCCTCTCGGATACGTCGGAACGGCGACGCTGCCGTCCCGAGGACTCTAGTGTGACGGAAACGACGCACCCGGAGCCAGAGCCAGACCCAAAACCGTGGACACGGCGACGGGCGCGCCATGGGCGCGCCCGTCGCATCAAGGGGTACTGGTGCTCAGCCGCGCCGCGCGTGAACAGCAGGGCATGAGCGGTGGTGTCCGCCTAGCCCTGCTCCGCTACTCGCTGAGCGATGTCGTCGCCAATCTGGGTGGTGGAGCGGACTCCACCGTTCTTAGCACGTTCCTGCAGGTCCTCGGCTACCGCCTGGTCGATTTGTGCTGCTGCGTCGGCGTAGCCCAGGTGTTCCAGCATGAGGGAGACAGACAGGATGGTCGCCGTGGGGTCAGCCTTGCCCTGTCCTGCGATGTCGGGTGCGGATCCGTGCACCGGCTCGAACATGCTGGGGAAGTCGCCCTCGGGGTTGATGTTGCCACTAGCGGCCAGGCCGATACCGCCGGCCACGGCCGCGCCGAGGTCGGTGATGATGTCGCCGAAGAGGTTGTCGGTGACCACCACGTCAAAGCGCCGCGGCTGGGTCACGAAGAACATGGTGGCTGCGTCGACGTGCAGGTAGTCGACTTCGACCTGGGGGTATTCGGCGCCGACCTCGCGGACCACGCGCTGCCACAGTTCGCCGGCGTAGGTCAGCACGTTGTCCTTGTGGACCAGGGTGAGCTTGTGACAGGGACGCTCAGCGGCTTTGGCGAAGGCGTAGCGGACGACGCGTTCCACACCGAGACGAGTGTTGACGCTGTCCTGGGTGGCGATCTCGTGGGGGGTGCCCTTGCGCAGCACGCCTCCCATGCCGGCGTAGGGGCCCTCAGTTCCCTCGCGCACGACCAGCATGTCGATGTCTTCGGGTGCGACACCGGCCAGCGGGGTGGTCACCCCCGGGTAGAGCCGGACCGGCCGCAGGTTGACGTAGTGCGAGAAGTTGAAGCGCAACCGCAGCAACAGGCCACGCTCCAGGACTCCACTGGGCACCGTGGGGTCGCCGACCGCTCCAAGGAGGATGGCGTCGTGCTGGCGCAGCTCCTCCTCGACCGCGTCCGGCAGGACCTCACCGGTGGCATGCCACCGTTGGGCACCCAACTCGTACTCGGTGGTGTCGAGGGTGAGTCCGTGCCGGGGGGCGACGGCGGAGAGGACCTTGAGCCCTTCGGCAACGACTTCGGGCCCGATGCCGTCACCGGGGATCACGGCCAGCTTCACAGTACGAGCGGACATAGGGAGCCTTGCCTGCCTTCAGTCTGATGGTGTCTTCACGGTGCGGCCGACACGCCGGGTTCCCAGCGGCGGACACGCGACCCGGTGTCTCATGAGTTGAGACGAGCGACAACAGGGATGAGACAAGAGTACCGAAGCAGGCGGGTTGTCGGTGAGGTCAGCACCCTTCCCCCGGGTGGAGGGCGCGCCGCCCAGTGGGAGTCGGCCGCGCACGGACCGGGCCCTCAGTGGCCGGTGGGGCCGCCGTTGTCTCGACGGTCCAGGGCGCGCTGCACGGCTTCGCGTGCCTCGTTGGCTTCAGCAGTCGTGGTTTCGTCCATGGTCAGTCCTCGATTCCTGATCCGGGAACCCATCGGGTTCAGGCATACGCCCCGATGGGTGAGCGTGGAGAAGCCGGACTCCCGGGCTTGAGGAGTGGGGCCGGGTCCGGCGTGACAACGCCTCCGGTGGGATCACCTGACCGGTCCGCAGTGCCAACGTCCTGGGTGAGGTAGTGGCACACCGTTCGCGCCGCGGGCGGTTCTCGTGGTCCGTCGCCCAGCAGGCACGCAACGCTATCTGCTAGGAAGACAGAATATCGGACGCCCAACTAAAAGGGCGGTCCAGGGCCCGGAAAATAGCGCCATACCGGACAAAGCACCCTGATGCCCGGCATAAGAAAAGGGCCCCTCCGAAGGAGCGGGCCCTGGCACGCTGCTGCCGGTCAGTCAACCAAGTCCACGCGGCTGATCTCGGCGCCGATCTCCTTGGAGATCGTCTCGAGGGTCTCGTCGGGGATCGCCGAGTCCACGGTCAGCGCGATCAGCGCCGCACCGCCCTCCTTGTCCCGGCTGACCTGCATGCCGGCGATGTTCACCTGCGCCTGTCCGAGCAGTTGGCCGACTACGCCGACCACACCGGGACGGTCGTGGTAGGAGAAGAACGCCATGTGCTCGCTGGGCGCGATCTCCATGGTGTAGCCGTTGACCTCGACAAGCTTCTCCAACTGGCGCGGCCCGGTCAGCGTGCCCGAGACCGACACGCGCTGGCCGTCGGAGAGGATGGCCCGCACCGTGATGACGTTGCGCCAGTCGGGGCTCTCCTCCTCGGTGGTCAGGCTCACCTCGATACCGCGCTCCTTGGCTACCAGAGGCGCGTTCACGTAGGTCACAGCCTCTTCCACGATGTCCGTGAAGAGGCCCTTGAGCGCGGCCAGCTCGATCACCTTGACGTCGTGGGCGACGATCTCGCCCCGGACCTCCACCTCGACCCGGGTGATCGCACCGTCGGCGAGCGCGGCGAGGATACGGCCGAGCTTCTCCGTCAGCGGCAGCCCCGGCTTGATGTCCTCGGCCACGCCCTTGCCCTGGATGTTGACCGCGTCCGGCACGAACTCGCCGGCGAGCGCAAGCTTGACGGACCGGGCCACCTGGGTCCCGGCCTTCTCCTGCGCCTCGTGCGTGCTGGCCCCCAGGTGCGGAGCCACCACCACGTTCTCCAGCTCGAACAGCGGGCTGTCCGTGCAAGGCTCCTTGGCGAACACGTCCAGCCCAGCGCCGGCCACACGACCTTCCTTGAGCGCGTGGTAGAGGGCCGTCTCGTCCACGATCCCGCCGCGCGCAGCGTTGATGATCCGGACCGTCGGCTTGACCTTGCGCAGCTCTTCCTCGCCGATCAGGCCGATCGTGTCCTTCGTCTTGGGCAGGTGGATCGTGATGAAGTCGCTGCGCTCCAGCAGCTCGTCGAGCTCGACGAGCTCCACCCCCAGCTGCGCGGCCCGGGCAGGCTGCACGAAGGGGTCGTAGGCGATCAGCTTGGTGCCGAACGCCTGGAGCCGCTGGGCGACGAGCACGCCGATCCGTCCCAGGCCCACGATGCCGACGGTTTTGTCGTACAGTTCGACGCCGGTGTACTTGGAACGCTTCCACTCGCCGCGCACGAGGGCCGCGTGGGCAGCAGCAGTGTTGCGGGCCGTGGCCAAGAGCAGGTTGATGGCCTGTTCCGCTGCACTGATGATGTTGGAGGTGGGCGCGTTGACGACGAGCACGCCCGCCTTGGTGGCGGCCTCGACATCCACGTTGTCCAGTCCGACGCCCGCACGCGCCACAACCTTGAGGGAGGGCGCCGCGGCCAGCACCTCAGCGTCCACTTTGGTGGCGCTGCGCACGATCAGCGCGTCGACTCCGGCGAGCGCGGGAAGGAGCTGGGAACGGTCGGCGCCGTTGACGTGGCGGACTTCAAAGTCCTCTTCCAACAGCGCGATTCCTGCGGGCGAAAGTTCTTCCGCGACCAGGACGACTGGCTTGGGCACAACGAATTCCTTAGAGGGAGTGCGTGTGGGTTCGACTGCGGTCGCAGCCACGACATTGCCGGCGTCGGCTCCGGCCAGGCGCCAGAACGAGGAGAAGTCTAGCGCTGGGTGGCTCTACCGTGACAGGAATCCAGCTTAACCGACCCCCTGTCCCGGGATTGGTGTGGACCACCCCTCCACGCGAGGAGGGTCCCGGAGTGTCACACACCCGGGACCCGTGAGCGACTGCCGTAGCCGGATCAGTTCTTCAGCCAGCTCATCAGCGAGCGCAGCTCAGTGCCGACCTTCTCGATCTGCTCGCCCTGCTCGGCCTCACGCCGCTTGAGGAAGTTCGGACGGCCCTTGTCGAACTCCTCCACCAGCTCCTTGGCGTAGGTGCCGTCCTGGACCTCCTGGAGGATCTTGCGCATCTCCTCGCGGGTGGACTCGGTGATGACGCGCGGACCCCGGGTGTAGCCGCCGTACTCGGCGTTGTCCGACACCGACCAGTACATCTTGGAGATGCCGCCCTCGTACATGAGGTCGACGATGAGCTTCATCTCGTGCAGGCACTCGAAGTAGGCCACCTCAGGCTGGTAGCCCGCCTCGACCAGGGTGGCGAAGCCGGCCTTGATCAGCTCGGAAACGCCGCCGCAGAGCACGGCCTGCTCGCCGAACAGGTCGGTCTCGGTCTCTTCCTTGAAGGTGGTCTTCAGCGCACCGGCGCGGGTGCCGCCGATGGCCTTGGCGTAGGAGAGGGCCAGGTCCCAGGCCGAACCGGAGGCGTCCTTCTCCACGGCGACCAGCACGGGAACGCCGCGGCCGGCCTCGAACTGGCGGCGCACCAGGTGGCCCGGGCCCTTGGGGGCGACCATCGCCACGTCCACACCCTCCGGCGGGGTGATGAGGCCGTAGCGGATGCTGAAACCGTGCCCGAAGAACAGCGCGTCGCCCTCGTTGAGGTGCGGGGCGATCTCGTTGGCGTACAGGTCGCGGTGGATGTGGTCGGGCACCAGGATCATGATGAGGTCGGCTTCCTGGGCCGCCTCCGCCGGTGTGACGACCCGCAGGCCGTCCTCTTCGGCCTTGGCCCGGCTCTTCGAGCTCTCGGGGAGCCCGACCCGCACGTCGACGCCGGAATCCCGCAACGACAGCGCGTGCGCGTGCCCCTGGCTGCCATAGCCGATGACGGCGACGGTACGCCCCTGGATGATATTCAGGTCTGCGTCGTCGTCGTAGTACATCTGTGCTGCCACTTCGGCTTAACTCCTTGCTGAGAGATCTGTCGTCCGTACGACGCGACGGGCGGAACCGGGCCGGACGCCGCCGCGCCGGGACTTGTGGAATCCCCGGCGGGAATCCCCGGGATACAGGGTCAGGCGCTGCGCTCGACCACGCGCAGCGACCGGTCAGTGATGGACCTGGGACCGCGGCCGAGAGCCACCACTCCCGACTTCACTAGTTCCTTGATCCCGAACGGCTCCAGGTTACGGATCAGCGCTTGGAGCTTCTCCGGTTGCCCGGTGGCCTCGATGACCACCACGTCCGGGTTCACGTCGACGACGTTGGCGCGGAACAACTGGGCCGTCTCCAGCACGTGGGAACGGTTGCTCGAATCGGCTTTGACCTTGATGAGCAGCAGTTCCCGACGCACCGACGCCTCGGGGTCCATCTCGACGATTTTGATGACGTTGACCAGCTTGTTGAGCTGCTTGGTCACCTGCTCCAGGGGATGGCGGTCGCAGTTGACCACGATTGTCATGCGGGACAGCCCCTCATATTCGGTGGGTCCCACCGTGAGGGAGTGGATGTTGAAGCCGCGACGGGAGAACAGGGAGGCTACGCGAGCGAGCACTCCAGGCGTGTCCTCCACCAGGACGGACAGCGTGTGCAGACTCATTCGTCAACCTCTCCTATTCTTCCTCGTCGTCCCATTCAGGCGCCATGTCGCGCGCGTACTGGATGTCGTCGTTGCTGACTCCAGCCGGGACCATCGGCCAGACCATTGCGTCGTGGTGGACCGTGAAATCGATCACCACGGGCACGTCGTTGATGGCCATGGCTTTCTCGATGGTGGCGTCCACGTCTTCTGCGCGGTCGCAACGCAGCCCGACACAACCGTACGCCTCTGCGAGGCGGACGAAGTCCGGAATGCGCACCTTCCCGTCTTCGGGGGTGGGCGCGGTGTGCAGGTTGGTGTTGGAGTAGCGGCCGTCGTAGAACAGGGTCTGCCACTGGCGGACCATACCGAGGTTGCCGTTGTTGATCACCGCAACCTTGATCGGGATGCCTTCGATCGCGCAGGTGGCCAGCTCCTGGTTGGTCATCTGGAAGCAGCCGTCGCCGTCGATCGCCCAGATGACCCGATCGGGGTCGCCGACCTTGGCGCCGAGGGCCGCGGGGATGGCGAAGCCCATCGTTCCGGCGCCGCCCGAGTTGACGAAGGAGCCGGGACGCTGGTGGTCGATGAACTGGGCAGCCCACATCTGGTGCTGGCCCACTCCGGCGACGTAGGTGGCGTCGGGGCCGACGATCTGGCCGATGCGCTTGATCACGTACTGGGGGGCGAGCGAACCGTCCTCCGGCTCGGTGTAGCCCAGCGGGTAGGTCTCGCGCATTCGGTTGAGCTGCTCCCACCACGCGGTGTAGTCGCCCTGGCGTCCGGCGGCTTGGTCGGCACGGACCGCCACGATCAGATCCGCGATGACCTCCCGGCAGTCGCCCACGATCGGCACGTCGGCGTACCGGTTCTTGGAGATCTCGGCCGGGTCGATGTCGGCGTGCACGATGGTGGCGTGGGGGGCGAACGAGCTGAGCTTGCCGGTGACCCGGTCATCGAACCGGGCGCCCAGCGCCACGATCAGGTCGGCGCGCTGCAGGGCGCCGACCGCGGCGACGGTGCCGTGCATTCCCGGCATGCCGAGGTTCTGGGGATGGCTGCTGGGGAAGGTGCCCAGTGCCATGAGGGTGGTGACGACCGGAATCCCTGTCAGTTCAGCCAGTACACGCAGTTCTTTGGACGCACCCGATTTGAACACTCCGCCGCCGACGTAGAGCACGGGGCGTTTGGCTTCGGCGATCAGCCGTGCCGCCTCCCGCACCTGCTTACCGTGCGGTTTGGTGACGGGGCGGTAGCCGGGCAGTTCGGGCCGTTGCGGCCATTCGAAGCGGGTCTGTGCTTGCAGCGCGTCCTTGGCGATGTCCACGAGGACCGGGCCAGGACGGCCGGTGGAGGCGATGTGGAAGGCCTCGGCGATGGTGCTGGCGATCTTGGAGGGGTCCCGGACCAGGAAGTTGTGCTTGGTGATCGGCATGGTGATGCCGCAGATGTCGGCTTCCTGGAACGCGTCGGTGCCGATCGCCGGGCTGGCCACCTGCCCGGTGATCGCGACCACGGGGACCGAGTCCATGTAGGCGTCTGCAAGCGGGGTCACCAGGTTGGTCGCGCCGGGGCCACTGGTGGCGATACACACCCCTGGTCGTCCCGTGGCGTAGGCATATCCTTCGGCTGCGTGCCCGGCCCCCTGCTCGTGGCGCATGAGGATGTGGCGCACCTTGGTGGAGTCGTACAGCGGGTCGTAGGCGGGGAGGATCGCCCCCCCAGGGATTCCGAACACGACATCGACGCCGACATGCTCCAGCGCCCTGATGAGCGATTGGGCTCCGGTCATCTGCTCGGTCATCACTAGATCCTTCGGAGAGGGCGGGTAACGCGTGACTGGCAACAAAAAAACCCCCACCGCGTAGCGGTTGAGGGGAGCGCGCAGCGTCGACTCGGTCAGCGGGCTGCGCGCTGACCAAGTACGAGAATCAGAAAGTTGCTCTGCACGTCAACAACAATGACCGAGCTGAGGGTGTCACGTCAAACAGAACGCCCATTCGTCTCACAATGTGAGATACACACTCCGCTATTCGAACCGGGGGCGCCTGATGGGCACCCTCTCCCCCACACCCGTCTGACCTGGACTTTCTTGGGGTAAGCGCCGGCATTCTCCGGCCGCCGTGGACGGACTGTGCCGGGAATCTCACAGCGCGGCGGCGTTCGTTTCGCCGCCCACCAAGGCTTCCACCCCGGCAGCGTCCATCGGCCGTCCCACCAGGAACCCCTGGCCGTAGGCGCACCCCATCTCCCGCAGCCGCCGCAACTGCCACGGGTGTTCGATCCCCTCAGCGACCACCTGCACCCCCAGGTCCTGGCCCAGGCGGATGAGAGTCCGCGTCAACAGGGTCACCGTCTCATCGGCGTCCAAGTCTCGGACGAACGACGGGTCGATCTTGATCTCGTCCACGCGCAGCCGCCGCAAATGGGACAGGGACGCGTGGCCCATCCCGAAGTCGTCCACGGCCAGCCGGACCCCCAGCTCGCGCAGCTTGGTGAGGTGCTCCGCCGCGACCACCGGGTTCTCCAGCAGGACCTCCTCGTCGACCTCCACGGTCAGCGCTTCCGCGTTGAGCCCGCTCTCCGCGAGCACTTCCTCCACGCTCTGCACGAACCCCGCGGAGAGCACCTGCCGGGCCGACACGTTCACTGACAAGCCGATGTCCAACCCTGTCGTGGCGCGCCACACCGCGACCTTCTGGCAGGCCTCCCGCAGGATCCACTCGCCCAGCGGGACGATGAGCCCCGACTCCTCAGCAGGGCCGAGGAACTCCTCCGGGGGCACGAGCGACCCGTCCGCCCGCCGCCACCGCACGAGCGCCTCCACCGCGGTCACCTGGGAAGTCTCCAAGCTGACGACCGGCTGGTACTCCAGGACAAACGCGTGCTCCGCGAGCGCCTGCCGCAGCTCGGTCTGCAGTTCGAGCCGCTCCACCACCTGGGCGTGCATGTGCGCCGCGTACACCTCGACGCGGCCGCCGCCGTGCTCCTTGGCCCGCGCCATCGCCATGTCCGCGTTGCGCAGCAGCTCCGCCCCGTCGATCCCCGGCTCCGCGAACGCGACCCCCACGCTGGCGGTCACGATCACGTCGCGGTCCGCCACCGGGAAAGGCTCGCCCTCGATCACCTGGATCATCCGCTCGGCCAAGTCGACCACGCTGTCGGCCCGCGGACGGTCCTCCACCAGCGCCACGAACTCGTCGCTGCCCCACCGGGCCAGCGTGTCACCCGTGTCCAAAACTGCGCGCAGCCGGTGTCCGACCTGGGCGAGCAGGTAGTCGCCGAACGCGTGCCCCGCAGAGTCGTTGACCGCGGTGAACCCGTCCAGGTCCAGGAAAATGACGGCGACCTCCGGCTGTTCCCGGCCGCCCTCCGCCTCAGCGTGCCCGCTCAGCACCTCCCGGACCCGCTCTTCGAGGTAGGCGCGGTTCGGCAGCCCGGTCACCCCGTCGTGGAAAGTCAGGTGGTCGACCTGCTTCTGCAGCTCCACCTGGGCGCTGATGTCGCGCGTGGTCAACAGGAACCGGACCGGCTCACCGGGGCGTTCGTATACCGAGACGGTGGACGTGGTGTGCCGCCAGGTGCCGTCGGCGGCACGCACCCGGGCGCGCACCCGCGCGCTCTCCGCCCCGTTCCGCAGCTCGGCGGCGGCAGCGGCCAAGTCGGGCAGGTCCTCGGGGTGGACGAGCGACGTGACCGGCTCCGCGAGCAGCGGATCGCCGTCGCGGTACCCGAACATGGCGCCCGCCCCCGGGCTCATGTAGCAGATCCGGCAGTCCTCTTCCAGGATCACGATGATGTCGCCGCTGTGCTCCGCCAGATCGTGCAGGTGTCGCTCCCGGGTCTGCACGATTCGCGCCAAGACGGTGGTCTCGTCCATCAAGCCGACCATGCGCACCAGGAGGACGAGGACCGCGGATCCCGCGGTGAGCGGGAGCACCGGGGCGATGCCTTCCGCGCGCAGCCCGGCAATGGTGATGACCACGGCCGCCGTGCTCAACGCGGTGACCGCGGCGATCTCCGGGGCGACCCGGTAGAGGCCGCGTCCGGTGATCCGCCGGGGCGCCGTTCCCGGCTTCCGCTTCACCACTGCCGGGATCGCGCCCAGCAGCAGGAAGCCCAGCAGCCGCACCGGGTACTCGATTCCTCCCGCGACCGCCTCCCCGGACAGTCGGCCCACCGCCCCGATGAGGTCGGCAGCGCAGATGGTGACGAACGCGCCCATCGCGAGCAGCACCGCGCGCCGGGTGCTGTGCGGTGAGGTGAGGACCAGGGGCGCCAGCAGGCACACCACGGCGATGTCCGTGACCGGATAGACCAGCGCGAACGCCATGGCCCCCGCATTGCCGCCCAGCTCCTGGTAGAGCGGTTGGAAGAGCACCAGCCACACGGTGCTGAACACCGCGGCGGCGCACACGTAGCTGTCTGTGACATGCCGGACCAGGGCCCGGGGGCGTCGCGGCAGCGGCGCGAACCGCAGGAAGCCCACCGTGAACAGGGGCAGCGCCACCAGGGAGAACAGGTCGCCGAAGGTCAGTGAGAACGCGCCCGCGTTGAGGAGGCCGGTGACCCCGTAAGTGATTGACCCCGCACACCAGGCCAGGGCAGCGAACCCGAACAGCCGCAGCGCCCCGGCACTGTCCGGGACGTCGCCGTCCGCACCCTCGACGCGCATCCGGGCGCGGGCAGCGTAGAGCAGTGCAGCTGCCGCTCCTGCGGCCGCCACCGCTGTGGGCCACGTCCCCGCCCATACAGTCAAGGGCACCTCACCGACACGGACGAGGGTGCCCAACACGTAGCTCAGGAACAAGCCCAGGATCGCGCTCAGCCATACCCGTGTCCCGCCCTTCATGGCGCCCTCCTCGCCTGGAGGGCTCCCTGAAGGGCGCTTCCGCTTCTGCGGAGGCTTTTCCTGGTGGTGTTGACCGCAGCCATGGGCACCCCTCCGTTGACGGCAGTGGAGTCCTTCGGGCTCACGTCCCGGGATGCGCCCCGGTGCACTGACAGGACCTACGTCCAGGTGGTCTGCCGGGCTTGCGTCGCTCTCTCCCGACCTTGCGCACCCGAAGGCCGCGGGGCCAGGCAGACCACGCTCCCGATAGGGGTGCGAGGTCTTCTCACGGCTTCTTCAGGTTGTCTCACGCTAGTCAACCAAGGTCACGGGGAGGTTGAGAGCATAGCGAGAATATGTGACATGTTGATCACTCTCGGTGATCAACATGTCTGTCATCCCCGGTGGAGGCCCGTGCCGTAGCACTCCTCCGTCAGCCCGAGACCCCCAGCCGCTCCAGGATGAGCTGCCGTGCCCGTCCCGCGTCCGCCTGGCCCTTGGTCTCCCGCATGACCGCACCGACCAGGGCGCCCACCGCGGCGATCTTGCCGTTGCGGACCTTCTCGGCGGCGTCCGCGTTGTTCGCGATCGCCTGGTCGACGATCGCGCCCAGGGCAGCGTCGTCGCTGACCACCCGCAGCCCGCGGGCTTCCACCACCTCGTCCGGCTCGCCTTCTCCTGCGAGCACCCCGTCGACCACCTGCCGGGCCAGCTTGTTGGTGAGCGACCCCTCGGCAACCAGCTCCACGACCCGGGCGACCTGGGCCGGGGTGATCGGCAGCTCGCTCAGCTCCACACCGGTCTCCGTGGCCCGCCGCGACAGGTCGTTCAACCACCACTTGCGCGCCTCAGCCGGGGGAGCGCCCGCGGCAACAGTCTGCTCGACCAGGTCGACCGCGTTCGCATTGACGAGGTCCTGCAGCTCCTTGTCGGTCAGGTTCCATTCGGCCTTGAGCCGGCGCCGCTTCGCGGAAGGCAGTTCCGGCAGGGTGGCGCGGAGCTGCTCCACCCATTCGCGGTCGGGCGCGACCGGCACCAGGTCAGGGTCGGGGAAGTAGCGGTAGTCCTGCGCCTCCTCCTTGCTGCGCCCCGCCACAGTGGTTCCCGTGCTCTCCTGGAAGTGCCGGGTCTCCTGCACGACGCGGCCGCCCGCGGACAGGACCCCGCCCTGCCGTTCGATCTCGTGGCGGACCGCCCGCTCGATCGAACGCAGCGAGTTGACGTTCTTCGTCTCAGTCCGGGTGCCCCACTCCGTGCTCCCGCGCGGCTTCAGCGAAACGTTGACGTCGCAGCGGAGCGAACCCTCCTCCATGCGCACGTCGGAGATCCCCAGGGCGCGGATCAGGTCACGCAGCTCCCGTACATAGGCGCGGGCCACCTGGGGAGCCCACTCCCCGGCGTCCTCGATCGGCTTGGTGACGATCTCCAGCAGCGGAATCCCCGCGCGGTTGTAGTCGACGGTGGAGTACTCGGCGCCGTGGATCCGGCCGTCAGCCCCGCCCACGTGCGACGTCTTACCGGTGTCCTCCTCCATGTGGACGCGCTCGATACCGATCCGGAACTCGCGCGGCCCTTCCGGGGTGTCCACCGTGACGTCGAGGTACCCGTCGTAGCAGAGCGGCTCGTCGTACTGCGAGATCTGGTAGTTCTTCGGCATGTCCGGATAGAAGTAGTTCTTCCGGGCAAACCGGCACCACTCGGCGATAGAGCAGTTCAGCGCAAGACCGAGCCGGATCGCGCTCTCCACTGCCGCGCTGTTGACCACCGGCAGCGCACCCGGCAGCGCCAGGCACACCGGGCACACCTGGGTGTTCGGTTCGGCGCCGAAAGTAGTGGCGCAGGAGCAGAACATCTTCGAGCGGGTACCCAGCTCGACGTGGGTCTCCAATCCCAGTACCGGCTCGTACCCGCGCAGTACCTCGTCGTAGGGCATCAGCGCCGTAGCACCGCCCTTGGCGGAGTGGTCACTCGTCACCGCGCTACCCATCGCCGCACAACCCGCTTCCGTTGTTTTTCGTTTCGAACCGTTCCCGTCCGGTGCTGCCCCACCGAACAGGTCACTTGTCGTTGAGCACCTCGTGGCCCGCCGTCCGGGCAGCGCACCGACGGGCACCTTCCGAGCCTACCGAGGGCCGAACACAGGGATGACTTTTTAGGGCCGCATCGGCGAAGGCTTCTGGGATATTACGGGAAGCGTACGATTGTTCAGCGGTTTCGCCGGGACCGCCAGCGGGTCCCGCCCCAGAGGTTAGGCTTTCCTTCGACCGTTCCGACCCCGCGCCAGCCAGCCCTGAGCTCGCGCCGGGAGCCACTTCCCCGCCACCCGCTGTTTTCGCCTGGAAGACATCGTGCCGAGTCTGCTGTCCCGCGTGCGATCCGGACTGTGCGCCGCCACCGCAGCCATCCTCCTCGCCTGCTGGGGGCCTTCGCTTCCCGCGGCCGCGGAGTCCACGTCTATTGCACGTGTCGACCGCAACGGGACCCCTGGCGAGAACGTCCACTTCACCAACGGGGAATCCGCCACCACCACGCTGTTCGAACTCCGAGTGGACGACGACACGACGGTGGCCGCCTACTGCGTGGACGTCAGCCGCAACGTCGACTACACGGCTGCCTACACCATGGCGGAGTGGCCGCAGCTTCCGGGGGCCGCCCACGCCGGCAAGATCGTCTGGATCGTGCGCAACTCCTACCCTGTGCTGCCGTTGGAGGAAGTGGCGGAGCACAGCGGCATCGACGGGCTGAGCGCCGAACAGGCGATCGCGGGCACCCAGGCGGCGATCTGGCACTTCAGCAACGGCATCCAGTTGCGTCCGCCTGGTTTCGGGGACTCCGGTGCCGCACACGTGCACGCGCTCTACCGGTACCTGCTGGACCATGCGACTCCCGTAGCCGAACCCGACGCCCCGCTAGGGCTCGTCCCGACCGAGGTCGTCGGGGAGACGTCGTCCTCGCTGGGCCCGCTGACCGTGCACACCACGGGTGACGCACCGGTACGGCTGACCGTGAACGGGATTGGAGAAGCCGCGCTGGTCGACGCCGACGGCTCCCCGGTCTTTGAAGCCCGTGACGGCGATGAAATCCTCCTCGCGCTCCCCGCAGACGTCGAGGAGGGCACGGCCA
The DNA here is from genome assembly GCF_017577275.1 of Thermobifida sp. Taxonomy (NCBI): domain Bacteria; kingdom Bacillati; phylum Actinomycetota; class Actinomycetes; order Streptosporangiales; family Nocardiopsidaceae; genus Thermobifida; species Thermobifida sp. The sequence continues at coordinate 337,660 of NZ_PITY01000020.1, forward strand.
CCGTGTATGCGCGCACCGACCAGGCAGAAATCCTGCCCGGCCTGGTCTACACGGGTAAGGACGGGGTGCAGACCCAGCCTTTGGTCGTCGCTGATACGGCGACCATTGCCCTGACTGTCGCGGCGCGCGTGAGCTGGAACGCGCCTGATTCCGCCGCCTCCGCGTCTCCTTCCGGATCGCCCTCGGATGCCCCCGCCCCCGAGCAGTCCGCCTCAGCGCCTGCCCCTACGCCGCCTGCTGAGCCTGCCGCGCCGATCGTCGCCGAGGACAAGCGCATCGAAGCGGACCTGCCCCTCACCGGCACCTGGCTGGGTGCTGTCCTGGCCGGCGCGCTGGCACTGCTGGGCCTCGGCGCAGTACTGATCCTGGTGACCTGGCGTAGGCGGCGCTGACGTTTCCCGCACGTGAGACGGCACACACAGTGAGGTGACCGAGACCGACCAGAGCTTTCCGCTTTCCCCAGAAAAATCATCAACTTTAGGTAATCCGGACACCTGTTCTGCGCGTCCTCTTCCCCTGGAGACTATCCGGCATCATAAAAATTGATGACCCACGCCGGAGATGTCCGGTTCATTACTCCTATTACCGCAGGTCGCCGCGGGAAAAGAAAAACCCGCGGAAGTTTGTGTGCATATATCACCTCATGGTTGATACCTCAAGAACCAAAAGCACTTCCGGGGTTTTCTCCTACCGTAGAAAGATCGGATAAAGACGGCTATTATCTGCCGTGCGGTGATACCCACCGCCCCGCGGCTTTGGTGCCGGTGGTCTGGTGAGCGGCCTGACGCCACACGTCCACTCTCTGCTGCGACCGGGCACCCGCATCGAAGCACCAACGATCGAGTTGCTTTCCTCAAACGCGGTCCCCGTGCGACCCCTGGCCGCACGCGGCGTCCCGCACGGTCGGATCGCCTGTCCACCCCCTCAACAACTCTGGGATACGACTTGTTGACCACAGACTCTTCCTCCCGTACACCCCGCGGTGTGCGGCGCGCGCTGGTCACTGTCGCCGGTACGGCGACCGCCGCGTTCCTCGCCTTCGGCATGTCGGCCGCACCCGCGTTCGCTGACCACTACTCCGGTGGTGCCGACGCCCAGTACACGGGCAACGTCGCGAGCGGTCACACCCTGTCGTTCGACCGCGGTTCGGTCGGCACCGTCCTCTTCCAGCTGACCCTCAGCGACGGCACCAAGATCCCCGCCTACTGCATCGACTTCGAGACCCCCATCCGGTCCAAGGCGAAGTACGAGGAGGGGGACTGGAGCGAATACCCCGGTGAGGGCGAGTTCGCCAACTCCCAGCCGGGCAAGGTCCTCTGGATCCTCCAGAACTCCTACCCCGAGCTCTCCGCGGACCAGCTCAGCGAGCGGACCGGGATCAAGGACCTCACCGCCAAGGACGCCCTCTCCGCCACCCAGGCCGCGATCTGGCACTTCAGCAACGGTGTCAACCTGAAGGAGAAGGGCACCCCGAAGAAGGTCTGGAAGCTCTACAACTACCTCATCGAGAACGCCACCGAGATCCAGCAGGCTCCGGCCTCGCTGACCATCAGCCCCAACGAGGCTTCGGGTGAGTCCGGCGGCCTTATCGGTGAGTTCACGGTCTCCACCACCGCCAGCTCGGTGCCGCTGACCCTGAACGGCCCGGAGGGCGTCCAGACCGTTGACCTCGAGGGCAACCCGGTCACCGAGGTCGGCAACGAGGACAAGTTCAGCGTGCTGGTGCCGGAAGGCACTGCGGACGGCGAGGCCACCGTCAGCGCTTCCGTCTCCGCGACCGTGGAGATCGGCCGCCTGTTCAAGGGCCTGCAGGGCGACCCGCCCACCCAGACCCTGATCACCGCAGACAAGGCCGAGACCACCGCCAGCGCTGAGGTCAAGGTCACCTGGACCGCTCCCGCCCCCTCGGACGACGAGACCCCGGGCGATGACGAGACCCCGGGTGACGACGAGACCCCGGGCGATGACGAGACCCCGGGTGACGACGAGACCCCGACCCCGGGCGACGACGAGACCCCGCCTGCCACGGAGTCGCCGAAGCCCACTCCTCCGGCTGACGACAAGCCCGGCCTGCCCGTGACCGGTGCTGCGCTCGGCGGTCTGATCGCCGCTGCGGTCGTCGCCGTCGGCGGTGGCGGTGCCGCAATGTACCTGGCCCGCAAGCGCAAGAGCAACGCTGACGACGCCTGATCCGTCTCCGCTCTGCTGAGAGACGCTACCTGACGCGAAGGCCCCTGCCGCAGCCGCGGCGGGGGCCTTCCTCCTGTGTGCGGGGTGCCGTGCCCCGCACACAACACACAGCGCCTCCGGGAGGCTCCCGGAGGCGCTGCAGCGGCTTCAGGACGTGTTTAGACCGCGTAGGCGCACTGCGACAGCAGGTCGCCGCCCCACTTGTCCCGCAAGGCCGCCTCCACGGCCGCACCCGCCTGGTAGGCGCGGTCGTCGGCCAGCGTCGGCGCCATGATGTGCAGGCCCACCGGCATGTTGTCTTCCGGAGCGAGCCCGCACGGCACCGACAGCGCAGCGTTCCCCGCCAGGTTCGTCGGGATCGTGCACAGGTCGGCCAGGTACATCGCCATCGGATCGTCGATGCGCTCGCCCAGCCGGAACGCCGTAGTCGGCGTCGTCGGCGAAACCAGCACGTCAGCCTGCTGGAACGCGGCTTCAAAGTCCCGTTTGATGAGTGTGCGCACCTTCTGCGCCGACCCGTAGTAGGCGTCGTAGTAGCCGCTCGACAGCGCGTAGGTGCCCAGGATGATGCGGCGCTTCACCTCGGGACCGAACCCTTGGGCGCGGGTCAGCGCCATCACCTCGTCGGCGCTCCGCGTCCCGTCGTCGCCGACCCGCAGGCCGTAGCGCATGGCGTCGAAGCGGGCCAGGTTGGACGAGCACTCGCTGGGCGCGATGAGGTAGTACGCCGCGAGCGCGGCGGTGAAGCTCGGGCAGGACACTTCGACGATCTTGGCGCCCAGCGACTCGAAGAGCTCCACAGCCTCGGTGAAACGCTGCATCACACCCGGCTGGTAGCCCTCGCCGGACAGCTCCTTGACCACGCCGATGCGCATTCCGGAAACGTCGGCGCGTCGGGCCGCTTCCACCACCGGAGGCACCGGCTCGTTCACCGACGTAGAGTCGCGCGGGTCGTGCCCGGAGAACGCCTCGTGCAGCAGAGCCGCGTCCAGGACATTGCGGGCGATCGGCCCGGGCGTGTCGAGCGAGGACGCGAAAGCGATCAGACCGTAGCGCGACGACGTGCCATAGGTGGGTTTGGCGCCGACGAGGCCGCACACAGCCGCGGGCTGCCGGATGGAGCCGCCGGTGTCGGTTCCGGTCGCCAGCGGGGCTTCGAAAGCGGCTACTGCGGCAGAGGAGCCTCCGGACGACCCGCCGGGCACCCGGTCGGTGTCCCACGGGTTGCGGGTGGGACCGTAGGCGGAGTTCTCCGTCGAGGACCCCATGGCGAACTCGTCCAGGTTGGTCTTGCCGAGAATGACGAGCCCGGCGTCCCGGAGACGTTCCGTGACCGTGGCGTCGTAGGGCGACTGCCAGCCCTCGAGGATCTTCGACGCCGCGGTGGTAGGCATGTCCTTGGTGGTGAACACGTCCTTGTGCGCCACGGGCACCCCGGCCAGCGGACCGAGTTTCTCCCCTGCGGCGCGCCGGGCGTCCACCGCGCGGGCCTGTTCCAGCGCTTTGTCGGCGGCGACGTGGAGGAACGCGTGGATCTGGCCGTCGACTTCCGCGATCCGGTCCAAGTAGGCCTGGGTGGCTTCGACCGCGGAGGTCTCCCCTGAAGCGATGGCCGCGCCGAGTTCAGCAGCGCTCAGCTTGAGCAGCTCGGTCATCCTTCCTCCCCCAGGATCTGCGGGACCCGGAACCGGCCGTCCTCCACCGCTGGAGCCTCCGCCAGCGCCTGGTCGGGGGTGAGGCCGGGCTTGACCTCGTCAGGACGGTAGACGTTGGTCAACGGCAGAGCGTGCGAGGTCGGTGGGATGTCGCCCTTGGCGACCTCCTGCACCTTGGCCACAGCGGAAATGATCACATCAAGCTGGGCAGCGAGCTGGTCGAGCTCGTCCTCGGGCAGCGCCAGCCGCGCCAACCGGGCGAGGTGCGCGACCTCATCACGGGTGATGGCGGACATGGATTGCAAACCGTTCCTTCGGCAGATTCGGACAGGTCAATCCTATGGCTGCTGCGGGGTGGTCGGTGGTCTTATTCCGCTGTGCGGCCAGGATGTCCCGGTGCTGCTCGCCGACGGCGAGATCGCCAAGTCACCATGCTCCAGCAGCCATCCGGTGACCGCACCCGCATCCAGCGGCGGGGTGAAGTACCGGCCCTGGGCCGCATAGCAGCCGAGGGCGCGGACCGCTTCGACCTGCTCCGCATTCTCCACCCCTTCGGCGATAGCCCGCAGTCCCAGCGTGTTCATCAGGTCCACAGCGGCTTCTACGACCACCTTGCTGTCGGAATCATCGATCACGTGGCGGACGAACGACCCGTCCACCTTGACTTCCCCGACGGGCAGGCCGTTGAGGCGGGCCAAGGTGAAATAGCCGGTGCCGAAGTCGTCCAACGCGACCGTGACTCCCAGCTCCGCAAGGGACATGATGGCGGGAATGATCGCTTCCGCGTCCGAGACCAGGGCGCGTTCGCTGATCTCCAGCCGCAGGGCCTTCGGCTGGAGCCGGTACCGCCGCAGCCCGGATTCGATGCTCTCCGGCAGGGTCGGGTCCAGCAGCTCCCGGGCAGACAGGTTGATCGCCACGGGCAGGGTGATGCCCTCGCTCCACCAGCGGGCAGCCTGCGCGCACGTCTGCTCGATGACCTCGTGGGTGAAGCTCCGCATCAGATAGGACTGTTCCACCATGGGGACGAACTCCTCCGGCGGGAGGATCCCCCTCCGGCGGTGCCGCCAGCGCACCAAGGCTTCCAGCGCGACCACGCGCTCATCGGCCAGCGCGACGATCGGCTGGTAGAACATCTCCAGCTCGTTTTCGATGAGGGCGCGGCGCAGTTCCCCGAACAGGCTCAACCGGGCCGCGGAGTTCCGGTCCTTGTGCGGAGCGTACAGCTCCACCCCGGTGCGCTGTTCCTTGGCCACGTACATGGCCACGTCGGCGCGCTGCATCAGCAGTTCGAAGTCGGGGGCGTGGTCGGGGTAGAGCGCGATGCCGATGCTGGCTTCCAGGTCGAAGTCCATCCCGTCCAGGCGCAGGGGTTCCGCCAAAGCGACCCGCAGCCGCGCCGCGACTTCGCGGGCCGAAGCCGCGTCCCGCACCTGGGGCAGCAGCACCGCGAACTCGTCCCCGCCGAGCCGGGCCACCAGGTCTCCGGGGCGCACGCTGTGGGTGAGGCGGTAGGCGACGGTCTGCAGCAGCCGGTCGCCGGTGGGGTGGCCCAGGGTGTCGTTGACTTCTTTGAAACGGTCGAGGTCCAGCAGGAGGAGTCCGACGCACTGCCGGCGCTCCTGGGCTTCGCTGAGCGCCTCCTGGGTGCGCAGAATCAGCAGCTTGCGGTTGGCCAGGCCGGTGAGTTCGTCGTGGTTGGCCTGGTATTCGCGCTTCACCGACAGGGAGGCGCTGCTGTACAGCGCGGCAAGCGGGAAGAAGAACAGCGGCACCAGCCAGATCGAGTGCGCCATGGCGATGACGACGAGCGGCGCCAAGCTGAGGAGGACCCCGGCGACGAAGAGGCGGTAGCCGAGGTCCTTCATCAGCACCCGGTGCAGCGGGATGCGCTCGTGCATGGCGACCGCGCACTCGACCAGCAGCAGGTTGGTGACGAAATAGGCGCCCGCGGCCAGGACGACCATCACCAGCCCCGACCCCTGCGGCACCCACGGCACGAGGGGGGTGCGGGGGTAGGCCAGTTGGATGACAGCGTCCGCGACCCCGAAGCTCAGCGTGTACTGGGCGATGTTGAACGCGATGCGGTGCGGCTCCTGTCCGCGCGTGACCCCTGCCAGGAGGGAGCCCACGGCCTGGACCAGCCCGGCGATCGGCAGGCCGTGGTAGATGACGAGGGCGAAGGAGAACGGCAGGGACGTAGGGGCGTTCCCGCCCGTGGGCCGCTGCGCGGCGATAGGACGCAACTCTCCGATGATCACCATGCACAGCAGGACCCACACGAGCGGCTCGGTAGCGAACACCTGGAGTCGGTCAGCCCCCAGCCAGATCAGGGACACGACGAGGAGAACGCAACCGGCCACCGTGGTACTGGCGAAGTACAGCCACAGCGGCGTCCCGACCCGGGGGCCGACATCCCGGGTGCTGGTGGGATCTTTCATGACGTCCTCGGGATGGTTCGTGGAACGCGCGGACGGCCGAATTCCCCTCCGCCCTTCGCGCCCCGCACGGGTTCTGACACGACGGTTTTCCGGACATGTCCGGACCCGGAAAACGGTCGCGAACGGCTTGGACCGCTGCTGGTCAGCTTACGCCGTTTCGTCACCAAGTGTCGCTGATTGCAGACTTTCAGTAAACCGATGGTTGTGGCGGGTGTCCCTTTCCGCTTCAAACGACACCGCAGCGGTGACCTTTCGATCGCGTATCGTATTACTCCCCTAGCAGACTGACATCAGGTCCTGGTGGTGATCAGACCGACTTTTTGGCCGGGAATGCTCAGCTCAGGACGGATTCATCCTCGGAGAGACGGGCTGCCCTGGCCGCTTCCGGACCTTGAGTGAGCAACACCTCGAACCCTGCCTCGTCAAGGATCGGCACCCCCAGCTTCACAGCTTTGTCGTACTTCGAACCGGGGTTTGCTCCGACCACGACGAAGTCAGTCTTCCTGGACACCGACCCGGTGACCCTGCCACCGAGCTTCTGCACCGCCTCCTTCGCTCCGTCCCGGCTGTACTTCTCCAGTGTGCCGGTGATCACCGTGGTAATGCCGTCCAGCAGGCGGGGACCATCGTCGGCGCCCTCCTCCTCCATGCGGACCCCTGCGGCCCGCCACTTCTCCACGATCTCACGGTGCCAGTCCACGGAGAACCAGTCGACGATGGACCGGGCAATGGTCGGACCGATCCCCTCGACTGCCTCCAGCTCCTCCTCACTGGCCTGAGCAATAGCATCCAAGGAGCGGAAGTGGCGGGCAAGGTCCTCGGCAGCGCGCGGGCCCACATGCCGGATGGACAGGGCGACCAGCACGCGCCACAGCGGACGCTTCTTCGCTTCCTCCAGCTGCTGGAACAGCTTCTCGACGATCTTCTTCGGCTCGCCCTTCTGGTTAGCGAAGAAGCTCACCACCTTGGGTTTGCCGGTCTTCGGGTCGATCTTCGGCTCGGCGGTGTCCGGGTCGAGGACAAGCGTGCGGATCGGCAGCAACTGCTCAACCGTCAGGTTGAACAGGTCGCCTTCGTCCCGCAGCGGCGGTTCGGCCGGCTCCAACGGCTGGGTGAGGGCGGTGGCCGCCACGTAGCCCAGGGCTTCAATGTCGAGGGCTTTGCGTCCGGCGATGAACGCGAGCCGCTCCCGCAACTGCCCTTTGCAGTAGCGGGTGTTGGGGCAGCGCAGGTCGACGTCGCCTTCCTTCTGCTGGCCGAGCGGGCTGCCGCACTCGGGGCACTCGGTGGGCATCACGAACGGCCGCTCGGTGCCGGTGCGCTTCTCCACCACCGGGCCCACGACCTCCGGGATGATGTCCCCGGCTTTGCGGACCACCACGGTGTCGCCGATCAGCACGCCTTTGCGGGCCACTTCCTGGGCGTTGTGCAGGGTGGCGAACTCGACTTCGGATCCGGCGACCTTCACCGGCTCCAGCACCGCATAGGGGGTCACCCGCCCGGTGCGGCCCACACTGGTTTTGATGTCGAGCAGCTTGGTGGTCACTTCCTCGGGCGGGTACTTGTAGGCGATCGCCCACCGCGGGGCCCGGCTGGTGGAGCCGAGGCGGCGCTGCAGGGAGACATCGTCGACTTTGACGACGACCCCGTCGATCTCGTATTCGGGGTCGTGGCGGTGCTCCGCGTAGTAGGCGATATATTCGCGCACCTCGTCCAGGGTGGAGACCACCCGGACCCGGTCGCTGACCGGCAGTCCCCATGCGGCCAGCAGCTCGTAGGACTGCGACTGGTGGGTGATGGTCACCCCGCGGTGCGCGCCGATCCCGTGCACCAGCATGCTCAACGGCCGGGACGCGGTGACCCGCGGGTCCTTCTGCCGCAGGGACCCGGCCGCGGCGTTGCGGGGGTTGGCGAACGGGGGCTTGCCTTCGTCAGCGAGCCGGGAGTTGAGCTGTTCGAATGCCTTGACCGGCAGGAACACTTCACCGCGCACCTCAAGCAGTTCGGGCGCGGGATAGCGGGACTCGTCCAGGCGGAGCGGCACCGTGTCGATGGTGCGGATGTTGAGGGTGATGTCCTCCCCGATCCGGCCGTCTCCCCGGGTGGCGGCACGCACCAGGCGCCCCTTCTCATACACCAAGGCCACGGCGAGACCGTCGATTTTGAGCTCGCACAGGAACGCGTCAACCGGGACTTCCGCGCTGACCCGGTGCGCCCACGCCTCCAACTGCGCGTCGCTGAACGCGTTGTCGAGGCTCTGCATCCGCTCCAGGTGCTCTACGGGAGCGAACTCGTTGCTGATGGGCGCGCCCACCTTCTGGGTGGGCGAATCAGGGGTCACCAGGGACGGGTACTGGGCTTCCAGGTCCCGCAGCTCCGCCATCAACTGGTCGTACTCGGCATCGGAGATGATCGGCGAGCCGAGGTAGTAGCGGTAGCTGTAGTCGTCGAGATCCTGGCTCAGCCGGGCGTGCCTTTCCCGCACGTCAGCGGGGACGTCGTCAGAGAAGGTCGGGTCTGGTGCGCTCACGCACGCGTCCTTTCGTTCACTGCCGGGGCCGTGGTTCCTCACGCAGCACCCGAGCGGCCTCGCGGCACAGGTCGAGTGCGGCTCGGGCATGCCGGGGGGATGCTCCGGCAAGCCCGCACACGGGGGTGATGACCACGTCACGGGTCGCGTGTTCGGGGTCGAAACCGATGCGGTGCCACAGTTCACGTACTGGTTCGACCGTATCGACCGGGGGTGACATCCGGCTGTCGACCGCGGGTACTACGCCGAGGAGGAGTCCCACCCCGGACTCCACTGCCGTGCCGATGGCCTCATCGGATTCGCGGGTGAGCCGGGTGGCGTCGAGGCTGAGGGCGCGGGCCCCGCACCGGCGCAGCAGGTCGACGGGGACTCGGGGGGCGCAGCAGTGCACGAGGGGATACCCTCCGGCGGTGTCGATCGCGGAGAACAGGGCGCGCAGCCGCTCTTCCACGAGGACTCGGTCCACGGCGCGCAGCCGCCCGTATCCGCTCGCGGTGGGTACTGAGCCGGTGAGCACGGCGGGCAGCGACGGTTCGTCGACCTGGACCAGGATTGTCGCTTCAGGGACCCGTTTGCGCACTTCGGCAAGGTGGGCGAGCAGTCCTTCGCGGAAGGATTCGCACAGGTCCGCGACTGCTCCGAGGTCGGCGATCATCTTCTCGCCGTTGCGGAGCTCTACCGAGGCCGCCATGGTCCACGGCCCGGTCGCCTGGATTTTCAGCGGACCCGTATAGCCGGAGGTGTGCTCTTCGAGGGCGTCGAGGTCCCAGGAGAGGAAGCTGCGGGCCCGTGTCAGGTCGCGGCCTGCCCGCTGGGTGACCCGCCACCCTGAGGGCTGCACCTCGATCGGCAGTTCCACCAGCAGGGCCCCGGTGCGGCCGATCATGTCGGCTCCCGGGCCGCGTCCCGGGAGTTCCGGGAGGTGCGGCAGGTGGGGAAGCTCCCCGAGGATGGTGCGGATGGCTTCGCCCGGATCGGTGCCGGGCCAGGATCCGATACCGGTGTAGGCCCCCGGTTGCCAGGGATGGCGCTGCTCCTCATTCACGAGGCATCAGAGTAGACGACTCGCTTCCCCGCACTGGGAATCTTCCCGACCGTGCGGGGTTCCGCGTGGTCTACGGCTGTGGCGGTGCGGTAGTGCACCGCTCGCAGGCGTGCGGTCTGCCCAGGCCCTGGGGCCGCGCAGCCGCGGCACGGTCGCCGCGGGGCGGCCCGGGCCGGAGCACGGTGTCGAGGGCCGCCGAGGGCATCGTCCCGCTGGCTGCGGGTCCGGCTGGACGCGTCCCCGGCACAGGGGCTACGGCGCTGGTGGCAGGGTGGGGGCTTCGGCGTGCTGCGGCGCCGACTCTGCCGGCTGCTGCGCTTGCACCGGTGCGGGGGCCGGTGCCGTCGGCGATAGGCCTGCGGGTGCCGCCGCGCTGCGCCGCTTCCGCCAGGTTTTCACGCCCACTACCGCGGCGATGACGGCTGCTGCCGCCGCTGTGGCCGCCCACGGCGAGTGGAGGAACAGTCCCCACCAGGCAGCGAGGACTGCCATTCCGCCGAGGCTGTAGATCGCGGCCCAGGCCAGGCAGCCCACGAACATCGCGATCAGGTAGCGGACGAAGCGCATGCGCATCGCCCCGGAGGTGAGGTTGACCGCGGTCTGGATTCCTATGGTGAGGAAGGAGAGGGTGACCGCGGGAGGGCCGTACCGGTTGATGAGGTTTTCGGCATGCTCCAGACGGGGTCCGATGCGCTGGCCGAGGCGGGAGCGGTGCACTCCGGCGCCGAGCCCGCGACCGAGCCAATAGGTGGCCTGTGCCCTCGCGAAGACGATGCCGAGCAGGGAGAGGTAGACCACCCAGAAGGGACGGCCCTCCAGGAACTCGTACGGCATGCAAAGCCCTCCCAACACTCCCAGGGAGAACTATGCTATGCCTTACCTAACTTAAAGCGACAGAGTCGGACGAAAAGAACTTTTAGGACTTTCGCCCCGCTCATTCGGCGTGGTTCGCTGCCGCCTGCTCCACCCGGGAGGTTTCAGCGATCGTCGACGAGCCCATCACCACGTCGCCGTCGTACAACACCGCTGCCTGCCCCTTCGCCACGCCGAGCGCTGGCTCGTCCAGCAGGATCTCGACCCGCCCCTCGTACTGCCGTGCCCGGCAGGAGTACACCTCGCCATGGGCCCGCAGCTGGACGAGGAACGGCGTCCACTCCTCCGGCGGCTCACACCCCGACCACACGGGACGCTCCCCGACGATACGGTCCACCTTGAGCGCCTCGCGCGGCCCCACCCGCACTGTGTTGCTCACCGGTTCGATCGACAGGACATAACGGCGGTGGGGGGCACCGCTCAGGTTGAGCCCGCGGCGCTGGCCGACAGTGAACGCGTGTGCTCCCAGGTGCTCGCCGACCACCTGGCCGGTCTCGTCCACGATGGGACCCGGGTTGCTGCCGAGCCGGCGTTCCAGGAAACCGCTCGTGTCCCCGTCCGCGATAAAGCAGATGTCGTGGCTGTCCGGCTTGTCCGCCACGGTGAGCCCGCGTCGCGCAGCCTCGGCCCGCACCTCCTCCTTCGTGCAGTCACCCAACGGGAATATGGCGTGGGCGAGCTGCTCGCGGGTGAGCACCGCCAGCACGTACGACTGGTCCTTGGCCGCGTCGACACTCCGCCGCAGCCGGCCGTTCTCCAAACGCACGTGGTGCCCCGTGCACACCGCGTCGAAGCCGAGAGCCAGAGCCCGCTCCAACACCGCCTGGAACTTGATCTTCTCGTTGCAGCGCAGGCAGGGGTTGGGGGTGCGGCCGGCCGCGTACTCGGCGACGAAGTCCTGCACCACGTCGCGGTCGAACTCTTCGGCCATGTCCCAGATGTAGAACGGGATACCGATCACGTCGGCAGCCCGGCGGGCGTCCCGAGAGTCCTCGATCGTGCAGCAGCCACGTGCCCCCGTCCGATACGACTGGGGGTTGGACGACAACGCCAGGTGCACGCCGGTGACGTCGTACCCGGCCTCGACGGCCCGTGCGGCGGCCACGGCGGAATCCACGCCGCCCGACATGGCGGCCAATACTCGCAGAGTCATAACATCTTCCAGCCTAAACGTTCTTTCCCACCCCTCTTACCGGAAAAGGAAACCAGGGGCGGCAGCGCGGTGTTCCCGGCGAGAACACCGCGAGACTCTGCGAAAATCAGGGTATGGCTCTGTTCCGTCGCCGCCGCTCCGACGAGTCCGCTGTCGCCATCGACGACTTCTGGTCCGGGTGGGGTGAGCTCCGCAGCGCTTTGGCCGCGTCCATCGACGAAGGGGCCCCGGTTCCCGCCGAGGTCGCCCAGCAGCTCGATGAGAGGGTGCAGCGTATCCACCCCTCCCTCACCTGGGAGGTGTCGCGCGCGCCTGAACCCGCGCCCACCAACCTCGCCTCCTCCCCGTTCGAGTCCCTGGACAGCCCGGAAGCGCTCTTGGCCAGCCTGGACGCCGAACCGGCCTCCGCACGCGCCTCATATGCGCTAACCTTGCGGGCCGGGGACGACGACGAGGCCCGCGTGCTCGCGGAACGCTGGTACCGCGCCGCGCCGGAGGACGCCGAGTGGACGTTCTTCCCGGCCCGTCCCGCCGACCACGCCCAGCTGTCCCGCACGATCACGTGGCACGACCACGAGCTCGACCTGTCGCACGTCTCGGTGTCGATGCGGGTGAACCACGCCACCGGGAAGATCGAGGCGGGCGTCTACCACCCTGACTTCATGTTCCTCCCGGAGGAGACCCAGCGCGAGGTCGCCGAGCATGTGATGCTGCTGGCTGTCGGCGAAGACGACATGGTGCGCTGGGTCGACTCGGTCAAGCCGCTCGTGGAGAAACCCCTCGACCCGCTCCCCCCGACGTCGGTGCCTGCCGTGGTCCGGCAGCTCTCCGGGATGAGCGGGGGAGGCGGATGGGTCACCTTGCAGGGGCGGATTCCGCTGCGGGGCGCCATGCAGTTGTCGGCACGCCATCCCCTGCACCGCCGCGACTATCCCGCGCTCACCTTGTACGTCCAAGTGGTGGCCTCCTACACGGAGGCAGACAAGGACCGCCTGCCCACGGGCTCCTCAGCGGCGGCCTTGGAGTCCTACGCCTTGCGGCTGCGGGAAATGCTCGGCGCCAACGGTGCCCTGTTCGCGGTGCAGACTCTCGGCGGTCAGCGGGTCTTCCACTTCTACCTCGACCCGGAGTCGGGCATCTTCCCCGAGTTCGAGAAGGCTGCCCGGGAGTGGTCGGAAGGCCAGGCCTCCGTCACCAGTGAACTGGACCCTGAGTGGCGCATTATCGAGCAGCTCCTCAAACCCATCCGCAAGCAGTTGGGGCGCTGATGCCCGCCCTGGCGGGGTGCACGCGTGCCGGACGCGTGCACCCCGCCAGTCGCGGAAGCAGCCGAGGAGAAGGACGCGCTGCGGTTAGGCGCGGCGGCGGGCCCGCGCCTGCCGGGCGCGCGCCACGGCCGGGCCGATCGCGTCCGCGAGGGCTTTGATGTCGGCTGAAGTAGAGCCGCGGCCCAGGGAGAAGCGCAGCGATTCCCGCGCTGTGTCCGGGTCGGCGCCCATCGCCAGGAGCACGTGGCTGGCCTGGGAGACGCCAGCGGAACACGCTGACCCGGTAGAGCAGTAGATGCCTTGGGCGTCCAGCAGCATGAGCAGCGCGTCCCCTTCGCAGCCGGGGAAACCGATATTGGCGTGGCCGGGGAGCCGCTCGGTGGGATGCCCGTTGACCCGGATGTCGGGCACGACTCCGCGTACCGCGGCGACAAGCTCGTCACGCAGGTCCGCCAGGTGAGCTGCGTGCTCTTCCCGCTCGGCTACCGCGAGCCGCACCGCGGTAGCGAACCCGCGGATCAGAGGGGTGGCCAGGGTCCCGGAGCGGACGTCGCGCTCCTGGCCGCCGCCGTGGAGCACCGGGACCGGGTCGACGCCGCGGGCGAGCAGTAGCGCCCCCACCCCCACAGGCCCGCCCAGCTTGTGCCCGGTGAGGGTCAGCGCGGACACGCCGCTCGCCGCGAAGTCGATGTCTTCGAGGCCCACGGCTTGGACCGCGTCAGTGTGGAACCAGATGCCGTGCTCGGCGGCGATCGCGGCGAGCTCCGGGATCGGCTGGAGGGTGCCGACCTCGTTGTTGGCCCACATCACGGAGACCAGTGCCACGCTCGCGGGGTCGCGTTCGATCGCTTCCCGCAGGGTGTCCGGGTGGAGCCGCCCGTAGGAGTCCACGGGAAGTTCTTCCACGACGGCCCCCTGGTGGTCGGCCAGCCACCGCGCCGGGTCGAGGACCGCGTGGTGTTCGACCGCGCTGACGAGGATGCGCTGCCGCGTCGGATCTTGGGCGTTCCGCGCCCAGTAGAGGCCTTTGAGCGCGAGGTTGTTGGCCTCGGTGCCGCCACTGGTGAACACGACCTCGTGCGGGGTGCAGCCCATCGCTTCGGCAAGGGTCTCCCGGGCTTCTTCCACCACTCGCCGGGCATGCCGTCCGGCTTCGTGCAGCGAGGACGCGTTGCCGAGGAGGCCGAACGCGTCCGTGAGGTCGGCGAGCACCTCGGGACGTACCGGGGTCGTGGCGGCGTGATCGAGATAAACCATGGCGTTTTCAGGATACGGCCGGGATGCCCGGACAGGTCCGGGGCGGTCAACCCGGCGCAGGGGTCTGCTTCCCGGCCTTCCCCGGTGCTGCGGACGGAAGCGTGCCTCACCCGCCTCGACTGCCCGCTCCAGCAGCGTGGCCCCCACCGGAACTCCGGTAGGGGCCACCGCGATCAGTGCGGTGCGCTTACTTGCGCTTGTTGATCTCCTCGGTCAACTGCGGGGCGACCTTGTGCAGGTCACCGATGACCGCGAAGTCGGAGATCTCCAAGATCGGAGCCTCGGGGTCCTTGTTGACCGCGACGATCGTCTTGGAGGTCTGCATACCAGCCCGGTGCTGGATCGCGCCGGAGATGCCCAGAGCGATGTACAGGTTGGGCGAGACGGTCTTACCGGTCTGGCCGACCTGGAAGGCGTGCGGGTACCACCCGGCGTCAACCGCGGCCCGGGAGGCACCTACGGCGGCGCCGAGCGCGTCCGCGAGGTTCTCCACCACGGAGAAGTCCTCACCCACACCGCGGCCGCCGGAGACTACGATCGCGGCCTCGGTGAGCTCGGGGCGGGCACCCTTCTCTTGCTTGACCCGGTCGGTGATCCGGGCGGCCTTGGCGGCGTCGGACAGCTCGATCTCGACGGCTTCCACCGCGGCGGCACCAGCCGACGGCTCGGCCGGGATGGCGTTGGGCCGCACGGCGACCACGGGAACGCCCTTGGTGACCTTCGCGTGGGTGATGATGGAGCCACCGAAGATGGAGTGCTCAGCCACCAGCTCGGAGTTGATGTCCACCACGTCGGTGAGGACACCGGAGCCCAGCTTGACCGCGGTGCGGCCGGCGATCTCCTTGTTCTCCGGCGTAGCCGAGACCAGGACGGCGGCAGCGGACTTGTCGTTGGCGAGCTTGGCCAGCAGCTCGGCCTTGGGCGCCACCACGTAGTCGTCGAGCTCAGCGGGAGCCGTGTAGATCTTCTCCGCGCCGTACTCGCCGAGCTTCGCCTTCAGCTCGTCGGTGGGCTCTCCCACGACCACCGCCGCGGGCTCCCCGATCCGGCGAGCCGCGGTCAGCAGCTCCAGAGTGACCTTCTTGACCTGCCCGTCGACGTGGTCGACGAGGACGAGGACCTCAGCCATGTTCTCTTCCCCTCTCTCGTCTCGCCGCTACACGAACTTCTTGCTGGCCAAGAAGTCGGCGATCAGGACGCCGCCGTTGCCTTCGTCCTTGACGACAGTGCCCGCGGTACGCGGCGGAGCCGGTGCGAAGTCGACAACCTGAGTGGTGGCGTTGGCCAGGCCGACCTTGTCCGCGTCGATCCCCGCCTCGGCAATGCTGAGCTTGGTGACCGGCTTCTTCTTGGCGGCCATGATCAGCTTGAACGACGGGTAGCGCGGCTCGTTGATCTTCTCGACCACCGAGATGACGGCCGGAAGGGTGGCCTCGACCACCTGGTAGCCGTCGTCGGTCTGACGCTGGATCTTCACCGACGTGCCGTCGACGTCGACCTTGTTCGCGAGGGTGAGCTGCGGCAGGCCGAGGTACTCGGCCAGGGCGGCACCCACCACACCGGTTCGGGCGTCGGTGGACTCCGAGCCCAGGATGACCAGGTCGTATTCGAGGGTGCCCAGGGTCTGCGCGATCGCGTAGGCGGTCTGCAGCGCGTCAGAGCCGGCCAGGGCGTCGTCGCAGACGTGGACCGCCTTGTCCGCTCCCATGGAGAGCGCCTTGCGGATCGAGTCGGTGGCCTGCTCCGGGCCGACGGTGAGGATGGTGACCTCGCCGCCGTGCTTCTCCTTGAGCCGGAGCGCCTCCTCGATGGCGTACTCGTCGAGCTCGTTGATCACACCGTCGGAGGCAGCACGGTCTACCGTGCTGTCCGCGGGGTCGAGCTTGCGTTCGGTCTCGGTATCCGGGACCTGCTTGACCAAGACGACAATATTCATGTCGGTGGTCGACCTCCCTGCCCTTGTCTGCACCGTTCTGGTGAACGGTCGGGACGCGGGCGCGTCCGTGGTTTCTCCCCAAGAGTGCCAAACAGCCGAACAGAATTCGGAGCCGGGTCGGTGTTAGCACCGACCGCTGCCGCGGCGTGTGGTGTTCTTGTCTCCCCACCAAATGTTACTGGCTAGTAGCATGAGGCGCGACCGCGAACAGGCACCCTTATTGGGAAGGCTATGACCAGGTCAGGAGCCAAACCACTCCGAAGGTCCGGGAATGGGGTCCCATGCTGGCACCAACTGGACACCAAATACCACCAGGAACAGGGCGAGCAGGCTGATCGCGATGATGGTGCCCCAGTAGACGTAAGGGTTGCGGATCGTGATCTTGCTGACCAGCCACCGCGACTGGCGCTGCGCACCCCGGGCATGCGGGCCGAACAAGAAATTCATCAACACCACGACGCCGAGTGCCCACGAGCCCACGACGTTGGCGGAACTATTGCCGCTGACCATTCCGATCGCGATACCCACCACGATTCCGGCCAGCAAGTAGCCAAGGCCGTAGAGCGCGGCGTGGCCCAGCGTGCGGAGCAGCGCCCACGGCATGCTCAACGCGATCACCACGTTGTCGGAGCTGCGCGGCCCGCGTTCGTGCAGTCGGCGGGCATGCTCGCGGCGGGCTAGGTCGAGACCGCCGAGCACGGTGACAGCGAGAGTCCCCAGGATGAGACCGATCGTCGGCATCATGAGCGTGAGCCCGACGATCCCCAACGCCACCGGGACCACCATCACCCACGGCAGGCGCTTTGCCTCGTACTCGTCGTAGTAGTCGTCCTCGTCGTCCGAGAAGTAGTCGGAGAGCCGGTCCTCGCCCCTGCGGTAGGCACGGAACCGCTCCAGCAGACTGGGCGGCTCGTCGTCGTAGTCGGCAGAGTCCCGATTCCGCCCTTCGTAGTCGACGGGGGTCAGGATGTCGCGGAACTCTTCGGGGCGCAGCGTGGCGTCGTAGTAGTGGTCGTAGCGGCGCCCGCTGTCCTGCTCCTCCTCGTCGTCACCGAAGCCTTCGGGGGCGACCATGGTGCGGTCCGGGGCGGCAGCCTCCGCTACCGCAGTGGCCTGGTTCTCTTCGGGCTCCGGCGGGGCAGGCTGGGGGGTGCTCGTCGGCAGGTCAGCGGAGACCGTGTGCAGGCCCGTCATCCCCGACGAGCGGTACTCGTCCTCCATCCACGGCAAGTCGAGGTTGAGCTGCTCGGTCCGGGCCACCAGCTCTTCAGCGGTGGGACGCTTCCGCGGGTCGCGCTGGACCGCGTCCTGAACGATCGGGCGCAGCGGCTCCGGAACCCCGTCGAGGTTGATCTCTCCGTTGAGGATGCGGAAGAAGATCACTTCGAACGCGCCCGCGCCGTACGGCGGGTTGCCGGTGGCGGCGAACGCGACCGTCGCACCCCAGGCGTGGATGTCCGTGGCCGGGCTCAGGTCCGAGCCTTCGATCACCTCGGGGGACAGGTAGCTGGGCGTGCCGACGAACGTGCCGGTCTGGGTGAGTTTGGAGCCGTCCACCGCGTACGCGATACCGAAGTCGATGATGATCGGCTCGCCGTTGCAGATGATCACGTTGCCGGGCTTGAGGTCGCGGTGGATGATCTCGGCCGCGTGGATGTCCCGCAGGGCGCGCGCTAACCCGGTGACGACACGGGTGAGGGCCCGTCCGCGCAGCGGGCCGTGGTTGGTCACCGTGGAGTCCAGCGTGGGGCCCGGAATGTACTCGGTGACGACCCAGGGCAGCGGCGCGGTGGTGTCGGCGTCGATGACCTCGGCCACGTTGCGGCTGCGTACCCGCCGCATGGTCATGACCTCACGGGCCAGCCGGGCACGGGCGATATCATCCCCCGCCACCTCTGCACGCAGCACCTTGACCGCGACCAGACGGTCCTGAGGGTCTACGGCTTGATACACAACGCCCATACCGCCTTGGCCGATGCGCCGGCGGATCTTGTACGGGCCGATGTACTCCGGCAGCTCCTCACCATCGGGGAAACCTGCCGCCATTGCCATAGTGATCTCATCCCCTCGAACACCGTTTGGTGCAGCCTATTCGGCCGGGATCCACCGGACTGTGCGGTGTTGACCCGACCGCTTCGGAGCCGTGACCGCACAGGCCCGACGACACAGCTTCTCGGTGACACCAGACTGACGGAGAGCGGTACCACCGCAGTTTTCTCACGCTAGTCGGATCACGCACGGCCGCAAACGGGGCGTTCGTGCTGACCCCACGTCTTTGGTGAAGCGACTCAATGAGTATGACGGAAAAAGTCGAAGTGAGGTTCCGGTCAAGGTTACGGTTGAACCACCATGCTGCCATCCCCCGCTTCTAGCCTGCACACAGTACGCACAGTAGAAGGATTCTTATTCTGAGTGACAGGGAGGCGGGAGGATCCCGCCTCCCTGTCACGCCGGTCGGGCGAGACCGTCGAGGACTTCCGCGCCCGGCAGTTCGGCGAGGGCCGCTCCCGGAAGGATGAGCTTAGAGCGGCGCAGCCCGCTGCCCACCACAACCTCGGGCTGGGCGACCACGGCGGAGTCGATGAGAATCGGCCACTCCGGGGGCAGTCCCACCGGGGTGATCCCGCCGTACTCCATCCCGGTCTGCTGCACCGCCTCCTCTTGGGGGGCGAAACTCGCTTTGCGCGCCCCCAAGTGGCGGCGGACCACCCCGTTGATGTCGGCGCGGGTCGTGGCAAGGACCACACAGGCCGCCAACCGGGTCTCCCCGCCGCGCCGGGCCGCGACGATGACGCAGTTGGCCGACGCGTCCAGCGGCACCCCGTAGGCCGCGCAGAAGTTCGCGGTGTCAGCCAGTTCCGGGTCGATAGCGGCGACCCGGAGCCGGTCCACCGGGGTGTCGTGCTTCCACTCGGTCACCGCGGCGGCAACCGGGGCGGCGAGCAGGTCGGTCCGCTCCGCGGCGGGATACTCGGTCAGTTGCCACATCAGTGGCCTACCTCCCAGAGAACGTGGCCTTGCCGGGACCGTGCTCCATGAAGCTCCGCATCCCGGTCTTCTGGTCTTCCGTAGCGAAAAGCGCGGAGAACTGCAGCCGTTCGATCTCCAGCCCGGTGTCCAGGTCGACTTCGAGCCCGGCGTCAATGGCCTGTTTGGCGGCGCGCAGCGCGAGCGCCGGACCGTTCGCGTAGCGGGCTGCCATGGCCACCGCTGTCGCGTACACCTCTTCGGCGGGCACCACCTTGTCCACGAGACCGATCTCCAAGGCCTCCGCTGCATCCACGTGCCGGCCGGTGAAGATCAGGTCCTTGGCCTTCGCCGGGCCGATGAGGCGCGGCAGCCGCTGGGTGCCGCCCGCGCCAGGAATAATGCCGAGCTGGATCTCAGGCTGGCCGAGTTTGGCGTTGTCCGCGGCGACCCGGAAGTCGGCGCACAGCGCGAGCTCGCATCCGCCGCCCAGGGCGTACCCGGTGATGGCGGCGATCACGGGCTTGGGGATGCGGGCCACCGCGGTGAAGCAGTCCTGAAGGGTGCGGGAGTGCGCGGCCATTGCCGCGTAGTCCATGTCCGCCATCTCCTTGATGTCGGCTCCGGCGGCGAACACGCGCTCTCCCCCGTAGATGACGGCGGCGGCGACCGCCGAGTCTTCGCTGACCTGGGCGGCGGCTTCCGCGAGTTCCCGCTGAACTTGGGTGTTGAGCGCGTTCATCTTCGGCCGGTCCAGCCGGATGACGGCGACGGCTGGATGGTCCGCATCCGTTTCGACCCGAACAAACTCCCCCATGGGTTCTCCCTCTCCACTTCCCGATGTGGACTGTTGTCTGTCCCTCTCCCTATCACCCCGCCGTGCCCGGCTTGGGCAGCGCCCCGCCCTTGCCGCTTCCCATCCGGGCGCTTCTCAGCGGGAACGTCAACGCTCGCCCTGAGGTGCCCCAAAAAAGACCATCTGGGGCACGGCGGCCTCCTCCCGCGGGCAGGCCCCGGGCAGAATGCACGGCACAGGAGGATGCCCTGGTCGGTGACCCCAGGGCATCCTTGCCTGTGTCAGGTGAACAGCAGCCGCAGCGTGCCGAGCTGGGCGGAGACCGTGTAGGCGGCGGCAAGCAGCAGCAGACTGGCCGCGACGAGCACCGTGTCAGCGAGACGCCACCGGCTGACCCGGGCGTGCGACCGCGGCCCCGTGCCGAACGCGCGGGCGTCCATTGCTGTCGCCAGCAGCGTGCCGGTGCGCACCGCACGGACCAGCAGCGCGAACAGCTTCCCGAAGAAGATGGAGAGCGCAGCCAGCGGGTTGCGCCCGGCTTCCAGGCCGCGGGCCCTCCGGGCGAGGGTGACGGTACGCCACTGGTCGGCCAGCAGCGGGACCAGCCGGAGCGCGGCAAGCACCCCCATCGCGGGCCGCTCCGGGACTTTGAGGCGCTGCACGAGCGCGTCCGCAAGGTCAGTGGCGTCGCTGCTGACCGCGGCCAGCATCCCCGGCAGGGCGATCGCGAGGATGCGCACTGCCGCGCCGGACGCCCCCCACAGGCCTTCTTCGCCGTAGAGCAGGTTGACCACCCATGTGGAGAGCCCCATGAGGCAGAACGGGACGCTGAGCACCAGCAGGGTGGCCCGGTTGATCCCGCTGAACGGCAGCAGCAGGGCTGTGACGGCGAGGACGATCCCGCCGGTGACCGGGTCCACGGCGGGGATGAGGCCGAAGGAGATGACACAGGCCGCGATCAGTTTGGCGGCCGGGTTGATGCCGAGCAGCCAGGACCGGACGCCCGGCTGTCCGTTGCCGGGTGCGGCGCGGCCCGCAGGGGCAGAGGTGAGGTTCACCGGCTCTCCTCCATCCCGGTGCGCGCTGTCTCCGTGACCGAGCCGTCCGCCACCCGCAGTTCCACGTCGGCGAGGTGGCGCAGCAGCAGCGTGTCGTGGGTGGCGAGCACGATCGCCCGGCCTTGGCCGCGCAGCGCATCCAGCAGTTCCACCAGTTCCACCCAGGTGCGGGTGTCTTGGCCGAACGTGGGCTCGTCGAGCACCAGCACGTCGGGGGCGTGGGCCGGGCCGGAGCTGAGCGCGGTTGCCACGGACAGCCGCCGTTTCTCCCCGCCGGAGAGGGTGTAGGGGTGCTTGTCGGCCAGATGGGTCAACCGCAGCCGTTCCAGCAGTTCGTCCACCCAGGCCGCGGTCTCTGCCTCGCCCATGCCCAGGCGCAGCGGCGCGAACCGGAGCTCGTCGCGCACGGTGGCGGTCACGAACTGGTCTTCGGCGTGCTGGAACACGGTACCGACGTGCCGGGCGAGTTGCCGCGCCGGCCATTTCACCAGCGGACGCGGGTCGGCTGCGGCGAGCGGCCCGCAAGGGCGGATCTGTCCTGACTGCGGTTTCGCCAGTCCCGCTAGCGCGGTGAGCAGGGTGGATTTTCCGGCGCCGTTGGCTCCGGTGAGCGCGGTCGCGGTCCCCGCAGCCACGGTGACGTCCACCGCATTGAGGACGGTTTTCGGCCGTCTTCGCCCCGGGGTGCGCGGAGTGCCCAGAGTGCAGTCCGCCGCTTCGATGAGGACGGGGCCTCCCGGGGCCGGCGTGGTGCAGGGGACGGGGTCTGCGTGGGGGACCCACACGCCCCGCTCGGCCAGGGCAGTCCCGTGCCGGGCGAACACCGTGCGGGGAGCACCGTCGGCGATGACTCCCCCGCCCGGTTCGACGACTACGACCCGGTCAACCAGGTCGACGACGTCGGCGACCCGGTGTTCGACGAGTACCAGGGTGGCCCCGGTGTCGGCGAGCAGCCGGGCCAGCACGTCGCGGATCAGGCGTGCCCCGGGCGGGTCGAGGTTGGCGGTGGGTTCGTCGAGCAGCAGCAGCCGGGGGCGCATGGCGAGCACCCCGGCGATCACCAGGCGCTGCTTCTCCCCGCCGGAGAGGGCCGCGGTGGGATGGGCGCGCCCATAGGGGAAGCCGACCCGGGCGAGGGCTTCGTCTACCCGTGCCCAGATCTGTTCGCGGGGCACGCCGAGGTTCTCCAAGCCGAACGCGACGTCGTCCCCGGCGCGGGCCATGACGAGCTGGCTCTCCGGGTCCTGCGCCACCAGGCCGATCCGGCCGCGCTGGCTCGTCGCGGGTTTCCCGTCGACGAGGAGCCGGCCTTCCTCTTCGCCGGTGATGGCGCCGTTGGGCCCGGTGAGTCCCGCCAGCGCGTGCAGCAGGGTGCTCTTCCCTGCCCCGGAAGCGCCCAGCAGCAGGACGCGTTCCCCTGGTTCGATCACCAGGTCGACGCCGCGCAGGGCGTAGTCGGCGCGGCCGGCGTGCCGCCAGCCCCAGCCGGACAGTTCCACCCGCGCGCCGTGACCGTCGCGGTTTCCGGTACCCATCGGCCTATCCCCGCGCCGAGGCGAAGGGGGACAGCGCTCCGGCGGCGGCCAAGCGCGTGGTGAGCACACGCGAGCCCGCCCCGGCGATGAGGCCGGCGCTGATCAGGACGAGTACCCCGTAGACGACCTGGTAGCTGAGGGGCCAGGTGACATGGTAGGTGAGGTTGTCCCGGATCGCGGGGGAGATCCCGCCGGCCACTCCCGCGAGGACTGCCACCCCCATGCCCCAGCTGCGGTAGCGGAAGGCGAGGAAGACCAGTTCACTGAGCAGTCCTTGCAGGGCGCCGGAGATGAGGACCGAGACGCCCCACCCGGTGCCCAGCAGCATCTCCAGGGAGGCGGCGGCGATCGACGTCAGCACGGCGGCCCCGGGTTTGCGGATGATGAGTCCGCCGAGGACACCGGGGACCATCCACATGCCGTAGAGAATGGCCTGGGCCGGAGGGAAGAACGCGAACAGTCCCGTGGTGGCGTTCCACAGGACACTCCACACCCAGAAGACGATCCCCACGGCGACACCGATGACGGCAGCCACCACGATGTCCACGGTGCGCCAGTGGAGGAGGGATTGACGATCCTGGCCGGGTTGCGGCTCGGCCGGGCTCATGATTGGTCACGTCCCTTCGCGGAGTCACGGAGGGCTCTTGGCCAAGAGCGCACACCGGCCGCTATGACACGCACCAGAAGCACCGGTGCGCGAGACCACGCCACCGGTGGCGGTTCCCACGACTTCCTTCGCTGGCATTACCCAGATCAGGTAGTAAGGGTCTGCGGCTGTGCCGCACTCTCAGCGCTAGAGGCGCTCCCCTGTCGTTTGGTTGTGCTGTCGGGCCTCATTATGGCCGCAGGACGGCGGCGCGCGTCAACCCGCCCCGGATCCGGGGTGCGCCGCTCCCCGCCGTACCACGGGTCGACGCAGCTCTTCTCCGGCCGCGGTGGCCGGTTGCGGCCGCTTCCCTTCCCTTTTTTCGGCTGCGATGGTGCCCGCCGCCAGGCGGTCTCCCCGAGACGGCGGCCGCGGCTGCCGCTGCCCCGGGGACAACCGCCGGGTACCGCACCAGGGTCGCCGTACCCGGCCTGCCGCTGCGGTGCGGGTGTCCTGGTCAGTGCGGCACGAGGGTGCCGATACCCATCGTGGGTTCGGCTACCACGGCCATCCCCGCTTCTGCGGGATGGGTGAGGAGCCGGTGCCGTGGGCGGATGCGGACCGTGTACCCGCACGTGCCCGCGCGGTCCAGTGGGACGGTCCCGCCGAAGCGCACCAGCGGGTAGACCACGTCCGAGGCGGGCAGCGGCACGAGTTCGGTCGTGGTCGGGTTGATCAGTTCGTCGTCGTCGTTGACGAGTCCCAGGACGACCTCCACGCACACGTCGTCCGGGTCGAGCCCGCCCAGGACCAGGGTGGCGCGCACCTCCAGTTCCCCGCCGACCTGCGGGGTGTCCCCGTTCATCGACGTTTCGACGTGTTCGATGCGCACCCCCGGCCAGGCGTGCTGCACCCGCTGTTTCCAGGCGGCGAGCTCCCGGGCTCCGCGGTAGTTGTCTGCGGCGAGCCGCCGCATGGCGAGCGCGGCTGGCTGGTAGAGCTGGTCGACGTATTCGCGGACCATGCGGGTGGCCTGCACTTTCGGTCCCAGGGAGACCATGGTGTGCTTGACCGTCTCCAGCCACCGCCGGGGCAGTCCGTGGTCGTCCCGCTCGTAGAACAAGGGGGCGACCTGCTCCTCGAACAGCTCGTAGAGGGCTGCCGCTTCGATGTCGTCCCGCCGGTCCGGGTCGTCGACGCCGTCCGCGGTGGGGATCGCCCACCCGTTGGAGCCGTCGAACCACTCGTCCCACCAGCCGTCGCGGATCGACAGGTTGAGTCCGCCGTTGAGCGCGGACTTCATGCCTGAGGTGCCGCACGCTTCCAGGGGACGCAGCGGGTTGTTCAGCCACACGTCGCAGCCCTGCACGAGGAGCGCGGCCAGCGCCATGTCGTAGTCGGGCAGGAAGACGATGCGGTCCCGCACCCGAGGATCGTCGCTGAACCGCACCATCTCCTGGATGAGCCGTTTGCCGCCTTCATCAGCGGGGTGGGCTTTGCCCGCGATGATGATCTGGATGGGGCGTTCCGGATGGCGCAGGAGCGCGGTGAGGCGTTCCGGGTCGCGCAGCATCAAGGTGAGCCGTTTGTAGGAGGGCACGCGGCGGGCGAAACCGACGGTGAGCACCTCCGGGTCGAGTGCCTCGTCGATCCAGGCGAGTTCCGCGTCGGTGGCCCCCCGCTGCCGCCAGGAGGCGCGGAGCCGTTTGCGGGCCTCGATGATCAGCCGTTCGCGCAGGGCGCGGCGCATCCGCCAGAGCTCTTCTGCGTCCCGTTCCACCAGCCGCTGCCAGCCTGCGGGGGTTTCGAGCTCTTCCAGGCCGAGGCCCATGGCCTGTGCCGCGTCCCACGCTTCTTCTGCCATCCAGGTCGCAGCGTGCACGCCGTTGGTGATGGAGGTGATGGGCACTTCGTCGACGTCGAATCCCGGCCACAGTCCACCGAACATCTCCCGGCTGACCGCGCCGTGCAGGGCGCTGACGCCGTTGACCCGCTGGGCGAGGCGCATACCCATGACAGCCATGTTGAACACGTTGGGGTCGCCGCCCGGATAGGTTTCGGCGCCGAGCGCCATCACCCGTTCCACGGGGAGCCCGGGCAGCGCCACCGGGCCGCTGAAGTGGCGTTCCACGAGTTCCTTGGGGAACCGGTCGATTCCGGCGGGCACCGGGGTGTGGGTGGTGAACACGGTTCCGGACCGGGTGGCTTCCAGCGCCTGGTCGAAGTCGAGTCCTGCGGTCTCGATGTATTCGCGCAGCCGTTCCAGGCCGAGGAATCCCGCGTGCCCTTCGTTCATGTGGAAGACCTCGGGCTCGGGATACCCGGTGCGCAGGCAGTAGGCGCGGACCGCGCGCAGTCCGCCGATGCCGAGCAGCAGTTCTTGGCGGAGCCGCTGCTCGGTGCCGCCGCCGTAGAGGCGGTCGGTGACACCGCGCAGGTCGAGGTCGTTGTCGTCGTGGTAGGTGTCGAGCAGCAGCAGCGGCACGCGGCCCACCCGCACGATCCAGACGTGCGCGGTCAGCGTGCGGTTCTCGGGAAGGTCGACGGTGATGCGCACCGGGGTGCCGCGGTCCTCCAGGCGGGTCATCGGCAGGCAGTGCGGGTCGATCTCGGGGTAGCGCTCCAGTTGCCATCCGTCGGGCGACAGGGTCTGGGAGAAGTAGCCGTGCCGGTAGAGCAGTCCCACGCCGATCACGGGGATGCCCAGGTCGCTGGCGCTTTTCAGGTGGTCTCCCGCGAGGATGCCCAGACCGCCGGAGTACTGGGGCAGGGTGGCGTCGAGCCCGTATTCGGCGGAGAAGTAGGCGATCGCTGCCGGCGGCGGGGTGTCGGAGCTGTCCGTGAGCTGCTGGTACCACAGCGGAGCGGTGAGGTAGCGGTCGAGGTCGGCGGCGGCTGCGTCGAGCCGGGCGCGGAACTCTGCGTCGGCGGCGAGCTCCCGGAGCCGTTCCGGGGTGACTTCTCCGAGCAGCCGGATGGGGTCCCGGCCCACGGCTTCCCAGAGGCGGGGCTCCACCGCAGCGAATACGGCGCGCGTAGGGGCGTGCCACGTCCACCGCAGGTTGGCGGCCAGGGTGCACAATGCAGCGAGCTCGTCAGGCAGAACGGTACGGACGGTAAACCTACGAATAGCCTTCACGAATCGGGAGGCTAACGAACAGAACGGCTGTATGCGAGCCTTCCACGCCGCCGCACCGCAGACGCGTAGTCTTCATTTCCTCCCCCGTGAACCAATCCCCGAAAAAGGATTTTTTGCCAAAGGTTTCCCTGCGGATTGGGGCGCATTGGGAGAAGCGGTTTAATCCTTCGAGAATTCCAAGTCTGATCTTGGTATCCGCGACGAGGAGTTTCTCATCTCCTCGCGACTGTCCCGCCTAGTTTGCACCAAACCTGCAGGTGGCGTGGGGCACTTCGAGCACCGTGCCCCTCTTGCCCCTTCCCTGGTCTTTGTTTCTCTCGCCTCCGAGTGTCCCTCTTGTCCACCCGATCGCCCTGTGACTAGCCTCACAGAAATACCTCGCTGCGGACTGCCGGAGAACGGGGAATTCAGTCCGACAGCAACGATCGGGACAACTCATCCAGATTCCTCACAAAATACTCCTTTTAGAGATTTTTACTCTCTTCCACTATTCACGATTCACCGTTGTCCCTCACCATCTATGCCAATCCACAGAAAACACCCATACCTCAACCTTTCGATGGTGTACCCGTGATCGGACGATTTCCCATCCTTGACGTCTCACCGGTCGTCGACATCGGCACCGCCAAAGCCGTCGTCGGCGAGACCTTTCCCGTGCGCGCAACCGTGTTCCGTGAAGGGCATGAGGCGCTCGGCGCAGGTGTCGTCCTCTACACTCCCGAAGGCCAGCGCCAGCCCTTCGTCCCGCTCCGCGAGATCGCCCCGGGCACGGACCGCTACGAAGCCGAGGTCACCGTCACCTCGGAAGGACTCTGGCACTTCGCTATCGAAGCGTGGAGCGACCCGTACGCGACCTGGTGCCACGACGCCCGCATCAAAATCCCTGCCGGCCAAGACGTCGAGCTGATGCTGGAAGAAGGTGCGCGTCTCCTCGAGCGCGCCGCCCGGCGGGTGCCCCGACGCCCCGCGCTCGCCGAGATCGCCGCAGCCATGCGCGACGGGTCCCGCTCCGCCCACGAGCGCCTCGACCTCGCCCTGTCCGACCTGGTCCGCGACGAGCTCGCTGAACGTCCACTGCGGGAACTCGTCACCCGGTCGCAGCGCTTCCCCGTCATGGTGAGCCGCCGACGCGCACTCTTCGGCTCCTGGTACGAGTTCTTCCCACGGTCCGAAGGCGCGGTGCTCGACACCGAGGACGGCGAACCCCGCTCCGGGACCTTCGCCACCGCCGCCCGCCGGCTGCCCGCCATCGCCGACATGGGGTTTGACGTCGTCTACATTCCGCCCATCCACCCGGTCGGCTACTCGTTCCGCAAAGGACGGAACAACTCGACCGTGGCCCAGCCGGGCGATCCCGGATCCGTGTGGGCCATCGGCTCCCACGAAGGCGGGCACGACGCGATCCACCCGGACCTGGGCACCATCGACGACTTCGACGCCTTCGTGGCCCGCGCCCGCGAACTCGGCTTGGAGATCGCCATGGACCTGGCCCTCCAAGCGTCGCCCGACCACCCGTGGGTCAAAGAACACCCCGAATGGTTCACGGTCCGCGCCGACGGGTCGATCGCGTATGCGGAGAACCCGCCCAAGAAGTACCAGGACATCTACCCGATCAACTTCGACAAGGACCCGGAGGGCATCTTCACCGAAGTGCGCCGCATCGTGCGGTACTGGATGTCCCACGGGGTGCGCATCTTCCGCGTCGACAACCCGCACACCAAACCGGTGGCGTTCTGGGAACGGCTCCTGGCCGACATCGCCGCAACCGACCCCGATGTCATCTTCCTATCCGAAGCGTTCACCCGGCCCGCGATGATGCACACCCTCGCCAAGATCGGATTCCACCAGTCCTACACGTACTTCACCTGGCGCAACACCAAGCAGGAGCTGGAGGAGTACCTCACCGAGCTCACCGGCGAAGCGGCCGCGTACATGCGCCCGAACTTCTTCGTCAACACGCCCGACATCCTCCACGCCTACCTGCAGCACGGGGGACGTCCGGCCTTCGAAGTCCGGGCGATCCTCGCCGCCACGCTCTCCCCCACGTGGGGCATGTACTCCGGGTACGAGCTGTGCGAGAACCGCGCGCTCAAACCCGGCAGCGAAGAGTACCTTGACTCGGAGAAGTACCAGTACAAGCCCCGCGACTGGGAGGCAGCGGAGGCCGCCGGGATCACCATCACCCCGCTGATCCGCAAACTCAACTCCCTGCGGCGCAGCCATCCCGCGCTCCAAGAGCTGCGCAACCTGCGGTTCCACTACGCCGACCAGCCGGAAATCATCTGCTACTCCAAACGGCTGGCCGGAGCCAACCACGGAGCTGACGACACCATCCTGGTCGTCGCGAACCTCGACCCCCACCACACACGGGAGGCGACAGTGTGGCTGGACATGCCTGCGCTCGGCTTCGCCCCCGGCGACCACATCACCGTCACAGACCAGTTGTCGGGGCACTCGTATCACTGGGTAGAGGCCAACTACGTCCGGCTCGACCCGCACGTGCAGACCGCTCACATATTCACCGTCGCCCCGGCCTAAGACCCCGGCCCCGCACCCGGGGTCCTGCGAGAACACAGTGGACAGCCAACCCTGGTGGAGAAGTCGATGACCACACAGCCGGCTCCTGGTGCCCGCCCGACGCCGACCGGGTCCGTTCCCGACACGTTCACCCACGCAAAGCCGCGCGACCCCTACTGGTACAAGCACGCGGTGTTCTACGAAGTCCTCGTCCGCGGCTTCTACGACTCCAACGGGGACGGCACCGGCGACTTGCGGGGCCTCATCGAAAAACTGGACTACCTGCAGTGGCTCGGCATCGACTGCCTCTGGCTGCTGCCGATCTACGAGTCCCCGCTCCGCGACGGCGGCTACGACGTCTCCGACTACATGAAGATCCTGCCCGAGTTCGGCCGGATCTCCGACTTCGTGGAACTCGTCGAAAAAGCCCACCAGCGGGGCATCCGGGTCATCACCGACCTGGTCATGAACCACACCAGCGACCAGCACCCGTGGTTCCAAGCCTCCCGGCACGACCCCGACGGACCGTACGGCAACTTCTACGTCTGGTCGGACACCACGGAACGCTACAGCGACGCGCGCATCATCTTCATCGACACCGAGCAGTCCAACTGGACCTACGACGAAGTGCGCGGACAGTACTACTGGCACCGCTTCTTCTCCCACCAGCCCGACCTCAACTTCGAGAACCCGGACGTCCAGGACGCCATCCTCGAAGTGATGCGGTTCTGGCTGGACCTTGGCATCGACGGTTTCCGCTTGGACGCCGTGCCCTACCTGTACGAGCGGGAAGGCACGAACTGCGAGAACCTCAAGGAGACCCACGAGTTCCTCAAACGCATCCGCGCCGAAGTCGACCGGCTCTACCCCGACCGGGTCCTGCTCAGCGAAGCCAACCAGTGGCCCGCCGACGTCGTCGACTACTTCGGCGACTACGAATCCGGCGGCGACGAATGCCACATGAACTTCCACTTCCCGCTGATGCCGCGCATGTTCATGGCGGTCCGGCGCGAACAGCGCTACCCCATCTCGGAAATCCTCGCGCAGACCCCGCCTATTCCGCGCAACTGCCAGTGGGCGATCTTCCTGCGCAACCACGACGAGCTGACCTTGGAGATGGTCAGCGATGAAGAGCGGGACTACATGTACTCCGAATACGCCAAAGACCCGCGGATGCGCGCCAACATGGGGATCCGCCGCCGGCTGGCACCCCTCCTGGAAAACGACCTCAACCAGATCAAACTGTTCACCGCGCTGCTGCTGTCGCTGCCCGGCTCCCCGGTGCTCTACTACGGCGACGAGATCGGGATGGGCGACAACATCTGGCTGGGGGACCGCGACAGCGTGCGCACCCCCATGCAGTGGACCCCGGACCGCAACGCCGGATTCTCCCGCTGCGACCCGGGCCGCCTCTACCTGCCGGTGATCATGGACCCGATCTACGGGTACCAGGCGATCAACGTCGAAGCACAGCAGAACAACCCGAACTCGCTGCTGAACTGGACCCGCAACATGATCCAGATCCGCAAGCAGCACCCGGTGTTCGGGACGGGGGACTTCACCGAACTCCACGCGAGCAACCCCAGCGTGTTCGCGTTCGTGCGCGAATACGGCGACGACCGGATGCTGTGCGTCAACAACCTGTCCCGGTTTCCCCAACCGGTGGAACTGGACCTCCGCCGCTTCGAAGGGATCACCCCGATCGAATGCACGGGGGGAGTGCACTTCCCGCCCATCGGGGAACTGCCCTACCTGCTGACTCTCCCCGGGCACGGCTTCTACTGGTTCCAGCTTCCGCCCGTCGCCGAAGAGCAGCCGCTCGCCCAGCCCGTCACCACCGTCCCCGCAGCCCTGCAGCCTCCTGCTCCGGCAGACCGTCCCGCGTCCGACCCGACCCAGCGGTCCTGAGGGGAAATGGATCGATCTGTCATGACTCAGCTCGAGGAGCTCCTGGCTACGTGGCTGCCCGCCCAGCGCTGGTTCGCGGGCAAGGGGACGGCTATCGACACGCTGCGAATCGACTCCGACCACATCCTGCTGCCCGGCCTTCCCGGGCTGCGCCTGCTCGTAGCCGAGGTCGTCCAAGGCAGCAGAACCGACCGCTACCAGGTACTTCTCGGGATGAGAGCCGTTGGAGCGGTCCCGGACGAACTCGTCCACGCTGTCATCGGCACCTGCCCGGCCCCCGCCGACCTGGACAGTCCGGCACCCGTGGTCGTCTACGACGCCGCGCACGACGCGGCCATGACCGGGCACCTGCTGAGCTGGATCGCGGAGAACCGGGACGTCGGCGCGGTGCGTTTCCGCGCTGCCCCCGGAACCGAGGTGCGCACCGGGCTGCGCAGCCTCGTCATCACCGGGGAGCAGTCCAACACCAGCCTCGTCTACGGCGAAGAGTACGTGCTGAAAATGTTCCGGCGGCTGTGGCCCGGGACCAACCCCGACCTGGAGTTGACGTCTGCGCTGGCCACAGTGGACTCGCCGCACATTGCGCGGCCGCACGGCTGGATCGACGTCGACCTGGTCGACCCGGCCAGCGGGCGCACCGTGCCGACGACGCTGGCGATACTGCAGACGTATCTGCGCAGCGCCACCGACGGGTGGGTGC
Source organism: Thermobifida sp. (assembly GCF_017577275.1). Classification (NCBI taxonomy): domain Bacteria; kingdom Bacillati; phylum Actinomycetota; class Actinomycetes; order Streptosporangiales; family Nocardiopsidaceae; genus Thermobifida; species Thermobifida sp. The sequence continues at coordinate 369,214 of NZ_PITY01000020.1, forward strand.
TGGCCGCCACCAGCGTGCGCGACCTCTACGCTTCCCCGGAGCTGGCGCCCAGCGAGGCGGGCGGCGACTTCGCCGGGGAAGCCCAACGGCTGGGGGCGGCGACCGCTGCCGTCCACCGAGACCTGGCCCGGGTCCTGCCCACGGGCGTGCTCAGCCCGGAAGGCCAAGCCCACCTGGCCGCCACCATGATGGCGCGGCTGCACACCGCGGTGGACGAAGTCCCGGAGCTTGCCCCGTACGCGGAGACGCTGTACTCGGCGTTCGAAGCCTTGGGCAACACCAGCACCGACCTGCCGGTCCAACGCATCCACGGGGACTACCACCTGGGCCAGGTGGTCCGCACCGACGCGGGATGGGTGCTATTGGACTTCGAAGGCGAACCCGCGGTGCCGGTCAGCGAACGGCAGAAGCTCAGCAGCCCGCTGCGGGACGTCGCCGGCATGCTGCGGTCCTTCGACTACGCGGCCCGGTACCAGCTCGTCGGCCGCACCGACAACCCCGCCCTGGTCACCGCGGCACGGGCGTGGGCGCAGCGCAACCGGGAAGCGTTCTGCGCGGGATACACCCGCGGCGGCGGGATCGATCCGGACCTGCACCAGGTGGTGCTGCGCGCGTTCGAATACGACAAGGCGGTCTACGAAGTCCTGTACGAGGCCCGCCACCGGCCGCACTGGATCAGTATTCCGCTGGACTCGATCACGGCGCTGACCGGGTGACCGCCCGGCCTGCAGTCCGCCAACCCGCTGGCCTGCCCTGCCCGCAACCCTGCAACCGGTACGGATATCCGATGACCAACGCACTCCTCGCTGAAATCGACGCCCTGGTCGCTGGCACCCACCACAACCCGCACGCCCTGCTCGGCGCGCATCCCGGCCCGGAAGGGGTGTGGGTGCGTGCCTTGCGCCCGCTCGCCCGCTCCGTGCACGTGCTCCTCGCCAACGGCAGCCGGGTCGAACTTCCCCACCTGCACAAAGGCGTGTTCGCCGGGGTGGTTCCGGGTGCCGAAGTCCCCGACTACCGGCTGGTGGTGCGCTACGACGACGGCACCGAGCTCACCGTGGACGACCCCTACCGGCACCTGCCCACTCTCGGAGAGCTCGACATCCACCTCATCCAGGAAGGGCGGCACGAAGAACTGTGGCGCGTGCTCGGCGCGCACACCAAACGCTTCCCTTCTGTCCTGGGCGACACGGAAGGGACCGCGTTCACCGTGTGGGCGCCCAACGCCCGCGGGGTACGGGTGATTGGGGACTTCAACCACTGGGACGGCACTGGGCACCCCATGCGTTCGCTCGGCTCCTGCGGGGTGTGGGAGCTGTTCATCCCCGGGGTCGGCGACGGTACCCGGTACAAGTACCAGGTGCTCGGCGCCGACGGAGTGTGGCGGGAGAAAGCCGACCCGGTGGCGTTCGCCACCCAGGCGCCGCCAGAGACCGCGTCCGTGGTGTTCACCTCCCGCTACACCTGGCAGGACGACGAGTGGCTGACGCAGCGCGCCGCCGCTGACCTGCACCGCAAGCCGATGAGCATCTACGAGGTGCACCTCGGTTCGTGGCGGCCCGGCCTGTCCTACCGGGAGCTTGCCGACCAGCTCGTGGACTACGTCCGCGAGCTGGGGTTCACGCACGTGGAATTCCTGCCGGTCGCGGAGCACCCGTTCGGCGGCTCGTGGGGCTACCAGGTCACCTCCTATTACGCGCCCACCGCCCGGTTCGGCTCCCCCGACGACTTCCGGTACCTGGTCGACCGCCTCCACCAGGCGGGGATCGGGGTGTTCCTGGACTGGGTGCCCGCGCACTTCCCGAAAGACGACTGGGCGCTATCCCGCTTCGACGGCACCGCCCTGTACGAGCACCCGGACCCGCGCCGCGGCATCCACCCCGACTGGGACACGCTGATCTTCAACTACGGCCGCACCGAGGTCCGCAACTTTCTGGTCGCCAACGCACTGTTCTGGCTGGAAGAGTTCCACATCGACGGGCTGCGCGTGGACGCGGTGGCTTCCATGCTCTACCTGGACTACTCCCGGGAGTCCGGCCAGTGGGAGCCCAACGCCTACGGCGGGCGGGAGAACCTGGATGCCATCGACTTCCTGCGGGAGCTCAACGCCACCGCCTACCGCCGCAACCCCGGAATCGCGATGATCGCCGAGGAATCCACCGCCTGGCCCGGGGTGACCCGCAGCACCGATACGGGAGGGCTCGGCTTCGGGTTCAAGTGGAACATGGGGTGGATGCACGACACCCTGTCCTACCTGCAGCACGACCCCGTCCACCGGCAGTACCACCACAACGAAGTCACCTTCTCCATGGTGTACGCCTACAGCGAGAACTATGTGCTGCCGCTCTCCCACGACGAAGTCGTGCACGGCAAGAGGTCGCTGCTGTACAAGATGCCGGGGAACGAGTGGCAGCGCTGCGCGAACCTGCGGGCGCTCCTGGCCTACATGTGGGCGCACCCAGGCAAACAGCTCCTGTTCATGGGCAACGAGATCGCCCAAGGCGACGAGTGGTCGCACGACGCCGGGGTGCAGTGGTGGCTGCTGCGCTACCCCCACCATGCCGGGATGCGCCGGCTCGTCGCCGACCTCAACCGGCTGTACCGGAACACGCGGGCGCTGTGGAGCCAAGACACGGTCCCGGAGGGGTTCACCTGGTTGGACGGCGGTGACGCGAGCGGCAACACGCTGTCGTTTCTGCGGTGGGGAGACGACGGGTCGGTCCTGGCCTGCCTCGTGAACTTCAGCGGCCGCCCGCACCCGGAGCGCCGGGTCGGCCTGCCCTATGCGGGCCGGTGGCGGGAGATCCTCAACACGGACGCCGTGCTTTACGGCGGCAGCGGCGTCTCGCAGCCGGGGATCATCGAGGCCTCCGAGGAGACGCCGTGGCAGGGCCAGCCCGCTTCCGCTCTGGTGACCTACCCGCCGCTGGGGGTGTCCTGGCTGGTGTTCGACGGGACGTGAGCCCCGGGCGCGTCCCTTGTCCGCGTCCGGGCTGCCCGCCGCCTCCCGTCCCGGAGACCTCCAGCGGTGGCATGCCCGTCAGTCGTCGTCCTGGTTGTCACCCTGGTCCTGGTCCCGGTCGTTGTCCCGGTCCCGGTCTCTGTTGCGCCGTTCCTCTTCTTCTCTGATGCGCTGCTTGTACTCGGTGACGTCCATCGACTCGGCGATGGTGAGGTAGAGGCTGTCGTAGCGCTGGTCCACCGACCAGACGTAGACGAGGACGTCGCTTTCCGGGAGGAACCACAGCCGCACCTCGAAGGTGTCGTCGTTCTCGCACGTCACCTTCCAGGTGGAGTAGTGCGACTTCAGCCCGTCGGCGTGGGTGGTCAGCCCGTCGCCGATCAGGTGCAGCGTGGACTCTTTGATGCCGACGTTGCCTGCCTCGGCGGTGGTGAGGCTGCGGCAGGTCGTGGGATCCGCGGCCCACCCGTCGTCCTTGTGGAAGGAACTGTCTCGTTTCGGCCAGTTGTCGGGGTGCCGCTGGGCGGCTTTGGGCCGTACCTCGACCGCGCCGTAGCCGCACGTGTCCTGACCGGGGGGCCGCATGCACAGCATTCCCTCCCCCTGGTCGACCTCCCACCCCTGGGGCGCGTTGATCTTGACGCCCTCAATGTTGAGCTGGGTGAACCCCGCGGGTGCGGGCGCCTCGGCAGCTTCGAGGACACCGCCGTAGGTGGCCTCCGGTTCGGGAACGGGGGGACGCTCCGACGAGGCCGAGTCGGAGTCGTCGCTGCACCCCGTCATTGCCAGGGCTCCGGCGGCCAAAGCCGCCATCAGGCGGACGGGGAGACGTCTCCGAGGGGCTTCGAACCGCGATCGGCTGGGGATGCCGGACATGCGATTCCCTTCTCTACACGCTTGACCTCAACGACGATAGCGGGCGAATCTGACGTTCTGCGCCACACTCTGTGACACCGACCGCCCAGATGCGAGAGGACCCCCGGTGCGTATCATCGGCTACTTTCCCCAATGGGGTATCTACGACCGTCACTACTTTCTCCGTGACGTCCACTCCAGCGGACAGGCAGCCAAACTCACCCACCTCACCTACGCTTTCGGCGAGCTGGACGAGAAAGGCGTCTGTGTCATGACCGACGAGGCGACCGGGGACGCCTGGGCGGACTACCAATGTCGGTTCAGCACTGCGCAAAGCGTAGACGGCCGGGGCGATTCCTATGAACAGCCCCTGGCCGGAAACTTTAACCAGCTCCGGAAACTGAAGAAACGGCACCGGCACCTCAAGGTGGGGATCTCCTTCGGCGGCTGGAACGCCTCCCGCTACTTTTCCAACGCCGCACGCACCCCCGCGTCACGGGCCGCGTTCGCTTCTTCCCTGGTCTCCCTCTACTTCGACGGCAATCTCCCCATCCTGCCGGGCGAGCCCCAGGGCGGCCCCGGGGTGGCGGCGGGAATCTTCGACTATGTCGACTTCGACTGGGAGTGGCCAGGGTCCCCGGGCCACGAGCACAACGTGGTCCGGGCAGAAGACCGGCGCAACTACACGCTGCTCGTCGCCGAGACCCGCCGCCAGTTGGACGCGTTCACGGCCCGGACTGGCCGCCCCGTGGAGATCAGCGCCTACCTGCCCGCCGACCCGGAGCGGGCCGCGGCAGGGATCGAACCGGAGCTCTTCGACTACCTGGATTTCGGGATCGTCCAGGGCTACGACTTCAACGGCGACTGGGACCTGACCACGAACCACGCGTCCCAGTTGTACACGCCCCCGGATGACCCTTCGCCCCGCAAACTCAGCCTGGACGTCGGCGTAGTTACCTACCTGGAAATGGGGGTTCCCCCGGAGAAGCTGGTGATCAGCGTGCCCGGCTTCGGTCGGGGCTGGCGCGGGGTGCCCCGCGGCCGCCGCAACGGCCTCTACCAACGAGCCCGGGAAGTCGCCCCCGGCACCTGGGAGCCGGGGGACGAAGACTACAAGACCTTGGCGCGCCGCCCCGGGCGGCGGTTCCGCGACCGGGAGTACGGGGCGCTGTGGCTGTACGACGGGAACGAGTTCTGGAGCTACGACGACCCGGAAATCATCCGGATGAAAGCCGCCTACGCCAAAGACCTGGGGCTGGGCGGGTTGAGCCTGTGGTCGCTGGACAACGACGACTCCCGAGGCTCCCTGGTCCGCGCCATGCACGGGTGACCGGTAACGGACAGGCGGGATTTCCGTTTTGTGCGCGGGAATCCCTGAGGGGAAATGCTCGTCTAGGCTGAGGGGCATGGTGGATGCCGCAAAGCTGTTCGACCCTCTGACCACAATCCGGCGTCGGCGCACTGCCCCGCTGGTCCTGGAATTGGACCTGACGGAGGGGATGATTGACGAACCGCCGGGTGACCCCCTCAGCCAGATCATGGCGATGCGGCGGCAACGGCTGTTCGACATCGTCGAAGGCATCCGGCGCGGGGCCCACGACCCCCGGGTCAAAGCCTTGATCGTCAAGATCGGCTCCCAGTCGCTGGGCATGGCCCTGGTGCAGGAGCTGCGCCAGGCCGTAGCCATGTTCCGCCGGGCAGGCAAGCACACGGTGGCGTGGAGCGAGTCGTTCGGAGAGTTCGGCCCCGGTTCGCTCCCCTACTATCTGGCCACCGCGTTCGACGAGATCGCGCTGCTGCCTTCCGGTTCGGTGGGGCTGACCGGGCTGCGGGTGGAGAACCTGTTCTTCGCCGAGGCCCTGGAGAAGCTCGGTGTCGACTACCAGGGCGGCGCCCGGCACGAGTACAAGACCGCGCTCAACATGTTCACGGAGCGCGGTTTCACCGACGCGCACCGGGAGGCGAGCGGCCGCATCGTGGAATCCCTCACCGAGCAGTTGGTGGCGGGGATCAGCAGCGGCCGTGACTTGTCCGAGGAGCGGGTGCGCGAGCTCATCGACCAGGGGCCGTTCCTCGCCACCGAGGCGGTGGAAGCGGGCCTCGTCGACAAGGTCGCCTACCGGGACGAGATCTACTCCGACCTGCTGGACCGCTACTCCGCCGACGGCACTCCCGCCCACTTGCAGTACGTCTCCCGCTACCAGCGGACCCGGTCCCTGGCCGACCGCGTGCCGGTCGCGCAGCGCAGCGGATATGTGGCCCTCATCTCCGGGGTGGGGCAGATCGTCACTGGGCGGAGCCGCCGCTCACCGCTGGGCGGGGGCGCAGTCATGGGTTCGGACACGGTGGCCGCAGCGTTCCGCGCGGCCCGCAAGGACCCGAACGTCCGCGCCGTAGTGTTCCGGGTGAACAGCCCGGGCGGCTCCTACACCGCGTCCGATGTGATCTGGCGCGAAGTGGTGCTGACCAGCCAGGCGGGTACCCCGGTCGTGGTGTCGATGGGCGACGTCGCCGGGTCGGGCGGCTACTTCATTGCCGCGGGTGCTGACGTCATCATCGCGCAGCCGGGGACGATCACCGGGTCGATCGGTGTGGTGGTCGGCAAGGCCGTGCTGTCGACCATGCTCGCCAAGCTCGGGGTCACCAGCGACTGGATCGACAGTGGCAACCACGCGGGCATGTTCAGCCCGAACCGCCCGTTCAGCGAGTCCGAGTGGGAGCGCGTCAACACGATGCTCGACCACATCTACGACGACTTCGTGGGCAAGGTCGCTGAGGGCCGGAAGATGACCCGCGACCAGGTCCACGAGGTGGCCAAGGGCCGGATCTGGACTGGTCAGGACGCGTGCGAGCGGGGCCTGGTGGACGAGGTCGGCGGATTGGAGACCGCGATCCGCATCGCACGGGACCGGGGTGGGCTGCCTCCGTCCGCTCCGGTGCGGCACTTCCCCCAGCTGGGTCCGCTCGAGCGTCTGATTCCGGCGGAGTCCAGTGAGGACCGGACCGCTCAGGCACAGTTGCGGTTGAGCGGGTGGGGGCCGCTGGCGGAACTGTCGGCACGTCTGGGCCTGCCGGCGGCGGGGCCGCTGGTGATGCCGGGCACGTGGGAGATCCGGTGATCAGTGCCGGGGAGTTCACCGAGGCGCTGGCCCATTTCGCCACCGGGGTGACGGTGGTGACGGTGGCGGACGGCCGGGACGACATCGGCAGCACGATCACCGCGTTCGCGTCGATCTCCGTGGAGCCGCCGCTCGTCATGGTGAGCATCACGTCGACCAGCTATCTGGCCGAGGTGATCGACCGCCGCGGCCGGTTCGCGGTGAATGTGCTGAGCGCCCGGCAGAAAGCTCTTGCGGGCCGGTTCGCTGCTGCGGGGCGCCCCAGTGCGCGCCTGCTGCTGGCCGCTGAACCGCACCAGCGGGGGGAGCACACCGGCGCGCTCGTGCTGACCACCGCGGTTGCCGCGTTGGAGTGCGAGGTGAGCCAGCGGGTCGTGGCCGGGGACCACACGATCTACCTCGCCTCGGTGCTGGCTCTTCCCCCGGTGACGGGCGGGGTGGACGGCCCGCTGATCCGCTACACCAGCCGCTACCGGACGTTGGGCTGAGGGCGGCGCACTGGCCGCTGGCTATCAGCCGGGGCGGGCGTCCCCGCTTGTCCCGGCTCGGCCGGTGCGCCGGGACCCGCGGCAGGCGTCCCTGCTGCTAGGGGCGGGCGAGCCGCGCGGTCAGCCACTCGGTGAGTTCGGTCAGGCTGGACACGATCACGTCGGCTTGGGCGGCTTCGGGGCGTTCCGCGTGCAGGTAGCCCCAGGGGCCGCGGCGCACCAGGGCGGTGCGCAGCCCGGACGCCCGGGCCGGGATCACGTCGTTGTCGACGCGGTCGCCCACGTAGAGGATCTCCTCGGCGGGCACCCCGGCTACGTCGATCACGCGGGTGAAGAACTCCCGTTCCGGTTTCGCCACTCCCCATTGGGCGGAGACGTAGATGCCTTCCGCCGGCAGGTCCATGGCACGCAGCGCGTCCGCGGCTTGGGGAGGCTGGTTGCCCGCGATGATCACCCGCAGGCCGAGTCCGCGCAGGCGTTCCAGGGTGGGGCGGGCATCAGGGTAGAGGTCGGCCTCGTCGAAGTTCTCTCGCAGCGAGTGGGGTTCGTCCCGCTGCCACGCCTCGAGTTCGGCTTCCAGGTCGAAATCGGGTTTGACGAGCCGGAAGGCGTCAAGCATCGGGCGGCCTTCGGCAAGCACCCCGCCCAGGGTGCCGAAGAAGGCGAGGCGGGGGACTCCGAGCCGGTCAGCCCAGCGGCCGAAGATCCGGGTCTCGTCGATGAGGGTCTCGCCGACGTCGAAAACCACGCTGCGAATCATCACAAAGGGGACGCTAACACAACGCTTTTCCCACGCTTGGTGGGGGCGAGGCGTGGCGGGGTCACGTCGGCGGGCGGAGCACCGCGAAAGCGTCGGTGATCTCCAGCGTGCGGGTGCGGAAGCGGAAGAGTGCGGCTGGGCGGCCTCCGAGCCGTCCCGAGGGCACGCTTCTCCCGGTCTCTTCGATCTGCCCCCGGCGGAGCAGGATCCGCCGCAGGTTGGTGGCTGTGACGTCGTGCCCCAAGGCAGCCCGGTAGTAGCGGGAGAGCTCGGATATCGTGAATTCCGGTGGGGCGAGCGCGAATCCGATGTTGGTGTAGGAGAGTTTGGCGCGCAGCCGCTGCCGGGCCGCGCCCACCATGGCCGCATGGTCGAAGGCCATAGGCGGCAGGTCGGTCACCGGGAACCACTGGGTGTCGTCTGGAATGAGCGGGTCGATCCCGGCGGGTACGAGCCCTAGATAAGCGGTGGCCACCACGCGGCCGAGGGGGTGGCGGTTCGGGTCGCCCCAGGTTTGCAGCTGTTCCAAGTGGGCGAGTTCCCGCACGTCGACTTTTTGCGCGAGCTGGCGGCGGATCGACTCGCCGAGGCCTTCGGTGGCGCCGAGCCTGCCGCCGGGCAGTGCCCACAGCCCTTCGTAGGGGGGACGGCCGCGCTGCCAGATGAGGACGCAGAGGCGGTCCTGGCGGATCTGGAAGACAACAGCGAGCACCTCGTGGGCGGTCCCGGACGTGTTCTCAGTTGGGTGCCGCACCTGGGCGAGATTCGCGGGATCTGCTCCGACCCCGTCCATACTCCACCCCCGCTTCCTTTTGTCCATTGGGAATCATGTTAGGCTGCCTTGAGTTTTTGCCTATGAGACAAAAACTAGCCGACCCACCGGAACCCCACCTGCCCGAACGGGCAGTTCCCCGGTCCATCTGAAGGAAGAAGCACCGACATGGCAACGGTCACCACCTCCGCGGACACGATGACCCGACAGGAGTGGGCCGCCGAGGTCCGCCGCCTAGCGAAAGAACGCGACGCGGTCATCCTCGCGCACAACTACCAGCGCCCCGAAATCCAGGACGTCGCCGACTACACCGGTGACTCCCTGGCCCTCTCCCGCCTGGCAGCCACCGTTGAGGCGAGCACCATCGTTTTCTGCGGCGTGCACTTCATGGCGGAAACCGCCAAACTGCTCTCCCCGGAGAAAACCGTCCTGCTCCCCGACCCCGCGGCCGGGTGCTCCCTGGCGGACACGATCACCGCCGAAGACGTCCGGGCGTGGCGCGCCGAGCACCCCGACGCCGTCGCGGTCGCCTACGTCAACACCACCGCCGCGGTCAAAGCCGAGGTCGACATCTGCTGCACCTCCTCCAACGCGGCTGACGTCATCCGGTCCATCCCCGAAGACCGGGAGATCCTCTTCCTGCCCGACCAGTTCCTCGGCGCCCACGTCAAACGGGTCACCGGCCGGGACAACATCCACGTGTGGATGGGCGAATGCCACGTGCACGCCGGGATCGACGGCCACACCCTGCGGCAGCGGGTCGAAGCCGAGCCCGACGCCGAACTCTACGTGCACCCCGAATGCGGCTGCGCGACCTCGGCGCTCTACCTGGCTTCCTCCGGCATGGTGCCTGAAGAGCGGGTCAAAGTGCTCTCCACCGGAGGCATGCTGCGCGCCGCTGAGAAGACCACCGCACGCAAGGTCCTCATCGCGACCGAGACCGGCATGCTGCACCAGTTGCGCGCCGCCAACCCGTCGACCGTGTTCGAACCGGTGAACTCGCGCGCCGAGTGCCACTACATGAAGATGATCACCGCGGAAAAGCTGTTGGCGTCCCTGCGGGACGGGACCACGGAAATCACCGTTCCCGAGGATGTGGCAGCCCGGGCCCGCGCCTCGGTGGAGCGCATGATCGCGATCGGTTCACCGTCGCGCGGCGGCGAATAAAACCCTCCAGCCACGTGGGATCCGGTGGAAATCGTCCGGATCCCACTGGCTTTTCCGCAGCACTCCCCCACATCATCCTTTTTGGGCAAATATTCCACGAAACCAAGACAATGCCGCCCTTGTCCGCTACCGTCTCAAACAACCTTCAGTTTCCGCGGTTAGAGCCGGACCGTAACACCTGAAGGCGTGAGGGGAAACGATCCAAGCGGAGGGGCCTTGACAGCGCCGCAGAGACCGGAGCGTCAGCAGATCAGCGAAGACCACGCGTTCGCCCTGCTGCTGCGGCAGGGCGAAGGGTACGAACGGTGCTACGACGCTTTCGCACCCGCGCTCTACCGCTACTGCTGGACCCTGCTCGGCGCCGAGCAGGAGGATGCTGCGGCGGAAGCCGTCTACGAAACCTTCCTGGCTGCCGTCGAACTCCTCCCCCGCCTGTCCGATCCTGACCTGTTCCGGGCCTGGCTGTTCGCGCTCGCCCGGGCCGCCTGCGAGCGGCACGGATTCGCCGCGCAGCCCGCGTATGCGCACCTCACCGTCCACAGTGAGCAGCAGCCTTTCGTTGCCGCGCTGAGCGCCCTCCTCCCCAGCCAGCGGGAACTGCTGGAGCTCTCCCTGCGGCACGGGCTGACCCACACCCAGATCGCTGCCGTCCTGGGCCTCGACCCTGAAACGGTGAGCGACCTCTGCCGCTCCGCAGCCCAGCAGGCCGCAGACCTACTCACCGAGCAGCAGCCCGGCGGCAGTCCAGGATCCCGGTGGTTCATCGCGGACATTCCCCTGGTCGTGAGCTCTATCGCGCTGCCCGGCCCGCCGCGTTCCCTGCGCGCCCGAGTCATCGCCGACTGTTCGGACGCCACCGCAATCACGCGGCGGGAGCAGGCTGCTGCCCTGCTCTGCCCGCTCGGAGCCAACGGCTTCCCGCTGCCGGGGGCGCGCGGCGCGGAAGCGGAGGCAGCCGAGCCCGTCCAGGCCGACGCGGCCGTCCCCGCGGCCTCCGCATCTGAGGCGGACGCCTCCCCGGCTGCCGCCGAGCCCGAAACCACGGACAGCGCTATTGCGGGGGAGCCGCACCGGCTCTCCGGCTGGCTGGTTCCCGCCACCGCCGGTCTCGTCACCGCGCTGGTCGCATTCAGCCTGTGGGGCCTGGGCGCGTTCACGAACCGGCCCGGGAACGGAACCGCGGCCGGGACCCCGCCCCCGGTGGACGGGGTGAGTGTCGCCCCCATGTCCGATCACGTCCCCGCGAGCGCCGCCCCGGACACGGGCAAGGTGCCTTCCATCGAACTCACCGAGCCGACACTGGAGCCCACACCGGAAGAACCCGTCGAACCGGTGGCACCGGACAGCGTCGAGGACGACACTGCCGAACCCGCCGCCCCGCCAGCAGAGCCCGACCCAGCGCCTCCTGCCAGCGAAGACGCGGCAACGGTCGACCCTCCCGCGCCTGCTCCGCAGCAGCCTGCCCCGGCACCGCGCGAGGAACCGGCCAGTCAGCCCCAGCCTGCTCCCACGGCGCCTGCCGCCCCCGCGCCGGCACCGGCTCCCGCCCAGCCCGCCCAGGAAGACCCGCCGCCGCGCCGCCCGGGAAGCGGCGTGATCTCGCTCCTCGAAGGAGTCCTGGGGCTCCTCGGCTTGCACGGCAACCGCTGACGCGCCCGCATCTCCACGGGGGCGGCCTGGAGGTCCAGGCCGCCCCCGTGTGGCATGTGCGGGGTTCCTCCCGGAAAATCCCCGACAGTCGTCGCTCTGTGTGATCGAATGAATACGCTCGCCCCTGCGGCGGCCGGTGGTCCCGTACCCCCGGAAAAGATCCGCAAGCGAACTGGTGGGTAATATGCGAGGCGGGTGACGGACAGGTGGGTTATCAACAATGTCGGAACGAGAAGCAACCGCACCGCATCCCGAAACCGCCCGACGTCCCCGCTGCCCTGAGCGACTCCACCGCCATCGTGAGTACGCGGACCAGCCCGCTACCCGCGGGTTGACCCGCGCCTCCTCGCCTGTGATGGGTTCCCATGCCTCTTGACCGTCCTCTGCGCATTGCCCTGCTCTCCTACCGCAGCAAGCCCCACTGCGGCGGCCAAGGTGTCTACGTCCGGCACCTCTCCCGCGAACTCGCCGCGCTCGGACACCATGTGCGCGTCCTGTCCGGCCAGCCCTACCCCGTGCTCGACGACGGTGTCACCCTCGACCCGGTCCCCAGCCTGGACCTGTACAACGACGAGCACCCCTTCCAGGCGCCGCCGATGCGCGAATGGCGGGACTGGATCGACGCGCTGGAAGTCGCGACCATGTGGACCGCGGGCTTCCCGGAACCGCTCACCTTCTCCCTGCGCGCCTTCCGGGAACTGCGGGCCCGCCGCCACGAATTCGACGTGGTCCACGACAACCAGACACTGGGATACGGCCTCCTCGGCATTCAGGCGATCCTGCCCACCGTCACCACCATCCACCACCCGATCACCGTGGACCGCCGCATCGAACTGGAGTCCGCCACCGGCTGGCAGCGCTGGTCCAAACGCCGCTGGTACAGCTTCGTCACCATGCAGGGCCGGGTCGCCCGGCGGCTGCGGTCCATCCTGGTGCCCTCCCAGTCCTCTGCGGACGACGTGGCCCGCGAATTCCGGGTCCGCCCCTCGGTGATCAACGTGGTCCCGCTCGGGGTGGACACCAGAGTCTTCCACCCGCGCCCCGACATCACCCGCGTACCCGGCCGGATCGTCTGCGTGGCCAGCGCCGACAGTCCACTCAAAGGCGTCGCCGTCCTGCTGCGGGCCGTCGCCAAACTCGCCACCGAACGGGACATCGAACTGACGGTCGTCAGCAAACCCCAGCCGGGCGGCCCCACCGAACAGCTCGTCGACGAACTGTCGCTGCACGACCGTGTCACCTTCGTCAGCGGGATCGACGAGACCGAGCTCGCCTGCCTTCTCTCCAGCGCCCAGATCGCGGTGATCCCCTCGCTGTACGAAGGCTTCTCCCTGCCCGCAGTGGAAGCCATGGCCACGGCGACGCCGCTCGTCGCCAGCCGAGCGGGCGCCCTGCCCGAAGTGGTGGGAGACGACGGGGCAGGCCGCCTCGTCCCGCCTGGTGACGCGGAAGCGCTCGCCGCGGCCATCGCCGAACTGCTGGACAACGACGCGGCACGCGCCCGCATGAGCGAGGCCGCCTGGCGGCGCGTCCAGGAAAAGTTCACGTGGCGCACCGTGGCGGAGAACACGGCCCGCCACTACGCCGCCGCGCTCGACGCTGCGCAGCGCGGCCGGGCAGACCGCTCCGCCGCGGCCTCGTAGCCGGGGCCGGGGAACGCACCCCAGACGCGTGTGACGCAGAACACCGCAGGTACACCAACCCGAAGGAGCCTTCCCTGATCACCATCGACTTCACCCTGTTTCCTGTCGGCCCCGGTCACCGGGTTCTGGACCTGGGCTGCGGTGGCGGCCGGCACGCGTTCGAGGTCTACCGCCGGGGCGCCGACGTGGTGGCTTTCGACCAGAACGCGGAAGACCTGGCTGCGGTCTCCGCCATGTTCGCCGCCATGCGCGCCGAAGGAGAAGCCCCCGCTGAGGCCACCGCCGAGACGGTGCGCGGGGACGCGCTCGCCATGCCCTTCGACGACAACACGTTCGACCGGGTCATCGCGGCCGAGATCATGGAGCACATCCCGCACGACACCGCTGCCATGGCCGAGATGTACCGGGTCCTCCGCCCCGGGGGGATCGCCGTCGTCACCGTGCCGAGCTGGTTCCCGGAGCGGATCTGCTGGGCGCTGTCCGAGGAGTACCACACCGTCGAAGGCGGCCACATCCGCATCTACACGCGTGCGGAACTGGAAGCCAAACTCAAAGCCACGGGGTTCATCATCGGCCCGCACCACCACGCGCACGCCCTGCACTCCCCCTACTGGTGGCTCAAATGCGCGGTGGGCACCACCAACGACTCCCACCCGCTCGTCCGCGCCTACCACAACCTTCTGGTGTGGGACATGCTCAAAGCCCCCCGCATCACCCGGGTCACCGAACGCCTCCTCAACCCGCTGATCGGCAAAAGCGTCGTGGTCTACCTGCGTAAACCCCGGAATGATGGGGACACCGGATGAACCGGCACGACCTTCCCGAGCTGCCAGGTGTCCTCCGGGCCGACGAGATCGCGCGCAGCGCCGCCTACCTGCTCCACGCCCAGGAGCCTTCGGGGGCGATCCCGTGGTTCCCCGGCGGGCACCTCGACGTGTGGGACCACATCGAATGCGCCATGGCGCTGTCCACCGTCGGCCACTACACGGCAGCGGTGCGCGCCTACGACTGGTTGGCGGCAGTGCAGCACCCGGACGGGTCCTGGCCCGCAAAACTGCGGCAAGGCACTGTCGTCAACCCGCTGCGGGAAGCCAACCACGCCTCCTACCTGGCCGTCGGCGTCTGGCACCACTTCCTGGTCACCGGGGATGACGCGTTCCTCGAACGGCTCTGGCCCACCGTGCGTGCCGGGATCGGTTTCGTGCTCGGCCTGCGCACCGAACGCGGCGAGATCCTCTGGGCGCGGGACGCCGACGGGTCCCCCGGCGACCACGCGCTGCTCACCGCTTGCGCGAGCATCCACCATGCGCTGCGCTGCGCAATCGCGCTCGCCGACCACTTGGACCACCCCCAGCCGGACTGGGAGCTGGCTGCTGCCCGCCTCGCCCACCTGATCTGCGAACACGAAACCGTGTTCGCTGACCGCAGCCGCTATTCCATGGACTGGTACTACCCGATCCTCGGCGGGGCGATGCGCGGCGCCCGAGCGGAGAAACGTATCGCGGAGCGCTGGGACACGTTCGTCGTCCCCGGCCTCGGCATCCGCTGTGTCAGCGACCAGCCGTGGGTGACAGGGGCTGAAACATCCGAACTGGTGCTCGCCCTGGCAGCGATCGGCAGCCGGGACCGCGGTGCTGAACTGCTCGCCTCGATCCAGCACCTCCGCGACCCGGACGACGGCGCCTACTGGACGGGCTACCAGTTCGTCGAAGACGTGCGGTGGCCGGTGGAACGCAGCACGTGGACGACGGCGGCGGTCATCCTGGCGGTGGACGCCTTGTGCGGGGCCACGCCGGGCTCCCAGGTCTTCACCCGTATCCCCAGGGCTGCGGAGCAGAGCGCCGAAGGGTGCTGCGACCAGCCGGTCGTGCTCCCCGCGGAAGCCGGTCTCGCCTAGCCGCTGACCTGACGTGAAAGGGTGGGGCCGCCCCACTGTCGAGACGGCCCCCACCCCTGATCAGCCTGACGGAGGTAGCCCCCCTCCCGGGAAACCAGGATCCGGGCCTCCCGGCTCGGGCACCACGGGTTCCGGAACAACCGGTTCGGGCACCACAGGCTCAGGCACCACAGGTTCGGGAGCCGGTTGCGGTACTTCAGGCTCGGGCGCCGGGTTCAGGCCGTCCTGGTTCGGGCCCTGGTCCTGCGGGGTGTCCGCAGGCGTGCTCGGCTCCGGCTGGGGCGCCCAGTTCTGCGCGGATCCGCCGAACGAGGGCGACGGGAAGTCCTCCACCGGCTTGTCCGCCAGCGCCTTCTGCATGAACGTGCGCCACACGGTCGCCGGGAGCGTACCGCCGGACAGGGTGCCCCAGCCCGGCACGTAGAACCTCTGGTTGTCGCCGCTGTAGATGCCCACCGCGGCAGACAATTGCGGGGTGTAGCCGACGAACCAGGCGGCCACGCTTCCGTCGGTGGTCCCGGTCTTGCCCGCTGCCGGACGCCCAATGTTGGCGGCCGTTCCGGTACCGGAGGTGATCACCTGGCGCATTGCGTAGGTGGCGTCTGCTGCCTGCTCCTTGGTGAGCACCCGGTTGCGTTTCGGCTCGGGGCGTTCCTCTTCACCTTCCTTGTTGATGATGGAAGCGACCACGTGGGTCTCGATGTGTTCGCCGCCGTTGGCGAAAGTCGCGTAGCCGCCCGCCTGGTCGGTGGGGCTCACACTGTTGGCGCCCAACGGCAGCACCGGCACCAGGTCGATGCTTCCTTCGGGCAGCCCCATGGCGTAGGCGGTTTCCGCGACCTTCTCCAGTCCGACCCGCTGAGCGAGGTCGATGTAGCCGAGGTTGTTGGAGACCGCGGTGGCCTGGATGAGGTTCATCGGACCACCGGGGGCGTTGCCCGCGTTCTGGATCCGCGTGCCGTTGATGTACCGGGGGCCGCGGCCGTCCACCACCGTGTGCAGGCTCAACCCTTCCTTGAGGGCTGCGGCCAGCACGTACGGCTTCATCGCCGACCCTGCCTGCGCGGTGCCGAGGAACGCGCTGTCGTACTGGTTCTCGAAGTAGTCCTCTCCGCCGTAGAAGGCCAGCACCCCGCCGGTCTTCGGATCGACCACGCTGAGCCCGACCCGCACCCCTTCGGGGAGGTCGTCGATGGGCACGGTCTCCTGCACGGCTTCGTAGGCCAGCTCCATCAGCTTGGGGTCGAAGGTGGTGTGGATCTCGTAGCCACCCCGGTTGATGTTGTCCTCGGTGTAGCCGAGCTCCTCCAGCTCCTTCATGGCCTGCTGGAACATGTAGCCCTTGTAGCCGCTGAGGTCGATGTTGTCCTGCGGCCGTTCCGGCAGGGGTTTGGGGAACTTGTACTCTGCCGCCTCGGCTTCAGTGATCGACCCCATGTCCACCAGGCCGTTGACCACGTACTGCCAGCGGCTCTCCATCTCAGGAGTGGTGTCGCTGTCCGCGAAGCCGAACTTGGTGGGCTGCTGGATGGCTGCGGCGAGGAACGCCGCCTCATCCGGCGTGAGGTCGCCGACATCCTTGTCGTAGTAGGCTTCCGCGGCCGCCTGGATGCCGTAGGCGTTCCGTCCGAAGTAGATGGTGTTGAGGTACTGCTCCAGGATCCACTCCTTGCTCTGGGAGCGGTCGACCTTGAGCGCGATGATGATCTCCTTGAGTTTGCGCTCGATGGTCTGCTCCTGGCTGAGCCCTTCGTAGTAGTTGCGGACGAACTGCTGGGTGATGGTGGATCCGCCCTGGAGCTGCTTTCCAGTGACGGTGGACCACACCGCACGCGCCGTACCGGTGATGGACACGCCCGGCTCGTCCCAGAACCCGCGGTTCTCCGCGGAGAGGATGGCGTTCTGGACGTGCTCGGGAACCTCGTCGAGGGAGACCGGTTTACGGTTGACGCCGCGTTCGGTGAGGACTGATCCGTCGGCGTAGTAGAAGATGGAGCCCTGCGCAGTCGCGTCGGCCTGGGCTGCGTCGGGGACCTCGAACATCGAGTAGGCGTAGGCGAATGCGCCGGTCACCAGCCCCACGAGCAGCACGATGACGATCAGTCCGGCGCGGGTGATCCGCCACCACAACGGTTTCTTCCGCTTGGTTTTCTTCGCTGGTGCCTTCTTCTCCGCGGGGCCGCTGGAGTGCGAGGTTCCCGACGGGGCGGTGGGGGGAGGCGGACTGGCGGGTCCCACACCGCCTGCGGCAGCAGCCGACTTCCGGAACCGCGGACGGAGGGGGCGCTTCCGGAGCCGCGATTTCAGGTTCTCGCGGAGGACCGCGGTGGTTTCGAGCTTGGTGCTCTCGGAGGGGTCGGTCGTGGAGGGTGCGGCCTGGCTCTGCGCTGCCTCTACCGGGGAGAGCTGGACCGTGGTCTCTTCGCCGCTGCCGTGACCGGTGGGGGTGACGGGGCTGATCCGTTCGGTGGTCTCCTCCGCATCCACCGTGGCAGAGGAGGCTGGCACATCAAGCCGTTCCGTGGCTTCGTCGTCTCCCGCTCGTGCAGCAGACGGACTGAGCCGTTCGGTGGTCTCCTCCGCATCCACCGCACCTACCGGGGCTATCTGCACCGTGGCCTCATCAAGACCACCAGAATCGCCGCCCGCAGCATCAGCCGGGCGGAGCTGCTCCGTCGCCTCCTCCGCATCCACCGCGGTAGAGGAGGCTGGCACATCAAGCCGTTCCGTGGCCTCGTCGTCTCCCGCTCGTGCAGCAGACGGACTGAGCCGCTCCGTGGTCTCTTCGTCGTCCGCCGCGGCCGACGACGGCAGGTTGATCTGTTCGGTGGCTTCGTCGTCTGCCCCGGGGCCGGAGGAGGACGGCGGGCTGAGCCGTTCAGTGGTCCCTTCCTCGTCCACCGCAGACGCATCCGCCGCATCTGTCGGGGTTATCTGCACCGTGGCCTCATCAAGACCACCAGAATCGCCGCCCGCAGCATCAGCCGGGCGGAGCTGCTCCGTCGCCTCCTCGTCCTCCTCTGCACCAGCCGCAGCCGCTGCAGCCTGGTCGGTGTCCTCGGCGGGAGACGCGGTCCCGGCATGCGTGTCTGCGTCCTGGGCCTGCTGGCCGTCTGCTCCGCTACTGGCTGCGGAGTCCGCGGCCTGGTCTCCGGCGTCGTCGAGATCGATCCCGTACTCTTCGGCCAGGCTGCGGGCAACCTTGTCTCTAAAGAAACTGCCGCTGTCTTTGAACGCGCTGGCCTCGAGGTAAGGGGATTCCCCAGCGGAAGCGAACCATTCGGGTTCGCTCCCGTCGTCGACATCGTCAGCACGAGCGTCAACGCCAGACTCGTCGACGCTCACATCGTCGTTCGTTACGGAAGAATCGGCGACAGTCGCTTCCTCGGTCTCAGGGCGCGGAGTGGTGTCGCCTCTACTGCTCTCGCTCAGTTCGTCGCCCCCTGGCATCGTCGCTCCCACACATTGCAAGCGCTAACGGTTTGACGCGCAGACGGGGGCGATGGGTTCACGAAAGGGTCGTTTTGAGACAGGCGTTACTGGGGGCCGCCTGCTCCCTCACGCCTTACGATACCGGCCCTTACTGACGGACCCGCCCCCCGTCCGCTCCTGCGGACTTCCGGGGATGTGCTTATGGTCAGGTCGAAGAAAATCCGGGCTCCTGTAGGACAGGAAGCGACACCTCACCTCTCATACAGTGCATCGTCGGCAAGTGCACGAAGTCACCGTGCTCTGTTCTCATTGGCCCACCAGCCCAAGCGTTCAACGGTTTCCCTCACCCGTCCGTGAGCAGCGTGCTGGTCCGGCGCAGTGAACAGGTGCTGCTGCGGAAGGTCTCACCCGGATGGTACGTAAACCCTAGGACGAAGCACGGTGGAGGTGGTCAGCCGTTCTCGTCCCCGCCACGGTCTTAGCGTCAGCGCCCTCAGCGCGGCCCGTGTCCCGGCCACGCGGCTTCTTCTTCCCAGCGCCGCACGCACGGACGAGACGTGCGCCTGGTGCACTTTTGTGTATACCACCGCAGACTCCCCCAGTTGCGGGAGAAATCTGCAGAAATCCATTCCGGGGCGGAGTGCCGTGCCCGGTTTCTTCCCGCTGGGACGCCTGTCACCGTTTGCGGCGCAGGACGCGCAAGGAACCGTGGGCTCGTTCTTCGACGAACTCTCCCGACTCCAGCGCCCGCCGGTAGATGTGATAGGGCGGCCGTCCCCCGTCTGCAGGGTTAGGGAACACGTCGTGGATGACTAGGGCTCCGCCGACGCATACGTGCGGACTCCAGCCGGTGTAGTCGGCTTGGGCGGCTTCTTCCGTGTGGCTCCCGTCGATGAAGACCATGCCGAGCGGGGTGTTCCACAGGCGCGCGACCGCAGCGGAGTGGCCCACGATCGCGATCACGTGGTCTTCCAGGTCAGCCGCGGCCATGGTTTCCCGGAAGGCGCCCAGCGTGTCCAGTTTGCCGGTCGTGGGGTTCACGAGGGAGGGGTCGTGGTATTCCCAGCCGACCTGGTGTTCCTCGGAGCCGTGGTGGTGATCCACGGTGATCACGACCCCGCCGACCTGTTGGACGGCTGCGCCGAGGAACACGGTGGACTTCCCGCAGTAGGTGCCGATTTCCAGCACGGGTCCTAGGGGCGCGTAGGCGAGCGCGGTCTCGTACAGGACCAGTCCTTCATCGGTGGGCATGAAGCCTTTGGTGTTCTCGGCCACGCGCAGGAGGTGGTCGGGCATGGGTGTGGTCACGGCGATCCTCCCGTTGTTGTCAACCGTTCCCGGGGAGCACTGCTGGTGCTCCTTTGAGCGGGTACGCTACCGGTCGCCCCATGCGCGGAGCCGAGCGGCTGCCTCGTCCAGCACGTCGTCGCGTTTGCAGAAAGCAAACCGGACCAGGTGGCGGCCGTGGCGTTCGTCGGCGTAGAAGACCTGAGCCGGTATGGCCACGACCCCGGCGCGGCGGGCAAGGGTGCGGACGAAGGTGAGGCCGTCGTCGTAGCCGAGCGGGCGGATGTCCGCCATCACGAAATAGGTGCCCTGGGGCGGGTGCACCTGGAATCCTGCGGCAGCCAATCCGGCCACTAACCGGTCGCGTTTGGCGTGGAGTGCGTCGCGCTGCTCGGAGACCCAGTCCATGCCGTGGCGCAGCGCGGTGGCGACCGCGAGCTGTTGGGCGCCGTTGGCGGTGAAGGTGAGGTACTGGTTGACCGTGGCCACGGCACGCACCAGGGGTTCGGGTCCGGTGACCCAGCCGATCTTCCACCCGGTGACGGAGAAGGTCTTCCCTGCTGAGGAGACGCTCAGGGTGCGCTCGGCCATGCCGGGGAGGGCGGCGAGCGGCAGGTGGGGTGTCCCGTCGAAGGTCAGGTGCTCGTAGACCTCGTCGGTGACGGCGACGAGGTCGTTCTCTCGGCACAGCCGGGCGATCCACGCCAGCTCGTCGGCGGTGAACACGGTGCCGGTGGGGTTGTGCGGGGTGTTGACGATGATCGCCCGAGTGCGGGGGGTGATCGCGGCGGCCAGTTCGTCCGGGTCGAAGGTGTACCTGCCGTTGTCGGGGGACGGCCGGAGCGTAACCGGGCGGCGCACTCCGTGGGCGAGCGCGATCACCGCGGAGTAGGAGTCGTACATGGGCTCGAACAGCACCACTTCGTCGCCCGGTTCGACGAGGGCGAGGATGCTCGCCGCAATGCCCGCGGTGGCTCCAACAGTGATGTACACCTCGGTTGCGGGGTCGTAGGCAAGGCCGTAGCGCTCTTGCCGGTCCGCGGCGATGGCGGTGCGGAGTTCTTCCCGCCCGTACCCGGGGGGATACTGGTTGACGCCTTCGGTGAGGTACCGGGCGGCTTCCGCGAGGAGGAAGGGCGGCCCGTCCGTGTCCGGGAAGCCCTGCCCCAGGTTGATCGCGCCGGTGTGCTCTGCAAGCCGCGTCATCTCAGCGAAGATGGTCTCGCCGAATGCGGCCATCCGCGCTACTAGGGGTTCACTCACGGCCTTACCTTAATCCGCTTTCCTCCGTTTCCGGAGAGGACCGTGAGGTTTTCTGCTATCCCGCACGGGAGTTTATGAGGCGATCCCCCGACGTATTCGCATTTCTGAGAGCGCTTCGTGCAGGCGGGTCATCTCTTCGTCGCTGAACTGTTCGATGAGACGGATCATGGTGGCCCCGCGGTCTCCTCCGGAGTGCAGTACTTCGCTCATGATGCGCGCTGTGTGCTCCTCACGGCTTTCCCGGGGCTGGTACCGCCATGCTCTCCCCACTTTCTCGCGGTCCAGGATCCCCTTGTTGACGAGGATGTTCGCGACGGTCATGACGGTCGTGTAGGCGATATTCCTCCGGTAGGTCATGGTTTCGCGTATTTCGCGCACGGAAAGCGGACGGTCCGCTTTCCACAGGGCGTCCATAATGGCGGATTCCAACTCACCGAATTCTCGTATCTTCATGCCCCCACCTCCGTGGCAGCATGCTAAGAGCGGAGCCCTCTCAAGTAGGGGGAAACGCAGCGAAACACACCGATCCGTGCTTTTCTTTCGGGCACCACTGCCGTTTTCACCGTGCTGCCGGGATCTCTCCGGTGTTTTCGTGACCGAGCAACCCGTTTTCGTCGTCTCCGCAAGGTGGAGGTGGTGGACCGCCGGGCCAGGGCGACGACTGCGCTGCCGGGGTGGTGCGGGCTGCACCGCAGACGTGGGCGGGGCGCAGGGCCGATGGTGTCGCGTCGGGGATGAACCACCGCGCGATGTTCCGCCGTTGTTTGCGGGATGCGGATTGTGGGACGATCGTCGCGGCTCGATAGGGCGGGCAGCGCACTGTCCGCGGTCCGGCATGCGCTGTCGGGCAGCGCATCCGAGAAAGAGGGTCTTTATCCGGGTTTCCCGGATGCTTCTGCTGCCCGGCTCCGTCCCGAATCCAGGGTTTCCCGGCCGGCGAGGACACTCTTCTGGCAGCGGAGGCGGGCTCGCGCAGAGGCTGATCCGACCAGCTCTTCCACCCTGTGCAAAAATGTGAATCAGATCACAGATTAGCCGCCATTAGAGGCGGGGATCCTGGACACAACGCCGCCCGAATCCGCTCCCCGCACGTGGCTGCTGACCTGTCCATCTGGGGCTACCCTTGATTTGTGAATAAATGTTAGGTATATCCCAGCGTGGCACCCTGCTAGAGGTGCCGTAGGCGCCTCTGGCAAAGTAGCCTGTTACCACGAGACGGTCTGCTGGGCATGCCCTAGTGCAGTCATACGGAGTACAGCCACATCCCTCTGACTGGACACCCGTCTCACCACCCATACACAAACGAGCTGCGGAAGAGGGCGATCTCCGCCGTGTCGTCTGAGGCGTCTCAACCCCTGACAGATTTCGGCCCCAACGAGTGGCTGGTCGACGAGCTTCACCGAAAGTACCTCGCCGATCCCAACTCAGTTGATAAGGCATGGTGGAATTTCTTCGCGGACTACAAGTCCGGAACCGCCGCCGACGGGTCAACCTCCCCTGCTAAGAGCACCGTAGCCGGCAACGGTGCTGGCGGCGCGGTCAGAGCCGCGGCATCGAAGGCGGCCGCCCGGCCCGCCACAGCCACCACCCCCGACGGCTCTGACGATGCACTCGCGGTGTCCCAGGAACGGCTGCGTGGTGCATCGGCCCGTACCGCCGCGAACATGGAGTCCAGCCTCACCCTGCCTACCGCCACAAGCGTGCGCGCGGTGCCGGTGAAACTCCTGTTCGACAACCGCATCGTGATCAACAACCACCTGCGGCGCGCGCGGGGAGGCAAAGTCTCCTTCACCCACCTGATCGGCTACGCCATGGTCAAGGCGCTGGAGTCGGTCCCGGTGATGAACTACTCCTACACCGAGATCGACGGCAAGCCCGCCGTGGCCAAGCCCAAGCACGTCAACTTCGGGCTGGCGATCGACCTCGCCAAACCGGACGGCTCCCGGCAGCTTGTGGTGCCGAACATCAAAGCTGCCGACACCATGAACTTCAAGGAGTTCTGGTCCGCCTGCGAGGAGCTTGTCCGCAAGGCGCGCAGCAACAAGCTGACCGTGGCCGACTTCCAGGGCACCACTATCACCCTGACCAACCCGGGCGGTATCGGCACGGTGCACTCGGTGCCGCGGCTGATGCCGGGCCAGGGCACCATCCTGGGCGTGGGTGCTATGGAGTACCCGGCCGAGTTCCAGGGCGCTTCTCCGGCGACCTTGAACGAGCTCGCCGTCAGCAAGGTCATGACTCTGACCTCCACCTACGACCACCGCATCATCCAGGGGGCGGAGTCCGGAGAGTTCCTGCGGCGGATCCACCAGCTGCTGCTCGGCGAGGACGGCTTCTACGACGAGATCTTCGAGTCGCTGCGCATCCCCTACGAGCCGGTCCGCTGGGTGCAGGACATCTCGGTTAACCGGGACAACCAGCTTGACAAGGCCACCCGCGTCCAGGAGCTCATCCACGCCTACCGGGTGCGCGGCCACCTGATGGCCGACACGGACCCGCTGGAGTACAAGCAGCGCCGCCACCCCGACCTGGACGTCCTCGAGCACGGCCTCACCCTGTGGGACCTGGACCGCGAGTTCCCCACCGGAGGCTTCGGCGGCAAGCCGGTGATGAAGCTCCGCGAGATCCTGGGGATCCTGCGGGACAGCTACTGCCGCACCGTGGGCATTGAGTACATGCACATCCAAAGCCCTGAGGAGCGGGAGTGGATCCAGGCCCGGGTGGAGCGGGAGCCGGAGAAGCTCAGCCGGGAAGAGCAACTGCACATCCTGAAGCTGCTCAACAGCGCTGAGGCGTTCGAGACCTTCCTGCAGACCAAGTACGTGGGCCAGAAGCGCTTCTCCCTGGAGGGCGGAGAATCGCTGATCCCGCTGCTGGACGGGGTGATCACCAAGGCGGCTCGAGCCCAGTTGGACGAGGTCGTCATCGGTATGGCCCACCGCGGCCGCCTCAACGTGCTGGCCAACATCTGCGGCAAGTCCTACGCGCAGATCTTCGGCGAGTTCGAAGGCAACCTCGACCCGCGCAGCGCCCACGGTTCGGGTGACGTCAAGTACCACCTCGGTACCGAGGGCACCTTCACCACGATCACCGGCGAGAAGATCGCGATCAGCCTGGCGGCCAACCCGAGCCACCTGGAGACGGTCAACCCGGTCGCCGAAGGTATCGTGCGGGCCAAGCAGGACATCCTCAACAAGGGGGCCACGGGCTTCACGGTCCTGCCGATCCTGATCCACGGCGACGCCGCGTTCGCGGGCCAGGGTGTGGTCGCCGAGACCCTCAACCTGTCGCAGCTCCGCGGCTACCGCACCGGCGGCACCATCCACATCATCGTCAACAACCAGGTCGGGTTCACGACCTCGCCCAAGGACAGCCGCTCCAGCGTGTACGCGACGGACGTGGCCCGCATGGTGCAGGCGCCGATCTTCCACGTCAACGGGGACGACCCGGAGGCTGTGGTGCGGGTGGCACGGCTGGCGTTCGCCTACCGCCAGGAGTTCAACAAGGATGTCGTCATCGACCTGGTCTGCTACCGGCGGCGCGGGCACAACGAGGCGGACAACCCCTCGTTCACCCAGCCGCTGATGTACGACATCATCGACGCCAAGCGGTCCACCCGGAAGCTGTACACCGAGGCGCTGATCGGCCGCGGCGACATCACGCTGGAGGAAGCCGAGGAGGCGCTGCGCGACTACCAGGAGCAGTTGGAGCGCGCTTTCGCCGAGACCCGCGAGGCCGCCAAGAAGCCGATCGAACCGGGTTCGGTCATCAAGCCCGAGGTGTTCACCGAGGCCCCGATCGACCACTCCGCGACCCCGACCGCGGTCAGCGAAGAGGTCATCAAGCGGGTGGCAGAGACCCAGGTCACGTTCCCCGAGGGCTTCACCGTGCATC
The DNA here is from genome assembly GCF_017577275.1 of Thermobifida sp. Classification (NCBI taxonomy): domain Bacteria; kingdom Bacillati; phylum Actinomycetota; class Actinomycetes; order Streptosporangiales; family Nocardiopsidaceae; genus Thermobifida; species Thermobifida sp. The sequence continues at coordinate 394,403 of NZ_PITY01000020.1, forward strand.
CGCGGCTGCTGCCGCAACTGCAGCGGCGGGTCCGCATGGTCGAGGAGAACGCGATCGACTGGGCGATGGCCGAGACGCTGGCGTTCGGTTCGCTGCTGATCGACGGCCACCCGGTGCGCCTGGTCGGCCAGGACAGCCGCCGCGGTACGTTCGGCCAGCGGCACGCCGTCCTCGTGGACCGCAAGACGGGCGAGGAGTACACCCCGCTCAAGGTCTTCGACCGGGGCACCGCCAAGTTCCACGTGCACGACTCGCTGCTGAGCGAGTACGCGGCCCTGGGCTTCGAGTACGGCTACTCCTTGGAGCGTCCGGACGCCCTGGTGGCCTGGGAGGCCCAGTTCGGTGACTTCGTCAACGGCGCCCAGACCGTCATCGACGAGTACATCAGCTCGGGCGAGCAGAAGTGGGGCCAGAAGTCGAGCGTGACCCTGCTGCTGCCGCACGGCTACGAGGGCCAGGGGCCGGACCACTCCTCGGCGCGCATCGAGCGTTTCCTGCAACTGTGCGCGCAGGAGAACATGACGGTCACCATCCCGACCACGCCGGCGAACTACTTCCACTTGCTGCGCTGGCAGGTGAAGTCGCCGTACCGGCGCCCGCTGATCGTGTTCACGCCCAAGTCGATGCTGCGGCACAAGGCGGCCGTGTCGGCGGTGTCGGAGTTCACCTCCGGATCGTTCCGTCCGCTCATCCCGGACACCAGCGGCATCGCTCCGGAGGACGTGCGGCGGGTGATCCTGTGCGCGGGCAAGATCTACTACGAGCTGGACGCGGCCCGGAAGCGGACCGGTGACCAGCACACCGCGATCATCCGGGTGGAGCGGCTCTACCCGCTGCCGATCGACGAGATCCGCCAGCAGCTCCGGTCGTTCCCCAACGCGGGCGAGGTGCTGTGGGTGCAGGAGGAGCCGGCGAACATGGGGCCGTGGCCGTTTGTGGCGCTGGTCTTCGCCGAGCAGCTCGACCGTCCGTTCACCCGGATCTCGCGTTCGGCGAGCTCCTCTCCTGCCACGGGTTCCGCCAAGCGGCACGAGGTGGAGCAGCAGGCCCTGGTGAACACGGTCTTCCCGCCGACCGAGTAGAGGCGAGGTACCGATGTACTTCACCGATCGCGGTATCGAGGAGTTGGAGAAGCGCCGCGGTGAGGAGGAAGTCACGTTGGCGTGGCTCGCCGAGCAACTGCGCATCTTCACCGACTTGAACCCGGAGTTCGAGACCGCTGTTGACCGGCTGGCCACGTGGCTGGCCCGCAGCGACGAAGACGACGAGTAGCGCGACATCGTCGACGTAAGGCCCCGGACCGACTCGGCCGGGGCCTTACGTGTTCGCGGGCTCATGCGGGTAGTTCCGAAGCCGGGGTAGGGAGCTCCCTGAGGGCGGGTCAGGGAACCCCCTGGTATTTCACGACATATCTTGAGAGCACCGCCATCGCGACATATCGTGTTTTCAGAGACGCCGATGAGAAGGGGACCGCGATGGCACGGTGGACCATCGACCGACCAACCACACATACCTTGGACGGGATCGTGGCCCTGCGGGTACGCGTCGTCGGCGGCCACGTCAACATCCTGCCCACCGACGACCCGGCGACCTTCGAGATCTCCGAAATCTCCGGGGAGCCGCTCCTCGTCTCGCACGAAGCCGGGATCCTCACCATCACCTACGCCGACCTGACCCGGGACGGGCTCCTGGAACGGCTGCGCCCCATCCAGTTGGGCAGCTACCGCGGCCTGCCGCGGCGCAGCGCCACCATCAACCTCCGCATTCCCCGCGACTGCCCGGTCGAGGTCACCGCGGCCACCGCCTCGATCGTGGTGGCCCAACTGACCGCGAAAACCCAGATCCGCAACGGTTCCGGAGACATCACCCTGGACGGGGTAGGCGGGGACACGGAGATCAACACGGTCTCCGGAGATGTGGAGGCCCGCAACCTCACTGGCCGGCTCGGCTACAAGAGCGTCAGCGGCGACCTGGAGATCGCGGGCGGCCAGCTTTCCGAACTGTCTGCCAAAACCGCTTCGGGGGAACTCCTCGCCGACATCGACCTGGCTCCTGCAGCCCGGGTCACTCTGGGAAGCATCTCCGGTGAGATCGCGCTCCGGGTGCCGGCCGACACCTCGGCCACGGTCGAGCTGCGCTCCGCCACCGGGCGCCTGGACTCCGCGTTCGGCCTGGACCGGCAGAGCACGCGCGGATTCACCCGGCTCAGCGGAACGATCGGCCCGGGGATCGACCCCGCCACGATCACCACGACCACTGTCTCCGGCGCCACCTCGCTGCTGCGCCGGGCTGCCGACACGCCAGCCGCGATCCCGAAGGGGGACGCATGACCACCATCTTCGGCCACGGCCGACTCCGCCTGTACCTGTTGAAACTGCTGGACGAAAGCCCCCGGCACGGCTACGAGATCATCAGCCTGCTGCGGGACCGGTTCCTGGGGATCTACTCGCCGTCGCCCGGAACCATCTACCCGCGCCTGGCCCGCCTCGAAGAGGAAGGGCTCGTGACCCACGAAGAGGTCAACGGGCGCAAGGTCTACCGGCTCACCGACAAGGGCCGCGCAGAACTGCGGGAACGGGAACGGGACCTCGAAGACCTGGAACGGCAGATCACCGAATCGGTGCGGGACATCGCCCAGGCGGTCCAGCGCGACGTCCGCGACACCATCAGCCACCTGCGCGAAGAGCTGAAGGCCGCCGCCCAGCACACGCGGCGGAGCCGCTCGGAGCGGCAGGAGAGCGCGAAGACCGGTGCCGACGACGTCTGGAGCCGGGCCGCTGACGAGCAGGAGGAGCGCCGGGACAGGGAGCGCGAGCACGGGTTTGCGTGGAACCGCGAGTGGGAGAAGTTCGCCCACACCTTCGGCTGGGTCTGGCCCAAAGGGCCTAAGGACCGCGCCGCAGGCAGCGGGTTCGAACGGATCCTGCACGACTTCACCCACCGGGTCCGCGACATCATCCGCGAAACCGGCGGGATCAGCGAGGCCGCGATCGCGGACCTGCGCCGCATCCTGGACGAGACGCTCGACATCATCCGCCGCGACGCTGCCCGCTGGGGACCCCCGCCGACGGACTCTGCGTCGCGCGCCACAGACAACGCGGACAAGGAGCAGACACCGCGCAGCACGGAGTGAGCCGCGCCGGCGCGGGAACGGCCCTGAGGGATTGCCTCAGGGCCGCACGCTCTCTCCTCCGGCCCTCCGGTTAGGCCCGGGCCACGCCGTCCTTGCGGGCCTGGTCGGCCACTGCGGCAGCCACCGCCGGGACGACCCGCTCGTCGAACGGCTTGGGGATGATGTAGTCGGGGGCGAGATCGTCGCCCACCAAGTCGGCCAGCGCGGTGGCCGCCGCGAGCTTCATGTTCTCGGTGATCTGCGTGGCCCGCACGTCCAGGGCCCCGCGGAAGACACCCGGGAAGGCGAGCACGTTGTTGATCTGGTTCGGGAAGTCGCTGCGCCCGGTCGCCACGACCGCCGCGTACTTGCGGGCCACATCGGGGTGGACCTCAGGGTTGGGGTTGGCCATCGCGCAGATGATGGCGTTGTCGGCCATGGTGGCGACGACCTCCTCGGGCACTTCGCCCGCGGACAGGCCCACGAACACGTCTGCTCCGGCCAGCGCGGACTCGATGGAACCCTGCAGACCGGCCTTGTTGCTGATGGCCGCCAGTTCCGCCTTGTACTTGTTGAGCCCGGGCCGCCCCTCGTAGATCAGGCCCTTGCTGTCGGCCACCGCGATGTCGCCGATCCCGCCCCGGATCAGCATGCGGGAGACCGCGATCCCGGACGCCCCTGCGCCGGAGACAACCGCGCGCAGGTCGCTGAGTTCGCGGCCGGTGACCCGGGCCGCGTTGCGGATCGCGGCCAGCGCCACGATGGCCGTACCGTGCTGGTCGTCGTGGAAGACCGGGATGTCGAGCCGCTCCCGCAGCCTCTGTTCGATCTCGAAGCAGCGGGGCGCGGAGATGTCCTCCAGGTTGATGCCGCCGAAGGACGGGGCCATGCGGACCACCGTCTCGACAATCTCGTCGACGTCAGTGCACGCGAGCGCGATAGGCACCGAGTCGATCCCGGCGAACTGCTTGAACAGCAGCGACTTGCCCTCCATGACGGGCAGGGAAGCCTCCGGGCCGATGTCCCCCAAGCCGAGCACGGCCGTACCGTCGGTGACGACGGCGACAACGTTGTTCTTCCAGGTGTAGGTATCCGCCAGCTCCGGGGTGTCCGCGATGGCGGTGCAGACACGCGCCACACCCGGGGTGTAGGCCAGGGACAGGCTCTTTTGGTCGTTGACCTCAACGGTGGAGCGGACTTCCAGCTTGCCCCCGCGGTGGAGAGCAAATGCGGGATCGTCGTCAAGCCGGGAACTGCGGTCGCTGGTCACGTAGAAACCCCTCAATGAATCCGTGCGCGTCCCCATCCACGTTGACGGGGACAGTGTGCGATGGGAAGCAGCGAGCGGAGAGGGTCGAAGATGCGGTTTGTGGGACACGTCCACACCGATCGGCTTGATCGGTTGCGGCGGTCAGACTCTCCGCAACGGTTGTGCGGAAGCGCTGCCAGCGGTACGGGGGGTGGCCCGTGGCTTCATCATCTCACAACGGTGTCCCGGAGACCTATGCCAGGAGGGGACCATTGATATCTCTCACCCCACAAGTGGGCTTTGCACCGGGTGCACCTTAGGCCCGCGTCCGCCCCGGAACCGCCTGGTGGCAAGGGCATCGGGGCATTCTGCGGGAGAACGCTCGGGTATCGTGTCCCAGCGTGATTTTCTTGTGCCGCGCCGCCCGCCCCGTCGTGCGGGGTCCGCGCGGCCCGCGGCCGCCCTCCGCATCACCCCTGGTGCGGGGCCGCGTGGTCAGATCGTCCTTCCCGAGTATCCGCTGCGAGGTCTATTGTGATCCGTCCGGCCCGGCCTGACGACGTTCCCGTCATCACCGCGCTGGTCCGCGAACTAGCGGAGTATGAGAAGGAGCCCCAGTCCGCGACAGCCACCGAAGAGGACTTCGCTGCCGCGCTGTTCGGCCCGAACCCGGCGGTCTTCGCGCACGTCGCCGAGCACACCGCCGAGGACGGTTCCCCGATGGTCGTGGGCATGGCCCTGTGGTTCCTCAACTTCTCCACGTGGACCGGACGCCACGGCATCTACTTGGAAGACCTGTACGTACGCCCTGAGTTCCGGGGGCGCGGCTACGGCAAGGCGCTGCTGACCGAACTGGCGCGGATCTGCGTAGCCCGAGGCTACCGTCGGCTGGAGTGGTCGGTGCTCGACTGGAATACGCCCGCGATCGAGTTCTACAAGTCGCTTGGCGCGGTGCCGATGGACGGGTGGACGGTCTACCGGCTCACCGGGGAGGCGCTGACCGCCCTCGGCCAGCAGTGACCCAGCGGGAAGCACCCGGCAGGCTTCCGCTGTCTGCGGGGGGTTGCTGCCGCTGTCCCGGCCGCGCCCGGAGCAGCAATTCCCCCGCTCACGGACGTCCGGACACTGATATCGCAAAAATTTTCGCTTTCCCGTGCGGTTTCGGCAGTACCCTCCCGATTGTCACCGTCCGTGGTCGCCACAGATCAGTGTGCACCTGGCACGGACCAGGGGGGAACAAGATAGATTGCTTACAAGCGGCAATCTCGCTTCCCTTAAGGAGGGACGTGACCAACGACACCGCTGTACCGACGGCGGACGCCATGGGTGTAAGAGACACGGTGACCGTCCGCATGCCCGCGGACAGCGCCTATCTCTCCGTGCTCCGCACAGCCACGGCTGGACTCGCCGCCCGCCTCGATTTCACCCTGGATGAGATCGAGGACTTGCGCATCGGTGTGGATGAGGCGTGCGCGATGCTCCTCACCCAGGCGCTACCCGGTACAGATCTGACCACGGAGTTCGAACTCACCGGGGACGGGATGCGCATCAGTGTCTCGGTGCTCACCTCAGACGGGCGACTACCGGCACGCGACACGTTCGCGTGGACCGTACTCTCGGCGCTGGCCGGTGACGTGGACGCTGTCGTCGGTTCTGATGACCGAGTATCGATCGTCCTGTACAAGCGCCGCAACCCGGTGGAGTCGGTGTGAGTGAAAGGGGGCCCGCTCTGACGGCGCAAACAGAACACTCGACGCCTGACCGGGCCCGTGCGCGGGAGCTATTCGAACGTCTGGGAGAACTCGACCCAGACTCGCCGGAGCGCCAGCGCATCCGGGATGAACTCGTCGAACTGCACCTCCCTCTCGTGGAGTACCTCGCCCGGCGATTCCGTAATCGGGGTGAGTGGCTCGACGATCTCACCCAGGTGGCCACGATCGGGCTCATCAAGTCCATCGACCGTTTCGACCTGAGCCGCGGGGTGGAGTTTTCCACCTACGCCACTCCCACCATTGTCGGCGAGATCAAGCGGCACTTCCGGGACAAGGGGTGGGCGGTACGGGTTCCGCGCCGTCTCCAGGAGCTCAAGCTCTCGCTGACCAAGGCCGTCAGCGAACTGTCCCAGCGGCACGGCCGGGCGCCCACGGTTGCCGAGCTCGCCGAGTACCTCAAGATGTCCGAGGAAGAGGTGCTCGAAGGGTTGGAGTCGGCCAACGCCTACTCCACGGTCTCGCTCGACGCGCCAGACAACGGTGATGAGGACGCTCCCGCGGTCGCTGACTCGTTGGGGATCATGGACGAGTCCCTCGAGGGCGTGGAGTACCGGGAGTCCCTCAAGCCGCTCCTGGAGCGTCTGCCGCCGCGGGAGAAGAAGATCCTGCTCCTCCGCTTCTTCGGCAACATGACCCAGTCGCAGATCGCCGCGGAGCTCGGCATCTCGCAGATGCACGTGTCCCGGTTGCTGGCGCGCACCCTCGCCCAGCTACGTCAGGCGCTCACCGCTGACGACTGACCTTGCCTACGACCTACCCGCGTCACCGCTGTGACGCGGGTTCGTCATCTCTGCTTCTTCGCCGCGCCCTCCGGGGGGAAGAGCGTGGCGGTCGTCGGCGGGGCGAGCACGAAGAGCAGGGTGAGGACCGCAAACGCCCCCAGCCCGAGGCTCAGGTGGACTTGGTCGCTGGTCCACAGGTAGTAGGCGATCACCAGTGCGAAGAGCTGGGTGAGCACGATGGGGGTGCGCGCCCACTCCTTGAGGTGGAACAGGCCCCAGGCGACATAGCAGAGCGCAGCGCTGCCGCCGAAGGCGAACACGGCGAGAGGGAGCGCGAAGTTCACGTCGGTCGCGTTGCCGAGCAGTGTGTTGACCAGGACGTAGCCGCCGAGGATGAACAGCAGCACTCCGAGGAGTCCTTCGCACACTGCCGCGAGGAGAAGGGTGATCGGTCGTCGAGACACGGCTTCACTGTAACCTGCCTCTTTGGTCCCCTGTTCTGCGGGACCTTCGGCGCGCAGCACCGGTCTCCGGTCCACTCCCGTGCTGGACGGCAGGGTCAATAGACTGGCGGCGTGCGCGCGTTGTTCATCGGGAATCCTCAGGCCACAACGGCTACCCCCCGCTCGCGCGACGTCATTGTCCGTGCGCTCGCCAGCGACATGGCGGTGGACACGGTGTTGACGGAGTATCGGGGCCATGCGCGGGAACTGGTGCAGCGGGCCGCTGAAGAGGGCTATGACCTGGTGGTCAGCTTCGGCGGTGACGGGACCGTGAACGAGGTGGTCAACGGGATTCTCGCGCTTCCTGCGAAGCAGCGCCCGCTCTACGCTGCCTTGCCTGGGGGCAGCGCGAACGTGTTCGTCCGTGCCCTGGGCCTTCCCGCCAACCCCGTGGAGGCCACCGGCGCGGTCTTGGAGGCGCTGCACAGCGGGTCACGCCGCACGGTGAATCTGGGGCACATCGACGGACCGGATGGCGGACGCTACTTCACGTTCTGTGCGGGGTTCGGCTGGGACGCGGAGGTGGTCCATGAGGTGGAGCGGCAGCGGCAGCGCGGGCGACGGGCCACCCCCGCCCTGTACACCGCCATCGCGTTGAGCCTGTTCCTGCGCGGAGGGATGGGCGGGGATCCTTCGCTGAGCGTGGAGGTGCCGGGGCGTCCTCCGGTGCGGAACCTGTTTTTCGTGCTGGTGACGAATACGACGCCGTGGACGTATGCGGGGCCGTCGCCGGTGCAGCCGACTCCTCGGTCGCGTTTCGAATTGGACCTGGACGTGTTCGCGTTGACCAGGGTGGACACGATCACGACCGCCAACGTGCTGCGGATGATGTTCTCCGCGAAAGGGGTGCCGCCGCGGGGCCGCGGCTACCGCACCTGGCACAACTGCGCAGAGTTCACAATCCGGTCACAACACCTCAGACCATTCCAAATCGACGGAGAATACCTCGGACACCGACAACAGGTCAATTTCCGATCGGTTCCGAAGGCGTTACGAATCGTAGCTTAAGGCGACATAAAAGCCCAGTTCAGGGCACTTGTGACGTACGCGACACCCTTGATCGCGCTTTAGTGCTCCATCTCTCTTGAAAGCTTCTCTTAACCCTGCCACGCTCAAAGTACCGCCGCACGTTACGGGCGTGTTAACCGTTGGTGCCCAGGCCCGGCTGTCGTGTTTCAGGGATGTCCGCGCCCAGCGACTGCCGGAACCAACGGCAGCCGCCCGTGTGGGGCGCACGAAGAAGGTAGCGGGACCCGTCCAATACGCCACTTGCGACGGATCCGAGCACCCTACTTCGTGAAGTATTTCACAAGTCTGACGCCCCGACCGCCTCACCGTGAGGAGTGACCCGCATGGACTGGCGCCACCACGCTGCCTGCCGTGACGAAGACCCCGAGCTCTTCTTCCCCATCGGCAATTCTGGCCCGGCACTGATTCAGATTGAAGAAGCCAAGGAAGTATGCCGTCGCTGCTCCGTAAGCACCGCCTGCCTTGAGTGGGCCTTGGAAACCGGCCAGGACGGCGGTGTCTGGGGCGGCATGAGCGAGGACGAGCGCCGCGCGCTCAAGCGCCGCCGCGCCCTGCGTCCCGCTGCCCGGTTGAGCACCGCGGTCTGATCTGCCCCCTTGTCTCAGTTGTAGTACTGCACTTCATGGTCTACCGGCAGATCCAACAGGACCTTGGTGCCGCCGCCCTCTTGGGGAGTCATTTCCATCCGGCCCGCGAGTTCGCCCGTCACCAGGGTCCGAACGATCTGCAGTCCAAGGCTACTACTGGTTTCCAGGTCGAAGTCCGCGGGTAGCCCCGTTCCGTTGTCGACGACTTCGATGATGAGTCGTCCGGTACTTCGACGACCGTCGTCTGGTCCCGGCGCTGGCGCCTGACGGCGTACCCGCACCTCGATAGTGCCGGGACCATACTCCAACCCGTGCTCGACCGCGTTCTGCACCAGTTCTGCCAAGACCATGGAGAGCGGGGTCGCCACCAGCGCGGACAGCATGCCGAAGTTGCCGACCCGGCGCAGCCCCACAACCGCCTTGTCGGTGGACGACACCTCCGCCGCCATTTCGATCACCCGGTCGGCGATGTCGTCGAAGTCCACCGTCTCGTCCGGGGTGTGGGAGAGCATCTCGTGCACGATCGCGATGGAGCCGACCCGGCGCACCGCCTCCTCGAGCGCTGCCCGCCCTTCCGGGTTCTGCAGCCGTCGGGCCTGAAGCCGCAGCAGGGCCGCAACCGTCTGCAGGTTGTTCTTCACCCGGTGGTGGATCTCGCGGATCGTCGCGTCCTTGGTCATCAGTTCGCGTTCCCGGCGCCGCAGCTCGGTCACGTCCCGCACCATGACCAGGGCTCCGATCCGCTCCCCGCCGACGATCAGCGGGATGGCGCGCAGCTGCACGGTGGTGCCGCGGGCCTCCACTTCGGCTTCGAGCGGGACCCGGCCGCCCGCAGTCCAGCTCAAGGACTCGTCCCGAGGGTCGGGATCGTCGGCCAGTTCCACGGTGGTCCGGGCCAGCGACGTGCCGACGAGGTCGGTGGCGAGCCCGAGGCGGCGGTAGGCGGACAGGGCGTTGGGGCTGGCGTAGATGACCCGGCCCTCACGGTCCAGGCGGAGCAGGCCGTCCCCGACCCGGGGTGAGCGGACCATGAGCGGGCCCTGGTCGCTGAACGGGAAGCTGCCCTCAGCGATCATCTGCGCGAGGTCGCTCGCGCTCTGCAGATAGGTGAGTTCGAGACGGCTGGGAGTCCGCGCGGCGCTGAGGTTGGTGCTCCGCTGGATCACCGCCACCATGGTCCCCTCCCGGCGCACCGGGATCGTCTCTTCCCGGACCGGGACTCCGCCTGACCAGTCCGGGTCGCCTTCCCGGCAGACCCGGCCCTCCCGCCAGGCCCGGTCGATCAGCGCACGCTTGCTCCGCATCGGAGGGGGCACGGGGTCCTCCTCGCCCGGAGTAGCGGGCGCGTCGTACAGGATCGTCTCCACCAGGTCGTCCTGGTATGCGGTCGGACCGGTGGTCGGCCGCATCTGGGCGACTGCGATCCACCCGTTGTCTTCGCGCAGCCGCGTCCACAGCAGCAGGTCTGCGAACGACAGGTCAGCGAGCAACTGCCAGTCGGAAACCAGGGCGTGGAGCCACTCCAGGTCTGCGGTGCTGAGCGCCGTATACCGTCGGATGAGATCGCTGAGGTGAGGCACTCACAAATCATCCCATGAGTGAGGGCATACTCAAGAGGTGCACTTTTCTACCATTGGACTAGACCAGTCGCCGCTGTTGGGGCGGCCCGGCGCAGTGCCGGACCGCCGGCACTGCGAAGATGCGTCCAATGGCGAACTGGCGGGGAGTGGTGGAGGAAAACAACGTGACGGGTCAACGAACTGTTGAGGACAGTCCCCGGGTTCCGAAGTACTACCAGGTCAAAAAACAGCTGTTGCAGTTGATCGAGACGATGCCCGCGGGCAACCCGGTCCCCCCGGAGCGGACGCTGGCGACCCAATTCGGCACGTCCCGCACGACGGTGCGACAGGCGCTCAGCGAAATGGTGGTGGAGGGACGGCTGCTGCGCATCCAGGGCAAGGGCACCTTTGTCGCCAAGCCGAAGGTGACTCAGGTCCTGCAGTTGACCAGCTACACCCAGGAGATGCGTTCGCACGGCCTCCAGCCAGACACCCGGATTCTCGACGTGGGCTACATCAACGCGGATGAGGAGCTGGCCGGGCTGCTGGCGATCCGGCTCGGCGGCCGGGTACTGCGCATCGAACGACTGCGGCTGGCCAACGGCGAGCCGATGGCTGTGGAAACCGCGCACCTGCCCGCACGCCGGTTTCCCGGGCTACGCCGCCGCCTGGACCGGCATGCTTCGCTCTACGAAGCGCTGGCGACCGTCTACAACGTGCACCTCGCGGAAGCGGAAGCGACTATCGAGACGGTGCTGGCTACCCCGAAAGAAGCGCAGTTGCTCGGCGTGGACGTCGGCCTGCCGCTGGTCCTGCACTGCCAGCACAGTTTTGACGACGAGGGCAATCCAGTGGAGTGGGTACGGTCGCTCTATCGCGGCGACCGGTACAAGTTCGTCACCCGGCTCCGCCCGCCGAAGGAGCGGACGTAGGGGCCTGACCCGCACTTCCCCATGGACCGGCACGTGTGAACCACCTCACCCACTCGTGCTACTCGTTGGTAATTTAGTGGGTGGGGCGGCTCCCCCTGCCCTAACCAGCGATACAACCAAGGAGCGTGACGGCCCATGGGCTCCCCCTCGTTCTCCGGGAAACTCACCGGCCACGGCGGCAACCACGCCGTGGAGGTCGCCCGCCACCACGGCGTAGACACCCTCTTCACGCTCTCCGGCGGGCACATCTTCCCGATCTACGACGGTGCGGTCAAAGCTGACCCTCCGATGCGCCTGCTCGACGTCCGCCACGAGCAGACCGCGGTCTTCGCGGCCGAAGCCGTCGGCAAACTCACGCGGCGGGCTGGCTGGGCGGCCCTCACCGCCGGCCCAGGGGTGACCAACGGGGTGAGCGGCATAGCCACCGCGCACTTCAACGGCTCCCCCCTGGTGGTCGTCGGCGGCCGGGCGCCCGACAACCGCTGGGGGCAGGGCCTCCTGCAAGAACTGGACCAGTCCCCGCTGTTCACCACCATCACCAAACGCGCGTGGACGGTCCACGACACCGCCCAGATCGGCCCCGCGCTCGACGAGGCGTTCACCCTCGCCAACACGGCGCACCGGGGCCCGGTGTTCCTGGACATCCCGATGGACCGCCTCTACGACCAGGCCGAGATCACCGTCACCGGACAGGCCGCTGCGGAAGACCGCTCCCCCGACCCTGACGCGGTGGCCGCGGTAGCCCGACTGCTCAGCGAAGCAGAACGGCCGGTCCTGGTGTACGGCTCTGACGTGTGGCTGGACCACGCCGAGCAGGCCGCCTTGGAGGCAGCCGAGGAGTTGGGCGTCCCGGTCGTCACCAACGGCCAGGGCCGCGGTGTGCTCCCCGCCGGCCACCCGCTGCTGGCCACCCGGGCCCGCGGGCTCGCCTTGGGCCGCGCTGACCTGGTCATCGTCGTAGGCACCCCGCTGGACTTCCGGCTCAACCACGGCCTGTTCGGCGGCCGTGACGGCGCTCCCCTGGCCCGGACCGTGCACATCACCGACTCGCCCGCACAGCTCGCCACGCACCTCACTTTGGCGGGAGCGGTCTCCGGCGACCTGTCGGCCATCCTGCGCGCCCTCGCCGAGCAGGCGAAGCCCAAGCGCGAGGTCGCCCAGTGGCGGACAGAAGTGGCCGAAGCCGCTGCGGCGACCGCGGCCAAAGACCGCGAAGTCCTCGACAGCGACGCCTCCCCGATCCACCCTGCACGGATCTACGGGGAGCTCAACCGGATCCTCGACGACGACGCGGTCGTGATCGGCGACGGCGGCGACTTCGTCTCCTACGCGGGCAAGTACATCCAGCCGCGCCGCCCCGGCAACTGGCTGGACCCGGGACCGTTCGGCTGCCTGGGCACCGGCATGGGGTATGCGATCGCCGCCCGACTGGTCCGCCCCTCCTCCCAGGTGGTGGCGCTGTTCGGCGACGGGGCGCTGGGCTTCTCGCTCGCGGACGTGGACACTCTCGTCCGGCACAACCTGCCCGTGGTCATGGTGTGCGGCAACAACGGCATCTGGGGCCTGGAGAAAGCGCCGATGCAACTGGTCTACGGCTACGACGTGCTCGCCGACCTGGCGCCGCAGACCCGCTACGACCAGGTGGTGACCGCGCTGGGCGGCGGCGGGGAGCTCGTCACCGACCCCGCGGAGATCGGTCCGGCGCTGCGTCGGGCCTTCGACTCCGGCGTGCCCTATCTCGTCAACATCGTCACCGACCCGGAGAACGTCTACCCGCGCAAGACCATGGGGGTCTAGGCCCCGCCGGAGTCACTCCCCGGGGCGCAGCCCGGACAGGAAGCGCTCCCGGGGAACCACGACCCGTTCCACGGTTCCCACGGCCACCTGCCGGCCCTCCTGGGTGACGGAGACCTCGAAGACCAGCCGTCTCCCTTCGGCCCGGACCAGGCGGGCCGTGGCCACCACCTGCGCTCCCACCGGGGTGGGAGCGGTGTGCTTGAGGTGCACCTCGGCCCCTACCGACGTGTGGCCGGCCTCGAGGCGGCCGTCGAGTGCGGCGACCGTGGCGGCTTCGGCCAGCGCCAGCACGCGCGGAGTGCCCAAGACGGGGACGTCTCCACTGCCCAGTGCCTCGGCGGTGTCCGCCGTGGTGACCGTCAGTTCCGCGGTACCGGTGAGTCCGGGGTCGATCGCCATGGCCTGCCTTTCTCGTGGTCTGTTGCCGTCCCTGCCGGTAGGGCTCGGCTTCGGCGCTGAGGATAGTGCTTCCCGCAGCGGCCCGCCCTGGGCACCCCGCTCCCGTCGGATCAGCGGGGCGAGGCTGCTTCCCAGCCCGCCTTGTCTGGGCGGCGGGCTGTCAGCCGGACCGCCAGTCGAAGTCTGGACGTTGCAGCACCGTTGCCAGCGCTTCCACCACCACCGGGTCGTATTCGTGCCCGGTGTCCATGCGCAGCCGCTGCAGCACCGCGTCGACACGCTCCTGGTCGGTAGAACCTCCGACCAGGTCGTCGAACGCGTTGGCTACTTTGATGATCCGGCTGCCCAGCGGGGGCGGTCCAGCCTCGCCGTCGCCGAGGTAGGGCTCGCACTGGCGGCGCACCAGCTCCGCTACACCGTCGAGCACCCCGGTCTCCCGGATGATCGCCGCGCCTAGTTCGGCGATGCTGCGCTGTTCCCGGGGGGAAGCCAGCACGGTGGCGCCGCTGGGGATGGGGTCGCGGAGGGACAGCTGACCGATGTCGTGCATGAGCGCCGCATACTCCAGCTCCAGCAGCGTGGACTCCGACATGCCCAGCTCGCGGCCGATCCCCTGCGCCAGCCGGCTGACCCGGCGGGAGTGCCCGGCCTCCACGTAGCCGCCGACCTCGGTCACCCGGGACAGGGCCCGCACCGTCTGCAGGTAGGTGCGTCGGATCTGCGCGAACCTCCGGAAAGCCACCTGGGTGACGAGCAGCGGGGCCGTGAACACCAGCAAGGTGGTCAACCCCATGACGTGGACGGAGAGCGCCATCAGGATGGCCGAGGCTCCCACGGCCATACCGATGGCGACCTGGGCGCGCATCTCGTCGCGCAGGGTGACCCCGAAGCGGGTCCGCATCCGGTCGGCACGGATCGCCGCGGCGGCCACCGAGTCGGCCAGCCACACCACCACCACGATCGCGGCCATGAGGAGCAGGCTCAGCCACCACAGCGGACCGTCCAGGTCGATGTGCCCGATAAGGGGCCGGAACAGCAGGGTGGTCACCGCGATGTTGAGGAACCTGCGGGCGAGGTCGCCCCACTGAGGGTGGCGGCCCACCAGGATGTGCGGCAGCTCGCCCAAGCCCATGCCGACCGCGACCACCGCGACGACCTGCGGACTCGGCAGCGAGACCGGGTCGCCGATGATGGTGAAGAGGAAGGCGTACGACATGGCGGAGGCGGTGGCGATAGGCGCGGCTTCCCGGCCTCCGGGCAGGGTGATCCGTGCGAACTCACCGAGCGCGACCAGCACCCCGAAAGCCAGGGCGACCCGCGGCTGCTCGAAACCGCTCACCGCAGTCCACAGCAGGGAGACCGCTGTGCTGACCAGTGCCGCTCCGATCAGCAGCGGCCGGGTCCAGCCGACCGCCCGCCACTGTCTGCCATGGCGGGCACGCTGGGGGATGTGCGACGCGACGGTCGGCGCGCTGTTCATCATCCGGTTGTCTCTTCCACGACTCCGACCGTGAGGTTAGTGTCGGTCTGAGTATCACCGTCTGCGGCGGTTTGCGCAGCCCCTGTCGGGACTGTTTCAGGGGCGGCTTCGGAGGCGCCGACCGGCTGGGCGGTGCAGGGTTCGCACGCGTCCTCGACCGGCTCGACCAGGTCGGGAACCTCCCAGCCTTCGCGTTCCACGGCGCGGACCAGTGCCTCCACCATCCGGGGGTCGAACTGGGTGCCGGCGCACCGGCGCAGCTCTGCGATGGCGGCTTCCGTGCTCCACGCCTTCCGGTACGAGCGGGTGGACGTCAAACAGTCGAAGACGTCGGCCACCGAGACCAGTCGGGCCGCCTCGGGGATGTCCTCGCCCGCCAGGCCTTTGGGGTAGCCTCCGCCGTCTATGCGTTCATGGTGGTGCAGGATGCCGGCGAGCGCCTCGTCGAGGAAGTCGATCTCGCGCACGATCTCGTAGCCGCGCATGGGGTGCAATTGGATCGCCGCGTACTCCTCCTCGGTGAGTTTTCCGGCCTTCTGCAGGATTTTGGTGGGGACGCCGAGTTTGCCGATGTCGTGGAGCATGCCTGCGTAGCGCATCGTCTGGACGCGCTCGGCCGACATGCCGAGCTCCTCCGCGATCATGGCGGCGGCCTTCGCCACGCGCATGCAGTGTCCGCGGGTGTAGTAGTCCTTCGTCTCCACGGCCTGGCAGAGCGTGGCCAGGGTGGCTTCATGGGCGCGCTGTTGGAAGACGTACTGGTCGAACGCCCAGCGGGCGATGAACAACGGGAGCAGGACGAGGAGCACGGCGAAGGGGCCGACCGCTCCCCAGATCGCGGCGATGAACAGGCCGAGCATGGCGTAGCCGATCGAGGAGAGCTCCAGGGTGGCCAGCGGCCGCCACCGCATGCGGCGGGGGCGCTTCAGCCGCAGCTCCCCCAGCGACCACATCAGCCCGGCCATCAGCAGGGTGTTGCATAGCGAGAACGTCAGTACCGCACCGGTGAAGGGCAGGAGGATCCACGGGAACATCTCCGGTTCCGGGACGCCCATCCTTCCGCCCAGCAGTTGGAACACTGTTCCCGAGGCGTATCCGGCGATGACGAACTGTGCTCCGTTGAAGAGCCGCTTGACGAGGTTCTGTCTTCGGATGACCAGCCCTGAGGCGATACCGACGATGGCGGCGCCCACCGGCCCCACCAGGACAACAGCGGCAAGCGAGGCCGCCGAGGCCGGCGAAATCCCCGTCTTGCCGCTGTCGACCATCGTGGCAATGGATTCCGCGATCACGAACAGGATCGCGAGAAGCAGGAGGGTTCCTAGGTCAACCTCGGTGATAGGTCCGAGGAACACTCCCAGGAGTATGGCGGTGGCGGCACCGAGCGCGACAAGACCCACGTACAACCGCGCAGCCACGGGTAGGGCACGCAATTCCCGCTCCTTCTCGTCGTTCTGCAGCCGACCATTCCGCCATGGTTGCAGAGATCCGGATCTACCACCAGGTCCATCCGGTAACCGTGGTAACAAACATGGCTAGGGCAGCCAAGTGCATCATGACACCGTTGAACAACCAGAACATACCTATCCCCGCCTTTCTCTTTCCCCCATGCTTTCGCACTGTAAACGAAGGCATGAAATTTCCTGCCTGAAGGGGATGTGGCGGCCAGTTTAACGCTAATCACGGCGCGATACATTCAATCATCACGAACTCATCCCCTTCGACAGCAGAGAAGCGCGTTTCTTTTCCAAAATGCGGAATTACTAATCTGATTAGTAATTCGCAATGTAACTCTCTGCAATCACAGAGAGGCCGAAAACAAGCGAACCAAACTCCCTCCAGTACGCCATCCCGGCACGCCGACTACTCCCAGCACCACCATGGACAATCACTATGAGTAATCAAATGCAACTTTTAGGTCAAAGATCATTGGATCGTTTGCGCCACGCCTCAGCACCCTCAAACAAAGAGAGAAAACACGCTCCACAACATCGGACAATATCCCCCAAAATGGTCATCAACGGAGCCATTGCAGAAATCACCACAAAGCAGTCATAAAATAACAAAAGCTGGGGGGTCACACGGAATTTCCGTGTGACCCCCCAGCTTTTCTTCCCGTCACTCCGGAAAGATCAGCGATCATTCAGCCACGGCTTCCCGCCCTCTCATGGCAGCCCGAGCCTGAGCCAACTGCTCCATCAGCCGGGCCCGCAACTGGGCCGGCGCCGGATCGCACCCGCAGCACTTGGCCACGATCTTCTTCACCGCCTCCTCCAGGCCGTACTCGCGCAGGCAGGGGGCGCACTCGTCCAAATGCCGCCGGATCTCAGCGCAATTGGCCTCCTCGAGCTCACCGTCAAGATAGGCGTAGACCTTGTCTAGCACCTCGCTGCACGGAGTGGCGTACGGTTCCTCACCGCTCATCGCTGGTCCTTCCCACCATTCACCGCGCCCACGGACTCCCTCTCCGCAACAGAGAGGAAACCGCGCTCCAACGCGTACTCCTCCAACAAAGAGCGCAGTTGACGTCTGCCACGATGCAGTCGGGACATCACGGTGCCGATTGGAGTGTCCATGATCTCAGCGGCCTCCTTGTAGGCGAAGCCCTCGACATCCACGAGGTAGACCGCGATACGGAAATCCTCCGGCAACTCCTGCAGCGCCCGTTTGACATCGGTGTCCGGGAGGTGCTCTAGTGCCTCGGCCTCAGCAGACTTCAGGCCACTGGAGGTATGGGAGGCCGCCCGGGCAAGCTGCCAGTCCTCAATGTCCTCCGTACCGGCCTGCCGCGGCTCGCGCTGCTTCTTGCGGTAGGAGTTGATGAAGGTGTTGGTGAGGATCCGGTAGAGCCACGCCTTGAGGTTCGTCCCCTCCTTGAACTGGTGGAACGATCCGAAGGCTTTGGTGAACGTCTCCTGGACGAGGTCCTCCGCGTCCGTCGGATTGCGGGTCATCCGCAACGCCGCCGAGTACAACTGGTCCAGGAGCGGCATGGCGTCTCGCTCGAACCGAGCCGCCCGGTCCTCAATGGTCTCCTGACTCTGACTCAACCCCGTCGGCCTCCTTGCACGGTTCTCCCCGGTGGCAACCGCAACCTCACCATATGGCTGGAGCGGTTCGAACCGCACACGTGCCATCCCCGTCGCAGTCACGGACCGCTCCCGGAGCAGGGTTCCCACGGAGGCCGGCATCAACCACTCCCACTGTGTGCCCTACCTCGCTCATGCAGATAGGGACGTTTCCCGATCACATGAATAGGAACAACATCAACGACGGACTGATTCCTGAACAGTTGCGGTCCACCCGAGAGCCCGCAACCGCAACGCAATCTCCAGGAATCTCCCGTTGTGAGCTGCATTGACGGATACATCGTGCGAAAGTGGGGTTAGTCCCCAGACGACGTCCGCCACGGTCCGCTCAGCGGGCCAGCCCGGAAAGCAGGGCGCGGTCGCCTGGGGTCGGGCACCCATGCCCACCGGACAGGAGAGGAGTGTGCGTGCGTCTCACCGGTTCCGCACCCCAGCCTGCGACATCGCCGCTGCCAGCCGACTCCCCGGCAGACCGGAGTATCTCCCGACTCACCGCGAGCCATCTCGTCACGGCTGGCTCTCCATCGGCTTACTGGAGGTTCTACTGGGCGGTCGCCGCCGCCCAGCTCTCCCGCTGGCTGCCCCGAGAACCAGGACGTCTCCTCGACCTTTCCGGCCCCGGGTATCGGGCCACGTCACGTGCGGTCGCTGCCGGGCACGACGTTCTCGTCCTGCTCCCCACGGCAGACTCCACCCCAAAACGGACCCTGTCCCTCGTCAACGGCCATGCCCCGGTCCGTTCCGAGCGCCGTCCCGGACGGCTGAGCCAGGTCGTGGGAGACACCGCTCTCCTGTCCGGCGTGGCCTCCGCGGTCTTCGACGGCGTCATCGCCGACAACCGGATGCTCTCCCACCAGCTCGCCACCGAGGCGTGCCTGGCGGAGATTGCGCGGGTCCTGCGTCCGGGAGGCCGCGTCCTGCTGTGCGTGGACTCGGTCGTGCTCGGCATGTCGGTCCTCGCGGAACAGGACTGCTGGCCCGAACTCAGCTACGCGCCCAACGCCGACGTCCTCCTCGTCCCCTGGCCGGACGGCACCATCACCCGGTGCTTCACCAGTGAACAGCTCCGGGAACTCCTCACCGAGGCCGGACTGGACGTCGAATGGATCAGGCCCCGCACCGTCCTGTCGGCGTCCACCGTGGAGAAAGTGCTCGCCGAGCGTCCCCGGGCCCTGAACCGGCTGGTGGAAATGGAGCTGAAAGCTGCAGAGTCCGGGGAGGACGTCAGCATGCACCTGGTGGCCAGCGCCCGCAAACCCGAGTGAGTGCCGCGCCGTAGCCGGTTCCGGTCTACCGCTGAAAGACCGGAACCGGCCGCGCGTTCCGCCTGAGGCGGCACCCGGATACCGGTTCCGTACCTGGGTGCACCAGTGCCCGGCGCCACTTCTTCAGGCGTGGGCAACCCTACTGGTCCTCTGCACGGGATTCCACCGTTTCCACGCCGCCGAAAGCATTCCGTGGCCACGGTTTCCACAGCTCACCACGGAAGGAAAAATCCTGGTAAAAAGCTCACCAAGACCAGGTTCAGAACAGCGTCTCCGAAGTTCCTTCGGATTCCGCGGACACCGGAACGAGCAGGTGCGGACCGTTGTTCCGCACCGCGTTCACCTCGGTTCCCACCGGGTAGACCGTGAAATCCTCCACCGGTGTGGCGTCAAGCACAGACAGCAAGTCATCCCGGTCTGCCTCCGGGTCTAGCCACGTGGCCCAGTCCTCCTCCCCCACGACCACCGGCATCCGCTCGTGGATGTGGGCGAGCTCCGGTGCAGCCTCGGTCGTGATGATCGCGAAACTCCACAGCCACGCGGCTGGGTCTTCTTCGGGGACGGCCGGGTCCCGCCACCGCTCGAAGATGCCTGCCAGGGCGAGCGGCCGGTCGTCGGCGTAGCGGACCGCGAACGGGCGTTTGCGGGTCTTCGCTTTACGCGACCGGTGCTCCGGGTCGGTCACCGGGGACGTGCCCGGCTGGGCTTCGCCGGAGGTATGCAGCAACTGCCATTCGTAGTAGGCGTCGGCCGGCAGCAGGCAGCGGCGGCGCGCAAACGCGGCGCGGAACGCCGGCCGGTCCGTCACCGTCTCCGCACGGGCGTTGATCATCCGGTAGCCGACGTTGCTGTCCTTCGCCCACGACGGCACCAGCCCCCACCGCAGTGTGACGAGATGACGGGGCCCGGCCGCCCCGGAGACCGGCTCGCCCGGGGCACGGCCGAGTACCGCATAGGCGTGCTTGCCGGGGGCGATGTTGTAGTCGGGGGCGAGCTCCTCCCGCGGCGGCCAACGCCGGGCTTCGTCCGCGCCGGGCGCGTCGACCTCCGACTCAGGCAGGCCGAAAACCCGCCGGATCTCTTCTTTTTTGCGTCCCAACGCGTACCGACCGCACATACTCCCAGCTTAGGGCTGGCCGGTGACATTGGGTCAAAACCCAGGCAATCTCTGTCATGACCCGGCGATTGGATGCGGATGTTCCCGACAGAGGCGGGTAGAGCGGTATCCACCACCCCGGTGGGCATTCCAGGATCCTGTCCTGCCCCTGTCAAGGAGAGACATCGTGGGAATACTACGCACCCAGGCCCGACGCCTCCTCGGCGTCCCGTTCGTCATGGACGGAGTCAGCGTCCTGCGCGACCCGACCCCGCGGGCCCAGCAGCTCGCGCCGCTCATCCGCAACCTGGCCCTGCGCTACCCGAGCGTGCCGAACGCCCCGGAGGCCCTGGCCCGTCTCCACGGCATCATCGGCGTACTCGGCGGCGCGCTCCTGTGCTTCGGCCGCGCGCCCCGCACCGCCTGCGCGCTGCTGGCAGTGCAGTCGGTGCCGACCGTGCTCACCGAGCTGCGGACCTTCCGCGAAGGGCGCCCCGACGACCTCGGCGGGCACCGGGCTGCCACGGCTAAAGACCTCAGCCTGCTGGGGGCGCTCGTCCTGTCGGCCACCGAACCGAAACGGAAACGGTGTTCCCGCAAGCACCGCCAGCAGACCACCGGAATGGTCCAGCACCTCCGCGCCATGCCTCAGCGCCCGCGCGGCCGCAGACAGGCCAGTCCGCTTCCCGTGCCGATCCCGCGTCCGCGGCGCTGACCCTCGGCTGTGCCGCACGGGGCGCCTCCCGCTGCTGGCCGGACGGGACCTGACTGCCCGGCCAGCAGGGGCCTGGCCAGGACCCGTCCGGTGAGGAGCTGTGGGACGGGCAGCCAACGCCCCTCGCCGGCGGCATGCCGCTCGCGGCCCCGCGGGCACGGCAACGTTCCGTATCCGCAGCGTGACGTCCGCGTTTCCCCGGCACACCGTATTCCTGGATACCCTTCAAGCATGGCTGAAACCGCGTCGCACTGGCCTGCCCCGACCGTGTCCCGTCCTGTGGACGCCACGGTCAGCCTGCCCGGCTCCAAATCGATGACCAACCGCGCGCTGATCCTGGCCGCGCTGTCGGAGACTCCCAGCGTGGTGCGCGCCCCCCTGTACAGCCGCGACACCACGTTGATGGTGGGCGCGCTGCGGGCGCTCGGTATCGGCGTGCACGAAGCAGACGGGGACTGGGAGGTGACTCCGACACCGCCGCAGGGCCCCGCAGCCATCGACGTGGGCAACGCCGGGACAGTGATGCGGTTCGTGCCGCCGCTGGCCGCCATGGCCCGTGGCGAGGTGTCCTTCGACGGCGACCCGCGCGCCCGGGAGCGGCCCGTCGGTCCCCTCCTCGCCGCGCTGCGCACCCTGGGCGCGGAGATCGACGACGGGGGTCGCGGCGCCCTTCCCATGGTGATCCGCGGCCGAGGTGAACTCCCCGGCGGTACGGTCACCCTGGACGCTTCCGGCTCGTCCCAGTTCGTCTCCGCCCTCCTGCTCAGCGGAGCCCGGTTCAGCAAGGGCGTGGAGGTGCGGCACGTGGGGCCCCCGGTTCCTTCCCAGCCCCACCTGAACATGACCGTGCAGATGCTGCGCGACGCCGGGGTGGAAGTGGACACGGACACCCCCGACGTGTGGCGGGTCGCGCCGGGACCGATCCGGGTCACCGAGATCACGGTCGAACCCGACCTGTCCAACGCTGCCCCTTTCCTGGCTGCCGCCCTGGTCACCGGTGGGCGGGTCACGGTCCGCGGCTGGCCGCGGCACACCACCCAGCCGGGGGACGCATTGCGCACCCTGTTCGCCGAGATGGGCGGCCGTGTCGAGTTCACCGACGAAGGGCTGACCCTGCACGGCACCGGGGAAATCCGTGGACTCACCGCTGACCTGCGCGACGTCGGAGAGCTCACCCCGACCATCGCGGCCGTGGCCGCACTCGCGTCCACCCCGTCCCGTCTCACCGGTATCGCGCACCTCCGCAGGCACGAAACCGACCGGATCGCAGCGTTGGTCCGCGAGATCAACCGCCTAGGCGGGGACGCAGAAGAGCTTCCCGACGGGCTAGTCATCCGCCCGCGCCCCCTGCACGGCGGTGTCTTCCACTCCTACGACGACCACCGGATGGCCACTTCCGGGGCGGTCATCGGACTCGTGGTGCCTGGAGTGGAGGTGGAAAACATCGCTACGACAGGCAAGACCCTTCCGGACTTTCCCCGTCTGTGGAGCGAGGTTCTCTC
Organism: Thermobifida sp.; assembly: GCF_017577275.1. Taxonomy (NCBI): domain Bacteria; kingdom Bacillati; phylum Actinomycetota; class Actinomycetes; order Streptosporangiales; family Nocardiopsidaceae; genus Thermobifida; species Thermobifida sp. The sequence continues at coordinate 417,211 of NZ_PITY01000020.1, forward strand.
TTGAGAGACGGCCGCTATCTCGACATCGACGAGGACGACGTCCGGGTACGCGCCCGCGGAGGCTCCCGGCCGCGTACCCGGAAACGCCCCAAGCACGAGAACGCGCGACTGGGATTCGTGACCGCGGTGAACCGCGGCCGCTACCAGTGCCTGGTCGGCGACCTCTCCGTGGTGGCGATGAAGGCCCGCGAACTCGGTCGGGGCAGCATTGTCGTCGGCGACATCGTCGCCCTGGTCGGTGACCTTTCCGGACGGCCGGGCACCCTGGCCCGGATCGTCCGGGTAGAGAAGCGCTCCTCTGTCCTGCGCCGGACCGCTGACGATACGGACCCGGTGGAGCGGGTCATTGTCGCCAACGCGGACCAGATGGTCATCGTGACAGCCCTGGCCGACCCGGACCCGCAGCCGCGGTTCATCGACCGCTGCCTGGTGGCGGCCTATGAGGCCGGGCTGGATCCGCTGCTGTGCCTCACCAAGTCCGATCTGGCTTCCCCCGATGCCCTGCTGGACATTTATGCTCCCCTCGGGCTGCGCTGGGTGGTGACCCGCCGGGACGGCGACCTCTCTACGCTGCGCGAACAGCTCATGGGGCGGATCAGCGTGCTCGTCGGCCCCTCAGGGGTGGGGAAGTCGACTCTGGTGAACCTGCTCGTGCCGGAGGCGCGTCGCGCGGTCGGCGACGTCAACGTGGTCACGGGTCGGGGACGGCACACGTCGACGTCGGCGGTGGCGCTCCCCATCGGCGCTCCGGCGAGCGCCGAAAGCGTGGAGCGACTGCACGCGGCGCGGGAAGGCCGCATCGACCGCAGTGAACTGGACTACGGCTGGATCATCGACACGCCGGGGGTGCGCAGCTTCGGGCTGGCACACGTCACCCCGGACGACCTGCTCGCGGCCTTCCCCGACCTGGACGACGCCGTGGCTGACTGCCCGGACCACTGCTCCCATCTGGGCGACGGCTGCGCCCTCGATGAATGGCTGGCTCGGGGAGAGCTCAACCCGGCCCGGGTCACCTCGTTCCGCCGCCTGCTCGCCAGCCGCGAAGGCGAGCTTGAACGCTGAGTTCCCGCCGCGCCACGCGGAGCGAACATAGCCTCCACTCAGGAAAGAACGGTAGCGTTACCGGCCATGGCGGCCTTTGATGATGACCTGCGTCTCGCGCATGTGCTCGCTGACGCGGCAGACGACATCTCCCTGCGGCTTTTCCGCTCCCTCGACCTCAAGGTCGACACTAAGCCTGACCTGACGCCGGTCACCGAAGCCGACCGTGCGGTGGAGGAGACGGTGCGCTCCATCCTCTCCCGGGCCCGGCCCCGGGACGCCGTTGTCGGGGAGGAGTACGGCACGAGCGGGAACAGCGCCCGTCGCTGGGTGGTGGACCCGATTGACGGCACCAAGAACTATGTGCGGGGCGTGCCCGTGTGGGCCACGCTGATTGCGCTGCTGGAAGGCGACCAGCCCGTGGTGGGTGTGGTGTCGGCGCCCGCGCTGAACCGCCGCTGGTGGGCGTCGAAGGGCGGTGGCGCGTGGAGCGGCCGCAGCCTCGCCAAGGCCACGCGCTGCCGGGTATCTGCCGTGTCCCGTTTGGAGGACGCTTCCCTGTCCTTCTCTTCGCTGACCGGTTGGGAAGAGCAGGGGCGCCTCGACTATTTCCTGGACCTGACCCGCTCCGTGTGGCGGACGCGCGCCTACGGCGACTTCTGGTCCCACGTGATGGTCGCGGAAGGCGCCGTGGACTTGTCGATGGAACCGGAGCTGTCGCTGTGGGACGCGGCCCCGCTGCCGCTCATCCTGGAGGAGGCGGGCGGTCGGGCCACGAGCCTGAACGGCGGCCCGTTCACCGACGGAGGAGCGCTGGTGTGCAGCAACGGGCTGCTGCACGATGCCGTGCTCACCCAGCTCAACGGCGGCCCCATTCCGCTGCGCCGGACGTGAGCCCGCAGCCGCAGCAGGGTTCAGACAGCGGCGGCACTGGTGAGGGGCCCCAGAAACGCGTGAGGCCAACTGTGTTTCCACAGTCGGCCTCATGGCGTAGTAGCGGGGACAGGATTTGAACCTGCGACCTCTGGGTTATGAGCCCAGCGAGCTACCGAACTGCTCCACCCCGCGTCGGTCTGTTCTTAACCCTAGACACGGTTGCTAGGGAAAGCAAATCAGAATCCCGGTGTCATCGGTCTGCGACGACCGCGCGCCGGGGCCTTGGGTTCCGGCTGCGGCATCCCCTGCCGTGCTGACCCCTTCCGGCTGGGGGACGTGCGACCGGTGTGGCCCGGGCCCACTGCCGTGTCCTGCCCACGGACCCGGTAGGTGGACCCGGAAACGCCGTGGTCCCCACACTCGGTGGGGACCACGGCTATGCCTAGCGCATCTAGTAGCGGGGGCAGGATTTGAACCTGCGACCTCTGGGTTATGAGCCCAGCGAGCTACCGAACTGCTCCACCCCGCGTCGCTGTCGCTTTACAGGCTAGCGTGATCTCCCAGCAGCGCCAAATCGGCGCCGTGCCGTCTGTGTCACACCGCTTTCTGCTGTCGTTGATGACAACAGCCGGGGTGCCGCACGTATTCCCGCGGCACCCCGGCTTCAGCAGCGCGGCAGCCGGCTACTCGTCCTTCTCCTCGTTGCTTCCGGATGCGGCCTTCGCGCGGTCGAGGGCCTCCTTCAACCGCTCGTTGGCCTCGCCGTAGGCGGCGAAGTCGCCTTCCCGCAGCGCTGCCTGACCCTCTTCGTACGCTTCCGCGGCGTCCTCCAGCGCCTGGGCGAGGTCGCTGCTCGCCTGCGGCTGCTCCTCTTCCTCCCGGGCCTCTCCGTCTGTGGTGGGCTCCTCCAAGGGGGCCTCGTCCCCGTCGAAGAGGTTGTTCAGCGCCTCCTGGAGGTTGCTGCCGATAGCGACCTGGTCGCCGAAGCCGACCAGGACCTGCTGCAGCAGCGGATAGGAGGCGTCGCTGCCCCCGGCCTGCACGTAGAGCGGTTCCACATAGAGCAGACCGCCAGCGAAAGGCAAGGTGAGCAGGTTGCCGTAGGTGACCTGGGCCGAGCTCTGCTCCAAGGGGAGCAGCACTTCACGCACCTCAGCCGAGGACTGGAAGGTGTTCTGGATCTGCCCCGGCCCTTGGACCGCGGTGCTCCGCGGCAGCTCCAGGATGCGCATCTGGCCGTAGTCCTCCGACGACGCGTCGCTGTTCACGGCCATGAACGCCGCCAGGTTCTCCCGGCCCCGGGGCACGAAGGTCGACGTCAGCGAGTACGTCGGCGTGTCGTCGCCCGGGAAGCGGATGGTCTGGCGGTAGGGCGGCTCCGGGTTGTTGCCCGCCTGCGGCTTCGGGTCGTTGGGCACGGTCCAGAAGTCCTGGCCGCCGTAGAAGGCGTCGGCGTTGGTGATGTGGTAGCGCTCCAGGATCTCCCGCTGCACCTTGTACAGGTCGTCCGGGTAGCGCAGGTGGGACAGTAGCGTGTCGCTGATCTCGTCCTTGCTGGTGACCACTCCAGGGAACGCCTTGGACCAGGTCTGCAGGACCGGGTCTTCCTCGTCCCAGCCGTACAGGGTCACGGTCCCGTCGTAGGCGTCCACGGTGGCCTTGACCGAGTTGCGGATGTAGTTCACCCGGTTGCCCGGCAGCGCGTTGACCGCCGTGGTGCTCTCGGTGAAGGTGTCCGTCGTGGCTTGGGCCAGGTCGATCGGCGTGGAGTAGGGGTACCGGTCCGAAGTGGTGTAGGCGTCGACGATCCACACGATCCGGCCGTCCACCACCGCCGGGTACGCCTTGCCGTCCACGGTGAGGAAAGGAGCGACCTTCTCCACCCGCTCAGCAGGGTCGCGGACGTAGATGATCTGCGACTCGTTGCTGATCGCGTTGTTGAGGAGGATGTTGATCTCCTGGTACTTGAGCGCGTACATGAGCTTGTCGAAGAAGCTCTTGAGCTGCACGCCGCCTTTACCGTCGTAGTAGTTGTTGGCCTGGCCGCTGCCCTGGCCGGACTGCTCCTCCTCAGTGCCCTGGGCGTCCTCCCCGCCGTCCTGGCCTTCCTGGTCCTGCTGCTCTTGCGCGGAGCCTTCCTCGCGGCTGTCGGCAGGTGCTGGAGCTTCGTCCGCCTCCGGCGACGGGGAAGGGGTCGGAACGACCGCGTCTTCGGTGGTGGGAACCTCCGGCGTGTCGGGGTCCACCGGGTAGTCGTACTCGGCTTCGGCGTTGACGATCACGTACTCGGCGCCTTCGCGGCCGAAGTAGATGCGCGGCTCGTAGCCCTCCCCCACCTGGGACAGTTCACCGGTCGGCGGAATGTTGTACTCCAGGAACACTGGACGCCCCTCGGAGTCCACCTGGTTGCCCGCGGCGGCGACCATGCCGAAACCGTGGGTGTAGACCAAGTGGCGGGTCAGCCACCGGTCCTCCTGGCTGGGGGGACCGTCGAGTTCCCGGGCTGCCACGATCGTGTCCACCGTCTCGCCGTCCGAGGTGGTGTACCGGTCGACCTCCAGGACCTGGGGGAACTGGTAGAAGCCGCGGACCTGCTGGAGCTGCTGGAAAGTCTGCGAGACCACGGCCGGGTCCACCAGGCGCACGCTGGGAATGGTCTCGGCCTCCGCTGCCAGCTCCGCGGTGGTCAGCTCGGTCTGCGCGTCGTAGTCGATCACCTCGGCGCCGTCGATACCGTACGCGGCCCGGGTGGCCTCGATGTTGCGCTGGATGTAGGGCCGTTCCAGCCGCTGCTCGTTGGGGGAGACGGTGACCTGCTGGACGATCGCCGGGTAGACCCCGCCGATGAGGATCGCCGAGAGCACCATCAATCCCAGGCTGACCAGCGGCACCCTGGCGTTCTTGAAGTAGATGTTGGCGAAGAACAGCACCGCGCACACCAGCGCGATGAAGAACAGGATGATCTTGGCGTACAGGACCGCGTTGACGTCGGTGTAGGACGCGCCGAAGGTGTAGCCGCGGTTAGAGAAGACCAGCCCGTACTGCTCCAGCCAGTAGTCGGCAGCCCGCAGCAGCAGGAAGACGCCCAGCAGGACGGACAGGTGCACGCGCGCTGCCGGGGTGACGCGCTGCCCTTGGGCTTGCAGCCGCACCCCGCCGTACAGGTAGTGCACCACCACACCCGCGATGAACGCGATGACCACGGCCGTGTACAGGTAGCCGATGATCACCTGGAGGAACGGGTACGTGAAGGTGTAGAACGAGATGTCCAGCCCGAACTGGGCGTCTTGGGCTCCGAACTTCGTGGCGTTGGCGAACTGCAGGAAAGTCTGCCACTCCGCGGTCGCAGAGGCCCCGGTGAGCAGTGCAAGCCCGCCGACAAGCCCCCAGAAGAAGACTTTGCGGTGAGGGTCGATAGAGGACCGGTAGCGGTCAAGCCCTTGCTGTTCCAGGCTGAACGGCCGGTAGGCGGGTCTGGTCCGGTAAGCGAAGTAGACGCTGAGGCCGACGGCGAGGGCCATCAGCAGCGCTCCCCCGGCAAAAAGCAGTGCCCGGGTGCGCAGCTCCGTCCAGAAGACCGTGGTGTAGCCGACCGAACCGAACCACCGGTACTCGGTCCAGAAATTCGCGGCGAACATGATGCCCGCGATGATGACGACCACGGCTGCGCCGACCGGCGCGAGCAACCGGGACCGTCGGGGCATGCGCGCAGTGGGCGCGCCTGGCGATCGGAAGCTCACGCCTCCCCCTCGTTCCTACTGGCTATCGTGGCACGGGTCCCCGGACACGGCAGGGGACGGGACAGAACGTAGGGCCGTCCCTGTACTCCGGGTGACTTGGTGCTGATCGAATATGCGGACATGGTGTCCCCTACTACAGTGGCAACTTATCGGGATCTCGTTGGGTTCCCGCTTCACTGCGTCGAAACCTCACCGAGACGGCTTCGACACCCCGCCCGCGAGGAAAACCGGGTTCCCTGGGACAACCTTCACCCCGAACCTTACTTTGCGTTGCGGGGGCGTGCGTGCCGATCCTTTTCCCCACAAGACCGTTCCAAGGGCAGGAGAAATCGTGTCTTTCAACCTTCGGGAAGCCGTGCTGGGCCTGGAGCGCCACGCCGCCAAGCAGGGCTGGGACCAGCCCGTCCGGATGTACGCCCTGGTGCCCACGGCAGAACTGGTGCAACGGGAACCCCACCTTGCCGAACTGCTGGGGATCAGCGAAGAGGCGGACCCTTCCGGGCTCACCCCCGTGGAGCAGGAGCCGCTGCCGAGCGACATGCCCTTGGAAGAGGTGCTGGGCAGGATCATGTGGCCCGAGACTGTGGCGGGCTGCGCGCTGGTCATGGAGCGCCTGGTCGTCCGAGGCTCGGATGAGACCCTGGACCCGCCGCGGGACGGGGACACCGCGGCCTGGGCCCAGGCGCAGCCGGGGGCCGAGGAGGTCCGCATGGTGGCGGGCGTGCTGCGGGACGGCAGCCGGTACTCGGCGCTGCGGATGCGCAGCTACGACTCTGACGACCAGGTCCTCAACGGGGAAGACCTCATTCCCGGGCTCACGTCGGCCCTCACGTTGACGTTCGAAGAGGACCACTGAGCCCAGGGCCCTGCGGCGCGCGCTGAGTCGGGTGCGGGGCCCGGCTCAGCAACGGGGCAGGTCGTCGAGGTTGCCTTCGCGGATGTTTTCCAGCGCTGCCACGGCGTCTTTGAGTGTCTCCACTTTGACCACTTCGATCTGGCCGGTGACCGGCGAGTCGAAAGTCTGGTCGCAGCTTTCCGCGGCGACGAGGAAGTATTCGGCGCCTTCCCGCTTGGCGCTGATCATCTTCTGCTGGACTCCGCTGACCCCGCCCACGTTGCCTTCCGGGTCGATGGTGCCGGTCCCGGCGATCCGGTGCCCGCCGGTGAGCCCTTCCGGGTCGAGGCGGTCCATCACTCCCAGCGCGAACATCATTCCCGCGCTGGGGCCGCCCACCCGGCCGACACTGATCTGCACTTCGAACGGGAAGACCATCGTGTCTTCGACGGTGATGCCGACGATGGGGTCTCCGCTGTCGGAAGCGACCGTGCCGACTTCGACTTCTTCCCGCTGGCCGTCGCGTTCGATGAGGAAGCGGACCGTATCCCCGGGCGAGCGGTCTTTGACCGCTGCCACCACCTCGTTCTTGTCGGCGACGGGCTTGCCGTCGACCTCCACGATGACGTCGCCTGACTGCAGGACGCCTTCGGCCGGGTAGCCTTCGTTGACCGCGTGCACGGTCGCGGTGGTCTCGTAGTCGATCCCCAGCTCGTTGAAGGCCGCGGCAACAGCCGCGTCCTGGGAGTTGTCCATCTGGGCCGCCTGGGTCTGGCTGACCTCTTCGGCACTGGTGTTGGGCGGGAAGATCGCCTCTTCCGGCAGCACCGCCTGGGTCGGGGAGAGCCAGGCGCTCAAGGTGGTGAACAGGTTCATCCGCGAGTCCGGTCCGCCCGAGTACTGGACGGTGACCATGGACAGCGCCCCGTCGTGCTCGTAGACCGGCTGCCCTTCGATCCGGATGACTTGTTCCCCGTCGATTTCCCCGAGCGTGTTCAATGCCAGGCCGGGAGAGGCCACCACGTAGGGGACGGGGATCGCGAGCGCCGCCACCGTCAATCCGACGAGCAGGACGGCGGACGTGAGCAGAGTCATCGCACGACGGACCATGGCGGAAAGCCTATGCGGCTCAGCCTTCCGCTGTGACTCTGGTGCTGGATCAGGGGTTAGTAAGCGCCCACCCACTCGCTGTCGCCCTCGGTGAATGTTTGGTGCTTCCAGATCGGCACTTCTGCTTTGATGTCGTCGATGAGCCGTCGGCAGACCGTGAACGCTTCCTCCCGGTGGGAGGCTGCCGCGGCGACAACCACTGCCAGGTCGCCTACGGTGAGGTCGCCGACCCGGTGCACGGCCGCGACCCGGTGCACGGTGCCGTCGGCCGTATCGGCCACGATCTTCTCCATGACGTCGCGCATCCGCTGCTCGGCGGTGGGATGCGCCGAGTAGGACAGCGCGGCCACGTCGCGGCCGTGGTCATGGTTGCGGACGGTCCCCACGAAGAAGGCGGTCCCTCCTGCCCGGTCGTCTTTGACGGCCGCGAGGACTTCGTCGACGGACAGCGGAGTGGTACGGATCTCCGCGAGCGCGATGGCTTCCACGCTCCAGACAGTACCAACGGGCCGCGTTTCCGTGCCCTCCCGGAACCGGCGGCGCAGTCGTGCCGCTCAGTTCTTGCGCCGTTTGCGGAGGTGGTGGGCGGCGACGGCGGTGCCGATCGCGGCGACCGCGCCGGCGGCTCCTGCTGCGGTGATGGTGACCTCCTTGCGGCCGAGGTTGCGTCCGACGAGTGCGGGGGTGCCGGACCGGGACTCCAGGAGGGCCCGCAGCGCCGCGACATTGTCGTAGGCCGGGCGCCATCCCGCGTTCCGCAGGGTGGCGCAGTCCACGACGCACGGGTAGACGAGGAATTTCAGTTCGCTGGCGGGGGCAGGGGTGATGCCCAGCCGGTGCAGCCGCTGGGTGGTGCCGAACGCCAGGTTGGCGGGGAGTTCGAAGGAGCGCAGTTGGGCGATCTCTTCGACTTCGGCGTGGTCGAGGTAGCCGTCGCAGCCCACGGCGAGGGCGCCGCCTTTGCCTTCGGTCTCCGCACGCACCACGAAGTCCAGGGCGCTGGCGAGGTCTTCGATGTGGCAGAACTGCCATTTGGGGGTGCACCCTTTGACGGTGAGCAGCCGGGGGGCGGAGAAGTGCCGGCTGAGCAGGGTGTCCATGCCGGGGCCGACGAGCGGTGCGGGGCGCAGCACGGTCACGGACAGTCCGGGGTGGGCTCTGCGGGCCAGCGCGGCCAGTTCTTCGATTTCGACGAAGTCGCCGACGAGGCCGGTGTCGACTTCGCTGCGGAACGGCAGGGTCTCGTCGAGGGGAACCTCGTTGTTGGGGTCGGCCCCGTAGACCATGGTGCTGGTGATGAGGATGACTCGGGGGACCCGCTGCGCGGCGGCGGCAGTCAGCACAGTCTGTGCGGAGCGGATGTTGTGGGTGCGGCGCTGCCGTCGCGGAGTCTCCAGGGAGCGGTCGTCGGCGGTGTGGACGAGGACGTCCACCCCCGCAAGCAGGGTGGCGAGCCGCGGATCGCACACGTCCGCGACGTGCCAGGACACTCCTGGAATGTCTCCCCGGCGCGAGTCGATGCCGATAATTCGGGAGATTTTTCTGGAACCCTCCCCGGTGAGCAGACGTTCTACCAGTAGACGGCCAACGCCGGAGGCCGCGCCTGTCACTGCGACGACCAGGCCTTCGGACATTTGGCTGTGCTGTGGGCGAACCTGGCCAGATTGAGTATTCACTCCGGGCGGCTCCCAGCTAACGTGACAGTGGAGACGTTCCTATCCTGCCCGAGGTCTGATCGTGAACGACCTACCTTTCGGTTTCAGCATGTCGAACGGCCCGGACGACGAATCCGGTCGTGGCCCTAACGATTCCGGTTCGGGAGCCGGTCAAGGCGGTTCCGGCGGTGGTTTCCCTCACATGCCGCCGGGCGGTTTCCCGTTCGGGGACCCCCAGCAGTTCGCCCAGATGCTCCGTCAGTTCGCCGACATGATGTCCGCCGCGCAGCCGACTTCTGGATCGGGGCAGGATTCCGGCGCGAGCGGGATCAACTGGGCTGCTGCCACGAATATTGCCCGGCACGTCGTCTCCCAGCACGGCGATCCGAGCATCGGCCCGGTCGACTACGCGCGCGTCCAGGAGGCGCTGCGGCTGGCGGACCTCTGGTTGAACGAGGTCACCGCACTGCCGTCGGGCCTGCACACGATGGAGGCGTGGAGCCGGTCCGAGTGGGTCGAGAAGACGGTGCCGACCTGGACGAAGCTGTGCGAACCGCTGACCGGCCGGGTCGTGGAGACCATGGGGCAGAACCTGCCGCAGGAGATGGCGGCGGTCGCTGGTCCGCTGCTGGGCATGTTCCGGCAGATCGGCGGGGCGCTGGTCGGCCAGCAGGTGGGGCAGGCGATCGGGGAGTTGGCCCGCGAAGTCGTGGGGTCGACCGATGTGGGGCTGCCGCTGGCGGGTGAAGGCCGCGCGGTCCTGCTGCCCGAGGGGGTCCGGGAGTTCGGTGAAGGGCTGGGCGTCCCGCTGGACGAGGTCCGCTTGTACCTGGCGGCCCGGGAGGCTGCCCACCACCGGCTGTTCCGGCACGTGCCGTGGCTGCGCTCGCACCTGTTCGCCCTGGTCGAGGAGTATGCGGCCGGGATGTCGTTCGATATCAGCGGCTTCGAGAAGCAGCTGGGCCACATCGACCTCACCAACCCCGAGTCGTTGCAGGAGGCGCTGTCCAGCCTGGAAGGCCAAGGGCTGTTCCAGACCGAGGACACTCCCAGGCAGAAGGCGTCGCTGGCCCGTTTGGAGACCGCGCTGGCGCTGATCGAGGGCTGGGTGTCCACCGTGGTGGATGCGGCGGTGTCGCAGCGGCTGCCGCAGGCTGCCGCGCTGGGTGAGGCGCTGCGGCGGCGCCGGGCCTCGGGCGGTCCCGCGGAGCACACGTTCGCCACCTTGGTGGGCTTGGAGCTGCGGCCCCGCCGGCTGCGCGACGCCGCGAAGCTGTGGCAGGCCCTCACCGAGGCGCGGGGGATCGACGGCCGCGACGCCGTGTGGGAGCACCCCGACCTCATGCCGTCCGGGGAGGATTTGGACGCGCCCGACGATTTCGTCCGCGGCTCCGCGTCCTCTCCTGACCTGGACCTGTCCCAGTTGACCGAGGAGCCGTCCGAGGAGCGGCGGGACGGAGACGACGAGGACAAGGGCGAGCGTTGAGCCTGCACGCTGACGCTCGCGCGGTGTTGGCGTCCTGGACCGCCCCGGATGCGGACCAAGAGCGGCTGCGCCGCGCCTACCTGGACCATCTCGACCGCTACCCGGACGCCATGTGGCGGTCGTGCCTGCCCGGTCATCTGACGGCGAGCGCCGCGGTCGTGGACGCTACCGGGCAGCGGGTGCTGCTCACCTTGCACCGCAAGATACGGCTGTGGCTGCAGTTGGGGGGACATTGCGAGCCTGGGGACTCTTCGCTAGCTGCGGCAGCGCTGCGGGAGGCGACGGAGGAGTCGGGGATCGCGGGTCTCCGCCTGCTGCCCACGCCGGTGCGGTTGGACCGGCATGCGGTGCCGTGCGGCGGCGGGTCGTGGCACCTGGACGTGCAGTATGTGGCGGTCGCACCGCCCGGCGCTGAGCCCGTGGTGGATCCGGCTGAGTCGGATGGTCTGGCCTGGTTCGAGGTGACCGCGCTTCCGGAGCCGTCTGATGACGCCTGCCGCGCTCTGGTGGCCGCAGCGGTCCAGCGGGTCCGCGCCGCGGCAGCAGCGGGGTAGGCTCCGACTACGTTCAGCGGCGGATTATCCACAGTCCGTGATAGAGCCTTGATTCCGACGGTGGGGATTGGCCTTCACTGGGTGAGCGCATTGGGATGCCGCTCTCCGGGGAGGGATCGTGTCCACCACCGTCGTGCTGTTCACCCGTGACCTTCGGGTGTCCGACCATCCCGCACTGCACGCCGCAGTCACCGAAGCGGACCGGGTGGTGCCGCTGTTCGTCGTCGACCCGGCGCTGGTGCGGGTCTCGGCACGCAATCGGATCGCCTATCTGCTCGAGGCGCTGGCCGAGCTCCGCGGGCTGCTGCGGGAGCGCGGCGGCGAGCTTGTCGTCCGCCAGGGGGACACGGTCGCCGAAACCGTCCGTATCGTGGCGGAGACCGGGGCACAAGCGGTGTATCTCAGCGCGGATGTGAGCGCGGCCGCGGTGCGGCGGGCCCGGCAGTTGACGGAGGCGGTGAGGGCTGCGGGGGCCCACGTGCGGACTTTTCCGGGGGTGACCGTGGTGCCGCCGGGAGCGCTGCGCCCCGCGCACGGCGACCACTACCAGATCTTCACCCCGTATCTGAACGCGTGGCGTGCCGCGCAGTGGCGGTCCCCGCGGCCCGCCCCGGAGCGGGTGAGGCTGCCGGAGGGTCTGGTGCCGGGGCCGCTGCCCGGCGCTGAACTGATCCGGCTGGGGACGGGGGTGCTCGCCCCGCAGCGGGAGCAGGGCGGACCTCGTACCGCGCGGGAGCGGATCCGCGCGTGGCTTGCCCAGCCCAACCAGGATTCCCGGTTCGGCTGCCATCTGCATTTCGGTTGTCTTTCCCCGTTGGAGGTGGCGCTCGTGGCGCGGGAGCACCCTCGGGGTGCGCTGCTCCTGCGGCAGTTGGCGCTCCGCGACTTCCACCACCAGGTGCTGCAGGCTTTCCCGCGGTTGCCCCGGGCCGACTATCGGCCGCGGCCCATCCAGTGGCGGGATGACGATTCCGCGTTTGCGGCGTGGTGTTCGGGCAGGACGGGTGTTCCCATCGTGGATGCGGGAATGCGCCAATTGCTGTGGGAGGGGTACGTGCCGGGGCGGATCCGGATGCTGACCGCCACCTATCTCACCCAGGTGCTGCGCATCCACTGGAAGCGGGGCGCGGACCACTTCTACTCCCTGCTGGTGGACGGGGATGTCGCGAACAACTACGGCAACTGGCAGCAGATCGCGGGCACCGGGGGCGTGCCGCGGCCAGCGCGCCGGATCAATCTGTACCGGCAGGCGGAGCGCTACGACCCCAGCGGCGACTATGTGCGCCGTTTCGTTCCGGAGTTACGCAGCATTTCCGGGAGCGCGGTCCACCATCCTCCGGTGCCGCGTCCGGGCGGCTATCCGCCGCCGCTGCGGTAGCGCAGCTTCGGACACTCCGGTGGCGCGCCCGCTGGGTATCCGGCCGCCCAATCCTTTTCACCGGTCTGGGTACGGCCGGATGATCCTGTGCGCGGCCACGTGCAGCGGCATGTCGGGGTTTCTTGGCTGCGGTGAGAAATCAGGTCAGCTCTGTCCCGGAAAAGGGGTGCGTTCTTCGTCGCTGGCGGGCAGGGTGCGGGTCCTGAGTGCCGCCAGGGTCTGTGCGGGGTCAGTCGTGTGCGGGGTGCTCGTCGGGTTCGGTGGTGTGGGAGTGTTCTGCGGTGAGCAGCCGCGGAGCGTCCGTGAATCCTTCCAGGTAGCCGCGGGCCCGTTCGCTGTGCGGGTAGCGGTTGACGAGTCTCCAGAACTCTGGTCCGTGGCCGGGGACGATGAGGTGGACGAGTTCGTGCATGAGCACGTAGTCGAGGACCCAGCCGGGCATGCCTGCCAGGCGGTGCGCGATCCGGATCGTCTTCTCGGCCGGCTTGCAGGCGCCCCACCGGATCCTCGGGTCGTCCGCCCAGCGGACGCTTGAAGGGCGGACTTTCCCGTCTAGGTAGCGTTCAGCGAGCTCCACTGCTCGGGTGTGCAATGCCAGGTTGCTGGGGTGGCGGTATGCTTCTCTGCTCCGCAACCGCTGCAGGATGAGGTCCACCCACTTCTGTTCCTCAGTGTGGGAGAGCCCTGTGGGAAGCAGCACGACTGTCCGGTTCCCGCTGCGGTAGGCCGAGACGATCCGCCTGCGGCGGGAACTTCGACGCACCTCAATTTGCGGTTCTCGTGGCACAGTTGCGACGGTAGCCCAGCAGTGTCTGACGTCACAGGGGAGGTCAAGCTGCCCCCTTGGACTGGTGCTCTGCACTGCGGCAGACCTGCGCACACGATCACGAGGTACGCCTCATCAGGCGTTTTCCGTTCCCTTCTCCAGCGGCCACTTCCGGCCACATTTCGGATGCGCCGGAAATTCCTTTTTCTGAATCCGCGGGGAAAAGGGCGGGGGCGGCGCACGGCCACCCCCGTTTCATCAGCTCACACCGGTGGTGTCAACACCGGCGCGACTCCGGTATTCGTGAGGCTGGCCTTTCCCGGCGGCGCTGCTCCCGCAGTCGGGCACGGAGCTGGCGTGCCCCGAGGAGATAGCTCTGCCGTCGCTGCCGGGGGTCGGTGCCTGCCTGCAATGCCTGGTCACGTCGGTACAGCGCCATGGTGGTCCTCTTTCGCGGTTGACTCAGGGGTGTCGTGGTACAGGGAGAAAGGTCGAGATTATGCGGCGATCGGCTCGGTCTGGTTCTTCCGCGGACGGCCACGCGGACGCTTGCGGGCGACCACCTTGCCGCTCACCAGCAACTGACCGCCCCACACCCCCCAGGGCTCCCGGCGTTCGAGCGCACCGGCAAGGCACTGCTCCCGCACCGGGCAGTCCACACACAGCGCCTTGGCTGCCTCCACTTCAGCCGGGGACTCAGCGAAGAAAAGATCGGGCTGGGAGCGGCAGGGGATCTCGACTCCCTCCAACCACGGGGACCCAAGGACCGACGCGAGCATCGGCGTCCTCCCTGAAATTCTCTTTTTGGTTTTCAACGCGGTAGGCGACAGGAGACTGGGCTTGTGGCCCAGCACTCTCGGGGCCTTGACCTGCACAGTTCCGCAAGCTCTGCGGTTTTCTTCTGGGAGAGCTCGGAACACGAAAAAGGCCGCGGCCCCGTGTGTGGGGATCCGCGGCCACTGGGAGGACTACCCGGCCTGAATACTCAGACCGGACGTCTCATCAGTGGACACTTCCCCACCGCGCCCCCGGGGCGCCGGGCTTCTGCGAATTGCTGCGTACCTCGGCGGTGCTTGATCAAAAGCGCTCCCGACTCTGTCGGTTCTCCGATGGTCGAGATCCGGCCGGACGCATTCCACACATTCGCGCGCGTATCACTGCTATCGGCGATGCCCCAGGCGTCGCGCAACGGCAGTTCGAGGCCGGCGGTCAGCGATGCCATGAGATCGGAGCACCTCCTTCGCAGTGTGGTCACGAGGATTCCTCCCGTGACGGACGCTGAACGATGCCTTCAGACTAGAACGGGCTACCGAAAATCAGCAACCTATTTTTGACCTGGGATAGTGTCCGGTTTAGGCCGTCAATGCCCTGTCTTTTCCTGCGGTGCGGGCTATGCGTCGTCCACGATTCGGATCAGGCCTTCCTGCACGACCGAGCAGACCAGTTCTCCTGTGCGGGTGAAGACCAGTCCGCGGGCCAGGCCGCGCGCCCCGCTCGCTACCGGGGTCTCCTGGGCGTACAGCAGCCACTCGTCGGTGCGGAACGGCCGGTGGAACCACATGGCGTGGTCGAGACTCGCCATGAAGACCCCGGAGAACGTGCGGCCGTGCGCCAGGAGGACCGTGTCCAGCAGGGTCATGTCCGAGGCGTAGGTCATCAGGCAGACCTGGAGCAGCGGGTCGTCTGGCACTTTCCCGTTGACTTTGATCCAGATCGGGTTCTCGGTGCGGATGAGGGACGGGTCTTGCTGCACTTCGTAGGAGAGCGGTCCGACGGGACGCCGTTCAAACGGGTGCCATTCCGCTGACCGGGGCACACGTCCGAGGACGTGGATGAGGCGTTCCTGCATGGTGGGCAGCTCTTCGGGGGGCGGCACCTGCGGCATCGGGACCTGGTGGGACAGGCCCGGCTCAGTCCGGTGGAACGACGCGGACAGGGTGAAGATCGCTTTGCCGTGCTGGATGGCGGTGACGCGCCGCGTGGTGAAGGACTTTCCGTCCCGCACCCGGTCCACCTCGTAGATCACCGGCACGGAAGGGTCCCCGGGGCGGATGAAGTAGGCGTGCAGCGAGTGGACGAATCGGTCTTCGGCCACCGTGCGTCCCGCGGCGACCAGCGCCTGGCCGGCGACCTGTCCACCGAAGATCCGCTGCGGCCCTTCGGCAGGACTGCGGCCGCGGAAAATGTTCACCTCGATCTGCTCCAAGTCGAGGATGTCGAGCAGTTCCCGGAGGCCTTCTTCCCCGGCCCCTATCGCTGGGCTGCCCTCGTGGTCCGGTGGTCCGCTCACGGTGTCTCCTCTCTGAGTCCACTGATGGCCTGCTCGGGTGTGCCACCCGCACAGAGCGTCAAGATTGCTTCACCGTAGCGCCTCAGTTTTCGCTCCCCCACACCGGATATGCGGGCGAGTTGCGCGGCGGTGGACGGCTCCTGTTCCGCGATCGCCTGCAGCGTGGCGTCGGTGAAGATGACGAAGGCGGGCACTTTCTGCAGTGCGGCCGCCTCACGCCGCCAGTGCCGCAGCCGTTCCAGCAGCTCCTCGTTGACGCTGGCCGGGCAGTCCTGGCAGCGTCCCAGGGTGCGCTCCACGGCTTCCAGCAGGGTGGCGCCGCAGACCCTGCAGCGCACCATGCGGTCTTTCTTCCGGTGCCGTTCCCGGTGCTGCCGCGCCGGTGCCGCAGCGGCGGGCCGCAACCCGTCGAGGAAACGGGAGGGCGTGCGGGTGCGGCGGCCTCCCGGGGACCGGGCCAGCGCCCACGACAGGTGGAGGTGCTCCCTGGCTCGGGTCACCCCTACGTAGAAGAGGCGGCGTTCCTCTTCCACCTGTTCCGGGGTTTCGGCGTAGATGATCGGCAGCAGGCCTTCGGTGAGCCCGACCAGGAACACCGCGTCCCATTCCAAGCCTTTGGCCGCGTGCAGGGAGGCGAGGGTGACCCCGTCGAATCCGGGCGCGTGTTCGGTGGCGGCGCGGGTGTGGAGTTCCGCGACGAAGTCCGCGAGACGCGCCTCTGGGCGCTGGGCCGCGATGGTCTCGGCGAGCTGGGCGAGCGCCGCCAGCGACTCCCATTTTTCGCGGGCCTGGCGGCCTTCGGGCGGTTGTTCGGTAAGGCCAAGCGGCTGGAGCAGGTGGCGGACCGTGGTGACCAGCGATTCCCCGTCATCGGCCCGGGAGGCGCCGCGCAGGGTGTGCAGGGCCGCGCGGATTTCGGGGCGGTCGAAGAACTGGGCGGCGCCGCGCACGGTGTAGGGCACTCCGGCGTCGGCGAGCGCCTGCTCGTAGGTGGCGGACTGGGAGTTGGTGCGGAACAGGACCGCGATCTCCCGGGCGGGGGTGCCCGCGTTGATGAGCCCGGTGATCTTCTCGGCGACCGCAGTGGCTTCCGCGAGGTCGTCGTCGTACTCGGTGTAGGTAGGTTCGGGGCCGTCCGGCCGCTGGGCGACAAGCTCCATCCGGTAGTCGGGGGAGAGCGCCGCGGCGCCGCCTGATCGGAGCACGGCGTTGGCGACCCGCACCACTTGGGGTGTGGACCGGTAGTCGCGGACGAGTCGGACGACAGTGGCGTGGGGGTAGACCTCGGGGAAACCCGTGAGATAGCTGGGGGTGGCCCCGGCGAAGGTGTAGATGGTCTGGTTGGGGTCGCCGACCACGCAGATGTCGTCGCGGTCCCCCAGCCAGGCGTCCAAGAGGAGTTTCTGCAGCGGGTTGACGTCCTGGAACTCGTCGACCACGAAGTAGCGGTACTGGCTGCGGATGCGTTCCGCGATGTCCGGCCGTTCGTGGATCATCGCCACGGTGAGCTCCAGCATCGACTCGAAGTCGAGCAGGTTGTGTTCGCTGCGGAGCTCCTCGTACGCCTCGTAGACGCGGGCGACGTCGCGGGGCGGCATCGGGGGGGTGCGGCCCTCTTTGGCCACGGCGGTCTCGTAGTCGGTGGGCCGGGTCTGGGTGACTTTCGCCCATTCGATTTCGGCGGCGAGGTCGCGCAGCTCGGTCCGGTCCACTTGGAAGCCGCAGGAGTGTGCGGCCGCGGCCACGGTTTTGATCTTGCTGTCGATGAGGGTGGGTTTGGGGCCGCCGACCGCATCCGCCCAGAAGTAGGAGAGTTGGCGCAGGGCCGCGGCGTGGAAGGTGCGGGCTTGCACGCGGGGCGCGCCGAGGGCACGCAGTCGCCCGCGCATCTCCCCGGCGGCTCGCGTGGTGAACGTGACGGCGAGGATCTGCTGTTCCGGGACGACCCCGGTGGCGACGGCGTAGGCGATGCGGTGGGTGATTGCGCGGGTCTTCCCGGTTCCTGCCCCGGCGAGGATGCACACCGGGCCGCGCACGGCTCGGACCGCTTCCTCTTGTTCAGGGTCGAGACCACGCAGGATCTCCTCGGCGGACGGCATTCTCCTCCATGGTTCGCCGGACTCTGCTGGCCCCATGAACGCCTCTCCCTTCCTCCGGCCGGGTCCCGGGCCTCCCGGCGTCCTGCGGTGTGCTCACCCGGCTGGTCAGCCTCTCCAGTATCCCCGTGCCTTCCCCCTCCTCACGGGATGCGGTCCGGGGAGGCCGCAGATGTTCGGCTGCACTTTGCCGGAACTTCGGCGCGGCTGGCGGCGTCAGAGAGGGCATACGGACCGCTCAGGGAAGCGAAACATGGTGATCTGTGTTGGGGCAATCGAAGCCCTCGACACGACCAATGGAGAGTAAAGGAGAGCTGCATCGTTATGGCGACCTCCACTGGCGCGCAGATCACCATGTACACGACCCCCTGGTGCGGCTTCTGCAAAAGACTGAAGAGCCAGCTTGACCGGGAAGGCATCCCTGTCGTGGAGGTCGATATTGAACGCGACCCGAAGGCAGCGGAGTTCGTGATGCAGGTCAACGGCGGCAACCAGACGGTTCCGACCGTGGTTTTCGCCGACGGCACGGCCTTGACTAACCCGTCGCTGGCCGAGGTCAAGCAGAAACTCGCAGCCCAGTCGTGAGGGAGGGTTGCCGTCCCCCGTGCGGGGGACGGCAACCCCGCACCGTAAGAGGGACGGGGGAGAAAAGGCGTGGGAGTACACACATCGGTTCGCCGTGGACACGACTGTGAAGGGCACAACCGGGGCACCCTGATCCGTCGGGCGCCGCAGGGCTGGCGGGTCGACGGCACCGAAGAGCAGCTTCCTGACCTGCTCAACGCCATGATCCTCGCCGATCTGCTCGCCGGTGGCACCCCGCCGACTGACCTCCCCACTCCGCCCCGCGCCACCCCTGACTCGTCGGAGACCGAGCGGCTCCGGGTGACCGTGCAGCAGTTGGAGCATGCGCTGCGCACCCGGGTCGTGGTCGAGCAGGCGATCGGGGTGCTCGCGGAACGGCATCGGATCGCCCCGCGCACGGCGTTCGAACGGTTGCGCCGTGCCGCGCGCTTCCGGGGGAAGAAGGTCGCCGCGCTCGCGCACGAGGTGGTGGAGAGCACCCGGAATCCGTTGGTGGCGCTCCCCGAAGAACTGGCTCGGGAGGGTTCAGCGGTGCAGGCGTGGCCCCCGAAGCGCGCTAGTTGAGCGGCCGCAGGCCGTTTCCGGTGCCGCTACCGGCTGGCCCACCTGCCGGGCGGCAGAGGCTGCCCGTACCAGTGCTCGATGAGCTGGTGGGCGATGGAGACTGGTCCGGGCAGGAGGATTTCGCCTCGGGTGACGGCTTCCCCTAGTTCGTGGCGGGTCAGCCAGCGGATGTCGGCGATCTCCTCGTGGTCGGTGCGCGGCGCGCTGCCGACGGCCCGCGCGAGGTAGCCGACCATGAGGCTGCGCGGGAACGGCCACGGCTGTGATCCCAGGTAGACGGGGTCGGTGACGAGGATGCCTACTTCTTCGGCGACTTCGCGGACTACCGCGTGTTCCAAGGATTCCCCGGGTTCGACGAACCCGGCCAGGACGGAGTAGCGGCCTTCCGGCCAGGCCGGGTTGTGGGCGAGCAGGCACTGTTCGCCCGCATCGGTCTCCCGGTGCACCAGCATGATCACAGCCGGGTCGATGCGCGGGAAGTGCTCGCTGCCGTCGTTGTCGCAGACCCGCACGTGTCCGGCCGATTCGATCCGGGTGGGTGAGCCGCAGCGGGGGCAGAACCCGTGTTCGGCGTGCCAGTGGGCGAGTGCCGCGGCGTGGGTGGCCAGGCCCGCGTCGCGGGCGTTCAACAGCGCGCCCACCCGGCGGAGGGAGACCGGTTGCGTGCCGGGCGCGGCGGGCAGTTCTTTCCCGGGTTTGAGGCGGACCGCGAAGTAGACGGTGCCGTCCGAGTCCTCGCCGAGCAGGTAGCGTTCCCCTTCCGGTGCCTGCTCGGGGCTGCAGAACACCAGTTCCGGGGTGGGAGTGGACGCGGTGACGAGGAAGCGGACGGGAATGCCGCCCGGGTTCCGCCTGCCGTGCCGCTGCGGGTCCCCGTGGTCGAGCAGCAGGACCCGGGTGCGGGCGTCGGCCCAGGCGTCGGCCAGCCACCGTTCGTCGCGGCGCCGGTCTGCGGCCCGGTCGAGGGTGCTGCGGGCGAGGGCGGGAGTAAAGGGCCGCCCGGTCATGCCCGGTCCCCGCTGCGGAGCACGGTGGCATACGAGTCCCACAGGTAGGCGACGGTTTCGGCGCCTTTGAGCAGCAGCGGGATCTCGACTTTCTCGTTGGGAGCGTGGATGCGGTCGGAGTTGAGGCCCACCGCGACGAAGACCAGGGGGGCGCCGAGGATGTCGGCGAGGTCCGCTTCGGGGCCGCTGCCACCTTCCCGGGTGGAGTAGACCTTGGTTCCGAACGCCTTGGCCATCGCGTCGCGGGCAGCGCGCACCGCCACCGAGTCCAGGTCGGAGGCGCAGGGCCGCACTCCGGCACCGCTGAAGCGGACGTCCGCCCGCACTCCGGGGGGAAGGTTGTCGTGGACGTAGCGGCGGACGAGTTCTTGGATGCGCGCCGGTTCCTGGTTGGGGACGAGGCGGAAGCTGAGTTTGGCGTGGGCAGACCGCGGCACGATCGTCTTGCTGCCTTCCCCGGTGTATCCGCTCCACATGCCGTTGATTTCGGCGGTGGGCCGCAGCCAGACCCGTTCGAGGATGCTGTACCCGGCTTCGCCGACCGTGGCGTCGCTGCCGGCGTTGGCGAGCCAGGCTGCTTCGTCGAAGGGCAGTTGGGCGATGGTGTCGCGTTCGGCTTGGGACGCTTCGACGACGTCGTCGTAGAAGCCGGGGATGGCGACTCGGCCGTGGGCGTCGTGGAGTCCGGCGAGCAGGGCGGCGAGGGCGCGCGCCGGGTTGGGGACGGCGCCGCCGAAGGAGCCGCTGTGCAGGTCGGTGCGGGGGCCGTAGACGTCGATCTGGCAGTCGGTGAGGCCGCGCATGCCCATGCACATCGACGGGGTGTCCGCACTCCACATGGTGGTGTCGGAGATGACGATGACATCGCAGGCCAGCCGGGCGCGGTGGCGGGTGAGCAGGTCCGCGAAGTGCGGGGAGCCGGATTCTTCCTCGCCTTCGATCAGGAATTTGAGGGTGACCGGCGGGGCGTCGGCACCGGAGACAGCCAGGTTGGCGCGGAGTCCCAGGGTGTGGAAGAGGATTTGTCCTTTGTCGTCGGAAGCGCCGCGGCCGACGAGCTGGTCTCCGCGCACGGTGGGGGTGAACGGGTCGGTGTGCCACGCGTCGACTGGGTCGACCGGTTGGACGTCGTGGTGACCGTAGACGAGGACGGTGGGGGCCTCCGGGTCGGCGGCGGGCCATTCGGCGAAGACCGCGGGCATTCCGGGGGTCTCCCAGATTTCTACGGTCGGGAAACCGGTCTGGGTGAAGTGGTCGGCCAGCCATTGGGCGGAGCGGCGCACGTCATCGTGGTGGGCAGGGTCGGCGGAGATCGACGGGATGGCGAGCCACTGGCTGAGTGTGGCGACAAACTCGTCCCGGTGCGCCTCGATGTGGGCTCGCACGTCCATCGTCTCCCCTCTCCTCTCACTACGGCTCCGATGCCGTACTGAGCTTACGATCGTGCGAGCCTTCCGCGGAGCGCGCCCCCGTGCGGCAGGCGCCGGGCTGGCCCTTAGACGAGACCGGTGGTGCCGATGAGGGAGCCGATCGCGTAGGTGACGGCGAGGGCCAGGGCACCGCCGAGGGTCACCCGAGCTGCCGCGCGCAGTTGGGAGCCGCCACCGATCCCGGCTGCGATCGCGCCGGTGAGGGCCAGGCTGAGGAGGGTCGCGCCGAACGCAACCGGCACCCGCAGCTCGGGGGAGGGCAGGAGGATCGCGAGCAGCGGCAGCAGCGCGCCGACCGCGAACGCGAGGAACGAGGCGATTGCGGCATGCCACGGGCTGGTGACCTCGTCCGGGTCGATGTTGTGCCGCTCGCGCATCTGGGCTTCGAGCGCGTTGCTGGCGAAGAGTTCTTCCGCGGCGCGCCGCGCCGTGGCCGCGGAGATGCCGCGCTCCTCGTAGCTGCGGGCCAGGGCGAGGAGCTCCCCTTCCGGGTCGTTGCGGAGGGCCTGGCTCTGCTGCTCGATGAGATGGCGTTCACTGTCGCGCTGGCTGCTGACGGAGACGTACTCGCCGAGTGCCATGGACACGGCTCCACCGACGGCGGCGGCAAGGCCCGCCATGAGGATCGGCCCCGCATCCGTGGTGGCCCCGGCGACGCCGACGACGACGGCCGCGGTGGACACGATGCCGTCGTTCGCGCCGAGCACTCCCGCGCGCAGGGCGTTGAGCCGCTGGGCGAGCCCTCCGCTGCGGATCTTGCGGTCGCTGGTGCGCTGTGCCGTGTCTGGACGTTCGTCGAGCTGGACGGTCCCCTTCATTGCTGCGCTGTGTCCTTTCTGCCGTCGAGCGCGCAGAGCACGCTCCCGAAGTTTCTCCGGTGGCCCCACAGGACTAAAGCCACAAAACCCCGAGAAACGTACTTATAAAGTACCATTTCTTAAAAAGAAAACAAGTTTTCAAGAAGTGGGCGAAACCACTAAGGAAAGCCTTTGTTAAGGGTTTTTAGGCCAGCCAAACCAAAGTTAGGAAAGGCTGGCCGAAGCTCTTTATCCCTTGGCGTCCCCCGCCTCCGCGGCACCCCGGACCACCACTGCCGCGCTCTGTGAACGAGCAGATGCTCACAGAGAAAACCGGATCACTTCCGGCGAACCCCTTTTCGAGAACACCTTATTTCCTCGCCGCCACCTTAGACCGGCGGCCGGTTTTTCTTTCTCTTCCCCGACCCCCGAAAAACCGCCGCGGAGAGATTTTCGACACAGGAAAGCAGGCGGTGGTTTCCGCACCGCAGTTCCAGGACAGCACGGTAAAAAGGTAAGGCTTTCCTCACTCGAATGACGGGGCGGAGAATACGGGACGCTGGTCGAATTGCGCCCTGCCCGGCGGGCCGCGGCCACCGGTGCGGCGCCGCGACCCGCCGCAGACCGGCTCTCACCGGTCGCCCGTTGCCCCCTCAGCGGCCTCCCCTGGGACGCTCGGCTGCGGGACCGCGGCGATGAGCGCGGCTAGGCCGTCCGCGTCCAGCAGGTCTTCGGGATAGACCGTCACATTGGCGCGGACGTAGTGGAACGCGGCGCGCACCCGCTCCAGCGGTATGTCCGCGATCCGCGCCCAGGCCACCCGGTAGGCCGCCAACTGCACGGCCGCCGCACGGCGTTCCCGCTCCGTGGCGGGCAGCCGCCCGGTCTTCCAGTCCACTACCTCGTAGACGTCGTCTTCAGGGTCGTGGAAGACCGCGTCCATCCGGCCCCGCACCAACCGGTCGCCGATGATGGTCTCGAAGGGGACCTCCACTTCCAGCGGCACCCGGTCCGCCCACACGCTCTGTTCAAACTGGCGCTGGAGTTCGTCCAGGTCAGCGTCGCCCGTTGCGGTCTCGTCCGCAGCCCCGGGAAGCTCGTGCGGGTCGATCAGCGTCTCCTGGCCGAAACGCCGCTCCAACCAGGTGTGGAAAGCGGTTCCTCGGCGGGCGTGCGGGGCGGGCGGGCGCGGCAGCGGGCGGCGGATCTGCTGGGCGAGCGCGGCCGGATCGCGGGCCAGCGACACTAGCGCGGAGACCGTCAGGTGGTCGGGGAGTTCCACCTCGATAACGCGGGGGGCGCCTTCCTCCTGGTCGCGGTGGCGCAACAGGAGCTCCACGTCCCGCGCCCAGTCGCGGATCCTACGGTTCGCTGCGGGCCGCAGGAGAGCGCGGTTCATCAGGGCGAGCTCCCGCTCCCACTCCCCGTTCCGGTACCGGGCGACCAAGGCGGCGGCACGCTCGGCAGCGTCGCGGCGCTCGTCGGTCTGGGGCGGCCACACCACGGAGTTGTCCGCCACCAACTGCGGGTTGGGCTCCCCCTCGTCGGGCGGATCAGTCCACAGCGCGACCTGTCCCACGCCCGTCTCGCACACTTCGCGGATCTCTTCGAGGAACTCTGACGGTCCGCGGCTCCGCTGGGTCTCCTGCCCCCACCAGTGCCCGGTGCACACCAAGGAGAACGCGGCCCGGGTCACCGCAACGTAGGCGAGCCGCCGCTGCTCCATCAGTTCCCGGGCGCGTTCTGCCGCGGTGAACTGCTTGATCTCCTGAACCGTCACGTCGGCCAGTTCGGGCAGGCTGTCCCGGTCCCCGCGCAACGCGAACGGCAGGCTCGCCGCCTTGCCGGTCCAGCCCTTCACGGTCTTCGGAACCCCGGGGAACTGGCCGCGGCTCAGCCCGGGGATGACCACCATGGGCCACTGCAGGCCTTTCGCGGCGTGCACCGTCATGAGCTTGACCGTGTTGCTGGACCCGACGCGCTCCCCCGGTTCCAAGCCGTGTTCGGTGTCCTCCGCAGAGGTGAGGTAGGCGAGGAACGCGCTCAGCGTGGGCGTATCGGTGGAACCGCTGAACCGCACCGCGGCGTCCACGAACGCGTCCAGGTCGGCCCGGGCCGCACTCTGGTCGCGGCCCGGCCGCGCCCCCACCTCGATGTCCAGCCCCAGCACCCGCTCCACTTCCATGATCAGGTCGGGCAGCGGCTGGCTGATGCGGGTGCGCAGCGTGCGGAGCTCTTCGGAGAGAGCCTGCAACCGCTGGTACCCCGTCGCGGAGTAGCGTTCCGGCGGGCCGAGATCGTCGAGGGCGTCAAGGAGACTGCCGGCCTCCGCTGTCAGGTCGAGCACGGTCTGCCGCAGCGGGTCCTCCTCGTCCACGCGGGCTTCCGCGGCCTCCCCGCGCAGGTCCCGGCGGGCTTCCTCGGCGAGTTCTTTAGCGCGCTGGTTGAGTGCGACCAGGTCGCGCGGGCCCAGCCGCCAGCGCGGCCCGGTGAGGATCCGGGCGAGCTCGTTCGCGGCGGTGGGGTCGTGGAGCACCCGCAGCGTAGCGACGATGTCCCGGACTTCCGGCACTTCGATCAGCCCGCCCAGTCCGACGACTTCGACGGGGATGCCGCGTTCTTCTAGGGCGCGCCGGATCACGGGGAACTGGGCGCGTTTCCGGCACAGGACGGCGATGTCCCCGTAGCTGAGCGGCCCCCGATGCTCCTGTTCCGGCCAGGGCAGGCCGTCGGGCGCCGTGTGGTGTTCCGCGGATTCGCGCAGCGCCCGGTCGATCTGCTCGGCGATCCACTCCGCTTCCTCGGTTTCGGTGCGCAGCAGGGCGCACGTCACCCGGCCGCGCCCGGCCCGGGCAGGCCCCGGGTAGAGCACAGGCACATCCCGGGCTGCGGCACGCAAAGGCTCCGCGATACGTTTCGCGACCTCCAGGATGCGTTCGCCGTTGCGGAAGCTGGTGGACAGCTGGCGGACGGGCGCCGGCCGGTCCGGCTTCTCCGGAAAGTCGACGGGGAAACGCGACAGGTTGCCGGCGCTGGCGCCCCGCCACCCGTAGATGGACTGGCAGGGGTCGCCGACCGCGGTGACCGGGTGGCCGTTGCCGAACAGGGACTGCAGCAGCACCAGTTGGGCGTGGCTGGTGTCCTGGTATTCGTCGAGCAGGACCACGGCGTAGCGTTCGCGTTCGATCCGGCCCACCTCGGGGTGGCGTTGCGCGATACGCGCGGCCAGCGCGACCTGGTCGCTGTAGTCCATCACTTCGCGTTCCGCTTTGAGCTGGGCGAACTGCTCCAGCAGCGGCAGGAGCTGCTCGCGGTGGCGTTGGACAGCCAGCAGGTCGCGCACCAGGGCAGGGGTTTTCTTCAACTGGGCGGCGCGTTCGCGGAGCCAGTCCCCGTAGGCGCGTACGTCGTCGGGGGTGCACAGGTGCTCGGCGAGTTCCTGGGCGAGGGCGAGGACGTCATGCACCACGGTGGCGGGAGCAGAGGTGACCGCGTCCATCGGCCCGTCATAGGTGCTGACCACCCGGTGGACGAACTGCCAGGCGATCGCCGGGGTGATGATGCGGGTCGTCGGTTCGATCGCTTCCCGCAGCGCGTGGTCGCCGACCAGGCGGGTCGCATACGCGTTGTAGGTCGCAACGGTGGGCTCCCCGTCGAGGACGTCGTCGGGGACGACGCCCGCGCCCCGCAGTTGATCGAGCCGTTTCCGCACGCGTTCCGCGAGCTCGGCAGCGGCTTTCCGGGTGAAGGTGAGGCCGAGGACCTGTTCGGGGCGTACGTGGCCGTTGGCGACCAGCCACACCACCCGGGCAGCCATCGTCTCGCTCTTCCCGGAACCGGCCCCGGCGACGACGAGGCCGGGGCGTAAGGGTGCGGCGATGACCGCTGCCTGCTCAGGAGTGGGTTCAGGCAGTCCGAGCAGGCGCGCGAGCTGTGCGGGTCCGTAGACGTCTGTCATGGCGTCCTGTCTGTGGGATGCGGCTAGACCCCAGGCATTGTCGCAGACCCGGCTGGGCCGCGGAGTGCCGTCGACCGCGGGCCCAGGTCGCTTCCCTCATCCCCGCAGCACAGGTCAGACGTGGTCGCCTTCGCTCTGCACTGGGCAGCTTGCCCGGACTGAACAGTGCCGGCACGACGGCGTGGCTTTCGCGCGGAACCGGGCCCCCGCCATGCCCGCGGCCACCTTCTGCACCAGCCGCTGCGGCCATTCAGGGTCCGCGTCGTCGGCGAGGGCCGGCTGGGTCTGCTCTTTCGCGGTTTTCCGGTCGCCGATCTGCAGCAGTGCTGCGCCGCCCGGCTCGACCAGGCCGTAGTGTTCGAACGCCGCCATCAGCAGCGCCAACTGGTAGACGCCGAGCTGGGGGTGGCGGCTGATCTCCCGGTCCGGTACCGCGGTCCCGGTCTTGATGTCGACGATGACACCGCGTCCTTCCGCGTCGCGTTCCAGCCGGTCCACTTGGCCGGAGATTTCGATGTTGCCGACTTCGACCCGGAACTTTTTCTCGGTGGCGACGAGTTCCCGCGGGTTCTCCTTCTGCCAGTCCAGGAACCGCTGCAGCATCTCCTCGGCGCGCTCCCGCTGTTTTTCGGCGTACCACGGGCCGCCGAAGTCAAGGTCGGACCAGATCTGGTCCATGCGCCGCAGGAGTTCCGGAAGGTCCGGGTTCTCCGCGGCGATGCGGGCCAGCGCGTGGACGATGCTGCCGATCCCGGACGCGGCCCGGCGTTTTTCCGCCCCCGCGGCGGTCTCCAGCAGCCAGCGCAGTTCACAGGTGGTGAACTTCTCCACTTGGGAAGGGGAGATACGGATCTGCTCCCCTTCGAGGACGAGGGGTGAGCTGTCGGAGAGTTCGGTGAGGGCGTACCACTCCGCGGGGTCGGCGCCGCGCACTCCCGCATCGGCGAGGCGGGCCAGATGGGCGGCTGCGGCGCGGCGCACCGGCTCGTCGGTGTGCGGGTCGAGGAGCGTGGCGCGCAGGTCGGCGACCAGGGCGGGCAGCGACAGCCAGCGGTATCCGGTGGCCAGGCGTTCCGGTTCGCCGAGGCCGAGTTCGGTGAGGAACCGGGAAGGCCGTTCTTCGACGTCCTCCCCGCCGACCGCGGTCACCACGAGTTCCCGCCGGGCCCGGGTGAGCGCGACGTAGAACAGCCGCCGTTCTTCGTCGAGCTGCTTGGACACCACGGCGGCCGGGGAAGTCTCCGCAAAACCGCCCACCGTGTCGAGAAGCTGTTCCACGCCGAGCAGGGAACCGCGCAGCCGCAGGTCCGGCCAGGTGCCTTCTTGGACGCCGGCAACCACGACCAGATCCCACTCCAGTCCTTTGGAGCGGTGGGCGGTGAGAATCCGCACCGTCTCTCCTTGGGGGGCCTGTTCGGCGAGCGTGTCCCCGGGGATCTCCTGGGCTTCCAGGTCTTCCAGGAAGCCTTCCGGGGAACCCGGCGGCAGCCGGTCGCAGTAGCGGGCGGCCCGCTCGAAAAGCGCCATCACCGAGTCCAGTTCCCGGTCTGCGGCCGCACCGTGGCGGCCGCCCGCTTGGCTGGCGCGCAGCAGGGTGTCGGCGAGCCCGGAGTGGTGCCACATCCGCCACAGCACTTCTTCTGCGTTGGCGCCTTCGGCGATGCTGTCGCGGACCAGGCGCAGCAGGGTGGCGATCCGCTCCGCAGGGGCCCGCACCTCCGGGTCGACCATCACCAGGTCGCGGGGGTCGTGGAGGATCTCAGCGAGCAGGGCCGCGGCGGGGCGGCGGCCGCCGGCGTCCAGTTCCAGTTGTCGCAAGGCGCGCCCGAGCCGCCGCAGTCCGAGCGCGTCGGCTTCTCCGAACGCGCTCGTCAACAGGTTGTGGGCGGCTTCCTCGTCCAACCGCTCCGGGTGGAGTGCGCAGCGGAGGAGCAGCAGCATGGACCGCACAAGGGGTTCGGACGCCAGCGGCAGATCGTCGCCGTCGACGGTCACGGGGACGTCGGCGGCGATGAGTGCGCGGCGCAGTACGGGGACGTGTCGGGTCACGGAGCGGACAAGGACTGCCATGCGCGACCAGGGCACTCCGTCGATGAGGTGGGCGCGGCGCAGCAGGTCCGCGATGACAGCGGCTTCGTGGACCGGGCTTTCCGCGAGGAGCATTCGAGCCCGTCCCGGGGGTGTCCCTTCGGCGGGCACGAGGTTGCGGTGCGCGTTGACCCCTTCGCCGCCGGGCCCGGGGACGGCGGGCAGCCGCTGGGCGAGGGCCCGGGAGACCCGCAGCAGTTCCGCGCCGCTGCGGCGGCAGGTGTGCAGCGCCACCACGGGCGCGGGGTCTCCTGTGGGGGTGCGGAACCGGTCGGGGAAGTTGAGGATGTTGCGGACTTCAGCTCCCCGGAAACCGTAGATGGACTGGTCGGGGTCGCCGACCACGACCAGGTCGCGGCCGTCTCCGGCCAGGGCGTGAAGCAGTTCCTCCTGGGCGGGGTCGGTGTCCTGGTATTCGTCGACGAACACGACTTTGCGGGCGGCACGCTCCCGCGCCTGGATGTCCGGGTCGTTGAGCAGGTTGGCGGCGACCCGCACGAGTTCCGCGTAGTTGAAGGTGGGCACGGGGGCGATGTCGAAGCGGCCGGTGTAGCGTTCCAGGAATCCCCCGGCGGCCACCCAGTCTTCTCGCCCGTGGCGGCGGCCGAGCTCCCGGACGTCGTCGGCGTGGAGTCCGCGTTCTTGCACCCGCATGAGGAAGTCGCGGAGCTCCTCGGCGAAGCCGCGGGTGTGCAGCATGGGGCGGAGCTGTTCGGGCCACTCGGGGGCGCCGTCAGCGAGTTCGCCTTTGAGGAGTTCCCGCACTTCCATCAGCTGCTCCGGGCCGGACAGGAGGCGGGGCGCGTGGTCGCCGACCCGCTGGAATTCGCGGCGGATCAGCGCGTAGGCGTAGCTGTGGAAGGTGAGGGCGAGCGGTTCGCGGACGGTGCGCCGCAGCCGGGCGGTGATGCGTTCCCGGAGTTCTTGGGCCGCTTTGCGGCTGAAGGTGAGGACGAGCACGTGCGCGGGGTCCACGCCCCGGTTCTCGACCCGGTCGACGATCGCTTCGACGATCGTCGTGGTCTTCCCGGTTCCTGGACCGGCGAGCACGAGCAGCGGGCCGCCTTCGTGGTCGACGACCCGGCGCTGGTCGTCGTCGAGCTCGGGTGCGGGCGCACGGTGCCGGATGCGGCGTACAAGACGGTACGGGGGGTTGTCCACTCGATCTAGTTCAGCAGACTTTGATCTCTTCCGGGGAGGCGCAGGCCGCTTCGTTGGCCTTCATCTCATCCGCTGTCCGGGTTTTCTGTGGGATCCCGCACTTTTCGGACCACGGGTGGCCACTGCGGGTCGGGCCCTGTGTCCTCGTTCACTGGGTGCTGCGGCGGTGTCTCTGCGGCAGGGCCGGAAAGCCGGCGGCCGCGGTCCGGCTGCAGCGCGCAGTATGCGGGGCACGGCACAGGCCAGGCACAGGAAACCGTCCGCGCTGCCCACCGAGGACAGCGCCCTGCGGGGTCGGCTGGGCACTGCTGGCAGGCAGACTCGGCGGGGGACGGGCGCCAGCGTCCATGGCTGCGCGGTGGTCGTCGCCCGCCGCGGCGGGCTCGGCAGTCGGCTGCTGCCGCGCCCATCAGGCACCGCCCCGGGTTTGGGCCCACGTCCCTGGGCGCCGCCTATGGGTCGACCTGCTCGGCCGCGTGCTTCCCGTCCCAGCGGGCCTGAGCCATGTCCACCTGGGCGACGCCGCGCCGCAGCGGAGTCCCCTCGGCCGCGTAGTGGGCGAGAGCGGCCACCTCGTGTCCTTTGGGCGGCGATCCGTCGGCACGCACCACCCGCCACCAGGGGACCGCCCCGCCCCAGGTCGCCAGGACCGATCCGACCTGGCGGGGTCCGCCCTCGCCGAGGTATTCGGCCACATCCCCGTAGGACATGACCTTCCCCGGCGGAATGGACTCCACTACGTGGAGGACACGTTCGACGTAGTCGTCCGGAAGCGGCATGCCCGCCACTCTAACCGCGGCAGGCCAGGTGCACCCCCGGTACGGTCCGGCTCAGGTGAGGGCGCGCATCGTCGGCGAACGCGTCGCCGACCCCGAAGGGCCGCGCGGCTCCTGGGTGCCGTGGCTCCGCCAACTGCGCACCAGTCCCACCGC
Organism: Thermobifida sp.; assembly: GCF_017577275.1. Classification (NCBI taxonomy): domain Bacteria; kingdom Bacillati; phylum Actinomycetota; class Actinomycetes; order Streptosporangiales; family Nocardiopsidaceae; genus Thermobifida; species Thermobifida sp. The sequence goes on from NZ_PITY01000020.1 coordinate 447,560, forward strand.
TCCGGTCACCGCGATGACCACGCCCGCAACCCACGCGGTCCACGCCGCAGCAAGGTTTCCCGTGAAGCCGAACAGCCACGGGGTGAGGACCAGCAGCACCCCGATGCCGATGAGGACCGCTTCACTGGAGAGCATGCCCGGCCGGGTGAGGGACAGGACCGCGGTGAGCACGGTGGCCAAGCCGAGGAGGAACAGGACGACCATGCCCAAACCAAACAGGCCGTGCCAGACCCAGCTGAGCCCCACCACGATCCCTGCTGCCAGCGCCACCCAGTTGTCCCACTGTCCGCCCATCACACACCTCCGATCGCGCTTCCGCTGTGGAACACCGCTACCCGAGGCGGCGTGGAACTCACGTTCCCGACGCAAATGCGCGGGGCCGCCGCGGTGTGCGGCGGCCCCGCAGGACGCCCAGGTCAGTACTTGGGGAGACTCGGATCGACTGTTTCGATCCAGGAGAGGATTCCGCCGCCCACGTGCACGGCGTCGGAGAAGCCTGCCTTCTTGACCGCGGCCAGCGCCTCGGCGGACCGTCCGCCGGACTTGCAGTGCAGGATGATCTGCTTGTCCTGCGGCAGTTTGGCGAACGCCTCGCCGGTCAGGAACTCTCCCTTGGGGATGAGGACCGCGCCGGGGATGTTGACGATCTCGTACTCGTTCTTCTCCCGGACGTCGACGAGGAAGAAGTCCTCGCCCCGGTCCATCTTCTCCTTGAGCTCCTTGGCGGTGATCGTGGATCCCCGGGCGGCCTCCTGGGCCTCTTCCGGGATCGTGCCGCAGAACGCCTCGTAGTCGATCAGCTCGGTGATCGGCTCGGCGTTCGGGTCCTTGCGGATCTTGACGGTCCGCCAGGTCATCTCCAGGGCGTCGTAGATCAGCAGCCGGCCGACGAGGGGGTCGCCGATGCCGGTGATCAGCTTGATCGCCTCGTTGGCCATGACCGAGCCGATCGTGGCGCACAGGACGCCCAGGACACCGCCTTCCGCGCAGGAGGGGACCATGCCGGGCGGCGGCGGTTCCGGGTACAGGTCGCGGTAGTTGGGCCCGTACTCGTTCCAGAACACGCTGACCTGGCCGTCGAACCGGAAGATCGACCCCCACACGTACGGCTTGTTCAGCAGGACGGCGGCGTCGTTGACCAGGTAGCGGGTGGCGAAGTTGTCCGTCCCGTCCAGGATCAGGTCGTAGTCCGCGAAGATCTCCAGCGCGTTGCTGGAGTCCAGGCGCTCCTTGTGCAGGACGACCTTGACGAACGGGTTGATCTCTTCGATCGTCTCCCGGGCGGATTCGGCCTTGGGCTTGCCGATGTCACTCTGGCCGTGGATCACCTGGCGCTGCAGGTTGGACTCGTCCACGACGTCGAAGTCGATGATGCCCAGGGTTCCCACACCGGCGGCGGCCAGATACATCAGCGTGGGAGAGCCGAGCCCGCCCGCCCCCACGACCAGGACTTTAGCGTTCTTCAGACGCTTCTGACCGTCCATGCCGACGTCGGGGATGATCAGATGGCGCGAGTACCGTTGTACCTCGTCGATAGTGAGCTCGTCGGCTGGTTCGACCAGCGGCGGAAGCGACACAGCAGCTCCTCAAACAATCGGTAACGCAGCGTAGACACAGCAAGCGCGGATCTTGACTGCCTTTACACGCCGCGGGCTTGCTCATTATCCCAACCCACGGAGTAGGGTTTATCATTCCCCGGCAGGGATACGGGAACGGAAGCGATATCCGCCCTACCGTTTTTTCGCAGGTCAGTACTGATCTTGTGGACTCCGCCACGCCCACGAGGCAGCGAGGCCATGCGGCGGAGAACGGCGCCACCGACTGGAGGTCCCATGGCACCTGAACCGAAGCGCCCGCACGTCGCACCGGACGATGACGACCACCCCCTCGAAGCCCCTGAGGCGGATGTCGCTGACCAGCGCATCTCCGACGACGAGGAAGAGACGCCCCTGGAGCTCGAACTGGACCGCGGCTGGGAGGTCCCGGAGGCCGACGCGGTGGAGCAGGCCCTGGAGGTCCCGGAGGACGAGGACGATTACCGGTGACTGAGGGCCGGTTGTCCGCGATGACGTGCGCGGATCATCTGCGTCCCCTTACGGACGAGTAAGATAGCTCGGTACGCACTTCGGTCGCAGCAGGCTCGGAGCGGGGAGCCTGCCGGAGCGGCCGATCAAGAACGCGGCCTCCGGCGCCGCGAAGGTTCGGGGAGTGTGGCTGTGACGGCTCCTTCAGAAGCCCAACCACGGGGGACCAGGCTCCCTCGGATAGCCCGACGGCGGCAGTTGCTCGCCGCGGCTCAGCAGGTCTTCGTGGAACGGGGATACCACGCAGCGGCGATGGATGAGATCGCCGAACGCGCCGGGGTCTCCAAACCCGTGCTGTACCAGCATTTCCCCGGAAAGCTGGAGCTCTACCTGGCTCTGCTGGAACAGCACTCTGAGGCACTGGTGGAAAAGCAGCGGGCTGCGCTGCAATCCACCGACGACAACTGGCAGCGCGTGGTCGCGAGCTTCAAAGCGTATTTCGACTTCGTGTCCGGGGAAGGCGGAGCGTTCCGCCTCGTCTTCGAATCCGACCTCCGCAACCTCCCGGCAGTGCGGGAAATCACAGAACAGACCACGCTCCGCTGCGCGGAACTCATCGGCGAAGTGATCCGGCAGGACACGAGCGTTTCCGACGAAGAGGCGCACCTGCTCAGCATCGGCCTGGTCGGCATGGCGGAGACCAGCGCCCGCTACTGGCTGAGCCGGGGCACGATCCCCAAGGATGCTGCCGAGCAGCTCATCGCCCGCCTCGCTTGGCGTGGGATCAGCGGCTGGGATCTCACGCGCCACTAGCCCTCTACTTCTCCTCTCCTCCCCTACCCCGATGGTTGGCTCCCTCCTTCTTGGGTAGTCGCGCTGGGCGGAGGCATTCTCCGAGTTCAGTCGGGGTCTTTCGGCACGCCGACGCGACCCCGGCATCCCCTCAGGGGAGGAGACGAGATGTTCACACCACTGGCCGTCACTGATATCGGACAGGGCATCGGCAGTGTCTGGGGATCCCTGGTGGCTTTCATCCCCCGGCTCGCTGTCTTCCTCGTTGTCCTGATCCTGGGCTGGCTTCTTGCCAAGCTCATCGGCCGCCTGGTCGCCAAAGCACTGGCCAAAGTCGGCTTGGACCGGGCACTGGAACGCGGCGGGCTGGGAAGCTACTTCCAGCGCAGCCGGTTCAACGCGAGCGATATCGCGGGGAAGTTCGTCTACTACGCGGGGGTGCTGATCGTCCTTCAGCTCGCGTTCAGCGTATTCGGCCCCAACAACCCGATCACCCAGATGCTCAACAGCGTGGTGGCGTGGCTGCCGCACCTCGCCGTGGCGTTGATCATCGTCGTGGTGGCGGCGCTGATCGCCCGGGCCGTGCGCGAGCTGGCTTCGGAAGCGCTCGGCGGGCTGAGCTACGGCAAGGTGCTGGCCAATACGGCAGGGGTTTTCATCGTCGGCCTCGGTATTATCGCCGCCCTCAACCAGATCGGGGTGGCTGCCGCGGTGACCTTGCCGATCCTCATCGCTGTGCTGGCTGCGGTGGCGGGCATTCTCATCGTCGGTGTCGGCGGCGGTCTGATCCGCCCGATGCAGCAGCGGTGGGAGGGTTGGCTGGACCGGGCCGAGTCTGAGACGAAAAACTTCCGCGCCCAAGGGGCAGGTGACCGTGGCCCGGCCACGGCGGGTTCCCGCTCCACGGAGACAGTGGCCCCGCCGCGGCAGGAGTCTGCTCCGGGAGAGCCGCTTGCCTCGTCCGGGGAGCGTCGACGCCGTCACCGACGCCCCTGAGCACCTGAATCCCTAGCCTCGCCCGCAGTCGTGGTCCGTGGGCGAGGCACACGCCTGTCGGCGTGCGGCTGTCTGCGCTGCGCTGGGCGAGCGGCCCATCAGAGCAGGTCGCTTTCGGCGAGCTCTTCGCGGGCCAGCCGGTCGATCCGCCGGAAGAAGAGGACGACCCCGCCGAACAGCAGCAGGAAGCACAGCCAGAAGACCGGGCTCGCCGGTCCCGTGAGAACCATGATCACCAGTGTGACTGCTGCTTGCAGGCCGTAGATGGAGAAGTCGACTCGATCCCGGTGAATCAGGACTCCGATCGGTGGACGCGCTGCTCCGTGCCGACCGCTCCCCATTGACTGTCCTTTCTCGCGGCGCGTTGGCCGCCGCTTCGTCGTTGTCGAGCCGGGCATCCCAGCACGTAATGGTGGAGCCCATCGTCCTGTTCGCGCCGCTTGCCCCATTCCCGCGCGGGAGGGGTACGCTGCCGCGTAGCCCAGGGCTTAGCGTACGCCCGCCGCGCAGGGCTTTGTGCCCGGTTTGCGGATCCTCGCAGTGAACTTCCCCGCACGGGACGCAACGTCCAGGACAATTCGTGACATCGGGTCCTCGGCGTAGCCCGCGTCCCGGTGCCGTGCCCGGTGCACCGCCCTCAGCGGCAGGCCGGGTCCGCGGCCCGCCGTGCCGGACGCGCCGTCAGCCTGCCAGCCCCATCGCCTGGAGCCGCGCGTTGTGGGACTCGGTCAACCGCGCAAAGATGCGGCTGACCGCGGCCAGGTCGCCGTTCCGCTCCTCGCTGCTGTCCCCTTTCGCCAGTAGTTCCGCGAGTTGCGGCCGGTCGAGTGCCACCCGCTGGGCTTGGCTGAGCGCCTCCCCGACCAGGCGGCGCGCCCACAGCGCGAGTCGGCCCGCCAGCGTGGGCTCCTCGGCAACCGCCTGCTTGACCTTGGCGGCAATGAACTCGGCCCGCCCCTCCTCGGAGAGGACGTCGACCACCAGTTCCCGGATCTCCGGGTCGGTCACTTCGGCGACCTGCCGGTAGAAATCGGCCGCGATCCCGTCCCCCACATACGCCTTGACCAGGCTTTCCAGCCAGGTTTGCGGGGTGGTGTGGGCATGCCAGGCGTCCAGGGGGGCAATGAACGGCTGCATCGCCTCCTCGGGATCCACTCCCAGTTCGACGAGCTTGCGCCGCAGGACCTGGTGGTGGGCCTGCTCGGTGGCCGCGAACGCCGCCAGTTCGGCTTTGTCCGCCAACGTGGGGGCGAGTTCAGCGTCGGAAGCCAACCGGAAGAACGACACCAGCTCGGCGTAGGCCAGCAGTCCCAGCAGGTCGATGACTCCGCGGTCAACAGGAGTGGTCACCCGGCTGGGGTCGGGAGCGACTGCGGAACTCATGCCTTCCAGCCTATCGCCCCAGCACCGGTGTCCCTCCCGTCACGGGACGGCTCGGGACTATTCACGATTCTTTCCGTGTTTTCTCACAAGTGAACAAGGCAGGAAAGCCATGCCCTATCCAGCGCGGATGACGCGGGATAGACTCGTAACCGTGATCGGATCCCACCGGTCACACATCCAATGCCCCGTCGCGGCCGGTCGCGTCGCCCCGCTACGGAGGCCCCGTCATGAGACCACTGGCCTGTCCGGCAGCGGCACCGCGTCCCAAGACGAGTCACGGACTCGCGGTAGGAGACAAGCCGCAGCCTCCTACGGCCGCGACCGCTCCCGCCCGCTGTGGCCTCCGCGATCCGCGAGTATCCACCAACGGAGGCCCTGGGACCGCTACCTGTCACGACCGACGTCCTCGTCTCGGCGTACCGGGGCGCCGCGCGAGCTCCTCGCTTTGCTGAGCCGCGCCGGTCCCGCAGCCGGGCTCGTCCGACCCGCCGCGTACGCGGCCCGCCTAGATGGAGGCATCGACCCTGACCACTGTCAGAAGTACGCACAGTTCAGATCAGACCACTTTTCGCGATCTCGGCGTCATCGACGACATCGCCGACGCCTTGGAAGCCGAGGGCATCGTCGCCCCCTTCCCCATCCAGTCCATGGCCCTGCCCTTGGCACTGACCGGCGCCGACATCATCGGACAGGCGCGCACCGGAACCGGTAAGACGTTCGCTTTCGGGCTCCCGCTGCTTCAGCGGGTCCACACACAGCCCGGATCAGCCAAGCGCCCCCGCGCGCTCGTGGTGGTGCCGACCCGGGAACTCGCGATCCAGGTGGCCGCGGACCTGGCCACGGCAAGCAAACGCATCGACGTGCGGATCGCCACCGTGTACGGGGGACGCGCCTACGAGCCGCAGATCTCTGCCCTGCGCAAGGGTGTCGACATCGTCGTGGGCACCCCGGGGCGCCTCCTGGACTTGGTGAAGCAGCGCCACCTGATCCTGTCCGAGGTGACCGCGCTCGTCCTGGACGAAGCCGACAAGATGCTCGACCTCGGCTTCCTGCCCGACATTGAACGGATCCTCGCGAAAACCCCTGACCAGCGGCAGACCATGCTGTTCTCGGCGACAATGCCGAGCGAAATCGTGGCGCTGTCCCGCAAATACCTGCGCCGCCCCACCCACATCCGCGCTGAAGACGATCCCCTCGACACCGGTTCCGGCCAGGTCACCCAGCATGTCTTCCGCACCCATCCGCTGGACAAGCTGGAAATGCTGGCCCGCCTGCTCCAGGCGCGCAACCGGGGCCTGACCATGGTGTTCTGCCAGACCAAACGGGAATGCCACCACGTCTCCACGGAGCTGTGCCGCCGCGGGTTCGCTGCCGCAGCCGTCCACGGCGACCTGGGGCAAGGCCAGCGGGAGCGGGCGCTGCGCGCGTTCCGCAACGGCAAAGTCGACGTGCTGGTTGCCACCGACGTGGCCGCCCGGGGCATCGACGTGGACGACGTGACGCACGTGGTCAACTACGAGTGCCCCGACGACGAGAAGACCTACACGCACCGCATCGGCCGGACCGGCCGGGCGGGACGGTCCGGGACCGCTGTCACGTTCATCGACTGGCAGGAACTCCTGCGGTGGAAGCTGATCAACCGGGCGTTGGGGCTGCCTTTCGCTGACCCGCCGGAGACCTACTCCACGTCGCCGCACTTCTTCGACGCTCTCGACATTCCGCGGGACGCCAAGGGAGTGCTCGCCAAGGAGGAGCAGGACCGGGCCGGTCTGGCAGCGGAAGAAGTAGAGGACATCGGGGAGACCGGGCGGGCCTCCCGCACCAAGGACCGGGAGCGTTCGCGGCAGCGCCGGTCCCGGCCCCGGAAACGCACCCGGCGTGGCGTCCCCACGACCCGCTCAGCTGCGGAGCCCACCGGTGAGACCGCAGCGAAAAGCGACGCGGACTCGTCTGCCCGCACCCGTCGGCGCACACGCCGCCGCAGTCGCCGGAACGCCGGGACGAACAGCGACCGCGCCTAACCCCGCGGAGCCCAGGGCCTGCTACGCAACGGCCCGCCCGGTGCCGTGCCGGTTTCCGCGCCCGCACCGCGGTCCTCTAGGGTGAGCGCTCGTGAGCACTCCTCGGATCCTGACCCTTCCTCCCGGTGCCCACCGCACCACCATCCCCACCCCGTCCGGTCCGATCGCGGCCCTCGCCGCCGGCCCGGTCGGCGGGGCCCCTGACCGGCACACCGCAGTGCTGGTGCCCGGGTTCACCGGAAGCAAAGAAGACTTCATTGCGCTGCTGGGACCGCTGGCCCAGGCGGGGCGCCGAGTGTATGCGATCGACCTGCCGGGCCAGTACCAGTCTCCCGGCAGCGACACGCTGGACGCCTACTCGTGTGCGGCGCTGGGCCGGGCGGTTGCCGAGGTCATCGCCGCCCTCGAGCAGGGGCCGGTCCACCTGCTGGGGCACTCGTTCGGCGGACTGGTCACCCGGGAGACCGTGCTCTCCACAGCGGTCCCGCTGCTCTCCCACGCGTTGCTGGGGTCCGGCCCGTCCGGGGTCGAAGGGTCGCGCCGGGAGGACGCCCTGCGGCTGATCGCCGCGCTCGGCCCCTCCCCCACCCGGGAGATCGTTCACCGGATCTGGTGGGAGCACTTGGAAGACCAGTACCGGGCCAGCGGGCTGCCCGAGGAGATCCATGTCTTCATGCGGGAGCGGATGCTGGCCAACCATCCCCTGGGCCTGCTCCGCATGGCGCAGGAGGTGACTTCCGCCCCGGACCGCACCGCGGAACTGGCCGCGGCCGGGCTGCCCACTCTGGTGCTCTACGGGGAGGACGACGACGCCTGGTCCCCGGCGACCCAGTCCGCGATGGCTGCCGTCCTGAACGCCCGGTGCGTGGTGATCTCCGGGGCCGCCCACTCGCCTAACGTGGAAGCCCCCGAAGCCACCGCTGCCGCCCTCACCGCCTTCTGGGACCAGGCAGAGTCCCGTTGACGCGGCCACCGTGGCACCGGCAGGGCTGTGCCGCTGAGTGCCGACACCACGGTGGCCGGGCCGTCACTCCCCGAGCACCCAGGAGTCGAAGTTCTTGGACTCCTCGGCGATGGTGGTCTCCTCGCCCGTGGACGGCAGGACCCGGGTCTCCTCCGGGAGCGCCAGCAGGACCTCGCCGACCGAGGCGAGCTGGGACGTGTAGTCCATGTAGCCGTCGCCGACCGTGCCGAGTTTTCCGGCGAGCAGCGTGTCGCCGCTGCACACCGCCTTGATGTGAGGGAAGTAGTAGGACAGCGAGCCGGGAGCGGTGCCGGGAGTGGGCAGGATCTCCACTTCCACATCGCCGATGGTCAGCTTGCCGCCGCCCTCCGCCTCGATCTCGGGGCTGTGCTCGACACCGTGGACTTTGCGCCAGCGGCGCAGCTCCTTGGGGTGCAGGGCGATCGGCGCTTCGTCCCTCTCGGCGACTTCCACCGCGCCAGCGATGTGCGGCCGGTAGCCGTTGGTGCAGGCAACCAGGTAGATCTCGCGGTCGCCGACTTTTTCGAGGATGGCTTTGGCGTCCTCCCCCGGGTTGACGACGACGACACCGTCCTCGTCGATCTGGACGATCCAGGTGTTGGTGACGACCTCGTACTCTTCGCCGTCGACCTCGAGGGTTCCTGCCATTTCGACCCGCTCGATGGACAGGTCGCTGCTGTCGGAGCTGCCGTCCCCGGCCTCGGACGCCTTCTCCGCACCGTCGGACGCATCCGCACTGCTGCCCGTGTCGGCCTGCGCGGATTCCTCGTCGGAGCTGGCGTCCGCAGCCTCCTCCGCGTCTTCGACGGTGGTCACGGCGGCGTCCGCCTCGGCCTCACTCTTCTTCTTGGCCTTCCGTTTCCAGAACACGTGCCGCCCCTTCGGTTTGCTTACGACTGATCACTGGTGCGGGCCTATTGTTACGGCCGGAGGTCACTGATCGGTATTCGACGAGGCCACACCAGGACTCTGCGTGGGCGCCCCGCCTCGTTGTGGCCCGTATCCAACCAGTTCACAGCCAGTATCGACCGGAATGGTTAAAAGTACTCAAGAGTCGGTGCGGCAGGATCAGCCCACGTACGGCTCGGCCCCGCTTGCCTGGGCGGCAAGCGCAGCGTAGGCGTCGGGCTCTGTCGTGCAGCAGCCCAGGCGGCGTCCGGTCAGCTCACCGTGGTCGTCGCTGGACCCGGTAACGACCAGGCCGAGCTCTTCGGCCCGGCGCCGCCAGGAGGCGCGCTCTTCGTCGTCGTGCGACGGGTGGTCGGCTTCGATCCCGTTGAGCCCCGCCTCGGCCATGCGTTCCACCAGGTCGTCGGGGACGGCGTGCGTCAACGCGCCTTCGCTGCGGGCCGGGTGCGCCAGCACGCACACGCCGCCGGCAGCACGGATCAGTCGGACAGCCCGCACCGGGTCCAGCGCATACCGGGTCACGTGGGCGGGTTTGCCGGAGCCGATCCACCGGTCGAACGCGTCCTGCACGTCCTCGGCGGCACCGGCTTCGACGAGGGCTTGGGCGACGTGCGGACGGCCGACCACGTTGCGGCCGTCCTCTTCCCCGGCGAGGGCGCGGACACGTTCCCAGGTGACCGGCACCCCGTGGGCTTGCAGCCGCTCCACCATGGTCTTGGCGCGGATGACGCGGTCGTCGCGGATGCGCTGCAGTTCCGCGGTGAGTTCGGGGTGGTCCGGGTCGAAGAGGTAGCCCAGCAGGTGCACGCTGGACCCCTGGTAGGCGCAGGACAGTTCGATGCCGGGAACCAGGGTGAGCCCGCGGGGGAGGTGTTGGGCGGCCTCCAGGATTCCCGCCGTGGTGTCGTGGTCGGTGAGGGCCAGCACGTCGAGCCCGGCCGCGGCCGCGTGGGCGACGACCTCGGCGGGAGTGTCGGTGCCGTCAGAAACAGAGCTGTGGGAGTGCAGATCGATGCGCATCGCCCCGATCATAGGTCAGCGCGGGGAACCTCACCCGGCGGGTTTCAGCGACTCGGTGAGGAACGGGGAGGGCGCACCGAACGGGAGTGTGGGGAAGGGGCCGACATCGCGGGCGTCGCGCAAGTCGTGGATGGCGTCGATTTCGCACATGAGCACCCCGCTGTCGGCGGGGCTGAAGATGAACCACAGCCACTGGGCCATCGCCTCGCCGACGTAGATGGCGCGCTCCGGTCCCCCGTCAAGGGACCACAGGGCGATTTCGTGTCCGTCGTTGCGGACTTTGGCTGCGGGCGGGTTCCGGTCGAAGCTGTTTCCTGGATCGGGGCCGTCGAGGCGCGCGATGCGGGCGGCGAGCCCGATGCCGGGTTCTTCGGAGACGATCACCAGTTCTCCGAGCCCGCCTAGCGGGGCGGGGCCGGACAGGGCGACCGCTGCAGCGAGCGTCCCCGTGCGTTCTTCGCCGACGTCGGCGAACCCGGTGATCACCCAGTTGTCTGGCAGCGGCCACGGCAGCCAGACCGGCACCTTCGCTTCGTCGAGTACGACTTCCAAAGACGTGGGACTGGGGTCCCGTACGGCCCGCAACGGGGTCACCGGTCCGTGCGCGTCACACCGCCACGCGCTCGACCAGAGATCAGGTTCGTGGACGGCGCGTCCGCAGCGGGGACACGTAGGCGCAGTCTTCATGGTCCTTCGGGAGCTACCCGAAGGACCATGGAAGAAACGTTCTTTACGACCACTGGGGGGACGGTGGGGGAGACTGCGGCCGTGCCGGTGGGGTGGCCTCTGCTTCCGGCGTAGTGTGGCGTATCGCCTGTTTGCGCCGCATCCACGCCACCACCAGGCAGAACACGCTCACTTCGACGATCGTGGCGAGGAGTGACTGCCAACTGCCGGTGTCGCCGGAACTGTCGAAATCTCCTTCGTAGGCAGCCAGCACGAACGCCACGAGGTTGTGGACGACGTGCAGGGCGATCGCCGCTTCCAGTCCCCCGGTGTACCAGGTGAGCCACGCCATGCCCAGGCCGAACACTGCGACGTCGAGCAGCGCCCAGTCGTAGTAGTCGTGCAGCAGGGTGAAGATCAGGCCGCTGACCAGGATAGCGGGCACTGGGGAGGCGAGGAACCGGTGGAAGAGACGGCCCGGCGCGGAACGCCCCGGCCGTGTCGGGTCTCCGTAGCCGCCGACAAGCTGCATGAGGAAGCCGCGCAGCGCGTACTCCTCAGCCGCGGCCTGGAAGGGCACCAGCAGGAAGATGACCGCCAGTGCGGCGAGGAACGTCTCCATTCCCGCGAACTCGCCGAACAGCGGTTCTCCCGGTTCCGTGATCACCAGGAGCGCCATCAGCCCGCCGAAGGAGACGACGACGCATCCGACGGCCACGGCAGTGCAGCGCAGCAGCCACCGCCAACGCAGCCGCCCCTCCACAGAGGACAGCGTGCCGGCCCGTCGCCGCTGGACGACCCGCACCGCGATCAGCACCGCGGGAAGCAGCACGATCACCAGCACCAGTTCCACGGCGAGGTCGGCGACCGGGTGGCCGAGCTCCGCCACGTCGGCAGGGATGTGCCGGATGGCTTTCACCAGTTCCAGCACGAGCACGAAGAACAGGCCCAAGCCGAAGGAGAGCGGGATCGCGCAGCCGATGGCCAGTGGTGGTTTCCACCAGCGGTGCCGTTCGGTGCGGCCCATTCTGTGATAAGGAACACCGGGCGGCGGCGTGTCGACCCGCGGCCGGGGTGGTTTTACGGGCGGCGGCCACGCCCATACCGCATCCGGTCCCCCCGGATGCGCTGCCTGGCCGGGCGATGCCCATACCTGAGAATGCTGTGGAACCGCCCGTTCCCGAGGGTCGGGTCCGGACGGCCAAGGTGGTGGCACGTTTCCCATCGTCCGTCCGACACTACTAGTGGAACGTGTATTACCGGTGTTAAGAACGTCCCACTTCGGCTACGGCAGGTGGGCAAGGTCACCTGCGCGTGGGGCACCTGGGCTTTCGTACCATTGATGACATGTCCACCACACCCACCACCGAGCAGGTGAACGCGGCTCTGGCCACCGTCAAGGACCCGGAGATCCACCGCCCCATCACCGAACTCGACATGGTCAAAAGCGTCGAGATCCACGACGACGGCACGGTCTCCGTCGGTATCTACCTCACGGTGGCCGGCTGTCCCATGCGTGGCCGCATCGAAAAGGATGTCGCCGACGCAGTCAGCAAAGTGCCGGGGGTGACCGGAGTCAAGGTCACGCTCGACGTCATGAGCGACGAGCAGCGCAAGGCGCTGCAGGCCAAACTGCGCGGTGGCCACGCAGAGAAGGAGATCCCGTTCGCCAAGCCGAACTCACTCACCAAGGTGTTTGCTGTCGCCTCTGGCAAGGGTGGGGTCGGCAAGTCCTCGATCACGGTGAACCTGGCTGCTGCCATGGCGGCCCAGGGCCACAAGGTGGGGGTTGTGGACGCCGACATCTACGGACACTCCGTGCCGCGGATGCTGGGTGTCAGCGACCGCCCCACCAAGGTTGAGGACATGATCCTGCCGCCGACCGCGCACGGGATCAAAGTGATTTCGATCGGCATGTTCACCCAGGGCAACCAGGCGGTCGTCTGGCGCGGCCCGATGCTGCACCGCGCACTGCAGCAGTTCCTCGCCGACGTCTACTGGGGTGACCTGGACGTCTTGCTGATGGACCTTCCCCCGGGCACCGGTGACGTCGCGATCTCGGTGGCGCAGCTCCTGCCGAACGCCGAGATCCTCGTGGTGACCACCCCGCAGCAGGCTGCGGCCGAGGTTGCCGAACGCGCCGGGTCGATCTCCGCGCAGACCCACCAGCGGGTCGCTGGCGTGGTCGAGAACATGTCCTACTACCAGGCCCCGGGCAGCGACGAGCGGGTCTACATCTTCGGTGAAGGCGGGGGCCAGGCGGTCTGCGACGGGCTGTCGCGGACCTTGGGCACCAAGGTCCCGCTGCTGGGCCAAGTGCCGTTGGACGTGGCGCTTCGGGAAGGCGGCGACCGCGGTGTTCCGCTGGTGCTCGACGCCCCGGACAGTGAGGCAGGCAAGGTGCTGCGGTCGATCGCCGAGGAGCTGCTCGGCAAGCCGCGCGGCCTGGCCGGCATGATGCTGGGGTTGAGCCCCACCCGCCGCTGATCGAACACCGACTCAAGGAACTGGAAGACGTGCGAGGTCCCGGCCCTCACCAGGAGGACCGGGACCTCGATGCGTGTACGGCCTAGTCGTTGGACGACCCCAGCACCAGGGTCGTGGTGTGTTCTCTCCCGTTCCGCAGGTAGCGGACCTCCACCCGGTCGCCGGGGGCTTTGGTGTGGATCAGGGTGATGAGCTGGGTGGCGTCCCGCACCGTGGTGCCGTCGAACTCCACGATGACGTCGCCGGGCCGCAGGCCGGCCTGGTCCGCGGGGCCGCCCCGCATCACGGTCTCCGCGCCCCGGCCCGCTTCCATGATCAGCGCGCCCTGCTCCGGATAGCGCAGGTCGAGGATGGCGCCGATGACGGCATGCGGTGCTTCACCGGTTTCGATGAGCTGTTCCACCACCCGCGAGGCCTGGTTGGAGGGGATCGCGAATCCGAGGCCGATGCTGCCGCTCTGCTCCCCGCTCGACCCGCTCATGGTGGCGATCGCCGAGTTGACCCCGATCACCAGGCCCTGCTCGTTGACGAGCGGGCCCCCCGAGTTGCCTGGGTTGATGGCCGCGTCGGTCTGGATCGCGCTGAGGTAGGCCTCTTGGCCGTCCTCCCCCACGGTCACCGGGCGGTTGAGGGCGCTGACGATCCCCGAGGTGACCGTGCCGTCCAGTCCGAGCGGGGCGCCGATCGCGATCACGGTGTCGCCGACGGCTACCTCATCAGAGTCGCCGAATTCCAGCGGTTCCACATCCAACGGGTCCGCTAGTTTGAGCACCGCCAAGTCGGAGGAGGCTGCCGCGCCCACCACTTCAGCCCGGCTGACGTGGCCGTCGCTGTAGACGACTTCGATCCCGCCGCGGCGCACCGCGTCGACCACGTGGTTGTTGGTCACCACGTAGTTGCCTTCGATGACGAACCCGGAGCCGTTGCCGCTGAGCTGCGGGCTGGTGCTGCGGATCGATACCACGCTGGGGCTGACCCGCTGGGCGACCCCGGCAATAGTGTCGGGGGCGCGGCTCGGCACGTCGCTGGGCACTTCGTTGTTGGGCGCGCCGCTGCTCTGCGGGGGCGGGGATTCTTCTGGGGCGACGAGGGAGGCGCCCACCATGCCGCCGACACCTGCCGATCCTGCGGCTACAACCATGACGAGGAGCAGCACCGCCCACAGCGGCATGCCGTTCCGGCGGGGCCGCTGCTGCGGTTCTTCCGCGGGGATGCCGGGGGTGAAGACCGGCCACTGCCCGGTGGAGTGGACTGCGTCGGGCGGGGGCCCCGGATTCCGCAGTCCGGGAGGAACCGCCCAGGTCTGGGTGTGCGATGACGGAGTCTGCCTGACCGGTCCCGGCCCCGCGGAAGGATTCCATCCGGATGCGGCGGGCTGCTCTCCGATGGGCGACCACGCTGGCCCGGGGCTCATCCCGCCCAGGCTGGCCGGCGGTGCTGTGGCGGGGCCTGACGCGGAACCGGTGTACGGCCCGGACGGGGGCTTTGCCGGTCCCGTCACCGGGTCTTCCGCCTCTCCGTGTATGTCGCGGCGTCCGGTCTCGTTGGTCATGTGATCTCCGTCTGTTACTGCCCGATCCATCCTGGCGCGCACAAGATCAACGCTGGTTAAGGAGGCCACACTCGTCCGTGACCACGGGGTTCCGCATGCCCCTTCTCTGGGATGCACATTAGTCGAGCCACGTTCCCACGCGTTCGAAACCTCGACCGACTCGCTCCCAGAAACCGTGGCGGTCGGGCGGGGGCAGCGCGTGGAGGACGTCGGCGACGAGACCCGCTGGCGCGTCGGCGAGCACCGTGTGCACGAACCCGTCCGCTTCCCAGATCCGCTGGTGCTGGCCGCCTTCGTCGGCGACGTGGACGAGGGCGCCGTCCTCTTCGGTCCGGCGCAGCCCGGTGACCGCTGCCCCGCCGAGGCTGCCGCGCTGGGTGAACACGGAGATCACGCTGATCCCGTCGGAGTAGGTCAGGTGGGTGATCCGCTCGTCTCCTTCGCCGGTGGCGCGGGCCTCAACCAGTTCGAAGCCCCACAGCAGCCGTTCCGGCAGCACCCAGCCTTCGTCTCGCAACTGGCGGAGTTCCTGCGGGTCGAGTTCGTCGCCCCAGGGTCGGCTGACGACGTCGGGCTGTCGTGTCTCCTCGGCAAGCGCGGCCGCGTCCACACCGAACTGGATGGATTCGAACACGCTGGTCTGCGCGACTTCCCCGCTGATGTCGTACACTTCGCGACGCAGCAGCAGCCCGGTGTGCTCATCGGTCCAGAAGCGGGCCGCGACCTGCCCGTTGTCCCGTTGGGCGACCACACCCACGGCGGAGCGCTGCCCAATCTGGGTTTCCCCTTCGGTGCGGACCCAGAAGTTGGTTTCCAGCACGTCGAGCACGTCTTTGCCCACCCTGCCCCAGGGGGTTGATCCGACCAGCAGGTTGGTGCCTTCCCCGGTGTCGTGGAGTGGACTGACCAGCGTGCCCACGCCGGGCTGGTGGAGGATGTTCAGCCGGGCGGTTTCCGTGCGGCCCGTGCTGTCGACCCAGGACACCACGCGGACCCCCTGGTAGGAGAGGCGGACGCTGGTCTCTGCGGCGCGCCGCAGGACCGCCATGCCGTCCCCGCCGCGCCGTCCCGCGGGACGGTCGGCAGAGTCGCCGACAACGGCGACGGATACCAGGCACAGCAGCAGGCACAGCACGGCTGCCGTGGCCGGTGCACGCCATCGGGGACCGGCCGTGTCACGGCCCCCGCTCACCGGTGCTCAGGGGTGTCCGACCGCATCACCCCGCGGTTGACCGTCTGGACAACCTGCACTGTTGGTGCATCGTGCGGGGACAGGGGACGGGTGACCACTGGGACCGTGGCGGGGTCCCCCAGCGGGGACTGCCCGGAGACGGCCGCGTGTTCGATCGCGTAGTCGGTGAGCGCCGGGGTGACCACGGGGGGTTCCGCGGGGTCTCCACCGGCGAGGAACGCGGTGCCGAGGGCGGCGGCGAGCATGGAGACTCCCGCGACCGCGTAGCGGGCGCGCCCCCACTCGCCGCGGAACCGGAAGAGTCCGCGGGCCGGGGCGGGGCGCCGTTCCGGGCGCGGCAGGGGGAGTCCGCCGAGCGGTTGGCCTGCTCCCAGGGGCGGGGACGCACCGAACCCGCTGGGGGGTGCGGGCGGGTCCCCGGTGGTGGCCTCGGGAAGGGCGAGGAGCCGGGTGAGGAACTCGGAGGCGGGTTCTGGGGGCCGCAGGGTGCACAGCCGCTGTTTCAACTGGCGCAGCATGGCGGCTTCGAACCGGCATGGTTCGCAGCGGGCGAGGTGGCTGAGCACCCGTTCCCGCTCGCTGTGCCCCAACTCGCCGTCGATGAAGGCGGAGAGCTGCTCCTCTAGGTGGCTCATGCTTCCGTGACCTCCCCGACCCGTTCGGCTGCCTGGCGGCGGTGCTGCAGCGCGGCGCGGAGTTGGGCTCGGCCGCGGTGGATTCGGCTGCGCACCGTGCCCAGCTTCACTCCCAGAGTGGCGGCGATCTCCTCGTAGGAGAGCCCTTCGATGTCACACAGCACAACGGCGGCGCGGAACTCGGGGGAGAGTGCGTCGAGTGCGGCCTGCACGTCGGCGTCGAAGTGGCGGTCGTCGTAAGCCTGCGCGGGGGAGGGTTCCCGACCCTCGAGACGGTCGTTGGCGGTTTCCGCGAGTCCTTCGAAGCGGATGCGGGAACGGCGCCGCGCCATGTCGAGGAACAGGTTGGTGGTGATGCGGTGCAGCCACCCCTCGAAGGTTCCGGGAGTGTAGTTGGCCAGCGACCGGAAGACGCGGATGAAGACCTCCTGGGTGAGGTCTTCAGCGTCGTGCTGGTTGCCGGTCAGCCGGTAGGCGAGCCGGTAGACCCGAGCCGAGTGGGTGCGTACCACCTCTTCCCAGCTTGGCGGCTCCCAATGGCCGAAGTCGGCGGCAGGGGCTGGGTCTGCCACTAGCACTCCCTTCGTTCGGCGCTCGGTCCACGTGGCGGGGCGTCGATACTCCTGCTTTTCATTAACACCGCGGGGAACGATTAAGTTCCGCACCGCACACACGAGAGGACTTTGGGCCTGCCGAACCGGGGGTGGGCGCTGCTGCGGTTCCGGACAGCGGCAGGTCCGAGGCTGCTGCCCGGTTCAGGGGGTGCGGGAGTTTACCGTTCGGCGAGCCAGCGCAGCAGCAGCCGGGTGCCGAACGCGGTACCGCCCTTGCTGAGGATTCCCTCGTCGCTCATGGACCGGCCCGGGCCGGCGATGTCCAGGTGCGCCCAGGGCACGGAGCCGACGAATTCGCGGAGGAAGAGCGCAGCCTCGATGGCTCCGGGGTGCCCGTAGTCGTCTTTGACGCTCGTGTTCGCCAGGTCGGCGACGGGAGAGTCGAGGGCGTCGCGGTACTCCTCGTGCAGCGGCATCCGCCACAGGGTCTCGCCGGACCGCTTCCCCGCGTCGACGAGTGCGGCGGCCAGCGTGTCGTCGGTGGCGAAGAGGGCGCCGATCCCGCTGCCCAGGGCGACCCTGGCTGCCCCGGTGAGCGTAGCCACGTCCACCAGGGTGTCGGGGGCCAGCTTGGTGACGGCGTAGCCGATCGCGTCGGCGAGCACGAGGCGGCCTTCCGCGTCGCTGTTGAGCACTTCGACGGTGCGCCCGCTGTAGGTGGTCAGCACATCGCCTAGCCGCATGGCCGAACCGGAGAAGGCGTTCTCCGCGATCGCGAGCAGCCCGGTGACCGAGACCCGGACGCCGAGTTCCTGCACGGCCGAGAGGACCGCGAGGATGATTCCGGCGCCGCTCATGTCGGTCTTCATGAGCTTCATGTTGTCGTTGGGTTTCAACGACAGTCCGCCGGTGTCGAAGGTGATGCCTTTGCCGACGAGGACGATGTGCTCGGTGGCGCCGGCTGGGCGGTAGGAGAGTTCCACCAGTCGCGGCGGCCGGGGCGATCCTTGGCCGACGGTCAGGATCGCGCCGAACCCGTCGTGGTACAGGGCTTCCTCGTCCCAGACCCGGACCGACAGTCCCGCTTCTGCGCCGATGGCTTCGGCTCGAGACGCGAGCCACGCGGGGCTTTTCTCCGCTGCGGGAGTGTTGATGAGGTCCCGGGCCATGGCGGTAGCCCGGGCCAGGACCGTGCCCCGCCTGGTTGGTTCGGCGGCCTCGGAGGCTGCCGAACCAACCAGGTCGATCGCTGCCGCGGGCGCGGTGCCCTCGGCTGTCTCAGTCAGCGTGAACGTGTAGGAGGCCAGCAACGCCCCTTCCACGAAGGCGGTCAGCGCTTCCGGGTCGTGACCCGAGACAGCAGCGTTGACCGCGGCTCGGGAGCTTCCTCTCACCGAGCGTGCGAACGCCGCGCCCGCCTTGCGCATCTCCTCGGGGGTGGCGTCGCCGACCCCGAGGAACGACAGGCGGATCAGCCCTCGACCGAGATCCACCGGGAACTCGACGATCTGCCCTGCTTTCCCGCGGAATTCGTAGGTGTCGAACAATTGCGCCACCGACGCGGGAAGCCGGGCGTCGAGGTTGGTCAGGCTCAGTCCTACGCCGTCCGCTACCGGCTGCGGCCCGTCCGTTCCAGCGCGGACGATGATCGCGAGGCGGTCAGCGGTGGATTCGGCGAGGACGCCGTCAGTCGGGTGGATCTCCGTAGCGAGCGGCACGGGCACTCACATTCCTCGTGGATTCGGATATCGCGTGGCCGGACGATCACTCTCGCTGACCGTGTGGGCGGGGGTGAAGACGCAGTCAGGTCTGGTCGCCCGGCACCACGATGGGACAACGGTGGGAAAACCGTTAACTGACGACTTCGTTGAGTGCGTTGGCGAGTTCACCGGCCTCGGCCGGGGTCAGCTCGACCACCAGACGCCCACCGCCCTCCAGCGGAACCCGCATGATGATGCCGCGACCCTCCTTGGTGACCTCCAGCGGTCCATCTCCGGTCCTCGGCTTCATCGCCGCCATGCCGTATCCCCTTTCCTAGACGATGGTCGCGCGTGTGTGAGTCGGTCCATCGGCGTCCCGGATCGTCTCAACGAGTCCGGAGTGCGGAGCGGGCCGAATCCGCGTGACTCAGTGAACGAATCACTGATCTGTCATTATCTCGGTTTTGGCCCCGGGTTGGAAACGACCGGGAGGTTGTGAGCCGGACGAAACTCGACGATCGTGGGACGGCAACGGTGCTGGCGGTGCCGTCCGAAGACTCTGCTACCCCCGTGGGATTCCTTATTCCACCAGCCAGGACAGTCTCGGGCGAGGACTGCGCTCCGCGAATTACGGACCCGCTGTGTCAGGGAGAGTCAATGTCCGATAAAGAGAGCGTCCGCTACGAGGCTGCCGACGGGGTCGCCACGATCACGCTGAACCGGCCGGAAATGCGCAACACGCTCACCGTGGAAACGCAGCAGCTGCTGCTCGAGGCTTTGGAGCGGGCGCGCGGGGACGCCGCGGTCCGCGCGGTGCTGCTCACCGGGGCGGGCGAAGCGTTCTGCGCTGGCTGGGACATGGTGGAGCACGGTCGGCGGCTCAGCGAAGGCAAAGGCTTCGGGGACACGGTGCGCGCCTACACCAACCCCATCGTGTTGACCATGGCCCGGATGCCTAAGCCGGTGGTCGCCGCGGTCAACGGCGTGGCGGCGGGCGCGGGCGCCGGGCTGGCGTTCGCCGCGGACTTGCGGATCGCTGCCGCCGGCGCGTCGTTCGTCCTCGCGTTCGCCAGTCTGGGGCTGGGCGCGGATTCCGGGGTCTCCTGGACGCTGCCGCGGCTGGTGGGCCAGGCGCGGGCGATGGAGATGCTGCTGCTCGCCGAGCCGGTGACGGCAGAACGCGCCCTCGATATCGGGCTGGTCGCCCGGGTTGTCGCACCGGAGGAGCTGGCACACGCCGCGCGCAGTCTCGCCCTGCGCCTGGCTTCCGGGCCGACCGTGGCCTATTCCGCGATCAAGGCGGAGGTGGGGTGCGGCGCGGCGCTGGACCTGGCAGGTGCTTTGGAGATCGAAGCCAGCCTCCAAGACCAGTGCGTGGAGACCGCCGACCACCTGCAGGCCGCGCTGGCTTTCCTCGAGCAGCGGCAGCCCGCCTTCCGCGGATGCTGACCGGCAGCGCGGCACGGTCAGCCGAGGCTGCCGATCAGCAGGAACAGCAGGATGAAGAGCAGGACCCCGGCGATGACGGCGATGCTGACGACGCCGAGCACGAACGCGGTGCTGGTCCCCTCGGCCTGCTGCTGGTACTGCTGCCCGCTATAGGGCTGGCTGGTCTGGGGGTAGCCCCCGGTGGACGGCATCCACGGCTGGGCGGGGGCGTAGGGGCCGCTCGGCCCCCCGTGGGGCGGGATGGCCGCATTCCCGGAATGGGGGGTGGGATAGGCGTGCTGGTGCGGTCCGGGCGGGGGCGCGTACCCGCCCTGCTGGGGACCGGTCGCATACCCGTATCCGGACTGGTGCGGCCCGGTCGCATACCCGTATCCGGAGTGCTGTGCACCAGTCGAGGGCAGGGAAGGCTGGGGGCCGCTGGCGGTCTGCGGGTGTGGCGGGGGCGTCGGAGACGGCTGGGCCGCGACGTTGGAGTGCGGTGGCGGAGGGGCCGGCGGGTAGGAGCGGTAGAGTTCCGCGGCGCTCTCCTGCTCTCCCGTGTCGGCAGCGGCGATCGCCCCGGCCACGAGGGTCTGGTGGGTGACGGGGATGGCCGTGTCCGTGCTGGGCTCCTCAGTCGGGGGCGGCCCTTCGATGCCGAGCACCAGCATGAGGGTTTCGGCCGCGGTCGGCCGCTGGGCGGCGTCTTTGTTCAGGCAGCGTTCCGCGATTTCGCGCAGGGTGCCGCTGAGCTCCCCGAAGTCCGGTTCGTCGTTGATGACTCGCTGGACTACGGCTTTCAGGGAGCCGTGGCCGAACGGGCCGCGCCCGTTGGCCGCGTAGACGAGGGTGGCACCCCAGGCGAACATGTCGACGGCCGGTCCGAGCGGCCCACCGGTGATCTGCTCCGGGGCCATGTAGGCGGGGGTCCCGGCGATCCTGCTGGTGAGGATCGCGGTTCCTTCGAGGGCCCGGGCGATGCCGAAGTCGATGACGCGCGGGCCCCCGGGGGCCATGAGCACGTTGGCCGGTTTGAAGTCGCGGTGCACGATTCCGGCCTGGTGGATGGCGGCGAGGGCGGTGAGGGTGCCGACTGCGAGCCGTTCCAGGCTGGCTCCGCGCAGCGGCCCTCGCTCGCGGACCACGGCCTGCAGCGAGGGGCCTTCCACGTACTCGCTGACCACGTAGGGCGGGTCGGCGTCGAGGTCGGCGGCGAGCACTTGCGCGGTGCAGAACCGCGCAACCCGGCGGGCCATCTCGACTTCTTCGGCGAGCTGTTCGCGCAGGCCCGGCAGGTCGAGGGCGTCCCGGTGCAGCGTCTTGACCGCCACCCGTGCCCCGTCAGGGGCGCTTCCGAGGTAGACAACTCCCTGACCGCCCTGTCCGAGCCGTCCAAGTAGCGTGTACTCCCCGATGCGCGCGGGGTCGGTGTCGATCAAGGGGGCCGGATCGGCCATCGGTCCTCCCGATTGGCTGGGCCCGCCGTCGTTGTCCTGGCTGGCGGCGGGCATGGGGCGAACCTACTTGAGGGTACCCGTGGAGGTCATGACGGTTCCTTCTCGGGAGATACCCTCCCACGTGGCCTCGAGTGTTCCGGGGACGCGTTGGGTCAGGGTGAGCATGCTCGTGTCGATACAGCGGTCCTCCGGATCGTAGGTTTCCGCGTAGTCGAACACGAGAGATTCCGCGGTCTGCTCGGTGAGGACGATGCTGCCCCGGCAGTGGAAGGGAAGCAGTTCTGCACTGCCTCGGTCAGTCCCCGCGTCGAGTTTGAGCTGGACCACCCAGTCGGCGACCAGGTTGCCTTCCTCGTCGTGCTGGGACATCTCCCCGCTCCAGCTTCCCGCGTACTCTTCGGGGATGCCGTCGGTGACGACAGCAGGGGGTTCTTCGGGTTCTGGCTCTTCTTCTCCCCACAGCAGGCTGCCGACCATGACGGCCAGCACGACGACGCCGACGCCTACACCGAGGATGAGGGGCAGTTTGGGGCGCCGGTTGTTGTGTCGGGCGGATCGGGGCGGGGGCCACAGCGACATCGCTCGGATCGGGGATGCCGCTGACGGGCGCGCGCTCCGCTCCGATTCGGGGGGCGCGGTCACCGCTGTTCCCTAACGGGGGGTGTGGAGCGAGGACTCTGGCGCGAATCGATCATCGCTTCCTCCAACGGTGCGAACGTGCATGGAGGGGACGTTCGCAATACAGCGAAACAGGATAAGCCACGCGAACTACCCCCACACCGGCAAGCAATGTGACGAAAATCACATGAATAATGGTGGTGTTTTCCGCGGCACGCGGGGGTTTCGGGGGGTACTGTTCGCGGATTTCCTTAGGTCGAATTCTCCAATCCCAAGGAAACCGGCAAAAGGAAAGTATTGCCCACCCGCGTGCGGAAAAGAAGCAGCCGCGGCACGGACACCCGACCGCTGGCGCGCCCCGCTCAGGCTGGGGATTCCGCGGGATACCCGCGGGCAGTGCCGCTCCCACGGCAGTGGCAGTCGACGAGGTGGTCGTCCACCATCCCCACCGCCTGCATCATCGCGTAGACGGTCGTCGGGCCGACGAAACGGAACCCGCGCTGCTTCAACGCCCGCGCCAACGCGGCGCTCTCCGGGGTGGACGCGGGCACGTCCGCGGCCGTCTTCGGTGCGGGCGGCGGCGACTCAGGCGCATACCGCCACACGAACTCCGCCAGCCCTTCCGGCAGTGCCAAAGCCGCCCGCGCATTGCTGATGACCGCTTCGATCTTGGCGCGGCTGCGGATGATCCGCGCGTCCGCGAGCAGCCGCTGCACGTCCCGCTCCGTGAACGCCGCAACCCGGGCCATGTCGAAACCGCAGAACACCTCCCGGAGCGCCGCGCGTTTCCGCAGCACGGTCAGCCACGACAGCCCGGCCTGGAACGCTTCCAGGCTGACCCGTTCGAACAGTCCCCGATCGTCGCGGACCACGACGCCCCATTCCAGGTCGTGGTAGCGCATCAAATCGGCGGCGCCCAACGCCCACGGGCAGCGGAACCGCCCGTCGGCGCCGCGGCGTGCCCCTTGTGAAGGGAAGTCCGCCCCGGACGACTCCTGGGGCGGACTCTCCACGCTCATTCTTGACGGTCTCCTATCCCGGAATGCTGGTTGGCGTACTCGACCCCGGGGGGTGCGGCCGCGTCCGGCCAGGGGTCGGTATCAGATCCTTCACTCTCGGGAGCGTGCTGCTCTCCCCCCTCCGCTGAAGTTTCCCGGGGGGAACGCGGATACCACACCTGTGGCCGTGCTGCAGAGGAGGCGGGGCTGTGCAACCGCGCTTCCAACTGGGCGATACGCGCGTCCCGCTCCTCGATGTCGGCGGCCATCCGGTCCAGCACCTCGTCAACGGCGCGCACATGGTATCCCCACAGCGCGAGGGGAAGCCGGATTCGCGCCACGTCACGGCCGGTCACCAGGCGGTCAACGGGCAGGTCCAGCGGAGGGTGATCAGCTTCGAACCGCGCCAGTTGCCCGCCATGCCCCATGACCAGAACCGCCACGGTGACGAGCACCGCGAAGGCAGCCAGTGCTGTCAGGATCAGGATGGCTATCACACTGTCGATCGTGCCACATCCCCGCCACAGAATGTGACGCGGCACAATCCACGGCTCAGGAGTGCTCGGCTTCCCGCAGGGCCTCCTCCAGCTCTGTGACCGCCTCCTCCTCTTCCAGGGCCCGCTCCCACTCTGCGTGGGCCCGTTGGATCGTCTCGATGACGTCGTCCGGGTCGTCGGTGAGGTGGATCAGATCGGGGTCGCTCGGAGAGATCAAGCCTTCAGCGAGCAGCCGGTCGTTGATCCACTCCACCAGGCCGCCCCAGAAGTCCGTGCCCACCAGGATCACCGGGAAGCGGGTGATCTTGCCGGTCTGCACCAGGGTGAGCGCTTCGAACAGCTCGTCGAGCGTGCCGAAGCCGCCCGGCAGCACGACGAACGCCTGGGAGTACTTCACGAACATCGTCTTGCGGACGAAGAAGTACCGGAAGACGACCCCCAGGTTGACGTAGTCGTTGAGCGACTGCTCGAACGGCAGCTCGATACCGAGGCCGATCGAGGTCCCGCCGACGTCGGCGGCCCCCTTGTTGGCGGCCTCCATCAACCCCGGACCGCCGCCGGTGATGACCGTGTACCCGGCCTCCACGAGCTTGCGGCCGATCTCCTCCCCCAGCTCGTAGTAGGGGGTCTCCGGTTTGATCCGGGCCGAGCCGAACACGCACACGGCCCTGCCCACCTCGGAGAGCATGCCGAAGCCCTCAACGAACTCCGACTGGATGCGCAGCACCCGCCAGGGATCGGTGTGCACCCAGTCCGTCGGGCCGCGACGGTCCAGCAGCCGCTGGTCAGTGGTGCTCTTAGGGATCTCTCTTCCCCGGTAGGTGAGGGGACCTGCCTGCCGTTCGATCGATCGAGAATCCGTCATGTCGCAACGTTACCCACTCTGAGGTTTCTCGCATCGACTTTCAGGCCAAGCAACGGTGTCCGCAAGCGGTCTGAGCGGCGACAACCACCGCGGCAAGCGCCTTTACCCTGCCCCGGTCAGCCAGGCGGCCATCCGCTGCTCCGCGGTGGCGATCTCCGCCAAGTCCACCCACTCGTCTTTCGTGTGCGCGAGGGTGGGATCCCCGGGACCGTAGTTGACCGCGGGAATCCCCAGCTCGGCCATGCGCGCCACATCGGTCCACCCGAGTTTCGCGCGTGCCTGCCCGCCGCCGACCGAGGCCACGAACGCGGCCGCCGTGGGATGGTCCAGCCCTGGGCGGGCCCCTGCCGCCACGTCGGTCACCCGCACGTCGAACCCGTCGAACACTTCCCGCAGGTGGGCTTCGGCTTCCTGCGGGGTGCGGTCGGGGGCGAACCGGTAGTTGACGGTGACGACGCACTGGTCGGGGATGACGTTGCCCGCCACCCCGCCGGTGATCCCCACCGCGTTGAGCCCTTCGTGGTAGCGCAGTCCGTCCACTTCGGGCTGGCGCGGCGTGTAGGCGCGCAGCACGTCGAGGATCCGGCCGGCTTCGTGGATGGCGTTGCGGCCCATCCACGAGCGGGCGCTGTGCGCGCGCACCCCCTGCGCGGTCACCTCCACCCGCATGGTGCCCTGGCAGCCGCCTTCGATCTGGCCCCCCGTGGGCTCCAGCAGCACCGCGAAGTCCCCGCGCAGCCAGTCGGGATGCCGGGCGACGAGCCGTCGCAGCCCGTTGCGCTCCGCTTCGACCTCCTCGCAGTCGTAGAAGACGAACGTGAGGTCGTAGACCGGGTCGGTCAGGGTCGCGGCCAGCTTGAGCTGGACCGCCACCCCGCTCTTCATGTCGGAGGCCCCGCAGCCGTAGAGCCTGCCGTCCACGACGCGGGAAGGCACGTTGTCGGCGATCGGCACCGTGTCCAGATGTCCGGCGAGGATCACGCGCCGCTCCCGCCCCAGGTCGGTGCGGGCCACGACCGCGTTGCCGTCCCGCAGCACAGTCAAATGCGCATAGGACCGCAGCGCCTGCTCTACCGCGTCAGCGAGCGGCTCCTCTTCCCCGCTCACCGACGCGATGTCGATGAGGCGTGCAGTGAGGTCACGGACATCCGCGGTGAGATCCAACATGGCTGCGCTTTCGTGGTGAGACGGGACGGGGACACGCTACCGGTCCCGGCCTGCTCCTTCGAGCCGACCGGGACCGGTGGGAAGAAGCGAGGGTCAGCCGTTGACGCCGTGCTCGCGGAGCAGTTCGTTGAGCGCGAGCTTGTCGTGCTCCTGCCCCTCCTCCAGGCGCTTGAGCACGAGCAGGCAGGGCAGGCCGAAGTCGCCGCCCGGGAAGCTCTTCACCCGGTTGGCGGTCACGCACACCGACCAGGCCGGAGCTTCACCGCGCTTGAGCTCTTCACCGGTCTCGGCGTCGAACACGCGGGTCGAGGCAGTGAGGATCGTGCCCGCGCCGAGCTTGGCGCCGCGGCGCACCCGCGCCCCCTCGACCACCATGCTGCGCGAGCCCAGGAACGCGTCGTCCTCGATGATGACCGGGGACGCCTGCGGCGGCTCCAGCACACCGCCGACCCCGACCCCGCCGGACAGGTGCACGTTCTTGCCGACCTGGGCGCAGGAGCCGACCGTGGCCCACGTGTCCACCATGGTGCCGGAGTCGACGTAGGCGCCGATGTTGGTGAAGGACGGCATCAGCACCGTCCCCGGGGCGATGTAGGAACCCCACCGGGCGATCGCGCCCGGCACCACGCGCACCCCGTCCAACCGGGTCTTCAGCGGGATGCGGTCGTGGTAGTGGAAGCCGCCCACCGTGGACTCTTCCATCCCCAGCACGCGGAAGCTCAACAGGATCGCGCGCTTGGCCCGCTGGTCCACGACGACCTCGTCGGTCTCAGGGTCCACGTGGGCGACGCGCGCCTTGCCGGCGTCGATCTGGTCGACCGCGCCCACGATGATCTCACGGGCCTCAGCGTCGTCGGGAGTGAGTTCGGAGCGGCGCTCCCACAGCTCGTCGATGCTCTCCGGGAGCGGACTGGTGTACGAGGTGGTCATGGCTGGGAGCCTACTGGGTTCCTCCCGGGCCGGGAAAAACCGGGCACTCTCGTGGTGTCGGTCACGGGTGTCTGCCAGGGACTACGCTGGACGGTCCGTACCATCAACTACGAGAACCTTATTTGGGTGGCGTAGTCCGGACCGCACTCCGTACGGGCAGGCCACCTGGCCTACCCTTATGCCGCATCATGAGGATTTGTCATCTCATAGCGTAGTTTCTCCCGACATCTATATGGTCAGCTCGTGCCCAGAAAGCGTCGAAGGATTTCCGCGTTCGTCAAGATCCTGTTCGCCTTGACCCTGGCCTGTGGTCTTCTCGTTGCCGCGGGTATCTATGCCATACGCTCCATCAAACCTCTTGACCTGACTCCACCGCCGCCGAAAGACGGCTGCCGCCTCGCCACCGAGGAGGACACTGACACGCTCGAAGTGGAGCAGGCCGCCAACGCGGCAACGATCGCGGGCGTGGCCTTCGCCATGGACCTTCCCCCGCGCTCCGTGGTCATCTCCTATGCCACGGTGTGGCAGGAGTCGCAGTTCTTCAACATCGAGTACGGTGACCGCGACTCGCTGGGACTGTTCCAGCAGCGCCCCTCTATGGACTGGGGCACTCCCGAAGAGATCATCGACCCCGTCTACGCCAGCACCAAGTTCTACGAAGAACTGGTGAAAGTCGAAAACTACCTGGAGATCCCCGTGTACAAAGCGGCCCAGGCGGTGCAGCGCAGCGCCGACGGGTTCGCTTACGACCAGCACACGGAGCGCGCCCAGGTCATGGCCAACGCCTTCACCGGTGTGGAAGGGGCCGTAGTGACCTGCTGGTTCCCGGACGAGGAAGCGGGTCCCACCGACGTGGCTGCCGCGGTCGAGGAGATGCGGCGCGTCTTCGGGGTCGGCCCCGAAGAGCTGGGAACCGTCGAGCGCCAGACCGGTGACCTCGGCTGGGCCATGGCCCAATGGGCGGTCGCCCACGCCGCCGCCTACGGTCTTACCTCGGTGACCTACCTCGACCAGCAGTGGACCGCTGAGTCCGGTCTCGCCGGGTGGCAGTCGCTGCCCACCACCACCCAGCAGCTTGTCTTGGAGTAGTCCGCGGCGCCGGCACGTGCCGGGGGTGCTGCCTACAGTTCCGCGAGCCGTTTGACCGCGGCCGCCACCCGCTCGTCGGTGGCGGTGAACGCCACCCGGACGTGCCGGGCCCCCGCCGGGCCGTAGAACTCGCCCGGAGCGACCAGGATGCCCTGCTCGGCCAGCACCCGCACCGAGCCCCACGCGTCATAGTCGGGGTGGCTCGCCCACAGGTACAGCCCGGCTTCCGAATGCGTGATCTGCCAGCCGGCTTTCTCCAATGCGTCGCGCAACTGGGTGCGGCGGGCCGCATAGCGCTGCTTCTGCTCTTCAGCGTGCTCGTCGTCGTCGAGCGCCGCCCGCATCGCCGCCTGCACGGGGGCGGGCACCATCATCCCGGCGTGCTTGCGGGCCTGGAGCAGCTGCTGGACGAGGGCCGGGTCGCCGGCCACGAAACCCGCCCGGTACCCGGCCAGGTTGGAACGCTTCGACAGGGAGTGCACGGCGAGCAGCCCTTCGTGGGAGCCGCCGCACACCTCGGGGTGGAGGATCGACAGGGGCCGCTCCCCTTCCCAGCCCAGTTCCAGGTAGCACTCGTCGGAGGCGACCACTACCCCGCGTTCCCGCGCCCAGGACACGACTTTCCGCAAGTGCTCGAGTCCGAGGACCCGGCCGGTGGGGTTAGCCGGAGAGTTGATCCACAGCAGTCCGGGGCGGACCGGCCCTAACTGGGTGAGCGAGTCGGCCGCGACCGGCGTGGCCCCCGCGATACGAGCCCCGACGTCATAGGTGGGGTAGGCCAGTTCCGGGAAAACCACGGTGTCGCCCGGGCCCAGTCCCAGCAGGGTGGGCAGCCAGGCCACCAGTTCCTTGGAGCCGATGGTGGGCAGGGTGGCGTCCGGGTCCACCTGCACCTGGTGGCGGCGCGCCAACCAGCCGCTGATGGACTCCCGCAGCGCCCGCGTGCCGTACGTCTGCGGGTATCCGGGGGTGTCCGCGGCCTCGGCTAGTGCCGCGCGCAGCCGCGGGGGCACCGGGTCCACCGGGGTGCCCACCGACAAGTCGACGATCCCGTCGGGATGCTGCGCTGCGGTCTCTTTGTACGGTGCCAACCGGTCCCACGGGAAGGTCGGTAGCCGGTCAGCCACCGGGCGCCGCTCGGCCATGGTCGCCACGTCCCCTCATCACGTCACTTCCCGCACCGTCCCGGTCGGCGGGCGCGGGCCCTGTTCTGTTGTACCGTGTCCGCCCCGCCGGGGCACGACTCGATCACGCCGCCGCCTTCCCCAGCCGGGGCCAGGCAACGGCGTGATCGTCACATTCCTCAGGCCACCGCACCAGCGATGGCCGGACCCGTATCCGCTTTCTTCGTCCTACTCGCCCTGCGGTGGAAGGGCAGCGACCAGCGGGTGGTCCCGGTCGATCTTGCCGACCTTGGAGGCACCTCCGGGAGAGCCCAGCTCCTCGAAGAACTCGACATTAACCTTGTAGAAGTCCGACCATTCGCTGGGCAGGTCGTCCTCGTAGTAGATGGCCTCCACCGGGCATACCGGCTCGCAGGCACCGCAGTCGACGCACTCGTCGGGGTGGATGTAGAGCATGCGCCCGCCCTCGTAGATGCAGTCGACGGGGCATTCTTCAATGCATGCCTTGTCGAGCACATCGACACACGGCTGCGCGATGACGTAAGTCACGTCGTATTCCTCCTCGGTCTCGCCACGTGGACCGCGTAAGTGGCTGCTACGTCGCGATACTTCTGACCGACCACCACCGAGTGGCCTCCCGGGGCTTGGTGCGCTTGCGGGACGGTCTGCGCGGAAGACCGGCAGCGCCCTCAAACGGGTCTTACGGCCAGAGGACACGGGTACCGCTGTCCCTAGTATTGCGTTGCACGAAGCCTGGATCACAATCGGGGGGTCGTGACTGTGGGATACGTTGCCCGCTTCACCCACGCCATAACCAAAGACGATGTCGGCCAGCGAGTCACTGTGCGTTTCCGGCTGCCAGACGGGAGATTCCGGGATATCGTCGGTGTATTGGAGTCATGGCACGACGATGTGCTCGTGTTGCGCCGCCGCGACGGGTCGCTCGCGCACGTGACCGCCGCGGAGATCGTGGCCAGCAAGGTCGTGCCGCCGCAGCCGCCCCGGCGTTCCGGCGCACCGGGTTCCGCGTAACCCACGGGCCGGGCCATCGGAGGTGAGACGAGGCAGGAGGTGGGAATCCCGCCGTGCAGGAAACCGTGGCCGCTGCCCTCGCTCACCTGACGCGCACGGATCCGGTCGCCGCCCACGTAGCGCAGAGCGCCTTGGACACCCTGCTCTCCGGCCGGCGATTGGAAACCCTGACCCAGCACGCCGTCCAAGAGTTCTGCTGGCACGTCCTCCCGGTGCGGTTCTCCTCCGAGCCCAGCGAGTGGCAGTTCGTCACCGACTCGCTCAGCTCCCTGTTCCGCCTCCTCGATTTAGACCGCTACGCCGACATCTGCGTATCGGAACGCACCCGCGAAGTGCTGCGCGCCTATGCGACCTCCCACGACCAGGGCCTGGCAGCCTACGAGCGCAGCATGCGCTCCTCCGGGGTGATCCCGCCCGACCTGCCCGAATTGACGTGGGGGACCGCGCTCGGCAACGCCGAGATCGAAGCCTACCGGGAGACGTCCGCGGTACTGGAGCTGGCGATCGCCGCAGGTGAAGTACGTCCAGGCACGCGCGGCTGGCGGGCAGCCCAAGAGGAGCGCGCCCGCAGCTTCCTCACCCAGCCCGACCACCACGGCCTCAGCTATCTGGACAAGATCCGCCAGGAACGGGTCGCGGAGTGGCTGGCGTCCCGCTCCCACCCGCACCGGGAGCACCTGCTGCCCCTGCGCGGCCAGCTCACCGCCGGCGTGGACATGCCGCGCAACGCGGCTGACGCGCTCGCCCCCGTGCAGCGGCTGCTCGACTATGCCGCCGACGGGATCGCGCTCACCCAGATCGGCTACATATCTCCTGCCGTGGTGCGGGCGCTGTGCGACGAATTCGGCTGGTGGACATCGCCGTCGCCGCCGCGCAGCGAAACCGATGTCATGCAGCTCATCGTGCTGCACAAACTGCTGCGGGCTATGCGGGCGGTGCGACGCTCCGGCCGTCGGCTGGTGCTGACCCGGCACGGGCGGCAGCTCCACAGCGACCTCAACGAACTGTGGCGCGCGGTCGCGGAAAGTGTGCTGGCCACCGACGGTTTCGAGCAGGCCGCGATCGAAACCCTGCTGGGTGTGCTGCTGCTCCGCTCCCCGCAGTCAGCGCCCGCCCCATACGGTGACGCCGACATCGACGTCGCCGACGAGGCGTGCCGGCTGCTCATCCAGTCCGGCTGGGAGGATGACGTCATCGGCGGGCGGCCCCGCACCGACCAGGTGCGCTCCGTCCTCATCAGCGTGGTGTGGCTGCTGGAGATCCTGGGGTGCATCACCGGCCCCGACCTGCTCGGCGACGGCCCCACCCCCCAGTTGACGAAGGTGGGGCGGGCTTTTGCGCTCACCGCGCTCCACTTGTCGGCGACGGCTCCGGCCGCGTCACTGTAGTCGGTGGGGCGACCCCGGCACGCGGCATGCTCTGCTGCCCTCTAGCCTGTGGGTAGTTCTTCCACACCGTGTTTCACCCGTGTGACCAGCAGGAGCAGCATGTCCACGTCTGATCCGGCACCCCGGTCGGCGGCTGAGGAGCCGCCCACCGGCCCGTCGACCACCGCTAAGACCGAGCCTGCCTCGCCCGGTTGGCTGGACTTCCTGCCCAGCCCGATGTTCCTGTTGCTGGTGGGGGTGACCGCGCTAGCCGGGTGGCTGTCGTGGACCCGCGCCGAAGAGACCGTGCTCGGCTGGCGCACCGCCTACGCGCCGTTCCTGCTGCTCCTCGGCGGCTGGCTCATCTGTCTGACCCTGCACCAGTACGTGCGGTCGCTACTGGCCTACCGGGGCGGGGACCGGGCGCTGCGCGGCAGCGGCTACCTGAAACTCAACCCGTTCGCTTTCCGGGAGCTCGGCGCCCAAGTGGTGCTCCCGGTCGCGTTCCTGCTGCTCGGCACGTTCGGGCTCAACGGCCCCGCCGTGCACGTGGACCGGTCCGCGGTCACCCGTCCTTTCCGGGTGCTCGCTGCTTTGGGCGGGCTGGCCACCAACGTCGTGCTGGCCGCGGTGCTGGCGGTCGCGGTGGCCCTGCTCGTCCCCGCAGGCCAGGTCACGAACAACTGGGCGATCGGCGCGGTGATGTTCCTGTGCTTCCTCAACGTCAGCGCGGCCCTGCTCGCCCTGCTGCCGGTGCCGGGCACGGTGGGCTACGACATCCTCACCGAGGCGGTCAACCGGTGGCGGCCCAGCCGCAACGCGGCGATCTTCGGCACGGTGCTGCTGTTCGCTGCCGTGTGGTGCCCGCCGATCCACGCCGTGTTCTTGGAGAGGCTGTTCTCCCTGTTCAGTCTGATTGGGGTGGAGTCGCTGTACCTCGAGTGGGGGCAGACGTTCCTCCGTCCGTGGTGACCTTGTCCCGGGTTTCGGGGGTCAGCACGGTCGCCACAATCACCGCGCCTACCCCGCCGTAGAGGAACAGGTAGGTGGGGACGGTGGAGGTCATGACCACGTCGCCGCCGGCCACGTACCCGGTCAGGAGGACACCGGCGAGAATCCACCCGGCGGCGAACGCTCCCGGCCCCCATTTGGCGCCGACCGCCCAGCCGATCACCCGGGCCCCGGAGAAGAGGACGAGGAGGAACAGCAGGACGGTTGCCACGCTGAGCAGTTGGCCGATCGTGCCGGTCAGCCACAGCCACGACGCCCACCCGGCGCACAGTCCCGCCACGATTCCGCCGACCAGGCCCAGTGCTGCGAGGAAGACGATGTTGAGCGCGGCCAGCATGCCCATCAGGCGGCGGTCCAGCCCGGCGGTGGCTTCCGCACCGGGCTCTGCGCGCTCACCGGTGTGCTCTGCCGAGGAAGTCACAGTGAGCAGCCTAACCGCTTCCCGCGCCCCAGCCGGGCCAGGGCGCGGGGTGGCTTGTCTTGCACGCTGCTGCCGTGCTCCTGGTCAGGCGAACAGGTCGGTTTCGTAGCCATCGGGGCCGCGGCGGGGTTCCGGGCCGTGCAGCAGGGTGAAGTACTCCACGGCGTGGATCTCCTGGGCGATGCCGTTGGAGAGCGCGAACCGGGTGCCCGCCACAGCGACCTGGGTGGCGTGCGCCTGCAGAGCGTCCCGCTTCTTCTCCCAGTAGGCGGAGCCGTCGATGCGGGTGGTCACCAGGTCGTCCGGGGTGCCGGGGGCGATGTCCTCCACCGCGGCGGGCGCGGTGAACGGGCCCGGGTCGGCTTGCATGCGTGCCACTGACTCTTCCAGCAGCTTCCTGGGCTGGGCGATCGCATACAGCTTGCGGGCTTGCCAGGGGGTGCCCGGCAGGGAGGGGTCCGCGGCTTGAGCGAAGGCGCGCATGGTCACCCGGTGCGCTTGGATGTGGTCGGGGTGCCCGTAGCCGCCGTTGTCGTCGTAGGTGACGATGACTTGGGGGCGCACTTCCCGGATGATCGCGGCGAGTTCGTGGGCGGCCGTGTCCACGTCGGCCTGCCAGAAGCACGCGGGGTGGCTGTTCGTGGGGGCACCCATCATGCCTGAGTCGCGGTAGCGCCCCTTGCCGCCCAGAAACCGCTGGTCGTGGACACCCAATGCGGCGCAGGCGCGTTCGAGTTCCGTCACCCGGTACTCGCCTAGTCCGCCTTCCCGGTCACTCGCCAAATGGGCCAGTTCCGGGGGGATCACTTCCCCTTCTTCACCGAGGGTGCAGGTCACAAGCGTGATGTGGGCTCCCTCGGCCGCGTATCGGGCCATGGTCGCCCCGGTGACGATGGTTTCGTCGTCAGGATGGGCGTGCACCAGCAGCAGGCGACGGTCGTTCATGCCGGTGACGATACCCGCGCCGGTGAACTCTTCTCCCGGCGCCTCAGTGAAACGCCTGCGGGATGGCGCACCGCCGGACTGCGGTCTACGGCTGTCAGAATGCGTGGCATGAGCTTCCCACGACAGTACGCTCGGACCCAGCGCTTCAGCATCGGTGTTCCCCGCTCGTTCCAGATCTCCCCGGACGGCCAGCGTGTCGCGTTCTTGAGAAGCCGGGACGGTACCGACACCGCGACCTGCCTGTGGGTTGCGGAACCGGACGGCACGGAGCGGATCATCGCGGACCCGCGCACGATCGGTGACACGGGGGAGGATCTGCCGCCGGAGGAGCGGGCCCGCCGGGAGCGGCTGCGTGAGTCAGGAAGCGGCATCGTCTCCTACAGCGTGGACAAGGCGTTCACCCGCGCCGTGTTCTCCTTGTCCGGCAGGCTCTACAGCGTGGAGTTGGACGGCTCCGGCACTCCCCGGGAGCTGCCCGCGGCCTCCCCGGCCATCGACCCGGTGCTGGACCCCACGGGACGGCTAGTGGCCTACGTCCACAAGGGCGCCATCCACGTGCTGGACCTCGCCGACGGTTTGGACCGCGTGGTGGCCGCCCCGGACGGGAAGAACATCACCTGGGGTCTGGCCGAGTTCATCGCCGCCGAGGAGATGGGACGCCACCGCGGCATGTGGTGGTCTCCGGACGGGACTTTCCTGCTCGCCACCCGTGTGGACACGACCCCGGTGCGGCGCTGGCACATCAGCGACCCGGGGAACCCCGAAGCCGTGCCGCAGACGGTCGCCTACCCGGCGGCGGGCACCGACAACGCCGAGGTGCGGTTGGCGGTGCTGCGGGCCGACAACACCGGGGAGCCGGTGTGGGTGGAATGGGACCGGGACGCCTTCCCGTACCTGGTCACCGCGGGGTGGACCCAGCGGTTGAAGGGCACGTCGACCATCGTGTTCACCGTGCAGGACCGGGCCCAGCGCACGCTGCGGGCGTGCACCGCGGACCCGCTCACCGGGCACCTCCACGAGCTGTGGACGGAGACCTCCGACACCTGGGTGGAGATCATGCCGGGGGTGCCGGAGTTCGACGCTTCAGGCGCGGCACTGCGTTTCGGGGTGGACTCTTCCGGGGAGCGGGCGCTGTACCTGGGCGACCGGATGGTGAACTCCCCCGGGCAGTACGTGCGGGCCGTACTGGACGTGGACGGGTGCTGCGTGCTGTATTCGGCGTCCCCTCTCGGGGAGCCGCACATCGTCCGGCTGTGGCTGTACGACAGTCGGACAGACACGCGCACTGAGATGAGCTTCCCCGGGGCGGACGGTCCTTCCGGGGTGCATTCTGGGCTGCTGCGCGGCGACACCTTGGTGATCCAGCGGCGCGACCTGTCCAGTCCGGGGGTGCGCACCGCGATCGTGCGGGGTGTGCACGAGGAGCAGTCCGTGACCGAGGTGGAGAGCCGGGCGGAGCGCCCCGACCTGCCCGGTGTGCACGTGCAGCTCCAGCGGTTGGGCGAACGGGAGATCCCTGCCGCGCTCGTGCTGCCGTCGTGGTATACGCCGGATTCTGATCCGCTGCCGGTCCTCCTGGACCCCTACGGCGGCCCGCACGCCCAGCGGGTGCTCTGCGCCCAGAGCGCCTACCTGACCGCGCAGTGGTTCGCGGAGCAAGGGTTCGCGGTGCTGATCGCTGACGGGCGCGGCACTCCGGGCATCGGCCTGGCGTGGGAGCAGGCCATCCACCGGAACATGGCGGAAACCGTGCTGGAGGACCAGGTGGCGGCACTCCACGCGGCGCCGGAGGCGTTCGGGGTGCGCCTGGACTTGACCAAGGTGGGGATCCGCGGGTGGTCGTTCGGCGGATACTTGGCGGCGCTGGCAGTGCTCCGCCGCCCGGACGTGTTCCACGCGGCCGTGGCGGGTGCTCCCGTCACCGACTGGCGGCTGTACGACACGCATTACACCGAGCGCTACCTGGGGCATCCGGACGACGATCCGGAATGCTACGAGCGGGAGTCGCTGCTGGTGGACGCGCCGAAGCTGCAGCGCCCGCTGCTGCTGATCCACGGGCTCGCTGACGACAATGTGGTGTTCGCCCACACGCAGCGGCTGTCGTCGGCGCTGCTCGCGGCGGGACGTCCGCACACGGTGCTGCCGCTGTCCGGAGCCACCCACATGGCCAACGATCCGACCGTGTCGGAGAACTTGCTGCTCGTGCAGGTGGAATTCCTCCGTGACGCACTGCACCTCACCTGAGTGACCGCGTGTTCTCGGCCTCGGCGGGATCGGACCGGTTTTCGTCCCGCCGGGGCCGTGTTTTTTTGGACCGCCCGGCATGGTTTTTGGCTACCCAGGGTACATAGTGTGTCACCGATTGTCCGTTAGGTGGATAGTGTCCCTTCCTCGGACTGACTGTCCGAGACACTCCACCCGGTGGGCTGATCGGAGTCCCCCGCTCCGCCTGACTCCGACAACCCAGAAAGGAACGGGTCGTGAACCATTCCTCCCGAAGAACCACCTCCCTCCTTTTCACTGCCGCGCTGGCCGCCACTGCACTGGTCGCCGCCACCACCCCCGCCTCCGCCCAAGAGCTCGCCCTCAAACGCGACCTCGGGTTGAGCGACGCTGAAGTCGCGGAACTGCGCGCCGCCGAAGCCGAAGCAGTCGAGCTGGAAGAGGAGCTGCGCGACTCCCTCGGCTCCGATTTCGGCGGCGTCTACTTGGACGCGGACACCACAGAGATCACGGTCGCCGTCACCGACCCCGCCGCCGTGTCCCGTGTCGACGCGGACGACGTCACCGTGGACGTTGTTGATTTCGGGGAAACCGCCCTCAACGACTTCGTGGCGTCCCTCAACGCGATCGCTGACACCGCTGACCCAAAGGTCACCGGCTGGTACACCGACCTGGAGTCCGATGCGGTAGTCATCACCACGCTCCGGGGCGGCACTCCGGCAGCCGAAGAGCTCGCCGAGCGGGCTGGTCTGGACGAGCGGGCCGTGCGCATTGTCGAAGAGGACGAAGAGCCGCAGTCCCTTGCCGCCATCATCGGCGGCAACCCCTACTATTTCGGGAACTACCGCTGCTCTATCGGATTCTCGGTCCGCCAGGGCAGCCAGACCGGCTTCGCCACCGCGGGCCACTGCGGTTCGACAGGCACGCGAGTCAGCTCCCCCTCAGGCACTGTCGCCGGATCGTACTTCCCCGGCCGTGACATGGGCTGGGTGCGTATCACCAGCGCTGACACCGTCACCCCGCTCGTCAACCGCTACAACGGCGGAACGGTGACCGTCACCGGTTCGCAGGAGGCCGCCACCGGCTCTTCGGTGTGCCGCTCCGGAGCGACCACCGGGTGGCGCTGCGGCACCATCCAGTCGAAGAACCAGACCGTCCGCTACGCGGAAGGAACCGTCACCGGCCTGACCCGCACCACTGCCTGCGCTGAAGGCGGCGACTCCGGCGGCCCGTGGCTCACCGGTTCCCAAGCCCAAGGGGTGACCTCGGGCGGCACCGGTGACTGCCGGTCCGGCGGCATCACGTTCTTCCAGCCCATCAACCCGCTGCTGTCCTACTTCGGACTGCAACTGGTCACCGGCTGAGCCGGTCTTCTCGGCCCCGGGTTCCCCTGTCGCGGCGGTCCTTGGGCCGCCGCGGCGGTGGGCCCACACGTCTGACCAGTCACCCACCGTTAGGCTGGAGCTATGCGTTCTGTTTCGGCCGCCGTTGTCGACGCTGCCGTAGTCGTCCTCTTCGTGCTCATCGGACGGTCCAGCCACGGTGAGCCCAACACCCTGATCGACGTGGTCACCACCCTGTGGCCGTTTGCTGCTTCCCTCGCCTTGGGGTGGATCGTCGCCCGAGCCTGGCAGATGCCTGTCGCCCCCTTGCGCACCGGCGTGGGAGTGTGGGCGATCACCGTCGCCGCAGGCATGGCGCTGCGTGCCCTCTCCGGCGGTGGAATCGCCGTGTCGTTCATCGTCGTAGCGTCGCTGTTCCTCGCCGCAGGCCTCATCGGCTGGCGTGTCGTCGCCACCCTGGTGCTGTCCCGCCGCACCACCACTCCTACCCCCCACTGACTCCACACACGGTGGGCGACGTGTCCTGCGGAGGCGTTCCCGCTGCCTGTCCTACTCGTACCCCCGCGGATGTCGACGATGTAGACCAGGGTTGCGCCTCCCAGAACACCCACGGCGGCACGGCCCGCGTCACGGTAGGTCTCGTGCACTGCCCGACCATGCCAGGCAGTGGAGAGCCGGGCATCCCGCGGCTGCCCAGTCAGGCATGGCATAGACGGACACTGTGAATCGCGTGAGGGCCTGTCCGCACCCTCCCGTCTGCCATGGCGGGCAAGGACACCAACGTGTAGGAAAGCTGGATGTCAGAGTGGCCCGCTAGCGCTGTGGTATGCGGACTGCGGGCGGTCTAAAGAGGTGTGCCTGGTGATGAGGAATGCCTCGCTGAAGAGAGTCGCCCTCACCATGTCCTGATCGTCGCGGAGCCATGCCCTGCGTTGTCTCCGGGAAGCCGCTCGCGAGAGTGACGGCATCGTGGCTTCCCTCTCAACATCTCTAGGGGCCACTGGTGGTTCGTGGAGGACCCGCGCAAGTCCCGGGAGGCACACAGTTGGTGACGGCGAGGTCCACACTGCTCCGACGATGATCGGCTCAACGACGTAGGCGGTTACGGGGATGCGGACGTATCTGCCGAGGTGGGAAGAGCTCCGGCACACGCCTAGGGCTGTTCCCTGATCGTGCGAACACGAGCCAGGAGCGGTCTCTCATTCGTTTTTAGGCCGCATGTGCTCCGGGAGCACGAACACACCTCGACCGACCACTGACCGAACCAAGCCTTGTTCCTTGAGCCAGTTAACCGCACGCTCGGCGGTTCCCTTGGCAATGCCGAATTCCTGGTGGAGCTGTTTCACGCTCGGGATGGGCTTACCAGGCTGGTACCAGCCTGCTCTTATCCGCGAAAGCAGGATGGCCGCAATCTGCTTCCACACCGGATCGATGCACACCGGGTCAATCTCACTGTCTGGTCCGTACTCCCGGGACAAGGGTCCTAGATCTTCCATGTCCATAGCTTGCGTTACCACTTTTCACCGTACGTCTTCTGGTGTAGGCATGGGGATTTATGGTTACCCACAGGTTGGCAAGCCAAAGTCTTTGAATCCTTGTGTATGAGTGGGTAGGTGTGGGTAGGCTAGGGGACGTCTAAGGAACACGAAAAAGCTCCCGCGGTCGCGGCCACGACCCGGGAGCATGGTCAACGCTGCATGGGAGCGCTGACGTGGTCAGTCTACTGCTCAACTGGTTGGGCGTGGGTTTCCGCCTGCTCAGGCCCGTGACTGGGGTGCACGCAGCCCCGAAGTCGGTTGTCGCCACTCTGGAAGCCCCGTCCGTCCGCTCCCGCAAAGCACGGGAGCCGCACTCTCACCCCGCACCGACCGCCAAGCAAAA
The DNA here is from genome assembly GCF_017577275.1 of Thermobifida sp. Lineage (NCBI taxonomy): Bacteria > Bacillati > Actinomycetota > Actinomycetes > Streptosporangiales > Nocardiopsidaceae > Thermobifida > Thermobifida sp. The sequence continues at coordinate 486,872 of NZ_PITY01000020.1, forward strand.
CACCACCGCGAGCCGCCGCGGCCCGGTTCCGGTAGTCGACCCGGACAACGTCAATCCGCAAGCCGCTTTGATCCGTCCCTACTTCGTGGCGCATGAACGTCAAGCCGCTCTCGGGAGGTTTCTGATGTCCGACCTTGCCAAGGCTGACGCCATTTATGACCGGCTGAGCGAAGCGGTCCGCGAGCGTCTGGACGACCCGGAACTAGCGGACGCTTTCGAGCACCTCGACGACTGGCTGCGTGCGGGTCGCGCGCTTCCCACCCCGTGGAAGCGTGAGTAAGTCGCTGCGGTAAGCCTTCTTCCCTCCCACCAGGGCCCGTTTTAGCTCTCCGCCTCTCCTGGAGCTAGCGGGCCCGTTTTGCACCTGGCTCCAGAGGTACGGGGTATGGACTGACCGCGGATACGGGAGCGCGTACAGCTTCGGGCTGCTACGGGACAAGAAGCACGCCGCAGGCCGCACCTTCGGCTATGCCACACGCGACTTCAACGATGGTTGGCTGATCTCCGCGAGCAGCTACGGTGCCCGTCCAGGCATCTGCGAGTTAGCCGAAAAAGCCGAGTAGGCCTGAACACATCCGACCCAATGAGACAAGAGGAGGAACGCTGCTAGCCCGCCTGGGAAGCTCGAGCACGCCGATCTGTTTCTACGACTCAACTTTCTGAGGCACTAAGAGACCGTTCACAGGACGCCGCTACGTCGGCTGTGCTCCCCGACCATGGCAGCGCAACACTGTCTTCAGAGAAGTAACACTGCAACTCAACGGCCTGTATGACCGCTCTTCGATAGCGGTTACACAGTGCTTAGATGGCTTTCGCAGAAACTATTAAGTACGAGTTATTTATAAAATCATCAAGCAGGAATCATCCTTTCAAGCCTTGTGTCAATCACTGGAACCAACTTACGAATAAGAGTCCTCAACTCAACTTCCAAATCGGAACCTCCAGAAGAAACTGGAATCTTTACCTCTATACAAAATACCCCACTCCTAGTTCTTCCCAAAAAAATATATAGATTCTCTTCACCTCCTTTTCCAAGACCATAATAAGCAAAAGATTCATCGGCCATATCAGCCATCAACTCTTCATTTATTAATGAATCGAATTTTTCATTAACAGAAGATTTCTCTTCAGAAAGAAGATCCTTCGCCTGCTTCAGACGTTGCTCATCAGAAAAACTACCAGCAAAAACCTTATAACTCAGAGAGAAAATCCATTTATTTCCTGTCGAACTATACACTTCCCAGGTACAGTCATCTTGGACTATACGATCTTCAGCATCAGGACCAGGGTCACTGTAGTTATCTTCAGAAGATATCCTCACCGGCCCCATTTCTCTAAAGGCACCAGCTTGCCCAGATGTCTCCAAAGACCGACAAAGATCCAAGGATCCTTGTTCCATAGACAGCGGAGGTTCCCAAGTTACAACCGGAGATCCCGTCTGAATCCTGCCTGAAGAAGAATCACCTAAGCCTGAAACAAAAATAGCCTTGACGAGGCTAGAAATTATCCAGACAACCAGGAGACCAGCCAACACACCAGAGCCAGAAAAAATCAAAAACGCCTTAAACCCATGAATCCCCTCTTTTTTAACTTGTCTAGCTCCCATTATTTACCCAGTCTCTCCAATTGTTCTTTAGCTTCCGGAGCCTCCAACGGCCTGGTGAAGCCCATGATCGGCGCCCGGTTAGGGCTGTCGTATTCACGTACCGCGATAGGCCCGCAGTTGGTGCACCAGGCTTCAACCATCAGGCCGTCCCCGATCACCATGCCGACATGTCCTGGCCCCGGGGGTTCTCCTGGCCGCTGTACGTCGAAGAAGACCAGGTCTCCTGGCTGTTCCTGCCCCTTGGGAATGCGAGGGCCGAAATTCCATTGGTCCTGAGAGATGCGGGGAATCGTGACTCCGATGCTCTCGTAGGCCCGCATGACTAGCCCCGAGCAGTCAAAACCGTTCGGCCCTGTACCACCCCACACATAGGGTTTGCCTCGCTGGGCCAGTGCCCAGTCCACCACCGCTTGGACCAGATCGTCCGGAGCGCTGCCGATGAAGTTACCGTCAGCGGTCAGCGTGCAGTTCACCGCGGTAGCGATGGACGCGCTCGCCGTGTACGAGCCTTCCGCGTACTTCTCCGCCCACTCCAAAACCTCGTCGACATACCACCAGGCGTGGTTGTAGGCGTAGATCGCCTGGCGGATGTCTTCTTTGGCACCGTGGTCGAGCAGATAGTCGGCTGCGGCGGGAATGGCATCCTCTGGGTCGTACACGTTCACGATGCCGTCGCCGTTACCGTCCTGGCCGTAGCCTTCCTCTGGACGGTCCTCGACAGGCATGATCGGTTCTCCACCCCAGCTATTGCCTGCCGCAGACCCGTCCAGAGCACCGAACTGCATCGGTCCGGCTGCCCCCCAGTCGTTGTGTCCTTCCGTGATGCCCGGTCCGTCCCAACGACCGTGGTGGCTTTCCACCTGGCCGATCCCAGCCAGCACGTTCCACGGGATCCCTTTTTCCTCCCCGACCCTCTGGTAGATCTCTAGGTAGTTTTCCGGGATGGAGTTCTCGGCGTACCCGGAGGCTTCCACCTGTTCGGTCTCACTGGTGCATTTCAGTGCCCCAGAGGTGAGGTTGGCGACGCTTTGATTGACCGTGGCCAACGGAATGACGACCACCGCGACGGTCACCACGCCCGCGATGAACAGGCCGACACCGATCGCAAATTGGGTCGCGCAGTTGCCGTCGTCAGACGGAGGTACGCGGACGAACAGCCGGAGCATCACCCGCCTCCCAGGTTGCCTGCATCAGCCGGTTGGAAGTCGTAGACCCGCCAGCTCCCGCCTTCTTTGACCATGGTGACGGCAAAGTCCCCAAGGTTCTGGGCTTTACCGTCATCGCTTTCCGTAATGGACTGCACTTTGAGGATGAAGACGATCGACTCATCGTCGAAGCCGCGGATCGACTTCACCACCGCACGTCCAGTGGAAACCGCCTGCTGTTCAGCGCGTTCTCCCCACAGCGCTTCAGCTCCGGAACTCTGCGCGAGAGTCCGGGCATACTCCTTGGTGGCGTGCTCGCCGAGCCTGTCGTAATACTCCTGGGGGGATTTCGAATAGTCGATGGTGCCGTAGTCGGTGGCGAACTCCTGGGCCACAGCCGCTGCAGCAATGAACTCTTCTTCGCTGAAGGGCAGCCAGTCGGCGAGCGCCATATCTTCAGCCGCCACGGTGGGCAGCGGCTCGACAGGCTGGTCCTCTCCCCCTTCCTCCAGGGTCTCAGTCCTGCCGCCTTCGGCCACCTGCTCCTGCTGCTCCGGGTCTGACGTGTCAGAACCACCTCCCAGGCTCCAATAGATGCCGAAGGAGACGAGGGCCACGATCAGGACACCGAAGACAAGGCGCTGTGCGCCGTCGGAAAGTGGCTTGGACATGGGGGCTTTCCTGCTGGTGAGGTGGTTACAGGGGTGGGGTCAAGGTGCAGGACCGCTATACGGCCTGCACCTTTGAGCTGGCGAGGTCAGTCATCGCTGTCCAACCAGAAGGGCACCTCCCGTGTACGGTCGCGACGCCCAGCACCCTCGGCCCAGAACGGGCTGATCGGAGCGTCCTTGTCCTTGCGGGACCCGCTCAGCCAGGTACCGCCTTCGCCGCTGCTCTGCTCACTGGAGCTCGGTGCTGGCGCGGGTCGGGCAGGCGGCGGGGTCCGTTTCTCACCCCGGGTGCCAGGCCCAGCCCACCGGGAGGGGCGAGGCAGTGTGCTGCCCTGGGGCGGGGTCTCCGTGCGGCCTTCGAACAAGCCGGTCCCTGAGGCAGAGGAGTCCGCTCGTGGAGGCGCGGCGTCTTTACTGGCACGCGGTGCCGCTTCGGCGCGATGCGCGTTACCGGAGGAACCTGTCCCGAACACTGAGCTCCATCCGGTGTCTCCGACCCCGGTGTAGCCGCCGGCCGGGCGCGGCGGAATGGCCCCGCCACCGCCGGTTCCTTCGAAAAGACTGTTGCTGGCGGATGACGCCGTGCTGAGTCGGGGTGCTTGGGAGGAGTCCCGTTGCGGTGCGACGCCAGCCCTTGAGGCACCGCCGGATTTGGAGCTGCCGTCGAGGTTCAGCGGAGGCGGAGCCGCTTTACCCGGGGTCCGGCCGTAACCCGCCACTCCCCGGGCCCGCGCACGACCGCCGCTCTCGGTAGCGGTCGCACCCTCGTTGTCGCCTTCCGCCGCGGTGGCAACGCCCTCGGCTTCTGCTGCATCGGCACCGGCTGCCGCTCCTGCTGTCGCTGCCGCACCAGCCGGAAGAGCAGCGGCCCCAGCCGCAAGCTGTGGTGCCCGATCAAGGCCCCACTTCTGCGCTTTCATGTAGGCCACGGGCGGCAGGACATTCGCGCTGGCGGCCAGCACCCGGCTGTTGAGCGCATCGTTGACCATGCGCGAGGTGAAAGTGTTGGCGTTCACCGAAGCGAAGAGGTTCGCGAAAGGCTTGCGGTAGATGAACAGCGCCACGGTGAACAGAGCCAGCAGAATCATCTGAAGGCCCCAGCCAAGGTCAGTGGCCATCACCAGGCCGTAGCACATGACCAGAAGAGAAATAAGCAGAACGATAAATACCTGCTTGAGCAAAAGCCCGAGAAGCATCTCGAACCATCGCACCAAGACAGTTCGACCGTATCCTGGGTGAACTCCAATCAGCAAAAATATAGGGGAAAGCAACAGGAGCAAGAGGAACCCTATTTTTAGAACAATAAGAGCAACCGCTCCAGCAAGTATCAGCCCTCCAGCAAAAACAGCAGAAAAGAGGGCCAATGTTGCTACACCAAGACGGTTTCCCTGCTGACTCCCCTCAAACAATGGATAAACTTCAGGATAGGTTCTTTCGATGTTTTCGGCTATCTCTTGATAGCTTTCCTGTTTTTGAGAAACAAGTTCAACAGGGTCAATTTCCCCTTGTTCAATTCTATACTGCTCCAGCCTGCTTATGGCTTGCGCCTCCAATAGAGGAACCGCATATTGTTCAGCAGCAGCATCCGCAACCAATCCGCTTCCAAAAACTCCTGCCACCCACGGCCTACACACAAGGCCAGACCAGAGCATTTGAGAATTCTGACGGACAGCAAAATCTCCGTCTGATTCCCAGTCTGCTTTCTCGAGTTCGGGAGCTCCAGCAGGACAAATCGCAGAAGCCCCTGAAACTGTCACTTTGGCGACAGCGGAATTAACAAGACTCCCGCCCGCGTTGACTACGGTGCTCGCATATCCCAGGATCTGCCCGGGGTTAACGAGTATCCAGATACCCAGGGTGGTAGCGACCACCATCCATACGGCGCTTTCGATGGTCAGAGTGACCCGTTTGCGGATAAGGCCGTACCAGCCCAGCCACACCGCACCGAGGATGATCACTGTGGGCAGGAGCGGGCGCCAGATTCCTTCCCGGAGTTCACCGATAACGTTTTCAACCAGACGGTTAAAGTTGTCCAGCAGGCCATCCGAGGTAGCCGCCTGATAGACGGTGATCGTCGACTGGTTGATCGTCTTCGACAAGTCCCAGGCGGTATTGCTCAGAGTGGCCATCGCGCTGGAACTCAGTTTGTCCACGCAGGATTCGCGGATGGTGTGCCACTGCTGTCCGGCAGTTCCGTACTGGCCGTAAATGCTGGCGTCCGGAGGAAGGCCGTCGGGAGAAGCCGCCGCTGCATCCGCTGCTTGAGGCGGTACCAACAATCCGTCTACACCCGAGCCTGCTGCTTCAGGTTGGGGTGCTGGCTCCCCTTCACAACCCGGAACGGCGGCTTGCACTGAGCCGATCGGGACGAGTAGAAAAGCCAACATTAACGCGGCCAAAAAAGCGACCCTTCGCAGGTCGAACCGCCGAACCCGGCCCAGCAGTGTCATGGCAGCGGCTCCCGAATGTCCCGCGTGGTGTTGCCCACCAAAGCGCCGTCCTCCTCAACCTGGGGCTTTCGCCGTGTCGGGTTGGTGTCAAGCCACCGGAGCAGCTCTTCCGAAACGAGGTCGACGGCGATACGTCCGGCTCGCCCGTCGAGATCCCGGAAAATGCATTCCCCATTTCCGAGGTTGCGCAACGCAGCAATGTGTTCTTCGGAAGGCTCGATTCCAAGTAGCGACATCACGTTACGCACCTCGACCCGCTCTGTGGAGCGGAAAGCGAAAACACTGGAGATGCAGTTGGTGACCTGTTCGTTCAGCAAGTCACCGGCGTTTTGGCTGACCAGAATGAGCGCCGTATTGCGGGAGCGCCCCATACGAGACACTTCAGGCACCAATTTGGCACCTTCCGGTGTCGAAGTGACCGCCCATGCCTCGTCGAGGAAGATCGCCTTGGGCACCCGCCAGTCCAAACCGTTCATCAACCGGCGGGCGAACTGGCTAACCAGGTAGAGCAAGGCCACGCTGAGCCGCTGCTCGTAGCTGTAGTCGTCACGGTGGACCGTCGAGTCCGGCAGGGTGAGACCGCCGAGGGTGAACACGGTCGTCCATCCCTCCGTGTCGACCTGGGTGTCACCCTGCGGGTGGAAACAAAGCCGGGCCAACCGCATCTCGGACATGGACCGCAGGACCGCGCCCAGGTTGCGGGATGCGGCGTCGTCTGCGGACTCCAGGTAGGTGACGACCTTGCCGAGGCTGGGCTGCGGCTGGTCGGCGACCGCTGCCACCGCCTGGATCATCGCGGATTCGCGTTCCTCGCTCATGCGGGGCAGCAGCAGCCGCAGGGTTTCCGTGGCCATCGTCTTCTTTGTCGGCAGGTCATCGCCGAACCCGAACGGGTCGAGCAGCCCGGCCTGTGCCGACTCCAGCGCCATGATGCGCGCTTTGCGGCCGCGCCGCTGCAGCAGTTTCACCAGGGATGCGGCGTCGCCCTTCGGGTCGATCGCGGCAACCGTGACCCCGCGCAGCGCCAACTGGTAGATGAGCAGCAGCGCCAGTGTAGTTTTACCGCCGCCGGGCTCCCCGGTGATGGCGATAGCGGTGGGACGGTTGCGGGCAGCCGCAACCAGCGGGTCGAAGTGCACGATGGACCGTGCCCGGCCGATAGTCTCCCCGATGTACGGGCCGATCCAGCCCGCGCCACTGGAGTCTTTGCGGTCGCCGAGCTCCACGGTGGCGGTGGGCATGCCGCCCGCGATCGTGCGCAGCGGCTGGCGCTGCACGTACGCTTCCAGGCGCAGCCGGTCCCCCGGCAGCGATTCGCAGAACAGGGAGAACTGGTCGCCGGTGGATTGGGTGAGGTCGATACCGATGTCCCGGTAGTGTTCGGTGACCGCTTCGACCCGTTGCACGAGCAGGTCGTAGGTGGGGGCGGCCACGATGAGCCGATACCAGCCGTACACGAACGGCAGCCGCTCTTTCGTGATGCCGTGCTCCAGCATGCGGGCGGCGTTGATCTGCTCCACCAGGGCGATGTCGGGTTCGGCCCCGGCTTCGCTCATGTGCGCCTGCATGTCGCGGGCATGCGCGAGACGGCGCGACACGTCCTTACTGGCCTTGGCGGGCGGCACCAGTTTCATGCGCAGCGACGCTTCCACGGGGAACGGGAGCGCGTCCGCGTAGTGCAGCCACGGTTCGCCGTCCGGGAACGGCATCAGGTCAGGGAAGCGGGAGAACGACAGGTAGGAGACGTAGGCTTCCCCGCCGGGCTGTTCCAGGCGCAGGTAGGAGCGGCCGTTGTGGATGACTCCGTCGACGAGCGCTTCGATTTCGCCGCGGCCCCAGCGGCGGCGTCCCGCAGCCGACTCTCGGGGTTCTTCAATGGTGGCGGTGACGGAGTGGCGGAGCAGCCACGCGAGTTCGCTGGCCCGGGCGTGGCGGGCATGCAGCGAGCTGGCGGCGAGTGCCCGGCCAAGGCGTTCGGCTTGGGCGGTCCAGCGGGCGATCTCCCGGTCGTCGACCGCGTCGTCTTCCAAGCCGAGGGTGCGCTCAGTGCGCTGGTAGATGCCGAGCAGTTGCGCGAACACGCCTTGGGAGAGTTGGGCGCGCACCCCGCGCTGCCCCAGGCGCACCCCCAGGTAGACCTCTTTGGTCCAGAAGTCTTTCGCCCACACGTGCCGGTACATTTCGTCGAGGTACTCGTACCAGCCGGGCCCCGAGTCGGATGTTTCATCGAGCCGGGTCGCCCATTCCACCGCCGGATAGGTGCGGTGGGCGATCCGCAGGTGCACTTCCGCGTCGTTCATCCGGATCGCGGCGAGCGCGATCGTGATGTTGGTGGCGAAAGCTTCGCGCTCCTCCGGTGTGGAGAACTCGTAGGAGAAGGTGGGCAGGCGGAAGTAAGCCCATGCTTCGGTGTCGCTGAGCAGCACGCGATCGTCGAAGTAGCGGACCGCCAGCCTGCTGGCGCGTCTGCTGAACTTCATCGGCTCTCCTCCTGCGCTGATGTGGGGCGGCGAAGCGGCGTCGGGGCGGCCGTTTCACTTCGTTGGTGCCCGGTGTGGCTAAGGTGGTCGGCGACGACCGCCGCGAGTGCGGCGTAGGCGCGGCGGGTGGTGTGCCGCAGGGACCGGACTTCGATGACGGACTGGGCCGAAGCGATGTGGTCGTCCCACGGGATGCGGACAATGGCGCGGCAGTTGCCGCGGGCGACTTGCTCAGCGGCGTCCACGTCGGTGAGGCTGCGACGGCTGACCCCGTTGATGACGACGATCGACCGGGACCGCAAGTCGGTGTAGCCGTGGCCGTCGAGCCATTCGAAAGTCAACGCGACTGAGCGGGCCGCGTCCGCGCTGGCGGGGGCGACGAGGACGAGTCCGTCGACGACGGGCAGGGCCCGGGCCACACCGGTGGCGGCCGGGTCGAGCAGGATGATCTGGTAGTGCCGCCGCAGGGTGCCGGTCAGGGTGACGTAGTCGCGGTCGTCGAGGGTTTGCACGTACGGGTCGTCGAGGGTGGCGACGACTTCCAGTCCGCTGGGGGTGCGTGACGTGTAGTCGCGCAGGGTGGAGTAGGCGTGCAGGGCGTCGGTGTTGGCCAGCAGTGAGGTGAGGGTTTCCGGGGTTTCGGTGCGGATGCGCCGCGACAGGCTCTCCGGTCCCGGGTTGATGTCGACGGCGACGACATGGTCGTCGCGGTAGGCGGCCAGGGTATGGCCGAGCATGAGGGTGGTGATGGTCTGTCCCGCGCCGCCAGTGCAGCCGAGGACGACCACGCCGCGGGAGCCCGCCAAGGGTTTGCGGAGCCGTTCCATTTCGGCGGGCGACAGTTGGGGTTTGGCGTTGGCGGAGTGTCCGCCGGTGACGACGCGAGCCAGTCGGCGCCAGCCGCGCGTGCCGGAGGCGTCTTTGAGGGAGGCGGGTTTGGTGCCCGCGGAGGTGCCGCCGCGGGGCGGGGTGGCGCCGGTGAAGTGCTGCTGTTCCCCGGTGCCGTGGTCGAGCTGCAGGTCGGGTTTGCTGGGTGCGGGGCGTTTCTCTGCTTCGTCGGTGTGCTGGTCCGGGGTGCTGGTGCCTCGGGCGGGGGTGAGGATGCCGCCGACTTTGCGCGCGTTGTCCACGAACCGGGTGAAGAGGCCGCGGTCCGTGTCCGAGCCGGTGGTGGTCGGCTCGGGTTCGGTGTCCGGGGTGCGCTGGGGGGCTTGGCCTGCGGAGCGGACTCCGCGGGCGAGCCGGTTGGAGTGGCGTCGGGGCAGCGGGTCGCGGTTGTCCCCGTCGGCCGGGGTGGTGCGTTCGGCAGGGTCGGTGAAGCCGCGGCTGCGCAGCGCGGCCTGTTCGATGGCGGCGAGTTCTTCTTCGGTGCGGCGGGGGCGGACCGCGTCCACGAAACTGTCCAGCTCCCCGGTGCCGTGGTCGATCTCCAACCGCGGCTTGCCAGACGCGGAACGGCCCGCAGACCGCTCACCAGCCTGCTGCACCGGCTCCGGCTGCTCACCCCCACGGGACGCAGCCGACTCCTCCTCACCGCGACGCGGACGCACCGCATCAACGAAACTGTCCAGCTCCCCGGTGCCGTGGTCGATCTCCAAGCGTGGTTTCCCGGATCCGGCGGCGCGGATCTGCTCGGCGAGGGAAGGCAGGGTGGCGGAGACGTCTTCCTCCCATGCTGCGGGTTCGTCGCTGTCCGCGGCAGTGGGGGACGGTGCGGCGGGGGCGGGTTCGGGGCCGGTGTCCTCCGGCGTCCCGGAATCGGCCTGCGGGTCAGGTTCGGCCGGGACGGCTGGTTCGGCGGGGACAACAGCCGCGTCCTCTGCCGCGGAGACGTCCGCGGTGTCGCGAGGCTCCTCCCACGGGGAAGGCGCAGGCGACGGTTTCGGGGCAGGCACACCGGTGTCGCTGGTCCGGGCCACCGGCGGAAGGTCCCAGGGGGCGGCGTGCGGGCGCGGCCGGTTGGAGCGGCGCTGCGGCCGCGGCTCCTCCGCGGGGGCGGGCAGGGCAGTGCCCTGGCCGGTCTGGAGGGCCGGTTCCGCGGTGCCGCGGACGACCGGTTCGGCTGCGGCCCGAATGTCCTCGGACCGGGTCTGGGGTTCTTCGGTGGGCGTGGGGTGTGCTGCAGCCTGCGCTTCGTGGGCTTCAGCACGGGCGCGGGCCCGCTGCATGCGCCGGGCGATCACGTGGCTTTGGGCGCGGCCGCGCAGGCGGCGTTTCGCTTTCCGGTGTGCTGGCTCGGCAGCGTGGTCGGCGAAGTCGTCGGCTCGGGACGGCTGGGTGGGAACGTCAGCAGTGGAGGTGGGCTCCGCGTCCGGTTCCGTGTTGGGGGCGGGCGCGGATTCCGCGGCGAGTGTCGGCTCCGGTTCGGGTGCTGCCATGATCTCCTCGGCTCGGCGGCGTGTTGCGGCACGCTCCTCAGCCGCTCTGCGTTCCTCCTCGTCCCGTGTCGCCGCGGCGTCCGGTTCACGGGCGTGCGCGTCAGAGTCCTGCGGCTCGGGCTGGGTGTCCCCAGCGGGGACCGCGACCGTCTCGGCCGCGGTGGACGGGTGGTCGTCGTTGCCGGTGGCGGTGTCCCCTGTGTCGCGTCCCGTCCGGAACGCCGGGGCGTCGTCCCGGTTCTTGCGGGGGGCCAGTTCTGCCCGGCGAGCGGCAGCAGTCGAGGAGGCGAGGGGTGCGGGAGCGGGCTCCTCCTGGCGGGCAGGAGGGTTCTCGGGGAGGGCGAAACCGAAGTAGTTGAGGACGCGCCGGAACAGCGGCGGCTGGGCGGACCGCCGCTCCTCGGGTTCGTGGTGGGCGGGTGTAGGGGTGGGGGAGGCCGCCGGTGCACCGTCGGGTGTCGCAGCGGGCTCGGAGTGGTCTTCGCGGGCCGAGGCTTCAAGAACCTCGGTTTCCGGTTCGGTGTGTCGAATAGTGGTCCTGCCGAGTCCGGGGAGGGGTCCCGCAGCCGGGTCACGGCGCCACACTCGGGCCGTGACGATGATGCGGTCCGGCTCGTACTGGGGGACGAGCCGGGTGTAGACCCGCGCCTCGGTGGCGTAGACGAGTTGGGAGCGCAGCAGTTCGGTGAGGCTCTTGCCTTCGATGACGGGGCGGGTGGCCAGGAACGTGATCACGCCGGGCGGGACAAGCCACACCACGTGCCAGGGGGTGTGGAAGGGGACCCCGAGCAGCCCCATCAGCAGGCACCAGACGACGGACGTGCCCACGAACACACCGATGGTGACGAGCGAGACCGGGACCGGCAGCCGGAAGTCGTACAGCTTGTACAGCCGTTTCTCGATACGCCAGATCCTGGTGTATGTGGGCAGATCCACGTCCCCGGCCTCCTACTCGGTGCTCACGCCCATGGCTCGCGCGATAGCAACGGCGAGGACCTCGATGATCCCGGGCACATAGAAGACGATCCCAATAAAGATCGCCAGGATGATGAACTGCGCGAATCGCGTGATTTCCCTGGTGAACAGGAAAAAGATCGCGACGATCGACACGATCACCAGGAACAGGGGCCCGAAAAATCCGCGGAGCCAGTCCGCTAGCCCTGTGGTGTTGGGGCTGTCCGTAACCTCGGCGGCCAGATGCAACGTTGTGGATGCCGCGGCGGCCAGGTCGGCTGCAAAGCCGGTGAGGAGGGAGAGCATTTAGCCGACCCCCTCCCTTTCCTGGGTACTGTCCTGCATGGTCCTTGCCTCTCTTTGCACAATGGCTGGCCTAATCGCGACCATTGTGGCGCGCCCGTCAGTCAAACGAGTTGAGCGCGCCGCGGATGTCGCGTACGTACCAGGACCCGTCATCTCCGACAACGGTGACGTCGTAGCTTTGGGTGAGTTCCGCGGTGGTGTCCCCGCCGCTTCCGTCCGGGATCAGCCACACCACGGTGACTTGGGCGACGCGCACGTCTTGGGTGGCTCCGGGGACCGCGGGAGGCACTTTGGTGTCGGTGATCTTGCCGAACCGGAGGAAGTCGCCGGGGAGTGCGGTGACCTCGGCGCCCGGTTCGAGGTAGCGGTCCAGGTGCTCGTGGTTGTGCGCGTAGGCTTCGAAGAAGCCTTTGAGGATCGGTTCGAGTTCTGCCCGCGCCTCAGAGTCGGTGGCGAACGAAGTGTCGGGCAGGCTGGCTTTCTCGGGGGCGGCGAGGAGGGCGGGGCGGCCGGAGACGACCAGGGCGGTTCCTTCGCTGTCGGCGGCGTAGACGGGCACGTCGAGCGTCATGGGTTCGCCGTTGACGTTGACGGCGAGCCGCACGAGCGCGTTGTGCTCGTCTTTCACCTCGACGGTGATGACTTCAATGCCGGTAGCGGACAGTTGGACCCCGGGCAGGTCGAAAGCGGTGACACGGCCTTCCGGGACGAACTGGGCGAGGGCTTCAGCGCGTTCGCTCGCTTTTTCCGGATCGGCGTTGAGATAGGCGTCGGCGAACCGCACGGCGAGAGAGGCTGCGGCGGTTTCCGGGAATTCCACGGTGTCTTCGCCAACCGGCTGCTGCGTGGACTGGGGAAAGAAGTTCTCGCGTATCGGCAGCCACACGCCGTTGACGATCACCACGATGATGAATGCCCACAGCACGGCGCGGCCGACCCAGAGCCACCAACGGCCCCCCGCACCGGCCCGGGGACGCCGTCCCCCACCGGGCTGCGGGGCGGCGTCGAAGGTCTCGTCCGCTTCGGCGGGAGCATCCTCGTCAATGACGCTCCCGCGCCCAGCGGCTGACCTGCCAGCCATTGCGCCTCCATCCACACACGGGCGCGCCCCGCCGCGGGGCCGCCGGTTCCGCCATCCGTCTGTTGTTTATCCCATCTTCCATAGTGCGGCATGATCCGGGATCTACGCGCGGATTACCGGAACGTGTTTCTTTCCCGCTCTCAATACCTGACCTGGACTGATCGGGCAACAGCACGATACAGTCACGTCAATTTTCTCTGCGGTATCAGAAAACGGCCACCCCTTGCGGATATTTACGGGTGATCCGAAAAAACGGAAAAGGCGGGTGGATAGCGCAGGAAGCTGATCTTCTCAGCGGAGCTGCGGAGGAACTCCCCCACAGCAGCGGACACAGCACGCATGCGGAACGTCCCTCCCAGGCAACACGGCATCCGCGCTCCACGCTGCGGAGAGGGAGCCTGCGCTGCCGTCCGCCCCTCGTACCGGGCCGGGTGCGGGCAGCGGCAGCGGAAACGCGGGGCCGCGCCTCCACGGTCGAGGCCAGCGCGGCCGCGTCACGCAAGCGCGGGGGTGCGCTCCCCAGTGGGAACAGGGCACCCCGCACCGTCAGCAGAGCCGCTGGGCGGAGACTGCTCCGCCGCGGCGCCCGTTAGACGTTGAACCGGAACTCCACCACGTCCCCGTCAGCCATCACGTAGTCCTTGCCTTCCATGCGGACCTTGCCCGCGGCCCGGGCTTCCTGCAGCGAGCCCGCTGCCACAAGGTCGTCGAAGGAGACCACTTCGGCTTTGATGAAACCGCGCTGGAAGTCGCTGTGGATCACCCCGGCCGCCTCGGGGGCAGTAGCGCCCTTCCGGATCGTCCAGGCGCGCGCCTCCTTCGGCCCCGCGGTGAGGAACGTCTGCAACCCGAGAGTGTCGAAACCGACCCGGGCCAGTTGTGCCAGGCCGGACTCGGTCTGCCCCATCGACTCCAAGAGTTCGGCTGCCTCGTCCTCGTCGAGCTCGCTCAGCTCCGCTTCGAGCTTGGCATCCAAGAAGATCGCTTCGGCCGGGGCCACGAGTCCGGACAGTTTGGCGCGGAACGCCTCGTCGGCGAACGCTTCCAGGTTGCCGTTGAACACGTAGAGGAACGGCTTGGTGGTGAGCAGGTTCAGTTCGCGCAGCAGTCCGACGTCCACGCCGGCCTCAGCGGCCCCCGAGAACAGGGTTTTTCCGGAGTCGAGGACTGTGCGCGCCTTCTCCGCTGCGGCAAGCGTCTCCTGCTTCTCCTTGTCCTTGGCGTTGGCTCTGGCTTCCCGGGCCAGCCGGGTCAGCGCTTTGTCCAAGGTTTGCAGGTCGGCCAGGATGAGCTCGGTGTTGATGGTCTCGATGTCGCGCGCGGCGTCCACAACCCCGTCGACGTGGGTCACGTCGGGGTCCTCAAACACCCGGATGACCTGGCAGATCGCGTCGGTCTCCCGAATGTGGGCGAGGAACTGGTTGCCTAGCCCTTCCCCTTCGGAAGCCCCTCGGACAATCCCCGCGATGTCCACAAAAGTGACCGTGGCCGGAACAGTCCTGGCCGAGCCGAAGATCTCGGCGAGAGTGTCCAGCCGCGGGTCGGGGACACCGACCACTCCGATGTTGGGTTCGATCGTGGCGAAAGGATAGTTCGCCGCCAAGGCGTCGTTCTTGGTCAGCGCGTTGAACAGTGTGGACTTGCCGACGTTCGGCAGGCCGACGATCCCGATAGACAGACTCACGACTCTCGAGTCTAGACACCCGTTATGAGCGGTCAGTGCCAGCAGTAATCCCCGTCGTCCCGATGATCGACCGGAATCCGATCCCTCCTAGGGCGACACGAAACACACCGGAGAACCGGACACCTCACCCGAAGTGAGACACTGGCCACTATGAGCCATCACGAGGGGAGGAACGGTGACGACACGGCGGGACACGTGGGAAGTCCGGGTGCCGCGGCGGTCTGCTGCCGCACCGCGGCGGTCCGCGTCCGCACCCCGGCACCGCGCCGGTGCTTCGCCTTCACCACCCCGTGGACGGGTTCGGCTCACAGCCCGCGGCGCGGTGCTCTGCATCGTGCTCGCCAGCCTGGTCTCCGCGCTGCTCGCCACCGCTGTCGCCTACCCGCCGGTCAACGGCGCCGGTTTTGTGCTCGCCTGCGGGCTAGCCGTGCTGACCGTGCGTCCCCAAGACCTGCTGACGTTGAGCGTGAGCCCGCCGCTGGCCTACTTCTGCGGGGTACTCCTCGCTGAATGCGTGCTGAGCGTAGGAGCCGACAGTGTGCTGCGCAGCGTGGCCATCGGGGTCGGGCTCCGGCTCACCGACGCTGCCCCGTGGCTCTTCGGCGGGACCGCGCTGCTGCTGGTGATCGCCCTGCTGCGCGGACTGCCGCAGAACGTGCGGGAGTTGCGCGCGGAACTCACCACCCGGCACCGCCGCGGTTCCCGCCGTCTGTCGTGACCGCTCAGGCCGGGGAGACGGGGAGCGGCTTGCCGACCAGGGACTTGTCGTTCTTCGACCGCCGGGTCCGCAGTTCCCGGGGCAGAGCGAACGTTATCTTCTCCCGCTCGGTCTCCACTTCCTCCACGTCGGTGAAACCGTAGGTGGCGAGCCGCTCCAGCAGCTCCCGCACCAGGATCTCCGGCACCGACGCGCCGCTGCTGACCCCGATAGTGGTCACGCCTTCCAGCCACTCCTCCTTCAGATAGGTGGCGTTGTCCACCAGGTAGGAGGCGCGGGCGCCCGCGTCGCGGGCCACTTCCACCAGGCGGACCGAGTTGGAGGAGTTGGACGAGCCCACCACGATGAACAGGTCGCACTGCGGAGCGATCGCCTTGACCGCGGCCTGACGGTTCGACGTGGCGTAGCAGATGTCGTCGCTGGGCGGGTCGATGAGGTTGGGGAAGCGTTCCCGCAGCGCCTGAACTGTGGCGTTAGTCTCATCCACCGACAGGGTGGTCTGCGACAGCCACGCCACCCGGTTGGG
Source organism: Thermobifida sp. (assembly GCF_017577275.1). Taxonomy (NCBI): domain Bacteria; kingdom Bacillati; phylum Actinomycetota; class Actinomycetes; order Streptosporangiales; family Nocardiopsidaceae; genus Thermobifida; species Thermobifida sp. Next base: position 502,871 of record NZ_PITY01000020.1, read on the forward strand.
GTCGCGGACCTTGATGTTGGCGACCTCTTCCGGGCTGTCGACGATCTGGATGTGCTCGGGAGCGTGGCCGCTCGTGCCCTCGACCTCTTCGTGCCCCTCGTGCCCAATGAGAATGATGTCGAGGTCCTCGGCGGCGAACCGCTGGGCTTCCTTGTGGACTTTAGTGACCAGCGGGCAGGCCGCGTCGATAGTCCGCAGCTTGCGTTCCGCCGCCTCCTTGTGCACCTGGGGGGAGACGCCGTGGGCGGAGAAGACCACGGTGGCGCCTTCCGGCACTTCGGAGGTCTCCTCGACGAAGATGACACCGCGCTCCTCGAGGGTGCGCACCACATGCGTGTTGTGCACGATCTGCTTACGCACGTAGATGGGGGGCCCGTACTGTTCGAGGGCCTTTTCGACGGTGTGGATGGCGCGGTCCACCCCGGCGCAGTAACCGCGGGGTTTGGCGAGGAGAACACGGCGGCGATTCGTCGCAGTCATGCCCCCATCCTACGGTCCATACCCGCTAGCGCGGGCTTTTGGGCACGCGAAGGGGCGTAAGCGCCGCTTTGGTCCCGTATCGGTCCCGAACTGGTGAATTCCGTTTCGCTCTCCTGCGGTGATGCGTAAAACTCCCCTATTCTGGCTATCTGCGCAATACAGCACATCGTCGCCGTCCCGACGTGTCCCCGCAACACCGTCGGATGTGCTCACACCGTTGTGACCGTGACCACTCAGGAGCCTCCGAGTCCCATGTCGAAGCCCTCCCTGATCAACAGAATCGGTGACGCGTTCAAGCGTCTGTTCGGTAGGTCGACCCGTCCCGTGGTGTCCAGCAAGCCCGAGGACATGGCCGCCGCTGACGTCCCAGCGAAGCGGGCCGAGGGCGCGGTCAGCGAAACGATTCCGGCGCAGACCGCGGACGCGGACGCCGCGGCGGAGTTCGCCACGGAGGCGGTCTCCTCCGACGAGCAGCGTCCCACCGAGCCGCCGGAGCCGATCAAGCCGTTGGAGACGTCGAAAGCTCCCGAAGCTGCGGCAGCACCCCAGCAGGCTCCCGAAGAGCCTCTGGCAGAGAAGAAGAAGGAGGAGGAGAAGCCGGCGGAGGCCACGGCCAAAGCGGAGTCGTCGTCCACGGAGCCGTCCGACGCTCAGTCGTCGCCCGCCGAGGAGAAGGCGGCGGAGCAGCCCGCAGCCGCGTCCGAGGAGAAGGCCGAGCCCGCCGCGGACGCAGAGCAGGCCCCCGCAGAAGCCCCTCTCCCCAACTACGACTCTCTGACCCTGCCGTCGGTCCGGGCCCGGCTCCGCAAGCTCACCGTCGACCAGGTCCGCCAACTGCGTGCCTACGAAGCCGCGCACGCCAACCGTCCCGAGTTCGTGCGCATGTTCGACAACCGGATCAAGAAACTCGAGGAGCAGCAGTCTGCCGAATAAACGGTTCGCTACGGGGGTGACGGCATGACCACCGGGGCTGGACAGACACGGTCCAGCCCTGGTCCTGTTCCAGCTCGGAGACGATACGGGTCCGCCGGCCGTCAGCCACTCCCCGGGATGAGTCCTGGCTCGTATCGTTGGAGCAACGCGAGCGTGACTCGGAGGCGAAGGAGTACTCCCCCATGGGCAAGGCGCTGGTGCTGGGCGGCGGCGGCATCGTCGGACTCGCCTGGGAGATCGGCGTCCTGACAGGGCTGCGGGACGCGGGCGTGGACCTGCGCGACGCCGACGTAATCCTGGGCACGTCGACAGGCGCGATCGCGGCCGCCCAGATCGTTTCCGGGGTTGCGCTCGACGAACTCTACGAACGCCAACTTGCCCCGGCGGGCGCCGAAGCTGCGGCGCGCCCGCACTGGTGGGTGCGGGCGCGGGTCGCCGGGACACTGCTGACCGCGCGCTCCCCCAGGCTGGGGCGGGCCCGGGTAGGGCTGATCGCAGCGTCCTCTGCCCGGTTCTCCCAAGCCGTGCGGGAGCCGCTGCTCGCCGCCCACCTGCCAGCCCGGGACTGGCCGGAGTCCACCCACCTGGTGGTCACCGCGGTCGATGCCCGATCCGGAGCCGTGCGGGCCTTCTCCCGCACCGACGGGGTCGACCTGCTGCACGCGGTCGCTGCGAGCAGCGCAGTACCGGGACTGTGGCCGCCGGTGGCGGTCGACGGGCGGTGGTACATCGACGGCGGGGTGCGGTCCGCGACCAACGCGGACCTGGTTGCCGGGCATGAACGCGTTATCGTCGTCGCGCCTTCCCCGCGCGGTCCCCTGCTGTGGCGGCAACCGGTCACGGTCCCGTTCCCGGAAGGCACGCAATGCACGTGGGTCACCCCCAGCCCGGAATCGCGTGCCGCGTTCGGCCGGGACTTGTTCAACCCGGCGCGGCGTGCCGCAGCCGCCCGGGCCGGGCGGGGCCAGGCCGCGGAAGTGGCGGTCCGGGTCGCCCGCACGTGGGGCGTGTGACCGGGCATTCCCCTTCCCCTGTCACCGGTCGCGTCTAGGCTCCTCGTATGGGCATGGAGAGTTCCCCCGAGTCCCCGCAGCCGGTACGTGTGGTCTTGCAAGCCGTGGGCGGCTGGATTGGACGGCTCGGCCGGATCTGGATCGAGGGGCAGGTCGCGGAGCTGCACCGCCGCGGCGGCATGGCTTACATCACGCTGCGTGACCCGGTGGCGAACGTGTCCGCCCGGGTGACCTGTTCGATCCGGGTGCTGCGGGCCGCTGACCCGCCCCCCGAGCAGGGAGCCCGGGTGGTGGTGTACGCCAAACCCGACTTCTATGTGCCGCGCGGCACGTTCTCGTTCCAAGCGTTGGAGATCCGCCATGTCGGCCTGGGCGAGCTGCTCGCCCGGTTGGAGCGGCTGCGGCAAGCCCTGGCCGCCGAGGGGTTGTTCGCGGAGTCCCGGAAGCGGAAACTGCCGTTCCTGCCCGGGGTGGTGGGGCTGATCTGCGGACGCGACTCCGCCGCGGAACGGGACGTGCTGGAGAATGCGCGGCGGCGGTGGCCCGCCGTCCGGTTCGAAGTGCGCGAAGTCGCAGTCCAAGGCGATCGTGCCGTGCCCGAGGTCATGGCCGCGCTGGAGGAACTGGACGCGCACCCCGAGGTTGATGTCATCATCATCGCGCGGGGCGGCGGCTCCCTGGAAGACCTGCTGCCGTTCTCCGACGAGGCCCTGGTGCGTGCGGTCGCGGCTGCCCGCACCCCCGTGGTCAGCGCGATCGGGCACGAACAGGACACGCCGCTGCTGGACTATGTGGCGGACCTGCGGGCCTCCACGCCCACGGATGCCGCCAAGAAAGTCGTCCCTGACGTGGGAGAGCAGTGGGAGCTCATCCGCCAGCTGCGGGACCGGGCGCGCCGGGTGCTGGAAGGCGGAATCGCACGGGAAGAAGCGTGGCTGGCGAGCATGCGGTCCCGCCCTGTCCTGGCCAACCCGGTCCAGGAAGTGGAACGGAAGATCGAGCAGGTATTCGACTTGCGGGACCGGGGACGCCGGGCGCTCACCGCTGCCCTCGACCGGGCCGGAGACAACCTCGCTCACATCCGTGCCCGGTTGCATGCCCTGTCCCCCGCCACCACGCTGGCACGGGGGTACGCGATCGTGCGGCGTGCCGACGGCACGGTGGTGCGTTCCGCCGCTGAGGTGGCCCCCGGGGAGGAGCTGCGGTTGCGGTTCGCCGAGGACGGGCTGGTCGCGATCGCTCAAAACCGAGAGGAGGACGAGCTGTGACAGCCGAAGAGAACCCGCCGGCTGAACCGGAACTGAGCTACGAGGAGGCCCGCGAAGAGCTGGTGGCGGTGGTGCGCCGCTTGGAGTCGGGCGGGTTGACACTCAAAGAGTCGCTGGCGTTGTGGGAGCGCGGCGAAGAGCTAGCGAAAACGTGCGAGGCGTGGCTGGAAGGCGCCCGCGCCAAACTGGCTGCTGCGTTGGCCGAAGACACCCCGGAGCCCGAGGAGGGCGCCCCGTTCTGACGGCGGCCGTCCAGGGGCGCCGCCGTGGACCAGCAGCGGGACTGCTTCCGCGCAGCCGGGCCACGCGGGCCGGAAAAGGACCGGGCGGCACTTCCCCGGCACGGCGGTGTCCCGCCACGTCACGTCGTAGGGCTGTGCCGCCGCACCGTGTTCTGCCTGCTCGTGGAACAGTCCCGCGCCGCGCTGTCGGGGCGCTGCCGCCCCGCCGTGGCTGGAGCGCGCGCGGAAATGTCCTGCCTAAAGAGGGCGTGCTGTCAGGGCTGGGACGCGCACCGGGCCACCGGTGCCGCTAGCGGGGCGAGCCCTTAGACCGGGTAGACCGCAGTCACTCCTGTGCGGGGGTCTGCGGTTCCAGCGCCCCCGCAAGGGTCTCCAGTTCCTCATAGGAGGCACCCCCGCTGACGATGAGCGTGGCGTCGTCGGTCCGCAGCACGAGGGAGCGTTCGTCCTCGACTTCGTTGTACCGGCGTTCCCAGACTTGGCCGTTGATCGTCGACTCCCCGTCGGGTTCGCCCCTCATCGTGACTTCGGCGATGAACGCGTCCGGGTCAGCGTCGCTGATGTGGAACGCGGCATGCCGGTCCTCGGGGGTAGCGAACCCCACCGACCAGCGGACCGGTTCGGTCGGCTCCTCTTCGGTCAGCGCGCCGCCGTCGTTCAGCCGCGAACTCGTGGGGGTCCACCCCTCGGGCAGTTGGTCCTGGTCAGGCGCGTACGCCTGGTAGGGCGCGATCTCGCTGAGGGTCAACGCGTCGGGGGTGTAGTCGACGGTAGGGATCTGCTCCGACCGTCCCGAGTCCACCACCACCGTGATCAGGACGACCAGGGCGATCAGTGCGCCCAGCACGATCGCGTAGCCCAGGAAGGTGTTGTCGCTCCGACGGCTACCGCTGCTCATGTGATTCTTCTCCACCCCGTCTCTCGGTTCTGCTGCTTCCCAGCTTGCCCGATGGTCAGGGGTCACTCTTTCCGGGGTGTCAGAGAACTGAGCCGTTCCACCACGGCGTCGGCGAGTTTCCGGGCCTCGTCCGGGTCCCGTTCGATGACCTCGGTCGCGGCCAGGGAGATCGAACCGGTGACGATCATCAGCAGCGCTTCGTCCACGGGTTCGTCCGCCTTGCGGAACAGGGCGGCGTTACGGCCGGTCCACTCCCGCAACTGCTGGCGCATGAGCGCTTCGAACCCGGGAGGGCTGTCCCCGCTGTAGAAGATCCGCGTGAGTTCCCGCTCCTCAATACACCCTTCCAGGTAGGCGCGTGCAGCGATGGTCATGAGCTTGCGGGGGTCGTTCTCTCCTTCCGCCCGGGCGTCGACCACCGCCTGGTGGGTCCGATCCTGCTGGCGCTGCTGGAACTCCTGGTAGAGCGCCAGGTAGAGGTCCGCCTTCCCGGTGAAGTGGTGGTAGAGGCTCCCGACGCTAGCTCCGGCCTGGGCGACAACCTCGCTGACCCCAGCTTTATCGAAACCGGATGTGCGGAACACGTACGACGCCGCTTCCAACAGCGCGCTGCGTGTGGCCGCTCCTCGGGCCGAGGCCCGCACCGGCTTTTCCACCTTCTCCACTGTCAACCCAATCGTTCCTTACCGCCTGCGAAAGGCTCACCTAGTGTTGAAGAGAGTACGCCAGCGGGATCCCGCACGACCCCGCTGTGCTGGAGGCTGAAAGAATTCAGCGCGCTCTCCGCACCGTGAGGGCGGAAGAGCTGATTCGGAAAGGGCTGGCCATGACCACTGCGAACGCTCCGGTACCGATCCCGCACGATGCTCCCGACCGCAACCTGGCCCTGGAACTGGTACGGGTCACTGAGGCTGCCGCCCTGGCCGCTGCGCGCTGGGTGGGGCGCGGCGACAAGAACGGCGCGGACGACGCAGCCGTGCGCGGCATGCGCCACCTGATCAGCACCGTGTCCATGAAAGGCACGGTGGTGATCGGGGAGGGCGAAAAAGACAACGCCCCCATGCTGTACAACGGCGAGCAGGTCGGTGACGGCAACGGCGCCGAATGCGATGTCGCGGTGGACCCGATCGACGGTACCCGGTTGACCGCGATGGGTATGCCCAACGCGATCTCGGTGATCGCGGTGAGCCCGCGCGGTTCCATGTTCGACCCGTCTGCCGTGTTCTACATGGAGAAGCTGGTCACCGGGCCGGATGCGGCGAACGTGGTCGACATCAACGCGCCGGTGGCCGACAACATTCGCGCGGTCGCTAAAGCCAAGGGCGGCGACCCGCGGGACATCACCGTGGTCATCCTCGACCGGCCGCGGCACGAGCGGCTGGTCCACGAGGTGCGGGAGACCGGGGCCCGCATCAAGTTCATCTCCGACGGTGACGTGGCCGGGGCGATCATGGCGGCACGCGCCGGTACCGGTGTCGACCTGCTGCTGGGGATCGGCGGCACCCCGGAGGGGATCATCGCGGCGTGCGCCATCAAGTGCCTGGGCGGGGTGATCCAGGGGAAGCTGTGGCCGCGCGACGACGAGGAGCGGCGCAAGGCTGAGGCCGCAGGACACGACCTGTCCCGGGTGCTGACCACTGACGACCTGGTCTCGTCAGAGGATGTGTTCTTCGCGGCCACCGGGATCACCGGCGGGGAGCTGCTCAGCGGAGTGAAGTACGTGGACGGCGGGGCGTTCACTGATTCGCTGGTCATGCGGGGGCGCAGCGGCACGATCCGCCGGATCAGCAGCGAGCACCGGCTGCGCAAGCTGTCGTCCTACCGCGGAGTGGACGTTTCTGGTGCCCGCTGAGGCATCGCCACGCTGATCACCGGGCTCGGCGCTGCTCGCCGGGCCCGGTCACTTTTCGGCCACGAACCGGTATAGCAAGAAACCAGAAAGTTCCACGGGAGGTCAAAAGCGCCTGGAACGAACGTTGAGAAACCTCGTGTCCGGAGGTCCCATGTCCTACCCTGACCCATCTGATCAGTCTCCCCAGTGGGGCCAGCAGCAGCCGCCACCGGGACCGCCGACCGGTCCGGGATATCCGCCCCAGGGACAGCCGCAGGGAATGCCTCCCGGACACCCTGCCGGACCGCCACCGTCCCACGGACAGCCCCTGGGGCCACCCCCGGGGCAGCCCCAGGGGGCTCCGCCTGGACAGCCTCAGGGAGCACCCCCGGGACAGCCCCAGGGCGTACCGTCTGGGCAGCCGCAGGGAGCACCCTCTGGGGCGGCGCTAGCGGCCCCGCACGGTCCGGGCGGTCCGGGTTTTCCGCCCTCGGGGCAGCCGATGCACAGCGGCCCGGGCGGCCCGCCGCCCCGCAAGAAGCCGGTCTGGCTCATTCCGCTGTCGATCGTGCTGGCCGTGGCCCTGATCGGCGGTGGGGTGTGGGCGTCCGTGGCCCTGGTGAACAACCTGTTCGGCGGGGCGCAGCCCGAGTCGGTCCTCCCCCGCTCCTCGGCAGTGTTCGCCAAGCTCGACCTGAAGCCCACGGGCCAGCAGTGGGCGTCCTACGCCCAGTTCTACGAACGGCTCCCTGACACGCTGAAAGACGAGTTCGAAAGCGCCGAAGACGACTTCGGTGAGGAGCTGTTCGAAGAGCTGTTCCCCAACGTCGAGCTCGACTACGCGTCCGAGGTCGAACCGTGGCTGGGGCAGCGTTTCGGTGTTGCCGTCTGGGCAGGCAACGAGGAGCCCCTGTACGCGATCGCCCTCGCCGTGGAGGACGAGGAGCTCGCAGAGGAGACCCTGACCCGGATCCAGAGCGAGGACGACACGCTCTTCTTCGAAGTCGTCGACGGGTTCGCGATCCTCACCGACTCCCAGGACGCGCTCAACGACCGGCGCTTCCTCGTCGAGAACGAAGGCACGCTGGAGGACAACGAGGACTTCGCCGACGACATCTCCGACATCGGCCGGGGAATCGCCACGGCGTGGATCGACTACGGCGCGATCGTCCACAACGAGGTGCTTGCCGCAGACGCCGACCTGGAAGACCTGGCTGAGCTCGGCCAAGTCACCGGCCGGCTCGTCGCGGTCGTGCGGATGGAGAGCAAGTACCTGGAATTCCAGGCCAACCTGGTCAACGCGGCGCTTGACGGCAACACTATCTTCGCCGAGTCGGTGCCTACCGGGGGCATCACCGCGCTGCACGACCTGCCCGACAACTCGGTGATCGCGCTCGGCGGGGACGGGCTGGACGCTGTCGCCCAGGCTTTCTGGGAAGCCAACCAGGGGAGCATCGAATCGTCCGAGGACTACGAGGAGTTCGACAGCGCGATGCGGGAGCTGGGCGTGCGCCTGCCCGCTGACTTCCACAAGCTTCTGGGCACCAAGACGGCCTTCGGCATGACCGACTTGGAGGGCCTAGACTACTTCGGGTACAGCGACATCCCCTTCGAACTGCGGCTGACAGGCGCAGACAGCGCTCTGTGGGACGAGCTGGTCTCCCCCATGAGCACCGGGTTCGGCCCTTCGCCTTCGGTGACCACCGACGGCGACACCACGGTGATCTCCATGGGCAGCGCCGGAACGGGGCGGCTCGGTGACGACCCGGTCTTCCAGGAGACGATGAGCGGGTTGGAGAAAGCCCACCTGGCGCTCTACATGGACCTGCGGGTCGCAGCCGAAATGTGGGAGGACGCGCGTCCGAACCAGTGGGGTGGCCTGGGCGGCGCCCTGCAGTTCCAGGAGAACGGCTCGGCGACGCTCAACCTGCGCTGGGTTCCCAGCCCTGAGTGATCCCGCACCAACCGCTAAGGGTGGGGCGCGGCGGACGGTCCGCTGCCCCCCACCCTTGCTGTGTTCTCGCCGGTGGAACGGGTCAGTCGATGAGGCGGCGCTGCATCTGGTGGACAGCGAGGACCCAGACGACCACGGCAAACCCCACGAGCACTGCCACATGGCCGAGGGCAGTCAGGGCTTCGATACCGAAAGCGCAGCCGCGGATCAGTTCCACACAGTGGTAGAGCGGGTTGGCCATGGCCGCTGTCTGCGCCCACTCCGGCAACTGGTCGATGGGGAAGAACGTTCCCGCGACCAGGAAGATCGGGGTGATGACCCCGGAGATGACATAGTCCGCCATCCGGATCGACGGGATGATCGCGGACAGCAGGATGCCGAAGAGCGCGAACCCGAACCCGGTGGCGGCCGCGATGACCGGGACGAACAGCATCGGCCAGACCGGGTCGAGGCCGAACCCGAAAGCGACGAGCAGCGGGGCGCAGCCGTAGACGCCGGCTTTCAACCCCAGCCACAGCGCTTCACCGGTGACCAGTTCCCGCACGTCCACGGGGGCAGCCAGCACCCCTTCGTACGTGTGCTGGAAGCGGCGGCGCACGAACGTGTTGATCAGCCCCGGAAACATGGACGTGAACAGCGCGGATATCGCCACGATCCCCGTGCCGAGGAATTCGATGTAGTCGTAGCCGCCGATGCTGCCGACGAGCGCCCCCATGCCCATGCCGAAAGCCAGCAGGTACAGCACGGGTTCGACGATCGACGAGAAGGTGATGGGCGCCCACGTGCGCCGGTACAGCGCCCACTCGCGGGCGAGGATGCCGAGGACGGGGGCAAACTCGAATCCTCCGGGGCGTGGGCGGTCTACGGTGGTGTTCTCGGTTGCGGTCACTCTACGGTCTCCCCGGTCAGGGTGACGAACACGTCTTCCAGGTTGCTGGCGCGGCGCATTCCCGTGCCGAGCCGGTCCCGCAGCGAATCGGGGAGTTCTTCGGCGCGGAGCACGGAAAGGGTGGAGCCGGTGCGCCGCGTAGTGAACCCGGCGTGGTGGATGACTTTCTCTAGTTCTTCGACACCTTCCGCCCCGATCTGGTACTCCTCGACGGTTTTCCCGGCGTATTTGGCGATCAGGTCGGCGGGTTCGCCGCGTTCGACGATGCGTCCCTTGGCCATGAGCGCCACTTCGTCGGAGAGCCGCTCCGCTTCTTCGATGTAGTGGGTGGACATGAGGACCGTGACCCCCTCGTCCCGGAGGGCGGAGATGAGCCCCCACAGTTCTTGGCGGACTTGCGGGTCGAGGCCGACAGTGGGCTCGTCGAGGAGGAGCACGCGGGGACGGTGGACGAGGCCGCGGGCGATGAGCAGTCGGCGGCGCATCCCCCCGGAAAGCTTCTCGGTGAACTCGTGTCGCCGATGCTCCAAGTGGGCGATGCGCAGTGCCCGCTCCACGGCGGCGTCGCGTTCGCGGCGCGGCACCCGGTACAGGTAGGTGAAGCTGCGCAGGTTCTCTTCGACGGTGAGTTCCTCGTCGAGATTGTCGTGCTGGGGCACCACTCCCATGAGGGAGCGCGCCCACTTCGACTTTTGGGGGATGGGATGGCCGAGGACGCTGACGTGTCCTTCGTCCACGGTGCTCTGCGCGGTGAGGATGCGCATGGTGGTGGACTTGCCTGCCCCGTTGGGGCCGAGCAGTCCGAGCACGACACCTTGGGGGACGTCCAGGTCGAGGCCGTTGACGGCGGTGATGTCGCCGAAGCGTTTCACGACCCCGCGGAGCGAGATCGCCGGTGGCGAGTCCGCTGACGGGTCCGGGGAAGGTTCTGGCCTTGCGGGCTGCGACGACGAAGTCATGGGGTTCACCGTAATCGGCGGTCGGATGTGGTCCTAATGATTTTTTCTGCGGCCACGGTGTCGGGAAGTACTGTTGACGGGTGTGATGGAGGGAACTTCCCCGGAACGGCTGCGGGCATCCGACGCGGACCGGGAGCGTGTACTGGCGGTGCTCCGCGAGGCAGTGGCGGACGGCCGTTTGGACTTCGAAGAATTCCAGGAGCGCAGCGACCGGGCTGCCGCAGCACGCCGCCTCGGCGACCTGGTGGGGCTCACCACCGACCTGGTGCCGCCGGAGGCGCAGCCGCTGCGGTTGGACTCCGGGCCGGTGGCCGCGCTGTTCGGTGCGAAGCGGCGGGGCGGACGCTGGGTGGTCCCCAGCCAGCAGTGGGTGTTCTCCCTGTTCGGTAGTGCCGAGCTGGACTTGCGGGACGCGCTGCTCGCCCGGGACCGGGTGGCGGTGGCCGCTTCCGCGTTCTTCGGCCGCGTGGTGATCCGCGTGCCGGAAGGCATGGAGGTGCGGATCCGGCGCCGCTCCTTGTTCGGTAGGCGGGCCGCAGTCCACCCCTCGCCGCTGCGTCACGCCCCCGTGCTGGAGGTTGACGGGGTCAGCCTGTTCGGTTCGGTGCGGGTCAGCACGTCCCGGAAGCGGCGGCTGGGGCGTGGCCGGCCGCGGCGTGAACTGAGGTGAGCGGGGCGCGTGGCCTGCCTGCCGTTGCGGGAGGGCTGCGCACGGCAGGCTGGGACCGGTCTGGCAGTCTGTGGTCTGGCTGAGGCTTGAGTGGGGAGTTGTGGCAGGTGTGCAACCGGGATCAAGGGGTGCGGTCCGCGCACGCCTTCGGGGTCAGTGTCCCGGGCGGGCAGCCGCAGTGCCCCGGGCACCGGGTCTGCTCGCGCCTCCACAGCCGTAGGGGATGGATGGTCGCCGACGGGGCCCCGGGACGGGGCGCACCGTGGGTGTGCGGAAAGGTGGACCGTAGTGGGAGTGGTTTTCCGCGGCTGGCCGGGCTGCCGGCGGCGGGTGCTGCGCCCGGACTGGTCTCCTGCTGCCGCGGGGCGCGTCCCCGCAGCACCGCCCTCCCTGTGAGCCTGACCGGCACATGCAACGAGGTTTGTCCTGGAGGTCTTTTAGATGACTGAATACCGCATCGAGCGGGACTCGATGGGCGAGGTCAAGGTTCCTGTCGAGGCCAAGTGGCGGGCGCAGACCCAGCGCGCGGTCGAGAACTTCCCTATCTCGGGGCAGGGCCTGGAGGCCGCGCACATCGCGGCACTGGGCCACATCAAGGCTGCGGCGGCGAAGGTCAACGCTGAGCTCGGTGTGATCAAGGAGGACATGGCCGAGGCGATCCGCGAGGCCGCGCTGGAGGTCGCCGCGGGCAAGTGGAACGACCAGTTCCCCGTGGACGTGTTCCAGACCGGGTCGGGCACGTCCAGCAACATGAACGCGAACGAGGTCATCGCGACGCTGGCCACGGAGCGGCTGGGCCAGCCGGTCCACCCCAACGACCACGTCAACGCGTCCCAGTCGTCCAATGACGTGTTCCCGTCCTCGATTCACATCGCGGCGACCTCCGCGCTGATCAACGAGCTGATTCCGGCGCTGAAGCACTTGGAGGAGACGCTGTCGGCGAAGGCGTCGGAGTTCGCCACCGTGGTGAAGAGCGGCCGCACCCATTTGATGGACGCGACTCCGGTGACCTTGGGCCAGGAGTTCGACGGGTACGCCGCGCAGGTGCGGTACGGCATTGAGCGGATCGAAGCGTCCCTGCCGCGGGTCGCGGAGCTTCCGCTGGGCGGTACGGCCGTGGGGACCGGGATCAACACGCCGGAGGGCTTCTCCGCGAAGGTGATCGCGGAGATTGCGCGGGCTACGGGGCTGCCGCTGACCGAGGCGCGCAACCACTTCGAGGCCCAGGGGGCGCGGGACGCTCTGGTGGAGCTGTCCGGTCAGCTGCGCACGATCGCGGTGAGCTTCTGCAAGATCGCCAACGACATCCGGTGGATGGGTTCGGGTCCGCGGACCGGTCTCAGCGAGATCTTCCTGCCGGACCTGCAGCCGGGGTCGTCGATCATGCCGGGCAAGGTCAACCCGGTGCTGTGCGAGTCGATGCTCCAGGTGGCCTCGCAGGTGGTGGGGAACGATGCCGCGGTGGCGTTCGGCGGGTCGACCGGCAACTTCGAGCTGAACGTGCAACTGCCGCTGATCGCCCGCAACGTGCTGGAGTCGATCCGGCTGCTGGCCAACATTTCCCGGGTGTTCGCGGACCGGTGCGTGGCCGGGATCACCGCTAACGAGGAGCGGTGCCGCGAGTACGCGGAATCGTCGCCGTCGATCGTCACCCCGCTCAACCGCTACATCGGCTACGAGGAGGCCGCCAAGGTCGCCAAGCAGGCGCTCGCGGAGCGGAAGACGATCCGCCAGGTGGTGATCGAACGCGGGTACATCGCCCAGGGCAAGCTGACCGAGGCCCAGTTGGATGAGGCGCTCGACGTGCTGGCGATGACCAACTCGCAGAAGTAGCAGCGGAACCAGTAACGGCGGTGGCCGCGGAAGGCCACCGCCGTGGTGCGCGTGGTGCGGGCCTGGCCTCCTGCCAGGCCCGCGGCGTTTGCGCGGGCGTGGTTAGTACCAGCCGACGCTCTGCGAGTGCTCCCAGGCCGCACACGGGCTGCCGTAGCGGTCCTTGATGTAGCCCAGTCCCCACTTGATCTGGGTGGCGGGGTTGGTCTGCCAGTCGGATCCGGCGCTGGCCATTTTCTCGCCGGGCAGCGCCTGCGGGATGCCGTAGGCGCCGGAGTAGGGGTTGCGGGCCTGGGGGTTCCAGTTGCTCTCCCGCTGCCACAGGGAGTCGAGGCAACTGAACTGGTCGGATCCCCAGCCGTAGTCGGCGAGCATGGCCTGGGCGATCGCCCGAGGGTCGCCGCTGGGGATGGATACGGGTTCCGGTTCTTCCTCTTCTTCCTTTTCCTCTTCCAGGGTGCCGCTGGCGGTGGCGAGGGACTGCGCAAGAGCCTGCTCCCGCTCAGTGCTGGCCTGTTCGAGCTGACCCGCCGGGACTCCCTGGGAGTCGTCGGGGAAGAAGGACTCTGTGTCCGCTTCGTCGGGCAGGATTGCGGCTGAGGCAGCCTGGTCCGGCGCGGCGCCGGTATCGGCGGCGAAAGCGGAGAAGCCGAACGTTGCACCGGCGACAGTGAGCGCCGCCGTTCCAGCCGCGGTAGCGAGCCGCAACGAAATTCGGTTCTTCAGCAAGGATTGGCCTTTCAACGGTCGCATGTCCGGTGGCTTCCCATGCGCTCGAATACACCCCGGATCTTGACAAGGGACTGGGTGGGCGACAGGCGAATCAACGGACACCACCGGCTGCCGTGTCGCCGAAGATCACCGCGCGCAGGGGTGGTTTTGGGGAGTCACCACAGACGACTGCGGAATGCGCGCTCTCGGGGTCTGAACGGAACAGAAACAACCTTGCCGCAAGATCTCGGCATCGTCACGCTACACCCATGGGTGACATAGACCACATTACATATTGGGGCTTTTTTGACAACCAATTCCATAGCACCCCCGTCTAAAAATAAGGGCGCCTGCCCAGAAAACCGGACAAACGCCCATGTCTGCGGCGGTCAGCCCTCCAGCATCTCCGTGACGAGCGCAGCAATCGGAGAGCGCTCCGACCGGGTCAGCGTAATGTGGGCGAACAGCGGATGCCCTTTGAGCTTTTCGATCACCGCGACCACCCCGTCGTAGCGGCCCACCCGGAGGTTGTCCCGCTGGGCGACGTCATGGGTGAGCACCACCCGCGAGTTCTCCCCGAGCCGCGACAGCACGGTCAGCAGCACGCCGCGCTCCAACGACTGCGCCTCGTCCACGATCACGAACGAGTCGTGCAGGGAACGGCCCCGGATGTGGGTGAGCGGCAGCACCTCGAGCATGCCGCGGTCCACGACCTCGTCGATGACGTCCTGCGTGGTCAGCACCGAGAGAGTGTCGTGCACCGCCTGCGACCACGGCGACATCTTCTCGTACTCGGTGCCCGGCAAGTACCCCAAGTCCTGACCGCCCACCGCGTACAACGGCCGGAACACCACCACCTTGCGGTGCTGCTGGCGTTCCAGGACCGCCTCCAGCCCGGCGCACAGCGCCAGCGCCGACTTGCCCGTACCGGCCCGACCGCCCAGCGAGACGATGCCGACCTCCGGGTCGGTGAGCAGGTCAAGGGCGATGCGCTGCTCCGCGCTGCGCCCATGCAGGCCGAACACGTCACGGTCGCCGCGCACCACCTTGACCGACTTGTCAGGCAGCACCCGGCCCAGGGCCTTGCCCCGTTCGGAGACCAGCACCAGGCCCGTGTGGCACGGCAGGTCCCGCGCCTCCTCGATATCGGTGGTTCCGTGAGCGAAGAGCTCCTCGATCTTGTGGGCAGGAACCTCGAGCTCCGCCATTCCGGTCCATCCGTGCTCGATGGCCAGTTCCGCGCGGTACTCGTCTGCGGCCAGACCCACCGACGAGGCTTTGATCCGCAGCGGAAGGTCCTTGCTGACCAGGACCACGTTGTTGTTCTCGGCGGCGAGGTTGCGCGCCACGGTGAGGATGCGCGTATCGTTGTCGTCCTGCCGGAACCCGGCCGGGAGGACCTCGGGGTTGCTGTGGTTCAGTTCCACCCGAAGCGTGCCGCCCTGGTCGTTGACCGTTACCGGAGTGTCGAGAGCACCGTAAGCGACCCTCAGATCGTCGAGCTTGCGCAGCGCCTCCCGGGCGAAATAGCCCAGTTCAGGATGGTGTCGCTTGCTTTCCAGTTCAGAGATGACGACGATCGGCAGGACCACCTCGTGCTCGGCGAAACGGGTGATCGACAGGGGGTCCGCCAGCAGGACACTCGTATCGAGGACGTAGGTGCGCCGGCTGCTGTCTCCTGCGGCGGGGCTAGGGCGGACAGGGTCACGGTGAACGGTCGAGGAACTAGCCACTCGTTCTCCCCCTGGGCGCGGTCAAGCGCCCTAGACTCACGGGAATCCAAGGACCGGGACCAGCCCCATGAGGGCCGGGACCGGCCCCCTTCGTGATGGTTTCCTGTCTCGCCAGGAGCATCAATGAGTCGGGGCCTCCCGCGTGGTGGGTATGCGCACCCCACCACCGCTATTGACGGTACCCCGCTCATCCGAAAGAGCAAGACCTTTATTCGACCAATTCGTGAATAAGTCGTTACCTTAACCCGGTCGACCCTTGGGAGAACAGGCTGTCAGCAGCCGAAACGCCGCTGGCGCACACTGTAGGAGCGCAGCGCGCGCAGAAAGTCGATCTTGCGGAACGCGGGCCAGAAGACTTCGCAGAAGTAGAACTCCGAGTGGGCGCTCTGCCACAGCAGAAAGCCGGAGAGCCGCTGCTCCCCGGAGGTGCGGATGAGGAGGTCGGGGTCGGGCTGACCGCGGGTGTAGAGGTGCTTGGCGATGTCGTCGAGGTCGAGCCGCTCAGCCAGCTCCTCCAGCGTGGTGCCTTTCGCGGCCTCTTCGAGCAGCAGCGAGCGGACCGCGTCGGCGATCTCGCGGCGCCCGCCGTATCCCACGGCGACGTTGACGAGCAGCCCGGGGTTGCGCTCGGTGGTGGTCCCCGCTTCCTTCATCACCTGGGCTGTGGAGGCGGGCAGCAGGTCGAGGGCGCCCATGGGGTTGACCCGCCGCCCTTCGTTGCAGAGCCGCCGCACTGTGTTCTCGATGATCTCGAACAGCGGTTCCAGCTCTTCGGGGGGACGCGCGAGGTTGTCGGTGGACAACAGCCACAGGGTGACGACCTGCACCCCGACTTCATCGCACCAGTCGAGTAATTCGAAGATCTTCTCGGCGCCCGCCCGGTGCCCTTCTTTCGGGCTGGACAGTCCGCTGAGCCTGGCCCACCGGCGATTCCCGTCGAGGATCACTCCCACGTGCCGGGGCTTTGGAGCGTTGCTCAGCGCACGCTCCAAGCGCCGTTCGTACAGCCGGTAGAGAGGGATGCGCAACAGCCCCATGGACGGTAGTACCTCTCCTGACACCTTCGAGGCCGCGAACACGGCAGCGGACACGCGGGGTCTCCGGCACGTGCACCGTGCCGGAACACCACCGCAGGCATGATCGCACGACGGGTTGCTTCAGCCGTCGATCAGTCCTTAACAGTAGTCAAGAACTGGGACTGCGACGACCATCTCCTTCGCCGTCTTTTGCGTGGAATGCCCCTCAGTTCACCGCGAGGGCCTGGCGAACCCGTTTGCGGCCTTCGTGGATACGCGATTTGACGGTTCCCAGCGCCAGGTCGAGCTGGGCTGCGATCTCCCCGTACTCCATCTGGCACAGGTCGCGCAGCACGAGGGGGGCGACCAGGTTAGGCCGGTCCTTCTCCAACTGGTCGAGCGCTTCCAGCAGGTCGATCCGCGACCCGGCGATGACGCTCGTGGTGCGCGGGTCAGTGCGGTGCGGCAGGCGGTCGGCTTCCGTGGGCATCTCCGCGGCCCGCCGCTTGAGTGCCCGGTAGGTCTGCCGCGCAGAGTTGGAGACCACCGTGTAGAGCCAGGTCGTGAACATCGAATCGCCGCGGAAGTTCTGGATGTTGGCGGCCACCCGCATCAGCGCGTCCTGGCAGGCCTCCTCAGCGTCCTGCCGGTAGGGCAGGAAGCGGGCACAGCGACGCAGGACGTCAGGTTGGATGCGGCGCAGCAGTTCTTCGAGCGCGGCTTCGTCCCCCTCTTTGGCGCGCAGCGCCAGTTGCTCGAGGGACTCTTCCTCACCCGGAGCGTGGTTGGGGCTTACCGTTTCAGAAGACTGGTCTGCTTTGGTCACGACGGACACTCCCCACTGACGATAGTCGCGTCCAGCTATTACACGCATACCTCCGCAAAAAGGTTGACACATTTTCCCGAACTGCTGACCAGTCGTGACAAGATTCTGCATCTAAGGCAAGGTGCTGCAGCGGCCAATCCTGATGCGTGCACCTCTGCTACCACGACATTCCCACACATTCCAGAAATATCGGCACTATCCTGACTTCCTCCCCGCGCCAGCCGCCCCGTCGACATCACCGGCCCCCTGCAGGAGCGGGCTCAAGGCTGCGCTACCCCGCTGCCCGCGACCAGCCTCAGCGTCTCGCCTGCCCTGGCGTGGACGGGCTCCCCTGACTGCTGTGGGCTGGGACCACTCACCGGGAAAGGGGCCAACCACACTTCCCCTTGTCGATCACATCAATGACGACAGCGGATGGCCGCTTACTCCTACCGCCGTATCGAGGTGGCCGCTGAGTTCGGCGCGGTGGTCTTCTGCCCCACGCATCGACCAGCACACCTTTGACCGAGAAATCCTGATATCCGACACGGCCTGTGGCCGGAGCGCCGTGGCGCAAGCGCCGCCGAGCCGCATGGACTCGGCTACCTCAGACGAGTCCTGTGATCGCAGCCATCGCACCGCCCAGGCCGAGCACACAGCCCGCAGCCTGTGTGGGGAGTCCATGCTTCCAAGGACGTGGGCAGGATGACGGGACCGTACCGGTCACGGCGGTGGCCAGCTCCGGCGCGCATCGCGGCTACCGTGCCCAGCCCACGTTCTCGCACCCGGACGATGGATGCACTAACTGTGACGAACGGAACACAAAACCGGGGTATGTCGGCGGCATAGCGACCGCGGGGCACTCCCCCCGCTTACTCCGACTCTCTGAAAGAAGGCCCGCACGCGCGGGCGGGAAAACACGCCAGCACAGGGCCCGGAGCCCGGCGGCGTGCTCGTGCGCGTGCACAGACGGCGCCCTCCGCCCTCCTCCCCATGGCAAGATCACGGTGTCAAGGTCACCAAGACGTGGTAAGCAATACCTGTGGCACAACCGGAACGTTTCGGGCGTTATCGCGTCCTGCGGCGGCTGGGTTCGGGCTCGTTCGCCACCGTCTGGTTGGGACACGACGATCTGCTCGACACCCCGGTCGCTATCAAAGTGCTCGCTGAGAACTGGGCACACAACCTCGACATTCACCAGCGTTTCGTCGAAGAGGCGCGCATCCTGCGCCAAGCCGACTCCGAGTGGCTGGTGCGTGTCCACGACATCGGGACCCTGCCCGACGACCGCCCCTACTTTGTGATGACCTACGCCGACCGGGGCAGTGTCGCCGACCGGATCGCCCAGGGTCCCCTGCCGCTCGACGAGGCGCTCCGGCTGCTCACCGAGATCGGGCAAGGTGTGACCGTGCTGCACCGGCACGGCACCATCCACCGCGATATCAAGCCGTCGAACGTCCTGTTGCAGTCCAGCCCGGTCGGGGAGCGGGTGCTCGTCGCCGACCTAGGGTTCGCCAAGAGCATCGACGGTGCCTCCGGGTTCACCGCGTCTGCGGGCACCCCCGGCTACATGTCCCCCGAACAGAGCGTGGTCGGCGGCGACATCGATGTCCGCGCCGATGTCTACTCGCTGGGCGCGGTCGCCTACGAACTGGTCACCGGCAAACGCCCGCCCAGCCCTCCGGTGCGTGTCCCGCCGAGCCGGCTGCGCCCTGGGGTGCCGCCTGCCCTCGACGAGCTCATCATGTCGGCGCTGTCCCCGAACCGCAGCGACCGGCCGCCCGACGCGGCGACTTTCACCTCCCGTATCCGGGAGATCCGCATGTCGCCCGACCTGGAGTTGGCGACACCGTGGTGGCAGCGGTACCGCGCCACGTGGACCCGCCTGGTCGCCTTGGTCGCGACCGCGGTGGCCGTGCTCGGGGTGGCTCCGGCAGCCTCGGCCTCCCCGCATCTGCCGATGATGGAGATCTACGACGCCAGCGGAGAACTCCACGTGCGGGTGCCCACCCCGTGGCTCCGCCAGATGCAGCTCAACGGGTGGTCGCCGCGGGAACTCGGCCTGCCCGGGGGCCATGAACCGGGCCTGCTGGTCGCCACGGATCTCGACGCCTGGTCCGATGCCAGACAGTCGGTCTCCGGCCTGTTCGCTGGACTGTTCGTCTCTGACGGCCAGTCCCCCGACCTGGACCGGCTGATCTCTTCTGGTCTGTGCTCGGGCCAGCCGCAGCGGCAGCGGTTCACCAACGCCCACTGGGACGGCGAACTGTGGCAGTGGGTCGACTGCTCCCCGGACAGTTCCGAAGGGGACGTGTTTACTGCTGCCGTGTTGCAGCACCGCGGCCAGGAGCGGACCCTCTACCTGGAGATCCGCCAAACGGAGCACCAGCCGCAGACGGTTGCGGAGATTCTGGACGGGCTCCGGCTGATCTCGTAGCTCCGGTCTTTTCGGGAGTGCGCCCGGAAAAGCAGGAACAGCTCCGCGTCCTGCCGCGGTTCTCCGTCCCTTCGGCTGGCCCTCGTTACCGGGCAGAGCAGCGAGTCTCGGGGGCCGGTCCCGCGTCTTCCCGGGCCGCGGGAGCGTCGTCTCTGCGCAGTTGCGGTGCGGAACGGCTCACCGCCGTGACGGCGTGGTCCGCACCGGCAATGCTGACGTCGCTGTCCAGGCCCGGCTCAGCGATATCCCGGCCCTGCTGTTCCCGCAGCCGGCGGAGCGCACCGTGGACTGTGGCCGGTGGATTCGCGACTCGGAAATTGACCAGGCCCCTGACCAGGCCGCGAAAAGAGACCGGGAAAACCGGGTCGAACAGGGTCCGTTCCGTCTCCTCGTCGCGGATCGCGACAGCGACAACGGAGTAGAAGACGGCTACAGCCAGAACGAGGGCGGGGATCACCCAGAAAAACGACTGCATCGCTGTTCCTCTCCGCTATGGCGTCACCAGTTCGTCAACGGTCACCTCCACGACGGTGAACTGTGCCGAACCACCGCGCCGCGGTGCAGCCGGTGGCTTTTCCCGGCACCTCACCTCAGGGATAAAAGATCATTACCCGACAAATAATGACAAAACCCAACAAATGCCCCACGGGTGTGGTGGTCGGCTGGAGTCAGACCATTCCCCGGCCGCCCCCAGCCGGCAGGAGAGGAATACCGCTATCAGCGCTGTGCACCGCAGGGACTTTCGGATGCAGACTTTTCTGCTCCGACTTGTCCCGCCCCCGAAACCGCCTGTTCCGCAGTGGTCGGAGCAGTTCCGGGCCCCGTACTCGGCTGCCGTGCCCGGGGAGCACCCGCCGCAGGTCAGGAGATCGCTTTGAAGCGGGACAGATCCGCTGAGCGGACGATCAGGTCATACTCTTCGGCGCGCTCCTCCACCATGACCGGCACATCGAATTCCAAGTCCGCTTCGGGGACATACCAGGCGCGAGTGCGGAATGTCCCCCCGCCCGTGCACGTGATCAGCCACTCGCTGTACTTCGTCTCTTCCCCGCTGACCAGCAGGAAATCGCCGTGCTCAACGATCTCGGAGTGCTCGGCCCGAATCCGTGCATTGAGCTCGGGGCGCTTCGGGCACGACGCCCACGGCCGCCGCCAACTGTCCGGGTCCGTCAACTCCGCGCCCTCCGGGTCGATCAGCCCCTCTTCAGACGCGTTGATCCGGATGCGCAACGCCTCGCTCGGGCAGTTGCCGCCCGGGGCGGGCCCCACTTCCGGCGGCGAAAGGCAGTTGTCGGCGATATCCGTGTGCCAGCCGTCCGGCAGCACTACGTTGATCCCGGTGTAGTTGTGCAACGTGGCCTCGTCGGACACCTGGAAACCTGATTCGGACGAAGCCATCGGATGCGCGAGCCCAGGCATCACCTGCGAGGGCGTGCCGAAACCGCATGCCGGAGCCGCCAATATCGACGCGGCCAGCGGGAACGCCGCAGCCCTGGTTGCCCGCACACGCTCCTCCTTTCCTTGCCCGCCGCTTCCCGCTCTCACCAGGCGGGCGAACGGAATCACGGTATCCCCCGTAAACCATTCCGTGGTTTCCTGCATCTCATCAGATAGGGAGCACAGTGGCGGGTTGACGAGACTCCGCCACGCACCCGTCATCGCGTCCTCTCGGAGCCTGCGTGGGGGCTTGCTCCGGGAGGACGCCCCCCTTGCGGGGTCTGCTCAGCTCAAGCTCTGGCGAGCTCCGCGGTCAACTCTTCGGTGGTCGTAGCCGGAAGCCGGCAAGTGAAGTTCCGGCACACGTAGGCCGCGGGACGCCCGTCCACCAGGGTCCGACCCTCCAGCAGCCCGATCCCCCCATCGTTGACGCCGTCGCCTCGGCTCACCACTGTCCCGGGCGTCGTGGCCAGCAGCGCGGTGCGGTGCAGCTCCTCGGCCACAGGATCCCCCTTGGGGCCCACTACAGCGATTTCGACCGGTCCGGCAAGAAGCGCCTCGGCGACCGCCATTCCCCACCCGGCGAACCTCGGGGTCTTCTCTGCGAGCGTGGAGACCACGCCGAGCGCGGCTTCCGCGGCCTCCCGATGCCGGAAAGAGCCGGTGAGCGCCGCGTAGCTGAGCAGGGCGCCCGCTGCCGCCGACCATCCTGAGGGGGTGGCGTCGTCGGTGAACTCGCGCGGCCGGTTGAACAGCGCTTCGGCGTCGTCTGCGGTGTCGTAGAACCCGCCCGAACCGTCGGTGAACCGGGTGAGCACGGTCTCCAGCAGCTCACCGCACACCCCCACCCACCGGGTCTCCCCGGTCACCGCGTGCAGGGCCAGCAGCCCTTCCGCGAGGTTGGCGTAGTCCTCCAGCACTCCGGCGCTCGTGCCAGGGACCCCGTCGCGGGACACCCGGACCAGCCGCCCGTCCGCGTAGTGCCGTTCCACCACCAGGCGAGCCGCCTCCCGGGCCCGCTCCACCAGGTCGGGACGGTCCAACAGAGCGCCCGCCTCGGCGAGCCCCGCGATCGCCAGCCCGTTCCACCCCGTCACCACCTTGTCGTCGCGGGCTGGTGGGACCCGATTGGCGCGGGCCTTACGCAGCCGGTCGCGGACGTAGGCGTACCGCTCACGGTCGTCCGGATCAGCACGGAGCTGCAGCACCGACGTGCCGCGTTCGAAAGTGCCCTGCTCGGTGACACCGAACAGTTCAGCGGCCCAGGCACCGTCCTCCTCCCCCAGCACGTCGCGCAACTGGGCAGGGGTCCACACGTAGTAGCGGCCCTCCTCGCCTTCGCTGTCCGCGTCCAGCGCACTAGCGAAACCGCCTTCCGCGGTGCGGAGCTCCGCCACCATCCAGTCGGCGGTCTCCACGGCGACCCGGCGGGCCAGCTCGTCCCCGGTCTGCCGCCACAGGTGGGTGTAGCAGCGCAGCAGCAGCGCATTGTCGTACAGCATCTTCTCGAAGTGCGGCACGGTCCACGTGGCGTCGACCGCGTAGCGGGCGAACCCTCCGGCGAGCTGGTCATAGATCCCGCCGCGCGCCATCGCCTCGGCGGTGTGCCGCACCATGCGGAGCGCTTCCGTCTCCGCGCCGTCGCTGACCCGGGCATGGTGGCGCAGCAGGAACTCCATCACCGGGGACGGCGGGAACTTCGGGGCAGTGCCGTACCCCCCGTTGACGGTGTCGTACTCGGCTGCCAGCCGCGCCACCGCCTGCTCCAGGACCTGCGCGCTTGGCGGCGGCCCGCTAGGCAGCGTGCGGGGGGCGCTCAACGCCTCGGCCACCCGCTTGCCCTGCCCCACCACCCCGGTGCGATCGGTGCGCCACGCGTGGCTGATCCCGAGCAGCAGCCGCTGGAAATGCTCCCGGGGAAAGTAGGTGCCGCAGTAGAACGGCTCCCCGTCCGGGGTGGCGAACACCGTCATCGGCCAGCCGCCGTGCCCCGTCATCGCCTGGGTGGCTTCCATGTACACCGCGTCCACGTCCGGCCGCTCCTCCCGGTCGACCTTGACGTTGACGAAGTTGGCGTTCATGATCTGCGCGGTCTGCTCGTCGGCGAACGACTCCCGCGCCATGACATGGCACCAGTGGCAGGCGGCATACCCGATGGACAGCAGGATGGGCACGTCGCGGCGGCGCGCCTCAGCGAAAGCCTCCTCCCCCCACGGGTACCAGTCCACCGGGTTGTCGGCGTGCTGGAGCAGGTAGGGGCTGGTGGCGTGAGCAAGACGGTTGGGCATATCTCCTACTCTGCCCGTTGTCTCGACTCAAGACACCCGAAAAAATCAGCGGCCCCGCCGGGAGCAGCGGGGCCGACAGCATGACACCGGGTCAGTCCTCTCGGTCCTCCGGCTTGGTCTGCTCGGCCTCCTTCTCCTTCGCGGAGTCCTCGGTGAAGTCACGAGAGCGGGCGATGTCCAAGTGCCGCCGCATGGAGCGCATGAGCAGGAACAGCACCCCGCCGATGAGCGCGATGACGGTGAATCCGAGCAGACCCGGGGTCACCAGGTCGTTTACGGAGTCTGCGAGCTGGAGCGCCGAGAGGTTCATAGTCTCAATTCTCACACCTTGTCGCGGATGCCCGCGAAGAGGTCGTCCTCGGGCAGTTCGGTATCGACGAAGGACCGCGCCAGGTGGTAGTCCTCGGTGGGCCACGCCTCACGCTGGATGTCGTTAGGCACGGCGAACCAGAAGCTGTTCGGGTCGATCTGGGTGGCGTGTGCGAGCAGCGCGCGGTCGCGCACTTCGAAGTACTCGCCGCACTCGACGCGCGTAGTGATCTCCCAGCGCCGCGTGTCGCGCTTCTCCAAGCGCTTCATCCAATCGGCGTAGGGGTTCTCCATGCCGCGGTCGCTGAGCACTTTGGCGATGGCTTCGAAACGCTCCAGGGGGAAGGACACGTGGTAGTAGAGCTTGCTCGTCTGCCACGGCTCCCCGGTGCCCGGGTAGCGCTCAGGGTCGGCGGCGGCCTCGAAGGCTTCCACCGACACCTTGTGGCACATGATGTGGTCCGGGTGCGGGTAGCCGCCCTGCTCGTCGTAGGTGATCATGACGTGCGGCCGGAACTCGCGCACCAGACGCACCACAGGTTCGGCAGCGACCTCCAGCGGCTGCAGCGCGAAGCACCCTTCAGGCAGCGGGGGCGGAGGGTCGCCTTCCGGGAGCCCGGAGTCGATGAACCCGACGAACACCTGTCGGACACCGAGGATGCGCCGGGCCTCCTCCATTTCCTTGCGCCGGACTTCCGCGATGTTCTCCCGGATCTCCGGACGGTCCATCGCGGGGTTGAGGATCGAGCCGCGTTCGCCACCGGTGAGGGTGACCACCAGCACTTCCGCGCCTTCGTTCACGTAGCGCGCCATCGTGGCCGCGCCTTTGCTCGACTCATCGTCGGGATGGGCATGCACGGCCATAAGCCGCAACCGCTCGGACAATTTGGGAAGCCCCTCGATGTCGTAGTCGGACGGCGTTCACCACCCCGCCAGCCCGCTGGTCCGCGCTGGCGCGGCGCGAAACAGCACGGGCGGAGTGTGAGCCTGCTAAGGCAGGGATATCTTAGACAACTGTAGGTCCCACTTCCGGAGATTCCCTATGCCGCCCCAGCCCGACAACCCTTTGCGTGCCGCCGCCCAGCCGGTCTCGGGCACGCGGCGACGCCTCGGCAACCAGCCGTTCTTCTTCGTGCTCGGCGTTATCGCCGCCATCATCTTCACGATCGGCTGGGGTGCTGCTCTCTTCAGCTACAGCGGCAACACGCTGGGGCAGGTGCATCATCAAACGTTCGCGTGGCGGATCGTCTCCGACACGGAGGCTCGAATCTCCTTCCAGACCAACAGCAGTTCGGGTGCGCGCTGTCTGATCCGCGCCTACGACGAGTACCACGTCGAAGTCGGAACAACCGAAGTGACTGTTGAGGGGGGACTACGGGAAGTGGAGGCAACAATCGACACCGTTCGTCGCGCTACGACGGTACAAGTCGTCTCTTGCAGGGAACAAGCTTTCTCAAACGAGCCTGTCCACAAGTAGTTCCCAACCGCCCCTCGACAAGAGGAGCACCGATATTGAGCCCTCAACCTGACTCCGGTCGGGCGTCCGCATCGCGCTGTCCAGCGGGATTCCGGGCGTCGGTTGCCGTTACGCAACGTCACGCCGATTGATGGGCTCGATGCTAATCTCGTAGTTTCATCTACCGCGCCCCGAGCGCGGTCCCTAGAACCATCGAGGGAGTTCCCGTGACCGAGACCCGTGATGACAACGTCACCTGGCTCACTCAGGAGGCGTACGACCGGCTCACTGCCGAGCTGGAGTATTTGTCAGGGCCTGGTCGCATCGAGATCGCCGACCGGATCGAAGCCGCTCGGGAAGAAGGCGACCTGAGGGAGAACGGCGGCTACCACGCGGCCAAGGAAGAGCAGGGGAAGATCGAGGCCCGCATCGCCCACCTGCAGTCGATCCTGAGCAACGCGCGCGTCGGCCAAGCTCCGCAGCGCGAAGGCGTGGTCGGCCCTGGTATGACGGTGACGATCAAGTTCGAGGGCGACGAGGAAGAGATGACCTTCCTCCTCGCCTCCCGGGAAGAGAGCGGGGCACCCATCGACGTGTACTCCCCTAAATCCCCGCTGGGGGAGGCCATCAACGGCAAGAAAGTCGGGGAGAAGGTCACCTACAAGCTTCCGAGCGGTAAGGAAGCGACCGTAGAAATCCTCGACGCCGTTCCGTACAACGGCGGCTCATAACCCCTACAAGCACAACGCGGAAGGGGTGGCCGAGAGCCACCCCTTCCGCGTTGTGCGGTGGCGTCGGGAACGCAGTGGACACTGGCGGCCACTCCTCGAGTGGGAGCGCACCACAGGAAAGACGTCATAATCGTCCTGTTCACTGCTCTTGGTTGCCATCGTCTGGAGTGCCCCACTATGACGCACCCGCACCCGTCGCCCGCTCAACCCCCGTCGCCCTACCTGGGGCCTCCCCCGCCCCGGGGCCTTTCCCGCACGGGGCCTACCCGCCTCCGCCCGGCGTGTTCCCGCAGCCGCCCGAGGTTGCCAGTTGGGGACGGCGGGTCGCCGCTTTCCTCATCGACTCGGTCCTCGCGCAGGTGCTCACTTTCGGGGTGATCCTTATCGGCGCCCTAGTCGCCGCACTGGTGGACAACATCGCCTATCCCGAATACATCCACTCGGACACGATGAGCCCTGCCGCGATCACCATCGTGCTCACGGCGCTGTTCGCCGCGTTCGCCACCGCCATCGCCTACTGGTCGCTGCCGCACGCCAAGTGGGGAAAGACCATCGGCAAGTGGATGCTCGGCATCCGGGTGATCGCCGCGAACACGGGGACGCCCCCGTCCGTGGGCCGCGCGCTGGGGCGCTACTTCTTCTTCGCGCTGCTCTCGTTCCCCATGATCACGTTCTTCGTCGACTGCCTGTGGCCGCTGTGGGACTCCCGGGGACAGTCCCTCCACGACAAGGTCGCCGGAACCTACGTCATCCGCGGCTAGCCCGGGAAGGGAGGCGAAAGCCACGAGCCCCACATATCGCGACAACTAGCGATAATGTTCGGGTGACTATTCCTCCCTGGAACCACCCTTCTGGACAGCCGCACGGGATTCCGCATCCCTATCCCGCCGGGGGGAGCGGGGGCTATCCCGCAGTCCCGCATCCCCCGCACGCTCGCATCCACGTCCCCACGGGGATGCCCCTCGCCGGGTTCGGACGCCGCCTGTGGGCGCGGATCATCGACTACTTCCTCCTGAGCGTGCTCGTGTTCCTGCTCGGGTTCGGAATCCTGTTCCTCGTCTTCCTGGCCTACCCCGGCCTGGAGGAGACCTCGGATACCTTCGACGCCACGTTCGGTTTCCTGTTCCTCTTCGGCTGGGGACTGGCCTCGTTCCTGTACGACTGGTTCTTCCTCGCCGCGACTGGGCGCACCCCCGGCAAGATAATGACCCGGCTGCGGGTGATCAGCGCCACCGGCACCCCGCTCAGCCAAGGACAAAGCGCCCTGCGCAGCGCGGTGTTCGGCTTCCCGCACTCCCTGCTGTGCCTGGGACACCTCTTCCTGTGCGTGTCCTGCCTGGTGATCGCCGGCGACAGCCAGGCTCAGGCACTGCACGACAAGATGGCGCGCACCGTCGTCATCCACACCCCTTAGTCTCGGCGGTCGCGGCCGCGCCGTCCGCGGGAGGCCGGGCCGTCACCCCCGGAACGCCAGCATGCACGCGGTGAAACCGTGCAGGTGGTTGCGTCCGGCAACGGGGCCGATCTCTCCTGCCGCGAAGAAACCGCCGACCGCATCAATCCCGAGAATCTGCTGGACCCGGCGTACGTCGTGGTCGGCGCTCGGGAACATCCCGCTGCCCCGGCCATTGCAGGAGAACAGCAGGGCCCCTTCCGCGGTGCCGCCGGTGTCGTGAGCGAACAACCGCAGCCGTTCCAGCAGATCGCTGTCTGCGGTGGCCTGGTCGCGGACTTGGAAGCGGACGGTCTGCCCCACGTCCACGACATCGCCGATGGTGATCGTCGACTGCTCCGGATCAGCGTCCAGCACGCCCCGGATCAGGAAGTCGCCGCTTTCGTGCCGGTCCGCGTACTCGTCGATAGCGATGCCGATGTGGAGTCCGTCCGCGACGAGCTGCTGCTCTTCCGGGGGGAGCGCGCTCACAATGGACTCCAGTTTCGCGTAGGCGGGGGTGCCCGCCAGTTCGATGAGGACGTTGTCCTCGGCTTTGGTGACGACCATGGAGGGGCCGATGGGACGGCATCCCTGGCTCACCACCGTGCCCAGCACTCCGTTCCCGCCGAACAGCAGTCCCACGGCCCCGGCCTGCACGGTCTCGCCCTGCAGGAACAGCCGGACGCTGTCGCCGCCATAGGTGCCGTCGGCCAGCCCGCCCACGATAGGCAGACCGTCCAGGATCGTGTTGCTGTGCTCCACGAACGTGTGCGTGGGGAACACGTACGGGTTCGCCAGCAGGAGCGCCGCCTGGTCCGCGGGGGTGGGTTCCAGCACGCCGATGACCGCGAGCTGGTCGCCTTCCGCGATCGCGGCGAGTTCGAACGGGGTCATGGTGACGCCGGGCAGCATCGCAGCCCACACGCTGACCGCGCCCTGCCCTTCGGTGCCCCGCCCACCGCCGATCACCCCGCCGGCGCTGCAGCCGATCGTGGTCGCCCCCTCGGCGAGGGCCATGGCACGTTCCCCAGCGAGCGCCACTTCCTCCGGGTCGATACCGCTGACGAACACGCAGACGAGGTCGGCTGGGCCGTCGAGTCGCTCAAGCGCCTGCCTGGTTGCGCGTTCAGCCGCGCTCACTAGGTCGACCCCGGTAGCCAGGGCGTCGCTGAACCGGGTCACTGTCGCCTCCTCGCCGTCTACCGTGAGCGGTCTCTCACGGGCATCGCCATTCTCTCTTGTTGCCGGTTCTCCTTGCATGCGGAACATTCCCTTTACCCCAGAATCCCGGGGGTCAGGCATGGCGCCGTCTTCTGCCGTGGCAGGGGGCGTGGGATTCCGCACACCTGTGTCCGCCACAACCGCGATGCGGTGAATAGACTCGAAGGTGTGCCCGATCACGTCGACCTTCCGCACACCCTGGGCGCGTTGCGCGCTTCGGGGCACCGCTACCGGTCAGTCAAAGACGAAATCCGCGAAAATCTCCTGCATCGGATCCGGTCGGGGGAGGAACGCTTCCCCGGGATCGTGGGGTTCTCTGAAACCGTACTGCCGCAACTCGAACGGGCCCTCCTTGCCCGGCATGACGTGGTGCTCCTGGGTGAACGTGGCCAGGGAAAGACACGGCTGATCCGTACACTCACGGGTCTGCTGGACGAGTGGAGCCCGGCCGTGGCGGGCTGCGCGCTCAACGACCACCCCTACGCGCCGGTCTCCCCTCAAGCCCGTCGGATGGTCGCTGAATACGGCGACGACCTGCCTATCGTGTGGCGGCACCGCGACGAGCGGTACAGCGAGAAGCTGGCGACCCCCGACACCAGCGTCGGCGACCTCATCGGCGACATCGACCCGGTCAAACTCGCGGAAGGGCGTAGCCTCGGCGACCCGGAGACGGTGCACTACGGCCTGGTACCGAGGTCGAACCGGGGCGTGTTCTGCCTCAACGAGCTGCCCGACCTGGCCGCGCGCGTCCAGGTTGCGCTGTTCAACGTGCTTGAAGAGCGGGACGTGCAGATCCGCGGCTACCAGTTGCGGCTGCCGTTGGACATGCTCGTGGTGGCGAGCGCCAACCCGGAGGACTACACCAACCGGGGCCGGATCATCACCCCGCTCAAGGACCGGTTCGGCGCGGAGATCCGCACCCACTACCCGGTGGAGCTCGACGACGAGATCGCCCTGATCGAACAGGAGAGCCGGCTGTCGCCGGAGGTGCGTGTCCCCCCGCACCTGGTGGAAGCGGTCGCCCGGTTCACCCGGCTGGTGCGCGAGTCCCCGTCCGTGGATGAACGCTCCGGGGTGTCGGCCCGGTTCGCGATCGCCGCAGTGGAGACGGTGGCTGCCTCCGCGGAGCGCCGTGCCGCGATGACTGGCGAGCAGGCGGTGGCGCGGGTCTGTGACCTGCCGTGCATTACGGCGGTGCTGCGCGGCAAGGTGGAGTTCGACCTGTCCGAGGAGGGCCGGGAGAACGCGGTCTTGGAGCACTTGCTGAACCGCGCCGTCTACGACACGTTCCGTCGTGTCTTCAGCGGAGTGGACTTGGGACCGCTCACCGAGCGCTTCTCCTCCGGTGCGGCCGTGGAGTCGGGGGATCTGGTGAGTGCGGAAGAGCTCCTCGCACGGGTGGGCCCGTTCACCGGGCTGGCGGAGCTCGTCAAGCGGGTCGCCCCGGACAGCGACGACGATCCGGTGTCGGCTCCCGGCTATGCGGCGGCCGCGGTGGAACTCGCGTTGGAGGGCCTGTATTTGAGCCGGAGGCTGTCGAAGGACACGCTGCCGCACGGGGCCCGGTACCGGATCTGACCGGAATAGGCGCAGATGAGCGGATTCCGCTACCGGAGTTACGTGGACGGCCCCGACCCGTTGCGTCCCCCTTTCGACGTGCGTTCCGCGGTGGACGCGCTGGGGCGTGCGGTGCTGGCCGGTGCGTCGCCCACGCGGGCGCTGCGTGATCTGCTGCGCCGCGGCATCCGCGGGGTGCGCGGACTGGACGAGCTGCTGCGCCACGTGCGGGAACGGAAGGAGCAGCTCCGCTCGCAGGGCAGGCTGGACGGCACGCTCGCCCAGGCGCGCCGCCTGCTGGACCAGGCCGTGGGCCAGGAGCGGGCGGTGCTCTTCCCGGATCCGAGCGACGAAGCCCGGCTCCGGGAACGGGAGCTCGACGACCTGCCCGCTGATCCGGCCGCGGCGATCCGGCGACTCGCCGGCTACCAGTGGCGCTCTTCGGACGCCCGTCAGACGTTCACCCAGCTCCAGGAGCTGCTGCGCCGCGAAATCCTCGACGCCCAGTTCCGCGGTATGCGGCAGGCCATGGCCCGGGGCACGCCTGAGGAGCTGCAGCGGGTGCGCGCCATGCTGGACGCGCTGCACGGGATGCTGGACGCGGACGACCGCGGGGAGCACACCCAGGCCGACTTCGAGCGGTTCATGGCCGAGTTCGGGGACTTCTTCCCGGACCGTCCGCGTACCCTCGACGAGCTTGTGGACGTGCTGGCCTGCCGTTCCGCGGCCATGCAGCGGCTCTTCGACTCGCTGACCCCCGAGCAGCGGGCCGAACTGCTGGCGCTTAGCGCGCAGGTCATGCGGGACGCCGGGCTGGCCGACGCGGTCCAGCGGCTCGGGGAGCGGCTGCGGGCCCGCCGCCCCGACCTGGTCTGGTCCGGCGGGGTCGCGGTCGACGGGGACGCGGAGCTCGGGCTCGGCGACGCCACCACTGCGGTGGCGGAACTCGCTGACCTGGCTGAACTGGAGGAGGCTCTCGGCCAAGGGTACGCGGGGGCCCGGCTGGACGACATCGACACGGCCGCACTACAGCGGGTGCTGGGCCGGTCCGCAGCCGAGGATGTGGCGCGGCTGCGCGCCCTGGAGCGGGAGCTCCGCGACCGGGGCTACCTGTCGGGGTCGCGCGACCGGGTGCAGCTCACCCCGAAGGCGGTGCGGGCGCTCGGGGAGGTGGCGCTGCGCGACGTATTGTCCGGTGCGGGGCGGCGTCCCGGCACGCACGACACGCGGGAAGGGGGCCCGGCCGGGGAGCTGACCGGAGCCAGCCGGCCGTGGCGTTTCGGGGACGAGCAGCCGTTGGATGCGGTGCGGACCGCCATCAACGCGGTCCGGCGCGGCGCATCCTCTGAAGGCCGTCTCCGGTTGCGCCCCGAGGACATGGAGGTGGCGGAGACTGAGCGGCGCGACGCGGCCGCGGTGTGCCTCCTCGTGGACTTGTCGTATTCCATGGTGCAGCGCGGTTTGTGGGGGGTGGCCAAGCAGACCGCGTTGGCGCTGCACACGCTGGTGTCCACCCGGTTTCCGCAGGACGCGGTCTACGTCATCGGGTTCAACGACCATGCCCGGGTCTTGGCTCCCCGCGAGCTGGCGGAGTTGTCGCCGGAACCGGTCCAAGGCACGAACCTGCACCACGCGCTGCTGCTTGCCGGACGGCATGTGGACCGGCACCCGGAGTTCGAGCCGGTGGTGCTGGTGGTGACCGACGGGGAGCCGACCGCGCACCTGGAGGAGGACGGGCTGCCGTACTTCTCGTATCCGCCTTCGCCCCGCACCACAGAGTTGACACTGGCGGAGGTGGACCGGATGACCCGGCGCGGAGCGCGGATGACAGTGTTCTCCCTGGCGGACGATCCGCGGCTGGAAGAGTTCGTCACCGCGCTCGTGGCCCGCAACGGCGGCCGCGCCCTCCGCCCGGTCGCCGACCAGTTGGGGTCGTTCGTGGTGCGGGACCTGCTGGCACAACGCTCCCGGTGGTGACCGGGCCGGTCACTCGGTGGCGGGGAACTCGTCGTAGAGGCGCCATTCCTCTCCGGTGAAGACCGCGAACAGCCGGTGGTATGGCTCCCCGTTCCGGGTGATGAGCACCGTCCCCCTGTCGGTGGTCGGGTTCTCCTCGTCGTCGGAGCCTTCGACGTGCACGCACCAGGCTTCGTGGTCCGGGCCGCCTTCACCGGTGGCCTCGCAGTCCAGCGGCAGGTAGCGGTCGGCGAGCCAGGTCTCCCCTACTTCGGCCAGGGTGGGCGCGGTGATCTCCCAGGCGCTGGGGTCGTCTTTGATGCGGATCGCTTCGTCCAGCCAGTCGGGGCCGGGGCCGTACGGGTCTTCGATGACGAAGTTCTCCACCAGTTCCCAGTGCTCCCCGTCCGGGGTGGTCAACCGCAGCGCTTCGAACGGCTCAGTGGCGGGCGGGCCGAGGACGAACACGGTGCTGTCCCCCACGTCCGCGTACAAGCTGAGGCAGATCCCCTCCCCTCGGATGAGGGAGAATTCTTCCTCTTCACTCAAGGTTTCGCACCGACCGGCATAGTCGACGTCGTACTCCCAGGTGTCGGCGATGTGGGCGCGCACCAGTTCGTGGAGGGTCGGCAGCTCGGGGGAGGGGGAAGCCGACGGGGTCGGCTCGGCGTCGGACTGCGGTGCGGCAGTGTCCTCCTCGCCTTCGCATGCTGCGGTGAACAGGAGGAGGGGAAGGGTGAGCAGGGCCGCGTGGCGGGCAGAAACGCGCATAGGACTCCCTTGCAGCGGTTCGGACACGGTTCGTGCGGGAACCCCCGCCATCCGGAGGTGCGGGTCGGGGGCCACCCGCTGGATACCCGGCAGACAGCGCGAGCCGCGGCCTAGCGGAGGCCGGGAGCGGACAGAGCCGGGCGGAAAGGTCCGCGCGGATCATAGGCGGTGGAAGGGACCAGCCGCGACAGATGAGCGGGCTGGGGCTGTTGCCGTGGAGGAGCGGCGCCGCAGCGGCTCCGCGCGGGTGAGAAGCCGTCCCGGGAGTCGGGCCTCCCGGGACGGCTTTCCGGCTACGGCTCCAATGCTTGGAGCAGGTCGTTGACGAGGTCGTCGACGGTTTCGATACCCACGGAGAGCCGGACCAGGTCGCTGGGCACTTCCAGGAGGGAGCCCGCGGTGGAGGCGTGGGTCATCTTCCCCGGGTGTTCGATCAGCGACTCCACCCCGCCCAAGGATTCAGCGAGGGTGAACACTTTCGTTTTCGCGCACACCCGCAACGCGGCTTCCTCCCCGCCGCGCATGCGGAACGACACCATGCCACCGAAGGCGCGCATCTGGTCGACCGCCACCTTGTGGCCGGGGTGGTCGGGCAGGCCCGGGTAGAGCACTTCGGCGACTTCCGGGTGGCCGACGAGCGCTTCCACGACGCGTTCCGCGTTGGCGCAGTGCCGGTCCATGCGCACGCCGAGGGTTTTGATGCCGCGCAGGGTCAGCCAGGCGTCGAACGGTCCCGCGACCGCGCCCATCGAGTTCTGGTGGAAGGCGAGGCGCTCTCCCAGTTCCGCGTCGGCGACCACGAGGGCGCCGCCGACCACGTCGGAGTGGCCGCCCAGGTATTTGGTGGTGGAGTGCACGACCACGTCCGCACCGAGGCTGAGCGGCCGCTGCAGGTACGGGGAGGCGAAGGTGTTGTCGACCACCAGCAGCGCGTCAGCGGCGTGCGCGATGTCCGCGAGCGCGGCGATGTCCGCAATGTTGAGCAGCGGGTTGGTGGGGGTTTCCACCCAGATCGCCACGGTTTCCGGGCGGATTGCGGTCCGCACCGCCTCCGGGTTGGACAGGTCGACGGCGTCCCAGCTCACTCCCCACCGTTCGAAGACCTTGGAGACGAGGCGGAACGTGCCGCCGTAGGCGTCGTTGGGGATGATGAGGTGGTCGCCGGGTCGGGCGATGGTGCGGAGCAGGGTGTCCTCTGCGGCCATGCCGGAAGCGAACGCCAGGCCCCGCACCCCGCCTTCCAGCGCGGCCAGGCATTCTTCCAGTGCCGTGCGGGTCGGGTTGGCGGTGCGGGAGTACTCGTAGCCGCCGCGCAGCCCGCCCACCCCGTCTTGGCGGTAGGTGCTCGTCTGGTAGATGGGGACCACCACGGCCCCGGTCTCGGCGTCTGCCTCCTGACCGGCGTGGATGGCCAGTGTCTCAAACCCCTCGTAACTCATGGCGCCACAGTAGTACCGGCAGTCTCATGTTTTCCTGTCCCACCCCGCTCGGCCGGGGTTTCCGTGGCTCGGCGGGGCGGTCCGCGCCGGGGCTATCCGGCAGCGGGTTCGGTGTCAGCGTCGTCGCGGCGGACGATCACATCGGTGCGGAGCGGCGGATTCCACCCGGTTTCGGGGTCGTAGCGGCGCACGATGCGGCCGGGCACGCCCGCGATCACGCAGTGGTCGGGGTAGGTGCCGGGGCGCACTACTGCACCCGCCGCGACCACGCAGTTGCGGCCCAGGTTGACGCCGGGGAGGATCACGGCGTGCGCGCCGATCCAGGATCCGGCGCCGATGCGGACCGGGGCTTCGGTGGGCCACTGGTAGCCGATGGGGGTGTTGGGGTCGGCGTAGCCGTGGTTTTGGTCGGTGACGTAGACGTAGGGGCCGGTGAAGACGTGGTCTTCGAACACGATGGAGCGGTGCGCTACGACGTGCGAGCCGCGACCGATCGTGCACCCGTCACCGATGGTGAGGAGCGGTTTGGGTCCGAGGTCGAGTCCGGGCATGTATCCGGCGCTGAGGGTGATGTCCGCCCCGATCAGGGTGTGGGAGCCGAGGGCGATCCAGGGTTCCCCGAAGATGGTGGCGGGGGGAAAGGCGATGGAGGTGCCTTCACCGTAGGCGGCGAAGCGCGCGGCGGCACGTGAGCCGTAGCGGATGTCTGCTTTGCGCCGTGCCCAGGACCAAGCTGTACGCACCATCCAGGAAAGCAGCCGCGACACGGGGTCGTCTCCGTAATGTACTCGTCAGTAATACTGAGGAAACCCTAGACGACCCGGCTGCCGCTGTTGAGAGGGTGGGCCCGGAAAAATCCGCTTCCCGCCTCGATGCCACCCAGGACAGGCATGCCTGGCCCATGGCCCGCCCGGCCCTGCTGGGCAGGCCCCTTCCCGTGCCCCAGGGCCGTGGGGAGGGGTCCAGGGCCCTAGGGGCACGGTTCTGCCAGAACAGCCGCGCGGGGTGGGGCGGGCCGCGGTCAGCTCGCTAGGTGGGCGAGCAGGTCTTGGCGGGTGAGGATTCCCGAAGGCTTGCCGTCCTCGAGCACCACGACCGCTCCCGAGCTTTGGAGCAGTTCCACGCAGCGGCTCACCGGCTCCCCGGAGCCGACGACCGGCAGCGGCGGTCTCATGTGCTGCTCCACGGGGTCGCCGAGCTGGGCCCGGCCGTTGAACAGCGCGTCGAGCAGGTCGCGTTCCGCGATGGCGCCCACCACTTCGGCGGCCATCACCGGGGGTTCCTCCTTCATGACCGGCAGCTGGGAGACCCCGTATTCGCGCATGATGGCGATGGCGGTGCCGACCGTCTCGTGCGGGTGGGTGTGCACGAACTCGGGCAGGCTGTCGTCCTTGGCGGCGAGGACCTGTCCGGCGGTGGCTTCCTCCGTCTCCGGCTCCAGGAAGCCGTAGTCGGCCATCCACTCGTCGTTGAAGATCTTGCCAAGGTAGCCGCGGCCGCCGTCGGGCAGGAGCACCACGATGACGTCGTCGGGTCCGGCTTGGGCCGCCACCTTGAGCGCGGCTACCACGGCGAGCCCGCACGAGCCGCCGACCAGCAGCGCCTCCTCTTTAGCGAGGCGGCGGGTCATGAGGAAGGAGTCCTTGTCGCTGACCGCGATGATCTCGTCGCAGATCTTCGTGTCGTAGGTGGCGGGCCAGATGTCTTCCCCCACGCCCTCCACCAGGTAGGGGCGGCCAGTGCCGCCGGAGTAGACCGAGCCTTCCGGGTCGGCGCCGATGACCTTCACCCGGCCGTTGGAGACCTCTTTCAGGTAGCGGCCGGTGCCGGTGATCGTGCCGCCGGTGCCGATCCCCGCGACGAAGTGGGTGATGCGGCCTTCGGTCTGCTCCCAGATCTCCGGCCCGGTGCTGTAGTAGTGCGACTCCGGGTTGTTGGGGTTGGAGTACTGGTCGGGTTTCCACGCGCCGGGGATCGTCGCGGCCAGGCGGTCGGAGACCGAGTAGTAGGACTCGGGGTGGTCGGGGGCGACGGTCGTGGGGCAGACCACGACTTCGGCCCCGTAGGCGCGCAGCACCGCGAGTTTGTCGGCGCCGACCTTGTCCGGGCAGACGAAGACGCAGCGGTAGCCCTTTTCCGCGGCGACGATCGCCAGGCCTACACCGGTGTTTCCGGAGGTGGGCTCCACGATCGTGCCGCCTGGTTTGAGGAGGCCCCGCCGTTCGGCGTCTTCGACCATACGCAGGGCGATGCGGTCTTTCACCGATCCCCCGGGGTTGAAGTACTCCACTTTCGCCAGCACAGTCGGAGCGAGTCCGGCCGTGACTTTCTTCAACCGAACCAGCGGTGTGTTGCCGACGAGTTCGATCAAAGAGTTGGAGACCCGCATCAACTCTTCCCTTTCCTCCCCTTGGGCCGCCGCGGTGTCGGGGATGCGACGGCGGCCATGGCATGCGGTACCGGTACTCCGGTGTCCGTCTGACCCTATACGCCGCTTACCTGGACCGTTGCGGCGGAGGAGGAGGGAGTGCTGCGCGTCTCGTTTCCGACTTGCCCCGTTGTATTCGGGTATCACCCGTGATACAGAGACGGTTCTCGCTTCGCGGTGGGAGGCGGTCGCATGGCTCTACGCGCAGCGCAGGCTCGGCGGATCATGGCGGCGACCATGTTCGGCGGCGGCGGGTTGACCCTGCTGGCGGCGAGCACCGTCGCCTTGCTTTTTCTGCAGGCCAAGATCGCCGCTCGGACGATCGGGGTCACCCCTTGGCAGCGTCCCCGGGTCGACGGGGTCTACGGCGTGGGCGGGGGCGAGCCGCTCACCCTGCTCATGATGGGCGATTCCACTGCCGCGGGTTTCGCCGTGTCCGATCCTCGGCAGACCCCGCCCGTGCAGTTGGCTTCGGGGCTGTCGGCGGTGGCGGACCGTCCGGTGCGGCTGCGTGACGTCTCGAAAGTCGGCGCTACCTCGCAGGGACTGCTGGCGCAGTTGGACCGGGTGCGCGGCGAACGGGTGGACCTGGCGGTGATCTTCATCGGCGCCAACGACGTCATCGACCGGATCCGCCCCGCGGACGCGGTGTCCCATTTGCGCGTCGTCGTACGGGAGCTGGTGGCCTCCGGTGCGGCAGTGGTGGTGGCCACCTGTCCTGATCTCGGCACGGTGCAGCCGATCCCGCAGCCGCTGCGCGCTATTGCGCGGCGGGCGTCCCAGCAGATGGCGGCCGCGCAGACGGTGGCGGTGGTGGAGGAGGGCGGGAGCACGGTGGCGTTGGGCGACCTCCTCTCGGACGAGTTCTCGCTGTATCCCGAGGAGATGTTCGGTCCGGACCGGTTCCATCCTTCGGCACGCGGCTACGGGCGGGCGGTGGCCGTGGTACTCCCTGCACTGTGCTCGGCCTTGGGGCTGCTGCCGGAGCCGGTGGAATCGGAGCCGGATGCCGAGGAGGTGCTCCCGGTGGACCGGGCTGCGGCGGCAGCCGTGGCGGCGGCCGGAAGCGAAGTGCGGCAGGCCGGGCAGGAGGAGCACAGGCGCGGTTCGCTCGGCCTGTGGGCGCGGCTGCTGCGCCGGGACACGGCCCCCGCAGCAGACACCCACAAACTAGAAACCGATTCCAATTCGGTTAAAGCGACCCCGGCCGCGTCCGTAGGAAGTCGGATTGGCTAGCGTTCTGGGTAACGAGGTCGCAGCCGCCCGTGACCTGCGGGTGGACTCCCGTCAGCATCTCCTAGAAAGGCCGAGGCATGCCTGAAGCCGTCATCGTCGCTACGGCACGCTCTCCCATCGGACGGGCTTTCAAGGGGTCCCTCAAGGACATCCGCCCGGACGACCTGACCGCGCAGATCATCTCCGCGGCGCTCGCCAAGGTCCCGCAACTGGACCCCGCCACCATCGACGACCTCCTCCTGGGCTGCGGGCTCCCCGGTGGCGAACAGGGCTTCAACATGGCCCGCGTCGTCGCGGTGCAGCTCGGTCTGGACTCGGTCCCGGGCACCACCATCACCCGCTACTGCTCTTCATCCCTGCAGACCACCCGGATGGCGTTCCACGCCATCAAGGCCGGGGAAGGCGACGTCTTCATCTCCGCCGGCGTGGAAATGGTCAGCCGCTTCACCAAGGGCAACAGTGACACGCTGCCCGACACGAAGAACCCGCTGTTCGCCGAGGCTGAGGCACGCACCGCCCGCCGCGCCGAGGGCGGTGCAGAACCCTGGCGCGACCCGCGGGAAGAGGGCAAGCTCCCCGACATCTACATCGCTATGGGGCAGACCGCGGAGAACGTGGCGCAGCTGCGCGGCGTCTCCCGCCAGCGCCAGGACGAATTCGCGGTGCGTTCGCAGAACCTGGCGGAAAAGGCGCTCGACAACGGTTTCTGGGAGCGGGAGATCACCCCGGTGACCCTGCCTGACGGCACGGTGGTCTCCACCGACGACGGTCCGCGGCGCGGCACCACCTACGAGAAAGTCGCCGCCCTGGACCCGGTGTTCCGCCCCGACGGCACGGTGACCGCGGGGAACTGCTGCCCGCTCAACGACGGCGCGGCCGCACTGATCATCATGAGCGACCGGAAGGCCGCTGAACTGGGCATCACCCCGCTGGCCCGGATCGTGTCGACCGGGGTGAGCGCGCTGTCACCCGAGATCATGGGGCTGGGACCGGTCGAGGCCTCCCGGCAGGCGCTGGCCCGCGCCAACATGTCGATCCGCGACATCGACCTCGTGGAGATCAACGAGGCGTTCGCCGCGCAGGTGCTTCCGTCCGCGGACGACCTGGGCATCGACATCGACTCCCAGCTCAACGTCAACGGCGGCGCCATCGCTATCGGCCACCCGTTCGGTATGACGGGGGCGCGGATCACCACCACGCTGATCAACGCCCTCCAGTTCCACGACAAGACCTTCGGCTTGGAGACCATGTGCGTGGGCGGCGGGCAGGGAATGGCCGCCATCTTCGAACGGCTGAGCTGACCCCAGAAGTACCGCGCACCGCGGACAATTCCCGGCGGGGCATTCACGTGAATGCCTCGCTTTACTCTTTCTCCACGCTCCCCGGAGGACCGGTTTCTTCCCTTCGGGAAAGAGCGTCCCCGCCATTCCCCCGGGGAAAGGACTTCCTTCTCTCCCTTGGGGAAAGGGTCCGCGGAGCCTGTGAATACGCGGAGCAACAGAGCAGTTTTCCCCTCGGGACTCCGTTCCCCGCAGGAGTTTCCCCCTGCCCTGCTGGGCCGCGGAAAAGAGCGCGCCCGCTCAACGACGGCTCGGCCGAAGACTGGCGCTCGAGGGCATTGCCCCGCAGCAGGTACCCGCATGGGGGCCGTACAAAAACGGGTGCCCCTCCCGCCCAGGGGAGAGGCACCCTGTCCTGCTCTGGACCGTGCGTTATTCGCTGAACATTGACTGGATGATCCACAGCAGACGCACGATCTCGATGTACAGCCAGACAAGCGAGACAGTCAGGCCGAACGCGAGCTGCCAGGAGACCTTCTCCGGCAGACCGTACGCGATGGCCTCCTCGACGTCGCGGAAGTCGATGGCCAGCACCAGCGCAGCCAGCACGATCGCGACGGCGCTCACCAGCAGGCCCAGCGGTCCGGCTTCCCGCAGGCCCAGGCCGCCCGGGACGAAGATGCCCACGATGAGGTTGACCAGGACCAGGGCGAGGAAGCCGAGCAGCGCCGCGGTCACCACCTTCACGAAGGTGTTCGTGACCCGGATGACCTGGAACTTGTAGAGCGCGAGCATGATGCCCGCCACGAACAGCGTGCCGAAGACCGCAGGCACGACAAGGCCTCCGGGAGCCACCCCGGATCCGGCGAGCGACGCTTCCAGGACGAAGCTGAAACCGCCGACGAACAGGCCTTCCAGCCCGGCGTAGATGAGGATCAGCGCCGGGTTGGTGGACCGGGTGAAGGAGATGACCAGGCCCAGGATCAGGCTGCCGATCGCACCGATGACCAGCATGACGACGCTGAGGGCCGGGTTGACCAGCATCGCCATGAAGTAGGTGAGGACGGCGCCCAGCACGACGGTGCCGAGCGTGAACCCGGTGCGCATCACCACGTCGTCGATGGTGACCGGGCGGGTGCCGGGAACCGCCGGACCGTAACCAGGCTGGGCCGGGTACGGGGCGGGGCCGTACCCCTGCGGGGGATAGGGCTGGCCGTAGCCCGGCTGTCCGTAGCCCGGCTGTCCGTAACCGGGCTGTCCGTAACCAGGCTGCGCGTAGGGCTGGCCGTACCCTTGCGACGCGTAGGGCTGGCCGTAGCCGGGCTGCGCGTAGTAGCCCGCGCCTCCCGGAGCGCTAGCCAGGGCCCGCTTGATCACGGGATTGGAACTGCTGCGCTTCCGCATAATCGTGTTTGCACCTCTCAACGGCGAGATACCAGTGCCATTCAACGTAACGGATCCCGCTAGCAAAGGGGTTCCCGTTTTCCGGTCGCACCGCACGGCGACCCTATCGCACGGCTCCCCCGGCGAAGAGAGCGCGGGCGAAGAACGCCGTATTCGCGGGGCGTTCAGCCAGTCGCCGCATGAAATAGCCGTACCACTGCTCACCGTACGGCACGTACACCCGCACCCGCTCGCCCCGATCGGCCAGAGCCGCCTGCAGGTCGGTACGGACTCCGTAAAGCATCTGGTACTCGTAGGAGTCCGCGCTGCGCCCGGCGGACCTTGCGAGGAACGCGGCAATCCGCAGGAGGCGCGGGTCGTGGGTGGCCACCATGGGATAGCCGGGGCCGTCCATGAGGATGCGCAGGCAGCGCACATAGGAGCGGTCCACTTCGGCCCGGTCGCGGTAGGCCACCGTAGCAGGCTCGTCGTAGGCGCCTTTGCACAAGCGCACCCGCGACCCGGGCACGGCCAGGTCCCGGCAGTCGGCTTCGGTGCGCCGCAGGTAGGCCTGGAGCACAGCCCCGGTCCGGGGGAAGTCGACGCGGAGCTGGTGCACGATGTCCAGGGTGGCGTCCGTGGTGGTGTGGTCTTCCATGTCCACGGTGACCGTGGTGCCCACCGCTTCAGCGGCCGCGCAGATCTGCCGGGCGTGGTCCAACGCGAGCTGTGCACCGTCGCGGGGCAGCGCCAGGCCGAGCGCGGAGAGCTTCACCGACACCTCGGCCCGCGGGGCCAGGCCGTGCTCTCCCAGGGCGGTGAGCAGGTGCGTGTAGGCGTCCACTGTGCGGCTGGCCTGCTCAGCGTCGGTGATGTCCTCCCCCAGGTAGTCGACGGTGACGTGGCGGTCAGCGGTGAGCTGGCGGAGGACAGGGAGCGTCGCGTCGAGCGTGTCTCCGGCGACGAACCGGCGGACCACGCCCCGGGTCAGCGGGGAGCGGGTCACGAAGTCGCGGCAGCGCGGCGAGCGGGCCGCGAGCAGCAGGAGGGTGCGAAGCATGCCGGTGTCCCCCTGCCCTCAGTCCTGGTGCGGGTAGCGGTGGTCGGTGGGCGGGACGAATGTTTCTTTGATCACCCGCGGGCTGGTCCACCGCATGAGGTTCGCCATCGACCCGGCCTTGTCGTTGGTGCCGCTGGCCCGGGAGCCGCCGAACGGCTGCTGTCCCACGATCGACCCGGTGGGCTTGTCGTTGATGTAGAAGTTGCCCGCCGCAAACCGCAGCTGCCGGGTCGCCGCGAGGATCGCAGCCCGGTCGGTGGCGATGATGGCGCCGGTCAGCCCGTAGGGTGCGCCGCGATCGACGAGGCGGAGCACCTCCTCGTAGGCGTGGTCGTCGTAGACGTAGACCGCGAGGACCGGCCCGAAGTACTCGGTGGTGAACACCTCGTGGCTCGGGTCGCTGCCGAGGAGGACCGTGGGGCGCACAAAGTAGCCGACGCTGTCGTCGGCAGTGCCGCCGACGAGCACGTCGATCGTCGGATCCGTGCGCACCCGGTCGAGCAGGCGGGCGAGGCGGTCGTAGGCGCGGCGGTCGATGACTGCGCCCAGGAAGTTGCGGAAGTCGGTGACGTCGCCCATGGGGAGCGCGTCGACCTGGGCGAGGAAGTCGTCACGCATCCGCTCCCACACCGAGCGGGCGATGAAGGCACGGGAGGCAGCGGAGCACTTCTGGCCTTGGTATTCGAACGCACCGCGCAGCAGGGCGGTGCGGAGCACGTCGACATCGGCGGAAGCGTGCGCGACCACGAAGTCTTTGCCGCCGGTCTCTCCGACGATGCGCGGGTAACTGCGGTAGCGGGCAATGTTCTCCCCGACGGTCCGCCACAGGTACTGGAAGGTCCGGGTGGAGCCGGTGAAGTGGATGCCCGCCAGGTCGGGGTGGGTGAGGGCGACTTCGGAGAGCGCCACGCCGTCGCCGGTGACCAGGTTGATGACACCGGGCGGCAGTCCGGCTGCTTCCAGCAGTTCCATGGTCAGGCAGGCGGCGAGCGTCTGGGTGGGGGACGGTTTCCACACCACGACGTTGCCCATGAGCGCGGGCGCGGTGGGGAGGTTTCCGGCGATCGCCGTGAAGTTGAACGGGGTGATCGCGTAGACGAACCCTTCCAAGGGGCGGTGGTCGGTGCGGTTCCACGTGCCCGGCGCGTGGACGAGCGGCTGTTCTGCGAGGATCTGGCGGGCGAAGTGCACGTTGAACCGCCAGAAGTCGGCGAGTTCGCAGACCGCGTCGATCTCGGCTTGGATCACGGTCTTGGACTGCCCCAGCATGGTTGCCGCGTTGAGGCGCTGCCGCCACGGGCCGGAGAGGAGGTCGGCGGCGCGCAGCAGGATCGCGGCCCGCTCGTCGAAGGGGGTGTCCCGCCACGCGGGGGCGGCGTGGAGGGCAGCGGCGATGGCGTCCCGGGCGTCCTCGTGGGTGGCGTTGCCGAGAATGCCGAGCACGGAGGCGTGGCGGTGCGGTTGGACAACGTCGATGCGTGCCCCGCCGCCGAGGCGCCGCGTGCCGCCGATAGTCATGGGGAGTTCTCTGGGCTGGTCGGCGAGTGCGGTGAGGTAGCGGGTGAGTTCGGCGCGTTCCGGGCTGCCGGGCGCGTAGGACAGGACCGGCTCGTTGACGGGTGCGGGAACGTTGGTCACGGCGTCCATGGATGACCCCCTGGTGTGGTGTCGCGGGTGGACTAGGCCAGTACCCAGAAGGGACTCCTTGTGGGCGTCCCCGGGGGAAAGTGAGGTGCGGGTGGTTCGAGTCGGTGGAAAGACCGGTCGGCTGTGTGAGGGTTTCTACCCGCGAACTGGCCCGCCCAGTGGGGGATTTCGCACCCGGAAGGCTGTTTTGTCGGGGATGGACGCCAGGGGTTGCGGCAAAAGAAAAAGCCCGGTCCTGAATGCAGGAGCCGGACCTGGGAGTTTCTCAGTCCACCGTGACGGGTGGGTGAGGAGTACCCTCGGTCGGATTCGAACCGACACTTATGACCCTTTTAGGGGGCCTGCCTCTACCGTTGGGCTACGAGGGCGCATCTAGCATACCGGTCACCACGCCACTTTTTCTGTGGTTTGGAGTTTTACTTCACCATCGAGTACGAAGTGTTGTGGACCCGTTCCGATTCGAAACGGGTCCACTACCTTCTGTCGTTTTTTCGTCGGGAAGCAGTGCCTCGGTTCAGGAGACGCGGCGCAGGTTGCTGCCGTCGACTTGCGGGCGGGCTGCTTCGGTGAACGCCTGACGGGGCTGGCTCATCTCCGGGATCGACGCGAAGTCGCGGCGCAGGAAGAAGCCCAGCGTCCAGTCGGCGAGGACCCGCATCTTGCGGTTGAACGTCGGCACCGCCAGCAGGTGGTAGCTGCGGTGCGCCAGCCACGCGGGCAGCCCGGTCAGCTTGACCGCGCCGAACACTTGGGCCGCGCCCTTGTACATGCCGAGTCCGGCGACCGCCCCCAGGTTCTTGTGCCGGTAGGGCTTGAGTTCCTTGCCGCGCAGGGTGGCGATGATGTTGTCGGCCAGGACCGGGGCCTGGCGGACCGCGTTCTGCGCGTTGGGCGGGTAATAGCCGCCGTTGCCGTCCGGGACTTGGGCGTTGTCGCCGCCCGCGAAGGCGTTCTCCACCCCCCTGACGGTCAAGTATTCGGTGGTGTCCACGTGGCCCTTGGGGCCCAGCGGCAGGTCGGAGGCTTGGACGACCGGGCTGGGCTTGACGCCGGCGGTCCACACCAGGGTGCCGGCTTCGAACTCGGTGCCGTCGCTGAGCTTGATGCGCTGGTCGACCGCTGACTCCAGGAAGGTGGACAGGCGCACGTCGATGCCGCGGTTGCGGAGCTGCTGGAGTGCCTTGGCGCCCACCTCGGGGCCGACCTCGGGCAGGATGCGGTCGGCGGCCTCAATGAGGTAGAAGTGCAGGTCGTCGATGCTGATCGACGGGTAGATCCGGGTGGCGTCGCGGGCGAGGTCTTCCAGCTCCGCGATGGCTTCGGCCCCCGCGAACCCGCCGCCGACGAACACGAAGTTCAGCGCCTTGCGCCGCACTCGCGGGTCGTCGGTGGAGTCAGCGATGTTGAGCTGCTCCAGCACGTGGTTGCGCAGATAGGCGGCTTCCTGGACGGTTTTGATGCCGATGCCGTGCTCCGCTAGCCCAGGAATGGGGAGGGTGCGGGAGACTGCTCCAGCCGCCATGACCAGGTAGTCGTAGGTGAGCTCGCGGCGCTCCCCCTCGTTGGTCACGCATTCGACCCGGCGCTGGGCGTGTTCGATGCGCACGACCCGGCCGTTGAGGACG
This sequence comes from Thermobifida sp., assembly GCF_017577275.1. Classification (NCBI taxonomy): domain Bacteria; kingdom Bacillati; phylum Actinomycetota; class Actinomycetes; order Streptosporangiales; family Nocardiopsidaceae; genus Thermobifida; species Thermobifida sp. The sequence goes on from NZ_PITY01000020.1 coordinate 547,802, forward strand.
CGGGTGCGGCGCAGGACTTTGCGCAGCGGGACGACGACGTTGCGCGGGGAGATGCTGCCCGCGGCCGTCTCAGGCAGGAACGGCTGGTAGGTCATGTAGGAGTTGGGGTCCACCACGGTGATGCGGGCTTCTCCCGGTCCCAGCTTCTTCTCCAGCCGCTTCGCGGTGTACATGCCCAGGTACCCACCGCCAACGATGAGCACGTGCGGGATCTCCGATGCGTCACCGCCGCCGGGCACCAGCCGGTAGTTCCTGCTTTCGGTCATCGTTGTTCCGCCCCTGCTTCCCCGATCCCACGGCTCCACCGAGCGTAAAGATCGGCAAATTTTCTTCGCCTGTCACCTTCTGCATGGATTCACCGCAGAAACCATGCGATTTTTAAGCCAAGGCGAGATCTCGCCCCTCTCGTCCTGCTTGTGCATTCTTTCACAAGCTACCCACGTCAGCCAAGGAACAGATTGGAAAGGTTTAAACCAGGATAAACCACCCTAGAGCAGCGTTTCCGCAGGTCAGGATATATGTGAATGCTTTCACAAGCCTGGTGCGGCGTGACCCGGTTCACGGATCCCAGGACGGTTGACCTGACGAAATCCCCTGGTCACCCGCGGAAACCGGGCCCGGTGCACCGCACCTCACGCGCTAGCCGGGGCCTCCACGGCCAGACTCCACGCGATGCCGTCCAAGATGTCGTGCTCACTGGCGACGAACTCCGCCGCCCCCGTCCGGGCCAGCACCCGCTCCACGATGAGCGAACCCGCGCCGATCACATCCACCCGGCCCGGATGCATCACCCCGATCGCGGCCCGCTGCTCGTGCGGCATCGCCAACAGCTCAGCGGTGATCTCACGGAGCCGCTCCACCGGCACCCGGGCGTGGTGGATCCGCTCCGGGTCGTAGGCGGGAAGCCCTTGCGCGATCCCGGCCAGCGTGGTCGCTGTTCCCGCCACGCACACCACGGTCGCGGCCTCCCCCAGCGGCACCACCGCCGCGGCCTGGTCCAACGCTGCTTCGATGTCGGCGGTCGCCGCCGCAACCTGCTCCGCCGTGGGCGGATCAGCGTGGAAGTGCCGCTCCGTCATCCGCACGCAGCCGATGTTGACCGAGCACTGGGCGCGGACCGCGCTCGCCCCGGCATCCCCGGTGTGGCCCAGCACAAACTCGGTGGACCCCCCGCCGACGTCCACGACCAGGTAGGGGCGGTGCAGCCCGGAGCCCTCCCCCATCGCTTCCAGCTCCGCGGTCGCCCCCACGAAAGACAGCTCGGCCTCCTCCTCGCCGCTGATCACCTCAGGCTCCACGCCGAGGATCTTGCGCACACCCGAGACAAACTCGTCCCGGTTGGCGGCGTCCCGGGTCGCGCTGGTCGCCACCATGCGCACCGAATCCGGGCTGAGCTGGACCCCGTAGCCGCGCATCACGTCCACGTAGTCGCGGAGCACGTCGAACGTGCGCTGCAACGCCTCCGGGGCGAACATGCCAGTGCGGTCCACCCCCTGGCCGAGCCGGACCACCTCCATACGGCGGTCCACGTCCAGCAACTGGATGTCCTCACCGTCCGCGTCCAGCACTCCAGCGACGAGCAGTCGGAGGGAGTTGGTTCCGCAATCGATGGCCGCGACCGTTCTCACTGGTCCTTGCCGTTCCTCTCGGTCTTCTCGCTACGGTCACTGCACACGCACGGCCCCCGGTCCCACCACGGGGGAAGCTGGTCCAGCGCCTCCCGGCCCAGCGGGTTGCTCCCGGGAACGGCAAGTTCGTGCGCGACCAGCGCATGCAGGCATTTGACACGCTTAGGCATACCGCCCGCGCTCTGCATCCCCTTGGGCAGCGGTTCGAGCCCCAGCTTCTCCGCGAGCGCGGCACGCTCCGCCAGATAGGACTCGTGCGCCCTGGTGTAGGCGGCCCGCAGCTCGGCGTCGTGCTGCAGCCGCTCCGTCATCTCCCGCATCAGCCCGCTGCTCTCCAACCGGCCGATCGCGGAGGCCGCGCGGGGACACGTCAAGTAGTACAAGGTGGGGAAAGGAGACCCGTCCGCCAGCCGGGGAGCGGTGCGCACCACATCGGGAAGCCCGCACGGGCACCGGTGCGCCACCTCGTACACGGCCCGGGGCGGCCGTCCCAACTGCTGCCGGATGATCTCGACATCCTCGGCGCTGACTCGCCGGGCGGGAAGCTGGTCTGCGGAGTTCATGGTCCACTCAGCCTACTCCCGTCGTGGCCTCCCGCGTTCCTCCCGGCCCGGTACTGCGGCGTTCAGCCTTGCGGCTGGTCGGCTTCCGCCACCGAATCCCACAGTTCGACAAACCACGGGTTGGACGGGCTGCGCTCCGGCACGGCCTCCTCTTCCGGGGTGCCGCCGATGATGATGTAGGTCTGCTCGCCCGGGTACTGGTAGTGCAGCCGCGAACGCGCTTCCCGCTCGATGTAGGCGGGGTCTTGGAGCTCCTCGTAGCGCGCGGTCAGCTCCGCAACCGACTCCTGGATCCGCGCCCGCTCCTCTTTCAACTGGGCGATCCGCGCCCGCTGGGCAATGTACTCGCGCAGCGGATAAGCCAGGCTCAGTGCGATCACGCAGACCAGCAGCGCAAGGACTGCGGCCCGGCTGGTCAACGCCGGCCTGCTGCTCGCCTGAGCGGCGGTGCGGCGGCCGCGGGACGCCGCGGCGGCCGCGGGCCGGGTCCGGCCGCCGGGGGACTTCTTCCCGGCGGCCTTCGACGGTTTCGAGGCACCGGACGGTGAGCCCCCCGTCGTACGCGGACGGCGGCCACTGGACGGGTCCGGCACCTTCACCACGGGATCAGCCCTGTCGCGCGAAACGCGGGAACGCGTTGGCTCCGGCGTAGACGGCTGCGTCGTCGAGCTCTTCTTCGATCCGCAGCAGCTGGTTGTACTTGGCGACCCGCTCGCTGCGCGCCGGGGCACCCGTCTTGATCTGCCCCGAGTTCGTCGCCACCGCGATGTCGGCGATCGTGGTGTCCTCGGTCTCACCAGACCGGTGGCTGATCATCGCGGTGTACCGGTTGCGCTGCGCCAGCGACACCGCGTCCAAAGTCTCGCTGAGCGTACCGATCTGGTTCACCTTGACCAGCAGCGAGTTGGCAGCGCCCTCGTCGATACCGCGCTGCAGCCGCTCCGGGTTGGTGACGAACAGGTCGTCGCCGACCAGTTGCAGCCGGTCGCCGAGGGACTCGGTGAGCGCCTTCCACCCGGCCCAGTCTTCCTCGCTGAGCGGGTCCTCGATCGACACCAGCGGGTAGGACTCGACCAGCTCGGTGTAGTAGGCGGCCATCTCCTCCGCGCTGCGGCTGGAGCCCTCGAACTGGTAGGCGCCGTCCGCGTAGAACTCGGTGGCGGCCACGTCCAAGGCCAGGGCGATGTCCTGGCCCAGCGTGAAGCCCGCCTTCGTGATGGCTTCGCTGATCAGGTCGAGCGCGGCGCGGTTGCTGTCCAGGTTGGGCGCGAACCCGCCCTCGTCACCGACACCGGTGGCCAGGCCGTGGGCTTTGAGCACCGCCTTGAGCGAGTGGTAGACCTCCGCGCCCCAGCGCAGCGCCTCCCGGAAGCTCTCCGCCCCGATGGGGGCGATCATGAACTCCTGGATGTCGACGTTGGTGTCCGCGTGCGCACCCCCGTTGAGGATGTTCATCATCGGCACCGGCAGCACGTGGGCGTTCGGGCCGCCCAGGTAGCGGAAGAGCGGCAGGTCCGCGCTCTCCGCGGCCGCCTTGGCCACCGCCAGGGAGACACCCAGGATGGCGTTGGCGCCCAGGCGCGACTTGTCGGGGGTACCGTCCAGGGTGATCAGGGCGCTGTCGACGAGCCGCTGCTCCTCGGCCTCGTAACCCACGATCTGTTCGGAGATTTCCTCGTTGACCGCGGCGACGGCCTTCTCCACGCCCTTACCGCCGTAACGGTCGCCACCATCGCGCAGTTCGACCGCTTCGAACTGACCGGTGGACGCGCCACTGGGGACAGCCGCCCGGGCAATCGTCCCGTCGTCGAGTGCGACCTCGACCTCGACCGTCGGGTTACCGCGGGAGTCGAGAATCTCCCGTGCGTGTACTGCCTCGATCGACGCCAACGTAGTACTCCATTTCCTCGCGTCTGTGCGTGGTCCCGGTCGGTCCCGCGCACTGCGCTGTCCGAGACCCGGCCGGTGGGGTAGACATCAGTCGCACAGTGCCCAAAAAGTGTCCCGGGTCACCACGCGAACCACCCAGAGCCTACCGATCCGGGTACCGCCACGTCTCCCCCACGACACGGATTGGTTTAGTCCATTTCTCTCAAACCCCTGATCATCCGGGATATCCCCTTTCACGGTTGTGAGACGCACCTCACGTCGCACGGCTGGGACACCCCTGTGCTGCCGCGCCCTGTGGTCTCCTCGATACCCACAGAACCCGCGAAACACACGGGTGGCACGGCCCTCCCGTGTCCCTTCAGCCACCTGCAGCGACGTGCTACCCGCCTCACCGCACCCTGGCAGGGGTCCGCTTATAGTTCGCTATGTCCACTGTGCCGCCGCACAGACCTTTCGAGGCGGGACATGACCTATACGACCGCGCCCCGCCTTAGGCGGCGGCACACCATCGAGCTCGCCATGCTCGCCGTGGCGCTCACCGTATTCGCCACCGGCCTGTGCCTGACCGGGCTCCAACTGCACGCACAGGTGCCCGACCTGCTGTGGCTGGCCACCGCAGTCCTCGGCGGCAGTGCACTCGCCGTGCACGTAGCCCTGCGGTTCTGCGCCCCCTGGGCCGACCCCCTGATCCTGCCGCTCGCGGTCCTCCTCAACGGGATCGGCTTCATCGTCATCTGGGGGCTGCACGCCGAAGCCGGCGACCCGCCCACTGCCGCATTCCGGCAACTCCTGTGGACCGGGCTGGGACAGCTCGGTTGTCTGACCACAGTGCTGCTGGTCCGCCACCCGCAGCGCCTGCAGCGCTACCCCTACCTGATGGCGTTGGCCGGGCTGGTCCTGCTCGCCTCGCCCATGCTGCCCGTGATCGGCCTCGACCAGTACGGCTCCCGCCGCTGGCTGTCCTTCAACGGTTTCACCGTGCAGCCCTCAGAGTTCGCCAAGATCCCGCTGGTGCTCTTCCTCGCCGCCTACCTCGGCATGAAACGCGACATCCTCGCGCTGGCCGCCGCCCAGATCACCGTGCGCGGCGTCAAGATCTTCAGCGTGCCGCGGATGCGCGACATGGGCCCGATGACCGCGGCGTGGGGCATCGCCATCCTCATCCTCGTCGGCACCAAAGACCTCGGCACGTCACTGCTGCTGTTCACCGTGTTCCTGGCGATGCTCTACACCGCCACCCTGCGCAAATCCTGGGTCGGGATCGGCGTGGCCATGTTCCTCGCCGGGGCTTACGTCGCCTACCTGCTTTTCTGGCATGTCCGCCAGCGGGTGACGATCTGGCTGCACGCGTTCGACCCCGGCGTCTACTACGCACCGCAAGGCAGCGCCCAAGTGGTGGAGGGACTGTTCGCGCTCGCTGACGGAGGACTGTTCGGCCTCGGGTTCGGCCAAGGGCGCGCCGCTACCCTCTTCGCCTCCGACAGCGACCTGATCATGGTGTCGGTGGGAGAGAAGTTCGGGCTGGCCGGGGTCGCCGCGGTGCTGCTGGTGACCCTGCTGCTGGTGGAACGCGCCTTCCGGGTCGCGCTGGCCGCCCGGGACACCTTCGTCAAACTGATGACCACCGGGTTCGCGTTCCTCTGGGCGTTCCAAGTGTTTGTTGTCGTCGGCGGGGTCACGCTGCTGATTCCGCTGAGTGGTATGACTACCCCGCTGCTGTCGGTCGGCGGCTCCTCCCTGGTGACGACCTGGATCATGCTCGGCCTGTGGCTACGGGTGAGCAGTGAGGTCCGCCGTGCCGCCGTCTCCCGCTGCCACGACGACACGGCCACCATGGAACTGCCGCGCTCTGCCGTCAGCCCGACGCCCCCTCCGACTGCTTCCAATAAGAGCGCCACTGATCAGGAGTGAGCTTCCGCGGATCCACCCCATCTGCCCGGGCCGCTTCTTCCACGGCCCGCACCCGGGCATCGAACCGGCGGGCCGCGGCACGCAGGTCCATCTCCGGGTCGGCGGAACGGCGCCGCTCGTCCGCTACCGCCGCGAACAGCGCCCCACCGGGTCCGCCGTCGTCCCCGATCAGGTCTTCAGGCACACCGTTGCGGGCGGCACGCTTCTGCAGCTCGTAGGCGAGCAGCGCGGCGGGCTGCCCGAACGGCACCCCGGCCAGCATGGACACGTCGGCCTGTTCGCCTTTCGCCTCCCGCTCGGCGGCTTTGATCGCCTCCCAGTTGGCGCGGACCTCGTCGGCACCCGCCACTTTCGTGGTGGAGAAAACGTGCGGGTGGCGGCGGACCAGTTTGTCGATGATGGCGTCGGCCACGTCGTCGATCGTGAACCCGTCCGGGCCGCGCTCGGCGGCCACCCGAGCGTGGAACACCACCTGGAGGAGGACGTCGCCCAGTTCCTCGGCGAGAGTGTCGTAGTCGCCCCGTTCGATCGTTTCGACGGTTTCGTAGGCCTCCTCGATGAGGTACTTGGCGAGCGACTCGTGAGTCTGCTCGGAGTCCCAGGGGCATTCGCGTCGCAGGGTGTCCATGACCTCCACCAGCGCGATCAGCCGATGGCCCTGGGGAGTGCCGTTGTGCTCGCTCATACCCCCATTGTGGAGGCCGCCGCGGGTGGGGCGGCCCACGCGGGCGGTCAGCGCGGCAGCCAGCCGCCGGCGCGGAGCGCAGCCACCACGCGCGCCACCGACTCCTCCTCGCTTTCCGTGGACGTGTCGAGGACCAGGTCCGCGTCCTCCGGGGGCTCATAGGGGTCGGAAATCCCGGTGAACGCGGGGATCTCCCCGGCGCGCGCTTTCGCGTAGAGCCCTTTGCGGTCGCGGGCCTCGCACACTTCGAGCGGGGTGGCCACGTAGACGAGGAAGAAGTCCCCTGTCTCTTCCGCCATGCGCCGCACTTCGGCACGGGTGGCCGCATACGGTGCGATGGGGGCGCACACCGCGACCCCGCCGTGCCGGGCGATCTCTGCGGCCACGTATCCGATCCGGCGGATGTTGAGGTCGCGGTCGGCCCGGGAGAACGTCAGACCAGCGGACAGCAGGCGGCGCACCACATCGCCGTCGAGCAGGGTGACCGTGCGCCCGGCCTGGCGGATCTGCTCGGCCACTCCGCGCGCCACCGTGGACTTGCCGGAGCCGGAGAGCCCGGTGAAGAAGAGGACGAGTCCGCGGCGGGTCCGGGCCGGGCGGGTCCGGGCGAGTGCGGCGGCCACCGGTTCCGGGGTGAGCCAGGCGGGAAGCGGCGTCCCCTGGGCGAGGGCCTCGTCGACGGCGGCGGTGTCCCATTCCGGGCGGGCCTGGGCGGGAGGAACCTCGTCGGCGGGCCGCCACCGCTCGTGGACGGTGTCGTACACCCACTCGGTAGCGGCCACCGGTTTCACGGGGAGCTCTGCGGCAGTGCCGGGGAGTTCGCCCACCCCCTCGAGCATGAGGTGGGTGGCGCCGTAGGCGGCGGCGACGTGGGCGGCGAGCAGGCCCCGCCGCTCCGCGGACCATTCGGGGGCGCCGTCGGCAGGTGCGGTGGGCAGGGTGAGGACCGCGAACCGGGTGTGCTCCGGCAGGCAGGGGCGGGCGGCGAGGACCACGGTAGCCGCGCCTTCCCCGTCAAGCGGCGTGTCTACGAGGACCAGCAGGTCGGCGTCGCCCAGGGTGGCGAGGGCGGCCCGGATCTGGGCGAGGGCCCGGTGGTGGAGCGGCCGGTCGGTGACAACAGCCAGCAGCGGTCGGCGCTCGTCCCGCGCGGACCGCACGTCTGCCGCGGTGGCACGCAGGGAGCGGTGCGAGCCGTAGGCGGGCGGGGCTGCGGGCCGGATCGGCCCGGCCAGGCGGACCGTCCCGTCCCGGAAGGACTCGGTGACGGTGAGCTCCGCGAGCGGTGCCCCCTCGGGATCGGCCAGCACCAGCTCGCGCACGTCGGCCAGCGTTTCGGGGACGGTCAGCGTGACCGGAACCGGCCACGCCGCTCCCGCCGGAGGAGGCCCCGGCCGGTCGAGCTCCGCGGCCTCGGCTTGCGCCATGAAACCCGGGAGCGGACAGACTCCGGAGAGCAGCAGCTCCAGGTGGGCCAGTCCTTGCGGCCCCGGGGTGAATACGGCGCGTCCTCCGGTCGGCTGGGTCATCGTCGCTCCCTGATCGAACGGATTTTCCGCCTCAGCCTAGGGGCGGATGGACGGAGTGCCTCTAGGCTGGGGAAGGCCTGTGGATACGTGGCCTTCGCCACTCCCCGTCCGGTGCTTTAAGGCCGTACCGCGACCTCTTCGGGGAACATCCCGGTTTATCCTGGCGTTTCCCTGGGGAGCGGACAACCGCGGGCCTCACTCGCGACTGCTGCCCCGTCCACAGGTCCGTGGATTTCCGATGCGGCCGGCGCACCGCCCCGCGTAGGCTGTATCGGGGAATCCCGACTATGCCTCACGTTCTGCGCCCATTGCGAGCGGGCCGTCCATCGTCACACGCCCCACCTGGTGATATGAGCCTTAATGGACTTCTCTCTGTCGTCACCGGCGACCCAGCCCTGAAGCGAGCGATCGAGACCGCACGCAACGGCCACGATCCTCTCCTCGACCTTGTCGCGCCGCCGTCGGTGCGCCCGTTGATCGTGGCTGGCCTCGCGGCCGACGCTCCGGTGGGAGCGGGACGTCCCGTGCTGGCGCTGACCGCCACGGAGCGTGAGGCCGCTGATCTGAACAGTGCCCTGGGGTCGCTGCTGCCGGCCGACTCGGTGGCGCTGTTCCCCGCGTGGGAGACCCTGCCGCACGAGCGCCTCTCCCCCCGCTCCGACACGGTGGGGCAGCGGTTGGCGGTCCTGCGCCGCCTGACCCACCCGGATCCCGACGATCCGCTCACCGCACCGCTGCGGGTCGTGGTCGCCCCCATCCGGTCCGTGCTGCAGCCGCTGGTCTCCGGGCTGGGTGACCTCCAGCCGGTGCGTGTGCGGGAAGGCGACTCGGTGGCGCTGGACGAGCTCGTCCAGTCGCTGGTCGACATCGGCTATTCGCGGGTCGACCTGGTGGAGAAGCGCGGGGACATCGCGGTGCGCGGCGGCATTCTCGACGTGTTCCCGCCCACCGAAGAGCACCCCCTGCGGTTGGAATTCTGGGGCGACACTGTTGAGGAGATCCGCTACTTCCAGGTCGCTGACCAGCGTTCCATCTCCAAGCCCGGAGCAGCCGAAGCCGGCCTGTTCGCCCCGCCCTGCCGGGAGCTGCTGCTCACCGACACGGTGCGGAAGCGCGCCCGGGCCCTGGCCGCCGAGTACCCGGCGCTTGCCGACATCCTGACGAAGCTGGCGGACGGGGTGGCGGTCGAAGGCATGGAAGCGTTCGCACCGGTGCTCGCGGACCGGATGGAGCTGCTCCTCGACCTGCTGCCGCCGGGCACCCACATCGTGGGCTGCGACCCGGAGCGGATCCGCACCCGGGCCCAGGAGCTGGTCGCGACCAGCCAGGAGTTCCTCGAAGCCTCCTGGATCAACGCTGCTTCCGGCGGGGAGGCGCCCATCGACCTCGGCGCGTCCGCCTACCAGTCGATCGCCGAGCTGCGCTCGCGGGCCCGGGAGCTGGGACTGCCGTGGTGGACCGTCACCCCCTTCGACCCGGGCAACCCTGCCGCAGCTGAAGACGACCACTCGGTGGTGGTCGGCGCCTCAGCTACCGACGCCTACCGGGGGGACACCGAGCGGGCGATCGCCGACGTCAAGTCGTGGCTGCACGAAGGCTGGCGGGTCGTGCTGCTCACCCCCGGACAGGGGCCGGCGGAGCGGCTCGCGTCCATGCTGCGGGACGCCGGGCTGGGCACGCAGTTGCGGGACGCGCTGCCGGAGCCGCCGGAGCCCGCGGTGGCTACGGTCACCACCGGGCTGCTCGAGCACGGTTTCGTGTGGCGGTCGGTCCGCACCGTGCTGCTCACCGAGACCGACCTGGTGGGGCAGCGGTCCTCCACCCGCGACATGCGGCGGATGCCGAGCCGCCGCCGCGGTGTCGACCCGCTCCAGCTCAAACCCGGCGACTACGTGGTGCATGAACAGCACGGGATCGGCCGCTACGTCGAAATGGTGAGCCGGACGATCCAGGGCGCCACGCGCGAGTACCTGGTCATCGAATATGCGCCGTCCAAACGCGGACAGCCGGGGGACCGCCTGTTCGTGCCGACCGACCAGCTCGACGAGGTGACCCGCTATGTCGGCGGGGACTCCCCCACCCTGTCGAAGATGGGCGGCTCCGACTGGGCGAAGGCGAAGAGCCGGGCACGCAAGGCCGTCCGGGAGATCGCCGGGGACCTGATCCGCTTGTACTCGGCCCGCCACGCCTCCCCCGGGCACGCGTTCTCCCCGGACACCCCGTGGCAGCGGGAGTTGGAGGACGCCTTCCCCTACGTGGAGACCCCCGACCAGCTCGCCGCGATTGAAGAGGTCAAGCGCGACATGGAGAAGCCGGTGCCGATGGACCGGCTCATCTGCGGCGACGTCGGCTACGGCAAAACCGAGGTCGCCGTGCGCGCGGCTTTCAAAGCGGTGCAGGACGGCAAGCAGGTGGCGGTGCTGGTGCCCACGACCCTGCTGGTCCAGCAGCACCTGTCCACGTTCACGGAGCGCTACGCCTCGTTCCCGGTGACGGTCCGCCCGCTGTCGCGGTTCCAGAGCGACGCCGAGATCGAACGCATCCGCGAAGGCATGCGCACCGGGGAAGTCGACGTGGTCATCGGCACCCACCGGCTGCTCTCCCCGGAGACCCAGTTCAAAGACTTGGGCCTGGTGATCATCGACGAGGAGCAGCGCTTCGGCGTGGAGCACAAGGAGGCGTTGAAGCGGCTGCGCACCCAGGTGGACGTCCTCTCGATGTCGGCCACTCCCATCCCCCGCACCTTGGAGATGGGGTTGACCGGGATCCGGGAGATGACCACGATCCTCACTCCGCCGGAGGAGCGGCACCCGGTCCTCACGTTTGTGGGCCCCTACGACGAAAAGCAGATTGCCGCGGCCATCCGCCGGGAGCTGATGCGCGAAGGCCAGGTGTTCTTCGTGCACAACCGGGTGGCGTCGATAGAACGGGCCGCCGCCACGGTGAGCCGCCTGGTGCCTGAGGCGCGGGTGGCCTGGGCCCACGGGCAGATGAACGAGCACCAGCTCGAACGGGTCATGGTCGACTTCTGGGAGAAGAAGTTCGACGTCCTGGTCTGCACCACGATCGTGGAATCCGGGCTGGACGTGCCCAACGCCAACACGTTGATCGTGGACCGCGCCGACACCTACGGGCTGGCCCAGTTGCACCAGTTGCGCGGCCGGGTGGGCCGCGGCCGGGAGCGCGCCTACGCCTACTTCCTGTACCCGCCGGACAAGCCGCTCACGGAGACCGCGCACGAGCGGCTGGCCACGGTCGCCCAGCACACGGAGAGCGGTGCGGGCATGTACGTGGCGATGAAGGACTTGGAGATCCGCGGCGCCGGCAACATCCTGGGCACCGAGCAGTCCGGGAGCATTGCGGGGGTCGGTTTCGACCTGTACGTGCGCATGGTCGGCGAGGCGGTGCGGGAGCTCAAGGGCGACCAGAGCGCGGCCCAAGAGGTCGAGACCAAGGTCGAGCTGCCGATCAACGCGCACATCCCGCACGACTATGTGCCGGGTGAGCGGCTGCGGCTGGAGGCTTACCGGAGGATCGCCGAGGTCGCGAGCGAGGACGACATCGCGGCAATCCGCGAGGAGCTGCTCGACCGCTACGGCGAACCCCCGCAGCCGGTGGACAACCTGCTGGCGGTGGCGCGGTTCCGGGTGCTGGCCCGCAGTGCTGGGCTGACCGACGTGGTGCTGCAGGGCACGCAGATCCGGTTCGCCCCGGTGGAGCTGCGCGAATCCCAGCAGTTGCGGCTGCGTCGGCTCTACCCCAAGGCGGTGGTGAAGGCCGCGACGCGGACTCTGATGGTCCCGGTGCCCAAGTCGGGTGGGCTCGGCGGCAAGCAGTTGCGTGACCGCGAACTGTTGACGTGGTGCACCGAACTGGTGGAGGCGATCTTCGAACCGCAGCGGAAGCCGCCGCAGGAGTGACCGTCGTCCCCGCAAAGCTGCCGGGCCGGGCCCTGGTGCGGGGGCGCGGTCTGCGTCCTTGCACGCCGATGTCGTCTGCGCAGACTGGTTGACCTGCGCAGACGACGGGTGTGCCGGGGAGCGGGGTCAGTCAGCGGGCAGCCACAGGTCCGGGCCGAACACTTCGTAGTGGATGTCCTTGGCGGGCACTCCGGCGGCGAGGAACTGGGCGCGGATCTCCCGCATGAAGGGCAGCGGTCCGCACAGGTAGACCTCGGCGTCCGCGGGGACCTCCAGCCCGGTGAGGTCCATCTGCCCGGGCAGGCCGCCGTCTCCTTCCTCGTACCAGACGACGTACTGGGCGTGGGGCAGGCGCGCGATCAGGGTGGAGGTTTCCTGCCACAGCGCGTGCTCGGCGCGGGAGCGGTCGGCGTGCAGGGCCAGGATCCGCCGGGTGGCGCCGGTGGCGGCGAGGTAGTTGAGCATGCCGACGATGGGAGTGCAGCCGATTCCCGCGGTGGCGAACACGAGCGGCCGGTCGCTGTCGGTGAGGACGACGTCTCCGAAGGGGGCGGAGACGGTGAGGGTGTCCCCTGCTTTGGCGGTTGCATACAGCAGGGCGGACATCTCCCCTTCAGGGGTGTGTTCTGTGCCGCGGACCCGTTTGATGGTGATGCGCCGGGTGTGCTCGTCGCCGCCGGAGATGGAGTACTGGCGGATCTGACGGATACCGTCCGGCATGCGGTGGAGCACGCTGACGTATTGGCCGGGCCGCGCTTCGGGGAGGGGGCCGCCGTCGCTGGGCCGCAGGACGAGGGAGAACACGTCGGGGGTCTCTTCGCGGCGGTCCACGATGGTCCATTCCCGCCAGGTGCGGCCGTTGTCGGCGTTCTTCTCCGCGTAGAGGCGGGCTTCGAGCGCGATCAGCGCGCCGCCCATGAGCCAGTACACCTCGTCCCAGGCGGCGATGACTTCGGGGGTGGCTGCGTCGCCGAGGACGTCGGCGATCGCCCCGAACAGGTATTTGTGCACGATGACGTACTGGTCGTCGGTGACCGCGACGGCGGCGTGCTTGTGCGCGATGCGGGCGAGCAGCGCGTCGGGGCGTTCGTCGGGGTTGGCGAGGAGTGCGCTAGCGAATCCGGCGATGGATCCGGCGAGGGCCCGGCGCTGTTCCCCGTTGGCCTGGTTTCCCCGGTTGAACAGGCCGTCGAGGAGTTCGGGGCGCTCGGAGAACATCGTCGAGTAGAAGCGGGAGGTGATCTCGTCGAGGTGGGCCCCGACGACCGGCAGCGTGGCGCGGACGATGTCGGCGGACTGGGTTGACAGCATGCACCCTCCAAAGGGTTGGGGAGCCGAAACCCCCGTTAATTTGCATCCTGGATGCATATTAAAGAGGGGTATACGGGACCCCCACTGACCCCCCACTTAAGGGCACATCACTGTTTTTCCAGTTCAGAGCTGTTTTGCGGACGTTCTGGCGCTCGCAGTTGCACCAGGATCGGGCCTGTGGGGCTCGCCACAAGCGATTCGACCGTCACCTCATCCAAGGCAGCGAAGAACGCTTCCTGCGCCCGCCGCAGCTCCCCGCGCAGACGGCAGGCCGCACGCAACGGGCAGGGCGGATCGTCCTCGCACGCCACCACGTCCTTGCTGCCCTCAAGCTCCCGGACGATCGAACCAACCGTTGCCGCCCGCCCCGCCGGGGTGAGCCGCAACCCGCCACCGCGTCCGCGCCGCGCCTCCACCAGCCCCATCTCGCTCAGCCGCGCCACCGCCTTGGCGGCGTGGGTGTAGGGCACGGCCAACATGCCCGCCACTGAACGCGTGGTGAGCGTCTCCTCCCCAGCAACAGCGAGACGCATCACGATGCGCAGCGACAGATCAGTGAAGGTGGTCAGACGCATGCCCCCACGTTAGGCGCTGTCCGGACCTGCGTCAGCCGGACCGTCATCACACTTCCACAACCAGCATTTCGATACTAAAAGTCATAACAGAGTTACTAATAGTTATGTCATGATGGGGTCATGACCGTGTCCCCTGTCCTCCTTGTCGCAGCCAGCAGCGGCTACCCCGCACAATTGTGGCCCCCGCGCCCCTGGTGGCACAGGAACGAACGATTCTGGATCACCCTGCGCACTGCCGACGCCGCCGCCAGGGCCGCTGATCCACGGCCGTCCCACTCCCGCTCGGCATTCCACCGCGCCGCCGCTCTGACCCGCACCACCCTCACGGCGCTCCGCGTCTTCACCCGGTACCGGCCAGTCATGGTCGTCGTCACCGAAACGCGGAAGACCCCGTTCCTCTTCTTCGCCCGCCTCTTCGGCGTGCCCACCCTCGCCGTCGAAGTCCACGACTGGGTCACCACCGCGACCCGCACCGCACTGCTGTGCCGCCCCACGACCGCCCGCCCCGGCCTGGGAGCGCGGCGGATGAGCGCCGCAGACACCGCGGCGCCGCAGCGCAGCCTCCGTCGGCCCCGCCGCGGCGCCCGCCGCAGGATAGGACGCTGTCAGCCGGCCTGAGTGATCATCCCCGCGCCCACGGTGGCGTTGGTTCCCTCGTCAATCAGGATGAACCCGCCCGTCAGCCGGTTACGCCGGTACTCGTCGACAAAGAGCGGCTGGGCGACCCGCAGCTTGACCCGGCCGATCTCGTTGAGCGCGAGGCTCGTCGCCGACTCGTCCCGTTCCAAAGTGGTCGTGTCGATGCGGTACAGCAGGTCGCGCACCATGACCTTGGCGACGCGCGTGGTGTGCTTGATCAGCAGCTTGGTCCGCGGGGCGAGCGGCGGGCCTTCCGACATCCAGCACACCATGGCGTCCAAGTCCTGGGTGACGGTCGGCTGGTTGTGCGGGCGGCAGATCATGTCCCCGCGCGAAATGTCGATGTCGTCCTCGAGCAGCAGCGTGACCGACATCGGGGGAAACGCTTCGGCCACGTCCCCGTCGGCGGTGACGATCCGCTGAATCCGCGTGGCCATCCCCGACGGGAGGTGGACCACCTCGTCCCCGGGCCTGAGCACCCCGCTCGTGACCTGCCCGGCATAGCCGCGGTAGTCGTGCAGCTCCGGGTCGTCCGCCCGGTACGGCCGGATCACATACTGCACCGGGAACCGCGCGTCGACGAGGTTGCGGTCCGAAGCGATGTGCACGGTCTCCAAGTGCTGGAGCAGGGAAGGACCGTCGTACCACGGCATCGCGGCCGACCGCTCCACCACGTTGTCGCCGTGCAGCGCCGAGATCGGGATGAACGCCAAGTCCCGCACGTCGAGTTTGGCGGCGAACTCGGTGAACTCCGCTTTGATCTCTTCGAAGCGCTCCTGGGAGTAGCCCACCAGGTCCATCTTGTTGACGGCAAGCACCAGGTGGGGGACCTGCAGCAGCGTGGTGAGGAAGGCGTGCCGGCGGCTCTGCTCCTGCACCCCCTTGCGGGCGTCCACCAGGATCACCGCCAGGTCCGCGGTGGAGGCGCCGGTGACCATGTTGCGGGTGTACTGGATGTGTCCGGGGGTGTCCGCGATGATGAACGTCCGCCGCGGAGTCGCGAAGTACCGGTAGGCCACGTCGATCGTGATGCCCTGCTCCCGCTCGGCCCGCAGCCCGTCGGTGAGCAGGGCGAGGTTGGCCTGGTCCTCTCCCCGGGCGAGGCTGGTGCGTTTCACCGCCTCGTACTGGTCTTCCAGGATCGACTTGGTGTCGTAGAGCAGTCGGCCGATCAGAGTGCTCTTACCGTCGTCAACGGAACCGGCCGTCGCAAACCGCAGAATGTCAGTAGCCATGGGCAGTAGATCCAGATGTGTAGGCGCGGACAGATGACTGGGAACACACGAACGGCTAGAAGTAGCCTTCGCGTTTGCGCTCCTCCATCGCGGCCTCGCTCCCGCGGTCGTCTGCGCGGGTCTGTCCGCGCTCAGTGATCCGCGTCGCCGCGATCTCGGCGATCACCTCGTCGAGTGTGGTCGCCGTGGAGAGCACCGCGCCGGTACACGTCATGTCGCCCACCGTGCGGTAGCGGACAGAGGCTTCGAACACCTCCTCGTCCTCGTCCCGGGTGACGTACGGGCTGTCCGGAAGCAGGATGCCGTCCCGTTCGAACACCCGGCGCCGGTGCGCGAAGTAGATCGACGGCAGCCGAAGCCCTTCCCTGCGGATGTAGTGCCACACGTCCAGCTCGGTCCAGTTGGACAGGGGGAAGACCCGGATGTTCTCCCCTCGGTGGACGCGGGTGTTGTAGAGGTTCCACAGCTCCGGCCGCTGGTTCTTGGGGTCCCACTGGCCGAACTCGTCCCGGAACGAGAACACCCGCTCCTTGGCCCGTGCCTTCTCCTCGTCGCGCCGCGCCCCGCCGAACGCCGCGTCGAAGCCGTACTTTTCGATCGCTTCGAGGAGAGCCGCCGTCTGCAGCCGGTTGCGGCTGGCCCACCGGCCCTTGGGCTCCACTACCTTCCCCGCGTCGATCAGGTCCTGCACCGAAGCCACAATGAGCCGTACCCCCAGCTCGGCCACCCGCTTGTCGCGGAACTCGATGACCTCGGGGAAGTTATGGCCGGTGTCCACGTGCATGACCGGGAACGGGATAGGTGCGGGCCAGAACGCCTTCTCGGCGATCCGCAGCATGACCACCGAGTCTTTGCCACCGGAGAAGAGCAGCACCGGACGTTCGAACTCGGCCGCGACCTCACGCATGATGAAGATCGCCTCGGCCTCGAGGAAGTCGAGTTGCGAAAGCTGGTACCGTCCGACGGCGTCGCTGACCTGACTCATGAAACCCGCCTCGTGCTCGCTGCGTCCCCCGAGCCGAGGCGCCGGCCTCAGGCTCAGGTGTGTGGACCCGCGTTGTCCATATCCGCTACGTTACGGATACTGGCCAACAACATACCCGACAACTCCGATCGACATACTAGGATATCGGGCAGGTAGGGGTCTGGCCGGTTGTAGGTCAACGAGCTCCCGTCAATGCGCGACGTGTGCAGGCCAGCTGCCCGGGCCACCGCGACCGGAGCCGCACTGTCCCATTCGTACTGGCCGCCCGCGTGGATGTAGATATCGGCGATCCCCAGCATCACCGCGCTGATCTTGGCGCCCGCCGAACCCATCGGCACCAGCTCGGCACCCAACTGGTTCGCCAGCCGCCGCACGAACTCCGGCGGACGGGTCCGGCTCGTCGTGATCCGCAACCGCTGCCCCGCGGGGCGCTCCTCCGGAAGCCACGGCGGGTCCACCGTAGACAGCGTGCTCCCCTGTGCGGGCAGCGACACCGCACCGGCGACGAGCTCCCCGTTCTCCCACAGTGCGACGTGCACCGCCCAGTCCGTGCGGCCCGCCTCACCGAACTCCCGGGTGCCGTCCAACGGGTCGATAATCCACACGCGGTGTGCTCTGAACCGCCGGGGATCCTCTACCCCTTCCTCCGACAGCACCGGATCGCTGGGCCGCAGCCGTCCCAGTGCGGAGAACAGAAACTCGTGCGACACCCGGTCACCCAGGGTGCGCAGCACTTCCGGTTCGTCGAACCCGTGGCGCTCCCGCAGCCGCAGCAACCGTTGACCGGCCTCAAACGCAAGGTCACGCGCCACTTCGTGATCGTTTCTGATGGTGCTCACCAGGTTCAGCACGCTCCTGTCCCGGACCCCGGATCCCGTATCCGGCATCGCCCCATCCGGACCACCACCAGTGTGGCACGCTCCGCACCTTGCGGGAGCGGTCCGGGAACAATCGTCCAGAACCCTTACGAAGCAGCCGTGTGGTAGACGAGTTGGGCTTTCTCCAACCCGGACGTCACCACTGTCTCCACCGCGTCGGCCGCCCGCGCCACGTGCACATCCAGTTCCTTGCGCTCCGCGGTGGAAAAGTCCTGCAGCACGAACGACGCCGCATCCATCCGCCCCGGCGGACGTCCGATCCCCACGCGCACCCGCACGTAGTCCGGAGAGCCCAGTGAGGCGGTGATCGAACGCAGGCCGTTGTGCCCGGCCGACCCGCCGCCTCGCTTCAGCTTCAGCCGGGCGAACGGAATGTCCAGCTCGTCGTGGACCACGATGATGCGGTCGACCGGCACCTTGTAGAAAGCACTCAGCTTGGCCACCGGTCCGCCGGACAGGTTCATATACGAAGCCGGTTTGGCCAGCACCACCGGCGCATCACCCACGCGTGTCTCCACCACCTGGGCGTGGGCCTTGTGCAACCGCCACCGTTCGCCCCGCTGCGCGGCCAACTCGTCCACCACCATGAAACCCACGTTGTGGCGGTTGCCCGCATACTTGGGCCCGGGATTGCCCAGCCCCACGACCAGCCAACGCTCGCCGCTCACCACCGCACCACTTTCTCCCGGCCGCGCATCCGGTTCCCTGGACACAGACGCGCGGCCTCCCCACAGCCGTGCGAGAAGACCGCGCATCGCTACAGACCCCTTTCGGCGGCGCCGTTACTCGGCGGCCTCTCCCTCCTCTTCCTCCTCGGTGGCCTCGGGAGCGGCCTCGGCGACCACGGACATGACGATCGTCTCGGGGTCCATGGCCAGCTCGACGCCCTCGGGGAGCTTCAGGTCACCAGCGGTGACGTTCGTGCCGATCGGGAGTCCGTCCACGTCCACCTCGATCCCCTCGGGGATACGGGTGGCCTCGGTGCGCACCTCGGCCTGAGCCATCTCCAGGTTGAGGACACCGCCAGCGCCGACCTCGCCCTTCACCAGCAGCGGAACCTCGACCACGACCTTCTCGCCCCGCTGCACGACCAGCAGGTCCACGTGCTCGAGGAAACCCTTGATGGGGTCGCGCTGCACGCTCTTGGGCAGCACGAGGCTCTCTTTCTCGTCGACACCCTCCAGACGCAGCAGCACGTTCGGGGTCTTCAAAGCGAGCATCAGGTCGTGGCCTGGCAGGTTGATGTGGCGGGGAGCGATGCCGTGGCCGTAGAGGACGGCCGGCACCTTGCCCGCGCGACGGGCGCGGCGTGCAGCGCCCTTACCGAACTCGGTGCGCGGCTCGGCAGCGATACGTACCTCGGACACGACGAAACTCCTTGGTGGATCATCCCCCGCAGCGACGGGGAGACACGGCTTCTACGGAAAACAGCCCCGCTCCAATACCAGCGGGAAAACCCAGCACACGCGGGGAAAACACGATCTCGCCGTGCCACTGCCACAGCGGCCCGCGCGAGCACAGAGATCGCCCCGCACACGCGGAGAAGCTCATAGCAGTCTACTGGCTTGGCCGACGCCCCGCGCACAGCGGGACGGTCGACGAATCACGAATCCGCAGACCATCCCGCCCTCTCGATCACTCGAACAGGCTCGTCACTGAACCGTCGCTGAACACCTCGTTGATCGCCCGAGCCAGCAGTGGAGCGATCGATAGCTGGGTCAGCTTGTCGAACTGCCGGTCCTTCGACACCGGCAGCGAGTTGGTGATGACGACCTCGGAAATCCGCGAGTCCTTGAGCCGGTCCACGGCGGGCCCCGACAGCACACCGTGCGTCGCGACCGCGATCACCTTGGCTGCCCCCTGCTCGAACAAGGCGTCCGCGGCCTTCACGATGGTGCCCGCGGTGTCGATCATGTCGTCCACCAGGACACAGGTCCGGCCCCGCACCTCACCGACGACTTCGTGGACCCGCACCTCGTGCGCCACGTCCGGGTCGCGCCGCTTGTGGACGATCGCCAGCGGCGTACCCAGCCGGTCGGCCCACCGGTCTGCGGTGCGCACACGCCCCGAGTCCGGCGACACCACGGTGGTGTTGCTCAGGTCCACGTTGGCCGCCACATAGTCGGCGAGGAGGGGAAGGGCGAACAGGTGGTCGACCGGGCCGTCGAAGAAGCCCTGGATCTGGTCGGTGTGGAGGTCCACCGCCATCAACCGGTCCGCCCCGGCGGCTTTGAACAGGTCCGTGATCAACCGCGCCGAGATCGGCTCCCGCCCCCGGTGCTTCTTGTCCTGGCGCGCGTAGCCGAAGAACGGCGTCACTACGGTGATGCGTTTCGCTGACGCCCGCTTCAGCGCGTCCACCATGATCAACTGCTCCATGATGGACTTGTTGATCGGATCGGAGTGGCACTGGATGACGAAAGCGTCACACCCTCGGACCGACTCCAGGTAGCGGACGAAGATCTCCCCGTTGGCGAAGTCCTGGAACCTGGTGGGAACCGTTTCGATACCCAGTTCCACCGCGACCTCCGCCGCGAGATCGGGGTGGGTCCGTCCCGAGAAGAGCATGAGTTTTTTTTGACCCGCGGCTTTCATGCCGGTCACGTTAACATCCCCCATAGTTCCGGTTTGTTCTCTCTTCGCCTGCCCGGGAGACCTTCCGGCGCCAGACGCGACAGTGTTGTGGTCACCGGTCTTCCTCCGAGCGGGCCCGGGCTCGCTCCGCGGCCTGTGCCGCAGGAGTACCCGGACGTTTACGTTCCACCCAGCCTTCAATAGTGCGCTGGGGGCCGGCCGAGACTGCGAGCGCCCCTGGCGGTACGTCCTCGCGGACTACAGTCCCCGCTCCCGTGTAGGCGCCGTCGCCGACCCGGACGGGAGCCACGAACATGGTGTCACTGCCAGTGCGCGCGTAGTCACCGATTACCGTGCGGTGCTTGTTCACCCCGTCGTAGTTGACGAACACCGACGAGGCACCGATGTTGACGCCTTTGCCGATGTCGGCGTCGCCCACGTAGGTCAGGTGCGGCACCTTGGAGCCCTCACCCACCGTCGAGTTCTTCACTTCGACGAAGGTGCCGATCTTGACCCCGCGGTCCAGGCGCGCCCCGGGACGCAGGTAGGCGTAGGGGCCGACGGTGGCCTCCGGGCCGATCACGGCTTCCCGGGCGACCGTGTGCGAGACGACAGCGTCCTCCCCCACCTCGGTGTCGCACAGCACCGTGGCGGGCCCCACCTGGGCTCCTTCACCGATCACCGTGCGCCCCTGCAACTGGGTCTGCGGTTCCAGCACGGCGTCGCGCCCCACGCGGACGTCGACGTCCACCCACGTGGAGGCGGGATCCACCACGGTGACACCGTCGCGCATGAGCTGCTCCAGCAGCCGGGCGTTGAGCAGCCGGCGCGCCTCGGCGAGCTGGACCCGGTCGTTGACCCCTTCCACTTCGGTGCGGTCAGGGGCGATGTAGGCGCCGACCCGGTGGCCGTCGCCGCGCAGGAGCGCCACCGCATCGGTGATGTACTCCTCGCCTTTGGCGTTGTCCGCGGAGAGCCGGTGGACCACCTGGGACAGCAGGGCCCCGTCGAAGGCGTACATCCCGGAGTTGATCTCGTCGACCGCGCGCTGCTCTTCGGTGGCGTCCGCGTGCTCGACGATGCCGGTGACCGCGCCCGCAGCGTCGCGCACGATCCGCCCGTAGCCGGTGGGGTCGGGGACCCGGGCCGACAGGATCGTGACAGCGTTCCCCTCTGCTTCGTGCGCAGCAACCAGGTCGCGCAGCGTCGCACCGCGCAGCAGCGGGGTGTCTCCGCAGGTCAGCACAACCGTTCCGGTGAGTTCCACGTTCTGTGCGCGCAGCGCTTCGATCGCCATGCGCACGGCGTGGCCGGTGCCTTTCTGCTCTTCTTGCAGCGCGGTGATGGCGTGCGGAGCGATGCTCTTGAGGTGCTCCGTCACTTGCTCCCGTGCGTGGCCGACGACCACGACGGTGCGTTGCGGTTCGAGCTCGGCGACGGCCGCCAGGACATGTCCCAGCAGACTCCGGCCGCAGATCTCGTGGAGGACTTTGGGGCGCCTGGACTTCATACGGGTGCCCTCGCCTGCGGCGAGGACCATGACGGCGGCTGGACGGCTCGCGCTCACTGGAGGCGACTCCTCTGTCGCTGGCGGATGAACCGGGATGAGTGTTGTGCGTGCAGATACGCTGCGGTCAGCAGCCCCGCGGGGCGGCACAGGATGCCGCGAACGACGAAACGGGGCCCCAGGGCATGCGGAAACCACGTCCTGGACCGACACAGGCAGCATACAACTGGGCCGGGGGATATTTTGGGGCGACTCGGTGGGTGGGCCGGGATGGGGAGTGCGGTGACCTGGGCTCCGGACGTGGACCGGTGCCGGTGAGTCCCGGACCCGGGGCACGGGGAGGGGTTTGGACGCGCGTGTGCGGGCGGCGCGTGCTTCGCCTGTGCCGCGGGTGACGCGGGGTGCGGAACGGTTCGGGGCCGTGGCGAGTGGGCGGGCTCAGCGGCCGGCCGAATGCGGCTGCCCTGGTGGACGTTCCGTGGAGACTGCGGCGTTCCGCTCTGCTGTTCTGGAGGACCGGGCGTGCGCTGGAGAAGAGCTCCCGGACCAGGACTCGAACCTGGACGACGGGGACCAAAACCCCGCATGCTGCCAATTACATCATCCGGGAATGAAGCAGGCTTTTCTGCACCTTCTCACGCTTCTTCGTGAGTTGTCCGCGTTGCGCAGACACCACGATAGCTTTCCCACAACTCTAAGGCACATCCGTAAGTGCCTTGTCCTTTTTTAGGCCGCCGCCCGGGCTGAGAGTTCCGCGCCTGCGGGCCTCGGACGGCCGTGCGGCGGACAGCCGCGTGCTTCTCGGGCACAGATCCGGCCGCAGCATCCCGTGCTGACGTGATTTTTGTCCTATCTCGGACAGCCCTCGTATCCCCAGGCGGAGCGGGGTAGATGGGGCTGCACCAAAAACATTACCCGCTTCCCTTGCCAAACCTACGGACCCGTAGGTTACGGTTACGTAGGTATAGGTTGTCCGACCGTCGCTGACCGGAAGGGCGTTGCACCTGTCCGTCCTTCCGCCCTGCTCGACCAGGATCCGCCTGGTGAGGTGGGGGTGGCTGGTCTCGCCCCGCAGAGATCAGCCGTCGGGGGACTCCCTTCCAATCCATCCGGCTATCCAGAACGAGGTGGGCTTATGTCCGAACTTTCCGCCAACTCGACCCAGCGCCGCGCTCCGGAGCCAGAGATCCTGGACGAGAAGCGCTCCCGCACCGAGCGCTACACCATCTTCACCTTCGTCTTTGTGCCGCTCCTCGCCCTAGCCGCCGCCGTGCCCTTCGCCTGGGGATGGGGACTGACCTGGCTCGATGTCGCTATCGGCGCGGTCTTCTACCTCATCGGCGGGCTGGGCATCACCGTGGGCTACCACCGCCTGTTCACCCACGGCTCGTACCGCGCCGCGCGGCCCCTGAAGATCGCCCTGGCCATCGCCGGCTCCCTGGCGATCGAAGGCGGGGTCATCAAGTGGGTGGCCGACCACCGCCGCCACCACAAGTACTCCGACCACGAAGGCGACCCCCACTCGCCTTGGCGGTTCGGCGACGACTGGCGTTCCGTGGCCAAAGGCATGTTCTACGCCCACATGGGCTGGCTGTTCCTGGACGAGCAGAAGACTTCCCCTAAGCGGTTCGCGCCCGACCTCCTCAAAGACAAGGACCTGGTCCGTATCGACCGCTACTTCTGGGTCTTCGTGCTCATCTCGCTGCTCACCCCGCCGCTCATCGGCGGCCTGGTGACCATGTCGTGGTGGGGCGCGTGCACCGCGTTCTTCTGGGGAAGCCTGGTCCGTATCGCGCTCCTGCACCACGTCACGTGGTCGGTCAACTCGATCTGCCACACCATTGGTGAAGAAAACTTCACGGTTCGCGACCGGTCCCGCAACGTCTGGTGGCTGGCGATCCCGTCCTTCGGCGAGTCCTGGCATAATCTGCACCACGCCGAACCGACCTGCGCCCGGCACGGGGTCCTCAAGGGCCAGATCGACATCTCGGCACGGGTCATCTGGATCTTCGAGAAACTGGGATGGGCGACCAAGGTGCGCTGGCCCGACCCCGAGCGGCTGGCAGCCAAACGTGTCGCCGCCTAACCAGATCGGCCATCATGGGGAGCCGTGAGCGAACAGAGTCCCAAAACCCGTAAAAAGCAGCGCATGACCGGCAAGGAGCGCCGGGAACAGCTTCTCGCAATTGGTAGGGAACTGTTCGCCGAACGCGGCTTCGCCGCCACTTCCGTGGAGGAGATCGCGGCCCGCGCCGGGGTCTCCAAACCGGTGGTCTACGAGCACTTCGGAGGTAAAGAAGGGGTCTACGCGGTCGTCGTCGACCGCGAGATGCAGCGCCTGCTCGGCCTTGTCAGCGACGCTCTCGTCGAGGGGAGTCCACGCCAGAAGCTGGAGCGGGCGGCCCTCGCCCTCCTGCAGTACATCGAGGAGCACAGCGAAGGGTTCCGGATCTTGGCGCGCGACTCGCACGCCGCGTCCGGGACCGGGAGCTTCGCGAGCCTCATCAGCGATATCGCCACCCAGGTGGAGCACGTGCTCGCCGAAGAGTTCCGGGCCCGCGGCTACGACCCGAAGCTCGCTCCGCTCTATGCCCAGGCCCTGGTGGGCATGGTGGCGTTGACCGGCCAGTGGTGGCTGGAGGTGCGCCGTCCCCGCCGGGAGGTGGTGGCAGCCCACCTGGTGAACCTGGCGTGGAACGGCCTGTCCCGTCTGGACACCAAACCGCGAGTGGAGGGAGCCCGGTCTCGACGGCGAGAATAACGGGCTCACTCATCGATTATCTTGATATCAAGAGATATGCTAGGTGCATGCGTGACGAGGTTGACGGTCTAGTCGAGGCGTGGCGCACCGAACGTCCCGATCTTGACGTAGCGCCGCTGCAAGTCCTGAGCCGGGTCTCTCGGCTGGCCCGCCACCTCGACCGTGCGCGCCGTTCGGTCTTCGCCGCCCACGACCTGGAGCCGTGGGAGTTCGACGTCCTCGCCGAACTGCGCCGCTCCGGTCACCCCTACGAGCTGAGCCCTGGGCGGCTCATGCGCGCCACCCTCGTGACCTCGGGGACCATGACCAACCGGATCGACCGGCTCACCGAGGACGGCCTCGTGCGCCGCCTGCCGGACCCGACCGACCGGCGAGGCGTCCTGGTCCGGCTCACCGACGAGGGGCGGGAACGCGTGGACGCGGCCCTCGCCGACCTCCTCCGCTACGAGGAGTCCCTCCTCGCCGCGCTCACCACGGCCGAACGCGACCAGTTGGCCACGCTGCTGCGGACCGTCCTCGCCCCCCTGGACGAACCGGACTGATTCCTCACACTTCTCCCACGCCCCATGACCGGCTTTTGGGAACACCCTTACCACACGTCTCGGTAACGGACAGAAGTCATCACTCTGTGATGACTAGCTTTTTCCGGTCTGTTACCGGCATGCTACGCAGGGGCTCACTTTGACCGATTGACCTGCGAGAGAAGAGACGTGAGAGACCATGCGCCGGTTTGCTTGGATATGTACCGCCGCAGCAGTAGCCCTGCTGGCCGCAAGCTGCAGCTCCGAAGACAACAACGCAGCGGAGATGCAGTACTACCTGTCGCTGGGTGATGGTCTGACAGTCGGAGCCCAGCCTGACGACTCGGGCGACGTCCTCGAAACCGCCACGGGCTACACCAACCTGGTGGCCTCAGCCCTGTCAAAGGAGCCTCCGGGGGTGCAGCACGTCAACCTGGGGTGCATCGGAGAGACCACCATCACCTTCCTCAGCGGTGGCGCTGAAGGCTGCGAATACGACGAGGGCTCGCAGCTGGACGCCGCCGTGGAGTTCCTGGAGCAGCACAAGGGCAAGGTGCGCCTCATCACGATCAGCATCGGCGGCGAGAACCTGTTCTCGTGCGCCCGGGACGAGGACGGCGCGCTGACCACCGACATCGACCGGGAGTGCGTCTCCGAAAACCTGCAGAAGGTCTCCGAGGACGCGCCGATCATCGCCCAGCGGCTGCGGGAAGCCGCGGGCGACGACGTCGAAATCATCGCGCTCACCGCCTACAACCCGCTGCTCGCGATGTACCTGCAGGAAGAGGTGACCGAGGTCGTCGCCACGGAGGACGACGACGAGCGCACCTACCAGGACACCGCCAACTACACCAACGGCATGCTGGCCGCGATCAACGGCACCCTCAACGACGCCTACAACGCCGAGAACATCACCGTGGCGAACGTGGCCACGCTGTTCGACGTGGACAACTTCGAAGAGAACGACGACGGCACGCCCGCCAACGTCCACAACGTGTGCCAGTACACGTGGATGTGCGACACCGAGCGCGGCCCGGACATCCACCTCAACCAGGAAGGGGCTCAGGAGGTCGCCACCCTCGTCCAGGACGTGATGCGGGAGTAGCGCCGCATCGGCGTCCCAGCTCGGCGTAGCGGCGTGCCTCGCCGCCCCGTGGCGGCAGTGGGGCGGCGGGCACGCGACTCCTCACTCTCCGAGTCGCTCGGCCTCCCGGAGCCAGGCGTCCTCCAGTTCCGCTTTCTCCGCGGTGAGCGCTTTGAGCTCCGCACCGAGCTCCGCGAGGCGGGCATAGTCCTCCGCGGCTTCCGCCATGAGCGCGTGGAGCTCCTCTTCCCGCGCACTGATCCGGTCGATCCGGCGTTCGATGCGCTGCAGCTCTTTCTGTGCGGCCCGCCGCTCCGCCGCCGAGAGTTTCGGTGCCGCCTCGGCGGGACCGGCGTCCTCCTTCGCGGCAGCGCCGTCCTGGGGGATCTCGCCGCGCTCCGCACGCTCGGCGCGCAGCCGCAGATACTCGTCGACCCCGCCGGGCAGGTGGCGCAGCGTGCCGTCGCCGAGCAGCGCGAACACCTGGTCGCAGACCCGCTCCAGGAAGTAGCGGTCGTGGCTGACCACCACCAGCGACCCGGGCCAGCCGTCGAGCAGGTCCTCCAGCTCGGTCAGCGTCTCGATATCCAGGTCGTTGGTGGGCTCGTCCAAGAGCAGCACGTTGGGTTCGGCCATGAGCAGCCGCAGCAGTTGCAGCCGCCGCCGCTCCCCGCCGGACAGGTCGCCGATCGGGGTCCACTGCCGCTCCCCGCGGAAGCCGAAGCGCTCCAGCATCTGGCTCGCGGAGTACTCCCGTTTGCCGACGGTGACGCGCTGGCGTATCTCGGAGACGGCTTGCAGGGGCCGCGCCTCCGGGTCCAGCTCCGCGAGGTTCTGCGAGAGGTGGGCCAAGTTGACGGTGGCCCCGTGGCGCACGGTCCCGGCGTCAGGGGCCTGCTCTTTCGCGAGCAGGCGGAGCAGGCTCGTCTTCCCCGAGCCGTTGACCCCGACCACGCCGATACGGTCCCCGGGCCCGAGCTGCCAGGTGAGGCGGTCCAGCAGGACGGTGTCGCCAGCCCGGAGGGTGACGTCTTTGACGTCGATGACGGTCTTGCCCAGCCGGGAGCTGGCGAACCGGACCAGTTCGACGGTGTCGCGGGCGGGCGGCTCGTTGGCGATGAGCGCGTTCGCCGCTTCGATCCGGAACTTGGGTTTGGAGGTGCGGGCCGGCGGTCCACGGCGCAGCCAGGCCAGTTCCTTGCGGAGCAGGTTCTGGCGGCGCTCCTCCGCGGCGCGGGCGAGGCGCTGCCGTTCCGCTTTGGCGAGCACGTAGGCGGCGTAGCCGCCTTCGTAGCGCTCCACCCGCCCGTCCACGACCTCCCAGGTGCGCTGGGTGACGGCGTCAAGGAACCAGCGGTCGTGGGTGACGACGGCGACGGCTTCGCGCCGCTGGTTGAGGTGGTCGGCCAGCCAGGCAATGCCTTCGATGTCGAGGTGGTTGGTCGGCTCGTCCAGGATGATCAGGTCGTGGGTGTCGATGAGCATCCTGGCGAGTCCGGCGCGGCGGCGCTCCCCACCGGAGAGGTGGGCCATCCGGGCGTTGAGGTCCCATCCGGACAGCAGGCCGCGGAGCACATCGCGGATCCGCGCGTCCCCCGCCCACTCGTGTTCGGCCCGCCCGTCGAGGACGAACTGACCGACGGTGGTGTCAGGGAAGCTGTCCTGCTGGTGGAGGAAGCCGATCCGCAGCCCCCGGCTGTGCACGACCCGTCCGGAATCAGGCTGGAGCCGTCCAGCGATGACGGACACCAGCGTGGACTTGCCGCCGCCGTTACGGCCCACGATGCCGATCCGATCGCCCTCCTCGATCCCGAGGGACACGGAGTCCAAGAGGACGAGGGGCCCGTAGGCCAGCGAAACGTCTTGCAGATTGACGAGGTTCATCCCTTCCATTGTCGCGGGTGCGCGGGAGTGCAGGGGACGGCTTCTCCCGCCCCGCAGAGATCAAGAAGAGCAATGCGCCACAGCAGGGCAACTGACCGCAAATCTCAGGTTAGGTTGAGGTCAACAGACCCACCGACGAGGAGGTTGGAGCATGGCGCAACTTCCGGTCCAGCTCACGATCGGCCAGCTCGCAGAGCGCAGCGGGATGTCGCACAGCGCACTGCGGTTCTATGAAGCAAAAGGGCTGATCCGGGCAGAGCGGACCGCGGGCAACCAGCGCCGCTACCACCGCAGCACCCTGCGCCGCCTAGCGTTCATCGCGGCCGCCCAGCGCGTGGGGCTGACCCTCGCGCGGATCCAGGAAGCGCTGGCCACACTCCCTGAGGAGCGGGCCCCCACCGCCGAGGACTGGGCGCGGCTCTCCCGCATGTGGCGGGACGAACTGGAGACCCGGATTGATGCGCTGCAACGCCTGCGGGACCGGTTGACTTCGTGCATCGGCTGCGGCTGTCTTTCCCTGCGCTCCTGCGCGCTGCGCAACAACGACGATGCGCTGGCCGCGTGGGGACCGGGTGCCCCGCTGCTGCGCCCGGCACGCGAAGGCGGCCTGTAGCCGCCTACACCACGGTGGCGCCGGGGACCGGGCCGTGGGCGGTCACCGTGTCCGCACACGTGCCGCTCGCGCGCAAGGCAGCGGCAAGCTCGCGGGCGTGGTCCGCCGACTCGGCGAGGAACGCACACGTGGGTCCGGAGCCGGACACGAGGGCGCCCAGCGCTCCCGCGGCACGGCCCGCCTCAAGGAGGTCCCCCAGTTCGGGGCGGAGCGCCAAGGCGGCTGGCTGGAGGTCGTTGGTGAGTGCCGCACCCAGCCGACGGGCGTCCCCGGCGGCGAGCGCGGCGACTAGCGCGTCGTCGAGCGTGGGCTCGGGGGCGTCCGGTCGCAGCCGGTCGTATTCCGCGAATACTTTCGCCGTGGACAGGCCCCCGTCGACGAGGGCGAACACCCAGTGGAACGTCCCCTGGACGGGGAGCGGGGAGAGCTGCTCGCCGCGCCCGGTGCCCACCGCGGTGCAGCCGATCAACGGGAAGGCGACGTCGCTGCCGAGCTCTGCGGCCAGCTCCAGCAGCCGCTCGCGGGGGGTGCCGCCTTCCCAGAGCGCATCGCACGCCACGAGCGCGGCAGCCGCATCAGCGCTTCCCCCAGCCATGCCACCGGCCACAGGAATGGCCTTGTGCACGTGGATGTGCACCCCGGTGGCGTGGGGCACGTGGCGGGCCAGCAGGGCGGCGGCGCGCGCCGCGAGGTTGCTGTCGTCGAGGGGCACGCGGGCCACGTGGTCCGGTCGCTCCCCGTCCACACTGAGCACCGCCTGTCCGGGCGCAAGGTCGGAGCGGGGAGAAACGGTAACCTCGTCGTAGAGCGAGACCGCGTGGAAGACGTTGACCAAGCCGTGGTATCCATCGCCGCGGACCGGCCCCACGGCAAGCCGCAAGTTCACCTTCGCGGGGACCCGCACGGTGACGGAAGTCGGGGCGTTCACGAGTCCCCCATCGTACGGGAAAGCCTGCGCCGATGATTCTGCGCGCCCAATATGGGATTCTTGTGTGGGTCATCTCGTCACTCCTGAGGCGTTGACCCACCAACAGCAGCGATTCTCGTATTACCGACGTCGCTTGCGTTACCACATCTGGACTTGACAATCCGCGTGGGTGGGTATCGGGAGGCAAGGCCCGCTACCGTTAAAGCCAAGACGGAGTTTGGACACCGTCGGGGAGGATCGCTTGCCGTCGGATGGGCTCCCGAAGAACTTGGAACCGCTGGCCGCCGGAGACCCGGCGACCATCGGTCCTTACGTGCTGGTCGGACGTCTAGGCAGCGGAGGCATGGGGACGGTCTACTTGGGCCGCGCCCCGGAGAAGGGAACCCATGTAGCGATCAAGGTCATCCGCCCCGAACTCGCTTTCGACGAGGCCACCCGGGCGCGTTTCCGCGACGAGATGGAAAACGCCCGCAAAGTCGCCTCCTTCTGCACGGCTAAGGTGCTCGACCACGGCACCTTCCAAAACCGGCCGTACATGGTCACCGAGTACATTGCGGGCACGGCCCTCGCCGAGCACATCGCCGAGCACGGTCCGCTCGACTCGGGCACCCTGCACGGTTTCGCATTGGGGGTGGCCGCGGCGCTCGCCGCGATCCACAAGGCCGGTCTGGTCCACCGCGACCTGAAACCCGCCAACGTGCTGCTGTCCCTGTCCGGGCCGCGGGTGATCGACTTCGGTATCGCCCGGGCGCTGAACACGTCCACGAGCCACACCCAGACGGGGATCGTCATGGGCAGCCCGGGGTGGATGGCCCCCGAGCAGTTGCTGGAAGAAAAGGTCACCACCAAGGCCGACATTTTCGCTTGGGGCTGCCTGGTGGCGTTCGCGGGCAACGGCCGACACCCGTTCGGCAACGGCGACGCCATGACCCTCGGCAAGCGGATGCTGTTCGCAGAGCCCGACATCGGGAACCTGGACCCGCCGCTGGACCGCCTCGTCGCCCGGGCGCTGGCGAAGGACCCCGACCAGCGTCCCACCGCCCAGGAGCTGCTGCTGGAGCTGGCAGGGGGCACGGACAGCAACGACACCAACGACGTGGTCAGCCATGCCCTGCACCAGTCGTGGCGGCCGAACTTCCCGCCGATGCCCCCCGGGTATCCGCCGCCGTCCCCCCAGGCGCACTCGGGGATGCCCGGCCCGCAAGCCCAGGCCCAGGCGCCGGGGCAGACCACCATCGCCCCCCAGCCTTACGCGCATCCCCCGCAAGGGGGCCCGGGGCCGATGCCGCCGCAAGCCGCTGGCCCCCAAGGCGGCCCGCAGGGCGGTCCGCAAAGCCCGCCGATGCCGCAGCGGCCGGGACCGCAAGCTCCCCACCACACCGGCCAGATCCCCGTGGTGCCGCCCACCACTGGAAGACAGCCGCCCCGCTCCCCTGCCGCCCAGGGCTCTTCGGGAGGCCCTCAGGCCCGCCCGTACGTGCCGCCCAACCCGCTTCCTCCACACCGCCCGCTCCGCCCCGACAGCTCCCGTTCCCGGCTGCTGATCGTCTTCGCGGTGCTCGGCGCGGTGCTTCTGGCTGTGGTCCTCGTGTTCGGCCTGGTCTTCTTCCAGGACTGGTTCTCCTCCACTAGTGACACCAATCCCCCCGGTCAAGGGCAGGAGCAGCAGTCGTCGGCTCCTAAGGAAGACCCCGACGACGAGTCGGACAAGTCCGACACCCAGGCAGCGGATCCGCAGGCGGGGGAGAGCCTGCGCTTCGACCTCCTCGACTGGTACTGCGGCAACCAGGTGCTGGACCGGCCGCTCATCGTCAACGGCGGCGAATACTGTGTCGCGGAAATCGAGGCGCACAATTCTGCGAACTACCCGGTGAAGTTCCGGCACGACCTGCAGATCCTGGCGCATGCGAGCGGCGAGCAGACCAAGGCCGACGCGCCGCTGCACGGGGAGGGAGCCGACCCGCTGTGGGCGGGACCGATCCAGCCGGGCGACACCGTGCGCGGATACCTGGTGTTCATCGTGCACTCGGAGCTGACCCCCGAGGTCCTCATCCTCCGCAGCACGGTGGACAGCCCTGGCCAGCAGATCGAGATCCCCTCAGGACAGCCCGCTTAAGCCGTGCCGGCCCTGGCACAGGGTCAGGGCCGGTGCTCCGCGATCCGGGCGAAGTCGGCGATCCCCAGGGTCTCACCGCGGCTCCGCGGGTCCACGCCCGCACTGCGCAGCGCAGCCTCTGCGGCCGCGGCCGAGCCCGCCCAGGAGCTGAGGGCAGCGCGCAGGGTTTTGCGGCGCTGCGCGAACGCCGCGTCGACGACAGCGAAGACGTCTTCGCGGCTGGCTTTCGTGGGGGGTGCGGGACGGCGCCGCAGCGCGACCAGACCGGAGTCGACGTTGGGCACCGGCCAGAACACGGTGCGGCCGATCGCCCCGGCCCGGCGGACGTCGGCATACCAGGCGATCTTCGCTGACGGGGCGCCATACGCGCGGTCGCCGGGCCGGGCAGCCAGCCGCTCCGCGACTTCCGCCTGCACCATGACCAGGCCGTGCTCCAGGCTGGGCAGCAGGTTCAGCAGGTGCAGGACGACGGGGACCGCCACGTTGTAGGGGAGGTTCGCGACGAGCGCGGTGGGCTGCGGGTCGGGAAGTTCTGTGATCCGCAGCGCGTCAGCGGTGACCACCCGGAGCCGGTGGGCGTAGGCGGGTGCGTGGTCGGCGACCGTGCCGGGCAGCGCCTCGGCGAGCCGCGGATCGATCTCTACCGCGGTGACGTGCCGCACGTGCGGCAGCAGGGCCAGGGTGAGCGAGCCGAGGCCGGGACCGACCTCGACCACGACGTCGTCGGGGCTGACCTGGGCGGCACGCACGATGCGGCGCACGGTTCCGGGGTCGATGACAAAGTTCTGCCCGAGGGTCTTGGTGGGGCGTATCCCCAACTGGGCGGCGAGCCGCCGCACGTCTGCGGGGGTGAGCAGGCGGGCATCAGCGCTGTCGGATTCGGTCACCCGCCCATTGTGGCAGGCAGGCCGGGGGCGAGGTTCACGTCCGTGCCGCGGGGTCCTTCCAGGTGAGGGTCACTTTGAAGGAGGCGTCCGCGGTGGACTGGGCGATGAACACGTCGGCGGTGGCGGTGAGCCCCACGCCGAGTTCCACGGTGACCTCGTCGGGTTTCCCTGGCAGGTCCTGGACCTTTTCGGCGACGGTCTCGGCAATCTGCCGAATCTGCCCGAAAACCTGGTCAAGCTGCTTTCGCACCCGCTGGGTTCCGGGAAAGGCCACATTGACGGGGCCGGTGCGCTCGCCCGCCGGTTCGATGAGGATTTCTGTTTCGTCGTCAATGGCCAGGGCGACGAGTTGGTTCACCTGCGCTCCCCTCCCCTTCCCATCTGGGAAAGCGACAGTTCCTGGGGAATTTTCAGGGTTTGTTCAGCTTCCATGATGACATGAAGTTTCCCCTTCTTGGGGATATACCCCCTTAGTCACAACAGTCAGGAATTTCTCAGTCAGGGGAGGACCGTGCACCGCATGAGTGCTGCACCGGACCAGGAATGGTCTACCGGGGGACCAGCAGCAAGAAGTCGGACAAGGTCCGGTTTTGTGCAACACCGCCGGCCCGGGGCGTCCGGAGGTCTGGCTTCCCGTGGTGCCGATGGCCTCGAGAGAACGCCCTGGCGGAAATCGAGTCATTCCGAGGGAAAGGATGGGTGCAAATGTGTCGAAGTGCGATTTGTGCGTTCTGAAGGCATAGAGATTCGCGACTCCACTTACCCGGACGGTCCGGTTCTCTCCGTCACCGCCCGGGCGTGGATTCTCTTTATTCACAACGTGAAGAGGAATGACCTCTAGAGTTCTTGTGACTATGTGATTTTTCTGTCCTCGTTACCTTGCATTCTGCTGTGACGAGCTGTCACAGGTTATTGAGGTGAAGGTCAGCGTTTCCCCGCTCTCTCCGACGCATTGACAGTGTCGCGGGATGTTGATCCCCCATGACCTCGGCATACAACCGTTCGACGGCGGCAATCTCCTCTGCCACGTCCTCGTTCATGGCTTTGCGGCCAAGGACGAGGTTGCGCCGGGCCAACAGGGTGAGGGGGTGCCGCTCGGAGAGGGCTCTCCGGCAGCGTGCCAGCGTCTCCGTGTCGCGCCGCACCGACTCAGCGACATCATCGAGGCCAAAGAAATCGCTGGCCAGATTGAGCGCGCTGGAAAGTGTGCTGCTGTGGTACTCCCCGAGCCGGTCCGTGAGCACCTGCAACGCCCGCTCATCGATCACCCGGGCTTCCTCAGTTCTGCCCATCTGGCGTAGGACCACCGCCCGGTTGACGTTGATCGCGGCGACATGGGGGTGGTCTTCGCCGAGGAGTTCGGCGCAACGGCGATACGCCTTCTCCACGAGGTCCAGAGCTTCGTGATAGCGGTTGACTGACCGCAGGGCTGCGGCGTGGTTGGCAGCCGCAACCACCGCAATCATGCTGTCTTCACCGAACCGGTCTTTTGTTTCTCGCCAGACCTCCCCGGAGATCTTGACCGCCCGCTCCAGGTTTCCGGTACGGCGAAGTACGGCAGCGAGAGCTGCCATATTCTCCAGCGTGCCCCGATGGTTGATGCCGAAAAGCGAATAGATCCGCTCAGTGTTGTCTTCCTGGTACCGCAGCGCCTTAAAGTAGTCCCCGGCCTCCATGAGGGAGCCCGCGTATCCGTCGACAGCCGCCAATGTAGAGGGATTATTGGGCCCTAGGATCATCTCGTTGGTCTGGTAGATCTCCCAGAAGAGGTCGGCGGCTCTCCGATGGTCTCCGGCGAGCAGGAGGGCGTAGGCGTAGACGTGGGAGGCGGAGATCGTCTCCGGGTCGTCCGGTCCCAGGATCCGCCGGTAGCGGTCCCGGGTGTCGCGGGCAAGTTCCACCGAGTCATGGAACCGTCCCGCATACCGCAGGTCGCGCACGAACTCGAGGCTGGCCTCCAGCGCCTCTTCTGAATCCGGCCCGTGCTGCTCGGTGAGGATACGCAGCACCCGTTCGCACAGTTCGTAAGCGCGTTTCCGCTCCCCTAGGTTGCGCAGGGCCCGCACCAGGTAAAGCTCTGCCCGCAACGTCTCCGGGGCGGTCTTCCCCAGCTTTTCTCGCCAGACCGACAGCGTGGCCTCCGCCAGCTGTTTGCTGTCACTGTGCTCTCCCCGCAGGTCAGTGACGTAGATCTCTTGGAGGACAAGTCGACGCACCCACGAATCAGTGCAGTCCCACGCCTCGGTCGCCCACACGTGGGGAAGCAGCTGGGCGTAACGGATTCGGGCCCCAGGAGATGAGGTGTCCTGCGGGTCGTTCTTGGCGAGCAGCAGGTGGGCGCAGTGTCGCCGCTGTTCTTGATCGTCCGCGGTCAGCGGAACACGCAACGCTTGCTGGACCAACCGGTGCACTTGGACGGTACGGGTCCGGTGGTTGAGCACCGCCAGTCCATAGCGGCCGATGTCACTGAAGGCGCGGTGGAGCTTGTTGGGTTCCTGTAGCGCGGCCTCCAGCTCAGGAGGTGCCGCCACGTCCTGCGCGTGGCGGAAGAGGGACCGGGGAATCGGCGCGGTAGAGAAGAACGAGCAGACCTGAAGCAGTTGCAGCGCCGCCGGATTGGTGACGGCGAGCCGGTCCAGGGAGACGTTCAGCGCGGTGATCACCGTCTCCGGGTAGTCGGGGTCGGCGGGCGCAAACATCGGCGCCAACTGGGCTTGCTTGTCCCGGTAGAACTCCAGGTATTCGGCGATGGTGGTGGCGCTGTCGTTCATCCACGCCGCTGCCTGACGCAGGGCGATCGGCATGTGGCCGAGTTCTTCGGCGAGTTCCGCTGCTTCGTGTTTGCTGAAGCCCACGAGCCCGCACTTACTGAGGAGCGCAACACTCTCCTGCAGGCTGAAGACTTCCACGGGAAGCGTCTTGAAGTAGCCTCCCTCCGGCCAGGTGAGGTTGCGTGTCGTGATGATGACGTGCCCCGGGCCGGCGATCGGCAGGTAGCGCATGATGTCGTCGGGCTGCCGGACGTCGTCGAAGATGAGCAGCCACCGGGACCGGGGCTTTCCTCTGCGCAGCGCCTCGCGCACCGAGTGGATCGTGCTGTTGATCGACGTGTTGTCGCGGAACACGTCGAGCTCCTGGGCGAGCAGGGTGTACGCCTCGTGGATCTGGTGGGTCTGCCCGCCACGCACCCACCAGACGAGGTCGTATTCGTCCCGGAAGCGGTACAGGTACTCCGTCGCCAACTGCGTCTTCCCGATCCCGGGCATGCCTTTGAGCACGCTGGGCGTCATCCGCCCTTCCTCGCTGGAGGACCGCAGTTGCTCCCGCAGGCGGAGGATCAGGTCGTCGCGGCCGGTGAACAGCGCGTTGCGCGGGGGGATGTCCCCGCCCCAGATCGCGGAAAGCGAGGTGTTTCTCCCCGCACCGATCCCCGTCGATCCACTACCACCCGGGAAGTTGTCAGATATCGAAACAGACCTCTGGGACATCATGCTGCTCTCATCACTCGCGGAATTCGAAGGTGTCTCAGTCGGATGCGGCGCGTGGGGGACACGTTCAGAGGCCGTTGTGCCGTACTGGCCGGACGATCCGGAGACGAGAGGCCCGGTAGGGGCGATCTCCAGGAGAGTGTCGGACCAGTCGTCGGGGTGCCCAGCCCCCTGGTGGGCCAGCATCTGCTCTTTGATGCGGTACACGAGGCCGTGGTGGAGGTCGGCGAGGCCGATGCTCTCCAACGCGGGCAGGGTGTCCGCGGCGAGGCGGAGTGAGGTTTCGTCGAGCTCCGGCAGCTCCCCTACCGGGGAGTCGTCGAGGATGCGGCGCAGCAGCGCGAACCAGGGGTCGTAGCCGG
This sequence comes from Thermobifida sp., assembly GCF_017577275.1. NCBI lineage: Bacteria > Bacillati > Actinomycetota > Actinomycetes > Streptosporangiales > Nocardiopsidaceae > Thermobifida > Thermobifida sp. The sequence goes on from NZ_PITY01000020.1 coordinate 584,276, forward strand.
CGAACTCGGCGGCAATGTCGGCGAGAGTGCGCCGGATCCGGGAGCGCCGCCCGCCAAGGGACAGCAGCGCTTCCCGGACTCCTCTCCGGTACTCCCACCGGATCCGCCGCTCCGGGGTGACCACCGGGGAGTCGACTTCGGTCACCAGCCCGCTGAAGAGCACTTCGATGAGTTCGGAGGGCTGCGGGTGCCCGGCGAACCGCTGGCATACCGCGGCGATGACGGGCTCGGTGAGCGGCACCGCGGCGAGGTCCACCGCGATCTGGAACGCGGTTTCGGAGGAGTCGCAGCGGAAGCGCCGCACTCTGGCTTCCGGGGTGGGGGCGGCGGTGGGCCGCTCCCCGGCGGCGTTCGCTGCGGTGTCTCCCGGCACGACCCGCAGCGCTCCCGCGTTGAGGGTGCGCTGCCGGGTGCCCATCACGAACCGGGCCCAGGCGTGGATCATTTCGGGCCGCGACGCCAGCACGGGCAGCACCACGGAGAGCGCGGAGTGCGGAAACTCCGGTTCGGGCAGGGGGAGCCCGTCCGGCCATTGGAAAGGGCGGGCAGTGTAGTGGCGGTTGGCGGGGGCGCGGCCGAGGTGCGCGGCAACGGTCAGCTCCATCGCGGCGGGCCGGATCCCGGTCCTGCTCCACTGCCGCGGGTCGAGGAGGTGGATGATCGCCACGGGCAGGCGTTGAGCGAGACAGCCGAGCCAGCTTTGCACGCTGCCGCGGGCCCATCCTTCACCGATTCCGTCACTGAGTACCACGGCGATGTGGATTCCGCCGGGGTCTTTCCCGCTGCTCGCGCCCCAGCCGGCGGCTGGGACGGGTGCGGGGTCGGCGGAGTCGGAGGTGAAGCGCTCCACCCGCACGCCCCGGAACACCCCGGAGGAGCGCACCAGGCCGATGAAGTCGTTGACCTGGTCCTGGTGGAAGAGCATGGAGACGCTCTCGTCGACGAGGACGGTCAACTGCACTCCGGGCCGGACGAAAGGGGCCCACTGCGGGGTTACGGCGATTGGCCGGTGCCCGCCTCCTGGGTGCGGGGAGGCCAGCAGGCGACGCGCATAGCCGCGCGCGGTCTCTTCCGCGTCGTAGGAGTGCTGCCACGGGTCGGTGGCGGCCAACCGGAACGGGCGCAGCGCCTGGTAGAGCGCGGAGCGGTGCAGCAGCGGGGAAGGGTGGGGGCGCAGCGCGCCGGAGGGGGGCGCGGGTGCCGGGGGAAGGCGGGGCGGTTCGGTGCCCGCAGTTTTTTCTGCTGCGCCGAGGACGGCTGCGGACGGGTCCGTGCCGGGGCGCTGCGGCCCTGCTGCGGGGGCCGTGTCCTTGCCACCGCTGGGACGGGCCGGGGGGTGCTGTGCGGTGTGCTGCTGCCACGCTGCGAGGTAGACCGCGTCGGCGAGTTCCCGCCCGGTGAGTGCCGGGGGCGCTTCACGGTATGCCGGAGCCGCCCCGGGGCTGCGGGGGTCGGGGCCCTGGGGCGTTTCGTGGCTGCGGCGTGACGTCATCCGTGGGTGTCCGTGAGTCGGTGCCACACCATTTCCGCGAGCTCCTGCAGGAACTCGGGGGTGGGTTCGCTGGTCTTGGCGTCGATGACCGTGGTCAGGTAGACCGCGTTGAGGAGCTGGTCGATAGCCAGGGGGGAGCCTTCCGCGATGCGGCGCACGAAGTCGGCGACGACTGCTGGGGTGGCGCTGGGCAGGTTCCCGGAGAAGTGGGCGGCCACGATTCCCGCGAGTTCCTCTTTGCTGGGGTGGGTGAGGCGCAGCGGAATGCACTGGCGGAGGAATTCGGGCGGGAAGGGGTGGTCTTCGTGTGCGGTGATGACGACGACAGGGAGCTGGGAGCAGCGGACTTCTCCGTTGACGATGGTCGCGGTCCGTTGCGGGTCGTCGATCGGAACGGAGATCTGCGGCTCCACTGAGCTGAGCCGGGCGAGTTCGGGAATCGTGTAGCGGCCGCGTTCCAGCAGGTCGAGCAGGTCTCCGAGCAGGTCGTAGTCGCCGTTGTCGAGCCCGTCGATGAGCAGGACGCGCGGCAGGCGGTGCGGCAGGAACGCGGTGCCGAGCGGACCGATCCGCAGGTAGTGTCCGATCCGCTGGGCGCTGCTGCGCACCAGGTCTGCGGCAGCGGGGGCGGGGCCGCTGGTGTCCCGGGTTCCGCCGTGCAGGTTTTCCAGGTTGAGGTCGTGGATCTGCGCGAGCGGATCGTAGTCGTAGAGGCCGGAGCGGAGCGTGCTGCGGCTGTTGACGGTCCACCGCAGCACCCGTCCTAAGCCGAGTTCCCGGGCGATCTGGTCGGCGAGCACGGATTTGCCGACCCCGGGAGGACCGGTGACGAGTAGGGGACGCCGCAGGTAGAGGGCGGCGTTGATGGTGGCGAGGCGTTCCCGGCGGGCGGGGGTGAGCGGGCTGCCTAGCACGGAGAGTTCGGGTTGGGCACCGAGCACCCATCCGGCTTCGTCATCGTCGTAGGGGGGTGCTTCGAGGGCGTCGGTCGGGGCGGTGGTCCGCCGGGTACGCCAGGGCGGGGGCGGGGGCAGTTGGGCGGCGAGGTCGAGGTGCGGCCGCGGAGTGCCCGTCCCGTGGAAAATCCACCAGCGCGGAGCTTCCTCCTGTGGAGAGGAGAATGTTCCGGAAGGGGGAGTTTGTGACGCGGCCATTTGTTGTGCCCTTTGTCCGATCTCCAGGTCTATCGAATGTTGCCGCCGGAGAGCACCTGCCTCTGTTCCCGGGGTTTCGGCTGGTAGTCGTGGTAGATGACGGACAGGTCGTAGCTTTGTCGCGACCTGTTCCGCATCTCTGCTGTACCCCGGTTGATTCGGGAGAGATACAGGTTCTTGGTTAGATTCTTGATACCCCTCTCCAGCCAGTTCATCTCCTGTTTTCCGCTGGCCATTTCCTCTTCACCTCGGAGGATGGACAGGAAATGAGCCTCGGGGTTGCCATTCTTCCCCGTCCACCGCCACGCCACCACCGGAACTCCGCAGATCACGGCAGCGTACACCTGGCGCTGCCAGTCGACCCCAGGAAGCGCATAGGCGACGAAAGCCACAATAGCCTCGTTGCCGAGATAATTCGCCACATTCTCCCAGCCCTCTTCCAGCACAGTTGAGGAGCTGCCGACGCGGCCTCGTCCTTCGTGCAGATTCTGCCAGCGCCGCTGGCATATCCGCTGTGCTCGGGGGTCGCGCGCGAATTCTTCGCTTCTAATGATGATCTCGTATTGGGAGCCCAGGCTCGGCGCGGGCGCGTCCTCGTGAAGCTCCAGCGGCCAATTTTGGACAACAAACCTGAAAAGTAGCGAAAACGGAAATATAAACTCCAATCGGAGTTTTCCGTGGTCAGCGGCCTGCTGGCTTTCCGCCCAAATGATCAACTCGGAGATCCGCCGCGGCAGCTCCTCCTCCGTCACCTCGGTCAACGCCTCGGCCTCGCACACGTCCATCCAGTCGTCGTCCGGATCCGTCACCAGCCGGTAGGCGACCGAGAGCCGCTCAAGATTCCCCAAGTCGTAGCCGATCTTGATGATGAGCCGCGGCGGAGGAAGCGGCCGGAACGGCTCCCCGCCGCCCCACCCGGAGCGCTTCACTACCGTCGCATGCCGCTGGTCCGCGCCCCACTCCGCCACCGCCCGAACCAGCTCCGCACGGCCCATGTACTCCGCGAGAAGCTGCAGGAACCGCTCCCCGGGATCCTCCCCCCGCGGGCCGAGCGTGGCCTCTTTCAAATCGAGGAACGCCTCCCACGCGTTACGCGGGGACGGCGCCTCGATCTGCTCCGGGGGCAGCGGCACCACCCGCTGACAGAGCAGGTCGACCTGGTCGTCGTAGGGCACCTCACGCAGCGCTTTGCGGAGCTGCTCCCACGTGTCCCGTTCCCGCCCCTGCCCGCTGAGCTCCCACTCTTCCGCTTCCAGCAGCCCCTCAGCCAGCTCGCACACCTGCATCGCCGGCTTGGAGTCGTTCTCCAAGCAGCGGAGCCAGCGCAGCATCACCCCGAGCCGCTGCTGGTCGCAGCACTGGATGACCAGGGAAAGCGCAAACCCGTACGGGTCTCCTGCCACGCTGAGCCGGGCCCGCACATCCGCGGGCAGGCAAAGCCAGAACCGCTGGCGCGCATCCTCCTCGTACACCGACCTGACCCGCCACAGCGCGTTCGCGAGTCGTTCATGGGCGCGACTGACCATCGTCACCGCTCGCCCAGCGCTTCCGCCGCCTCCCGTACCTGACGCATCTGCCGGCTCCCCTCCTCCACCATTGCAAGCGTGTCCAGCACCTCTCCCAGCAGCCCGTAGTCCCGCGCCACGTCGACGAGGTCAAAAGCGAAAAACAAGGGCGCCCGGCCGACGTGGATACGTTTCCGAATCCGCTCGTCCAGCAGGGCGCACCAGCTTTTCCGGGCTTCCGGGTCGGCAATCGTCGGCGTGCTCGCCAACGCCTCCGCCAAACGGTGCACGAGACGCGGACTGTCCGGTTCGCGACTGGGCGGCTGCGCCGCGGAACGGTCGCCCCACACGCGGGGGACCGCCTCGATGGGGATCAGCCACCCGCTCGCCCCCAGCCCGCGGTCGTCGCGCATCGCATCGCAAACGATGCCGATCAGCGCCCCGCCAGGGTGCTCGCGCACCCCGCTGCCGCTGAACCCGTGCACCACGCGGGCCGTAGTCGACGAGGTGACGTCGAACTGCACGTATTCGAACCGGCGTCCCCCGCCGTGCCCGACAAGGACCGCCCGGGACCACACCCCGGCGGGCACGGCCTCATGCGAGAACCCCACCATGCTCACCGCACGCCCCGGCTCGCTGCCGCACAGGCGCATCTCGGGCGGATCCGCCGGGGCAGGCCGGTCGAGCAGCAGGACCGCCGCATCCCACGGGGAACGGTCCGCGAACCAGCCGTCGTCGAGGACGGTCGCGGTCGCCTGCCAGGATCCGCCGCCGCGGGGCGCGTCCACGGTGACCGGTTCACGCGGGCGCGGCGTGTCCTCCTCCGCCCAGGGAAGCCCCAGGGCCGTGCAGACCACGTGGGCGCAGGTGAGCACGTGGCGCGGGGAGACGAGGACTCCGGCGCCCGCCGTACCGCCCTGGGACGTCCGGATACGCAACTGCCAGTCGGGAACGGGCGATACCGCGGGGGGACCGGACACCGTAATGGTTCTCCTTCTGCACGGGCGCGGATCGACAGAAGAAATCGACCGTAAGACTTACCTTTCCGGAAAACGGTTCCATTATGAAAAAAATTCCGCTTTCGCGGGCAGCGCCCTCCCGGTCCCCGATCATTTCTGAACAGCGGGTGCGCACGCCTGACCGGATTCATGTCGGCATTCCGTTTCTTTGACCCGCGCCCGATGCTCCCCAGGACCGCCCCGTGCCGCACCCCGGCAGAAACCGCCAGAATGGGACGATACGCCGGGTTTGTCGTGGCACTTCGGAGGCTGTCGCATGGGACCACTCAGCGGAATCCGCGTGGTGGAGTTCGCGGGCATCGGGCCGGGGCCGATGGCTGCCATGCTCCTCGCTGACCTGGGGGCCAGTGTGATCCGGGTGGACCGTCCCGGCTCGCCCATCCTCGCCCCGGGCGCCCAGCGGCCGCAGATGAGCGCGGGACGCCCCGTCCTGGAAGCGAACTTGAAGTCCGAAAAAGACCTGGCCCGGGTCCGTGCCGTGGTCGCCGCCGCCGACGTCCTCCTGGAAGGGTTCCGCCCCGGGGTCATGGAACGGCTCGGTCTAGGCCCTGACGAGTGCCTGGCCGCCAACCCGCGGCTGGTGTACGCGCGGATGACCGGCTGGGGGCAGGACGGGCCGCTCGCCCGCCGCGCCGGACACGACATGAACTACATCTCGCTGACCGGGGCCCTGCACAGTGTGGGCCGCCGCGGACAGGCCCCGGTGCCGCCCGTCAACCTGGTTGGTGACTTCGGCGGCGGCAGCATGTTCGTGGTGACCGGGATCCTCGCCGCCCTGCTGGAACGGGAACGCTCCGGGAAAGGCCAAGTGGTGGACGCGGCCATGGTGGACGGCAGCGCCGTGCTCATGTCGATGATGTACGAGGACCTCGCCCAAGGGCTGTGGCGCGACGAGCGGGGCGTCAACTATTTGGACACGGGCGCGCCGTTCTACGACGTCTACGAATGCGCCGACCACCGCTACCTGGCCGTGGCCTGCCTGGAACCGCAGTTCTACGCGGTCTTCCTCGACAAGCTCGGCCTGGACCCGGCAGAACTCCCCCACCAGTGGGACCCGTCCGGCTGGCCGGTGCTGCGGGAACGGTTCGCGGACGTGCTGCGCACCCGCACCCGGGACGAGTGGGCGGAAGTCTTCGCCGACACGGACGCGTGCGTCTCCCCCGTGCTGAGCATGACCGAAGCCGCCGACCACCCGCACATCAAAGCCCGCGGGTCGCTGGTGCGCGACGGCGACGTCATCTACCCGGGACCAGCACCCCGGTTCAGCCGCACCCCTGCTCGCAGCACGCGGGCACCCCACACCCCCACCCCGGACGTGGCACAAGTCCTGGCGGAGTGGGGGGTGGACGACAATCCGGAGCCCGAAGACTCGTGATCAGGGCAGGGCGAAGGCGCGCCGCGCGTTGGCAGCGACCGTCTCGGCCAGCTCGTCTTCAGCCATGCCTTTGAGCTCGGCGAGGGCACGCAGCGTGTGCGGAATAAGGTAGGGCGCGTTGGGACGGCCCCGATGCGGTTTCGGGGTGAGGAACGGCGCATCCGTCTCCACGAGCAGCAGCTCCGGGGGAACCACCGAGGCAGCGTCCCGCAACTGCTGGGCACTGCCGAAGGTGACGTTGCCCGCGAAACTCATGTAGTAGCCGCGGTCCGCGCAGAGTTTCGCCATGGCGGCATCACCGGAGAAACAGTGGAACACCACCCGCTCCGGAGCGCCTGCGTCTTCCAGCACCCGCAGCACGTCCTCGTGGGCGTCCCGATCGTGGATCATCAGCGCTTTGCCGTGCCGTTGCGCGATGGCAATGTGCGCGCGGAACGACCGTTCCTGGATGTCGAACCCTTCCGGGCCAGTGCGGTAGTAGTCGAGCCCGGTCTCGCCGATCGCGCACACTTTCTCGTGGGCAGCGAGCGCGTCGATCTCGGCGAGCGCTTCTTCGAGCGCGGCCTCACCCCCGGCGGGGCGGGCCGGTTCCCACTCGGTGGCTTCGTCTTCAGGGACGCCGTGCACGATCCGCGGAGCCTCGTTGGGGTGCAAGGCCACGGCCGCCCACACCGTGTCATGCTCGGCAGCGGCCTGCACCGCCCACCGCGACCCGGCCACGTCACAGCCGACCTGGATGATCGGGGTCACCCCCACCGACGCGGCCTTGGCCACGATCTCCGCGACGTCGCCGCCCTGCATGTCCATGTGGGTGTGGCAGTCCGGCACCGCCACCCGCAGCGGTTCGGGAAGCGGCGGCGGCTCGGTGCGGGCCCGGTCCCGCTTTTCTCGCTGGCGCCTGCTCTTACTCACGGAAAGCAAGTCTAGGGAAGAGCGGATTCCCCCCGCCCAACCCGGGTAATCGGAAAAGCCCTACGAAACGCGCCTATCCTGACGTAGTAGGTTTCTTTCTCTCCGTGCTCGGAGCGTTTCTTGTACGTCGCAGAGTTGGCGGTCTCCGGTATCCGCGGGTTTTACGGCGCACGCAGCGTCGAGTTGGGGTTCACCCGCCCCGACGGTGCCCACGCGGGCTGGACGGTGCTGGCCGGACCGAATGGGGCGGGGAAGACCACTCTGCTGCGCGCCCTAGCCCTGGCTTTGGTGGGGCCGTCGGTGGGTCGCGCGCTGATGTCGGATTTCCGCGGCTGGCTGTCGCGGGGGGAAAGCGACGGCTGGGTGCGGGCCCGCCTCGTCCCAGACCCGCAGTGGGACCGGACCCCCCGGGGGCAGGACGTGCTGCGGGAGCCGTTCGAAGCCGAACTGTATTGGAGCGACTTCGGCGGGGCGCGGCCCCAGTTCCTCATCGAACCGGAGCGGACCGTCCTGTTGGAGAACGGGCCGTGGGCAGAGCACCCGCACGGGTGGTTCGTGGTCGGCTATGGGCCGTTCCGGCGACTGGGCGGCCAGTGGTCGCGCCCGGGACGCCCCGTGCCGGTGCCGGGCGCGCTGTCGCGGCTGGCGAACCTGTTCGGGGAGGACGCGTCACTCGCTGAAGGGCTGCGGTGGCTGACCGGCGTGCACCTGGGCTGGCGGGAAGGCACCCATATCGTGCCCAGGTTCGTGCTGTCGCTGTTGGACGACGGTCTGCTGCCCAGTGGTTTCCGGATCGCCCGGCTGGACGGGGAAGGCCTGTGGATAGCCCACGGCGGCGAGGAGTTCCTGCTCGGCGAACTGGGGGACGGCCACCGGTTGATGGTGGCGCTCGTGGTGGACCTGGTGCGGCACGCTTTCGAAATGTACGGGGCGTCAGCGCTTGGCGAGCAGGGCGGCATGCCCGCGGTGGTCTGCCCCGGGGTGGTGCTCATCGACGAGGTGGAAGCGCATTTGCACGCGGGCTGGCAGCAGACGATCGGCGGCTGGCTGCGCCAGCACTTTCCCCGCATCCAGTTCGTGGTGACCACGCACAGCCCGTACATCTGCCGGGACGCTGACGAGGGCGGGCTGATCCGCCTGTCCGCAGTGGACCGCAACGAGCCACCCCAAGTGGTGTCCGCCCCCAAGGAGCTGGCGTCCTGAGCCGGGTCAGGGGCGGGTTTCTGCAGTGGCTGAAGCCCGCTCATTCTCAAAACCCGACGAGTCCAAAACAGCTCGGACGCTAAGGCGTGGTCTCACTTGGCTCAGGCAACCGTGGCGTGTCCATTCCGCACTGCCCAACGGTCTTCCGGACTTCACCTGCGGCCCTGCCACCGCGTCCGACGAAATCTGAGGCAGCCACGCCCTACCAGCTCCACCCCTAAGAAATACCTGATGGGGAACGGGAAGCAGAACCACCCGCTATTCCCAGGCAAACGAAGAAACGTTTCGTATTTCGCGGGAACGTGGTACTGCTGTCCGGTCTAGGTTTACTCGACACCAACGTGCTGGGATCTCTGCATGACTCAACGATCCACAACGCTCTACATCGTGGTGTGCGCTGCCGGAGCCGCCCCTGATGTCGGCACCCTCGTCAGCCTGGCCCAGGAAGAAGGCTGGACTGTCCAGATCATCGCCACCCCGTCCGCGGTCACCTTCATCGACAGCAGTGCTTTGGAAAAACAGACTGGCCGCCCGGTGCGCTCCACGCACCGCAAACCCGGCCAACCCCGCTCTCCCAAAGCTGGTGCCGTCATCGTCGCCCCAGCCACCTTCAACACCATCAACAAGCTCGCCCACGGGATCGCCGACAACTACGCTCTCAGCGTGGTGAACGAGGCCATTGGACTGGGCGTCCCCGTTGTCGTCCTGCCGTTCGTCAACTCCGCCTCCGCCGCCCGCTTGCCCTTCCAAAGAAGCGTGGAGTCCCTCCGCGACGAAGGGGTTGCCGTGCTTATCGGTCCAGGAAAATTCGAACCCCACCCGCCAGGATCTGGCGAAAAAGCCCGAGCAATTTTCCCTTGGGCATCCGCCCTCCACGCACTTCAAGAGATTCTTCAGAAGAAGAGTGTGACTTCCTGAAGAATCCGGGACCTAGAAACAGCTCCGACGGCAAGCTGTCCCAGACAGCACCGTGTTGCCCCATACCAGGGACTGCTCAGCACTCAAGACCTCCTCCCTCGATGAGCCCCAGGGCTTCGGTTCCCGCGACGTTTGATCTACTGAATCTTTCCTGTCTGCGGCTGAGCCCTCGGAACGGTCACACACCACAGCACCTCCCCCGGGTGCTGAGCAGTCCGTGTCTTCTATTCCTTCGAGGAAATCCATTACTTCCGGTTTGTTAGCTCCAGGAATCGAAATGGCGGTACGCTGCGTCTCACCCACCGAAGAAGGAATGGCGGTCCCAGACAGCGAAGGTGCGGGGCGTGCTGCGGCGTGTAGTCGGGTTTTTTCTTATCGCCGCTGTTCTCTCGCTCGTCATGCAGGCTTTGAACCTGCTGTCTGTCTTCCAGATCGAGATACCGCTGATCATCGCCATCGCTGTCGGGGGTGCTGCGATTGCCGAGGTGGCCTTCCCCACGTGGCAGGCCCGCTTTGAACGCGAGTCTGCGCTCCGGGACGAGCAGGCTCGCGCGATCAGGGAAGGCTGTTTCACACTTCCTTCGGGCAAGCTGCCTCAAGTCCGCCAGCTCAGCGACCCCTTGGCGTGGGGCGTGCATCCCACTGCTGCGAGTAGTGGAAGTGATGTCGTGCCGTTTGTGCCTCGCGATGTCGACGAAGAGCTGCGAGCACAACTCACCAAGAACGCGTTTGTGCTCGTGGTGGGGGATTCCACCGCGGGTAAGAGTCGGTGTGCTTTTGAAGCCGTGCGTGCCGTGTTGCCCCGCCACACGCTCATCATCCCTACTGCCGTGGGAAGTATCGCTGCCACCCTGAAAGCTGCTGAGCGGTATTCCCGGTGCGTGCTGTGGCTTGATGACATTAACCGCTGGTTCGCCTCACCTGAGCTCACCCGAGAAGCGATTTCCCAGCTACTGACTCCTGGTAAAAGACGGCATCGCGTTGTCGTAGCCACACTGCGTGCTGCTGAGGCGGACAATTGGAGCACGATGCCTGAGGAGGCCACAGCCCTAGACACTTATCGGAAGGTCCAGGACTTGCTGAAGTTGGCTCGCCTCTTCCGCCTGGATCGTCTGTTTTCCCCTGCTGAACGGGAACGCGCTCGTGACTATGTCTCTGACGCGCGGATTGCCGACGCCCTTGAGCATGCCGATGAGTACGGTCTGGCCGAGTACTTGGCTAATGGCCCGCAGCGGTGGGAGGAGTGGCAAAACGCGTGGAGTGTCAACACCAATCCTCAGGCTCCCACGCACCCCCGCGGTGCTGCCCTGGTCGCTGCCGCCGTTGATCTACGCCGCGCAGGCTATGTATCCCCTATCCCTCGTGCTCTGTTGGAAGAGGTGCATGGCATCTATCTCGAACAGCGCGGTGGGGAACGGCTTAACCCTGAGCCCTTGGCACGCGCATGGAGGTGGGCGACCAGCCCACGCGAAGGCACCACGCGCCTGCTCACCCCGTACGGGGCTGAGCGTGTGGATGTGTTCGACTACCTGGTCGACGAAGTCCAACGCCGCACCCCTGCAGGCAACCACGTTCCCGATCAGGTAATCGTCACAGCGCTTGTATATGCTTCCGCAGCAGATGCGCGCTCTATCGGCACTACGGCATACGCCCAAGGCCGCTACCGACTAGCTGAACGCGCCTATCGCCAGGCATACAACGCAGATCTCACTGAGCACGGCCTAACCCACCCCGACACGCTCACCAGCCGAGGCAACCTCGCCCTAGTACTCCAAGACCTAGGCCGTCTAGACGAAGCAGAAACCGAACACCGCGCAGTCCTAGAAGCCCGCCGCCGCACCCTAGGCGACGAACACCCCCACACACTCACCAGCCGAAACAACCTCGCCTCGGTACTGCGGGAATTGGGCCGACCAGACGAAGCAGAAGAAATCTAAATCTGGAGATTCCTATAGCACAGCTCTTCTTCCCTTGCAGGCGGTTTGCCCTATAGAGGCGGAAAGCTCCTGCACTCTGCTTCTCATTCACACTTGGTATACCATCAGGGTAGAGATCTCTGATATTCGCGAATTATCTAGTATCCGCACGCCATTTTGTTCTCCACCCATTCTGACACAAGAATGAGGAGCGGGCTGTACTTGTGGGATGTCACAACTCTAGAAAAAACTCTGTTACAGGAATTGACACTGGAATTGACGAGGACTTTGGTTGCAAGAAGTCTCCTGTCGGACCTTTCAGAGTGGGTTTCCCTTGGAACACCAAGTGGGATAGTGAGCGTCCATATCAACCAAGATAAGAGCGGTAACACTCCTCAAATCCGGGTTAGATTCTGAGAGAATCGCTTGTTGCAGAATTGGCCGGATTCTTTGCTTAAAAATCCGCTATGGATTTTCTCGCTCACCTGCTTTGTCAGCTCTTCCTGAAAATTCTCTCTATTGAACCTCCTGGGCGAAGTTATCCGCAAAGCTGGTTTGTCGTTAGATACGGTCCCTTCCGAAGACTGAGCGAGAGCTCATCGAACTCCGGGCTTTCAAGCCTGGTCGCGCGAGTGACTACCCTGTTCCATGCCCATGCCTCGCTTTCTGGGGAGCGTGCAGCGGCTGAAACGGTATTTCCCCCGCAACCAGTTCATCGTGGCTACGCACAGCCCTTACCTCTACCAGAGCGCTGATCCAGGCGGTTTTATCCGACTACCAGACGTCACTGAAGAGGAACCGCCATGCGTAGTCTCCCGGGTCTTTACAAGCGCGTTGTCTCCGGCAGCAGTGATGACGCACTGCTCGCTGACCTGTTCGGTATTGATTCGCGCTACTCAGTGCAGGCCGAGGAGAAGCGGCAGCGCCTGGCCCAACTGGAATCTGCTGTGCCGAGAGGGGCAGCCACCCCTGAAGAGATAGACGAGTGCCACGGGGTGCAGCAGGCCGTGGCGAGTCCGTTCACTGCTCGTGTGGACGAAGCGGCGAGGCGGATCAGCCGAGCTTGACATGATGAGGAGTTTTGTCGTCCCAGGGCTGCTCTTCTGAGCTCTGTCTAGTGACAGCACTCAGCTCGGGTAGAAAACCTGGCTGAAAATACCGAGCTCACCGAATCGCTGTGTCACCGGCTAGCAGCGACACGCTCCCAAGCTGCCCTGGAGCGATAGCTACCAGGACCAGTGGATCACCACCTCTTAATAGCCAGGGCTACTTACTCAGAGTGCATCGCGTTTAGCAGCACTCAGGAACGCCGCCCACTCCATAACGGGAAACTCCAAGCGTCCCAGCTCTCGATGCTGACTGTCCCGGACCGCCGACAAACGCGGGACAACCGCAACCTCAACACAGTTGTTGCTACTGGGGTTGCTGTAGCTGGACTTCTTCCACTCGGCGAAGGTCAGGTCCACGGTCTACCTCTACCGTCCGGTTCAAGACTCAGGTGAGCAGCCGTTCGAGGAAGATACGCGAGTCTTCCACAGACATGGCACTTCCCTGAGTGCGACTAAAAATCAGCCTATAACGGGCGATCTCCTCATCAGTGTCCAGGTAGTAACCGTCTTTATGGCTTTCCAAGTAGACGACGCTGCCAGCGGCATCAGTGCCATCGAAACCAAGAATGGTGAAGGGGACACCGGCTGCTGCATGCGCCCCTGCACTGAAGGGGAGTATCTGGATATCGATGCGAGGTCGTTCTGAAAGCTCAAGCAGGTGTCTAACCTGGGCTTTCATCGTCTCGACACCACCGATCTGGCGGCGGATAGCCGCTTCATCGATGACTGCCATGACCATCGGTGGTTCTTCACGGTCCAGGACTGTCCTCTGCCGTTCAGCGCGAATCTCTAGGCGGCGTTGGACTTCCTCTTCCCCATGGATGTCAACCGAGGTGCGCATCAGAGCAGTAGCGTAGTCGCGAGTCTGAAGCAGCCCCGGCACAAGGGCAATGTTGTACTCCTGGATCAGGGTTGCTTCTGCCTCGAGGCCGAGAAAAGCACCGGGAAGCACATCCTTGTACCGGATCCACCAGGGCTTCTCCGCCCGGGAGTCTCTGGCGATTTGGATGAGCTCCTCTGCAACAGCCTTATCAGCCTTGTACACCTGGCATAACGCCATGATGTCTCCCGCTTTGAGCCTTTGGAAGTCTCCGGCTTCAAGGCGTTGAAGCTTGGCTCGGCTCCACCCCAGCGCCTTCCACACCTCGTCCTGGGAAAGTCCTGCCTCGCGTCGGAGCCGTTTCAACTGAATAACCAGGTAGCGCCGCCGGACGGGCATTCTCGCAACCATTGCACCTCCCCGATGGGCTTACCGCTCCACTCCTCTTAAAGCCGCCTCAAAATTCACATATAAGACTTTGATGCACATATATATGATGGACTCAATTTTTGAGGCTGCCTCATTTAATCTATGTATCAGTTAACCCGCGACTACTTAGTCGCCCAGCTCTCCCCTGGAGGTGTCCTGTACCGTCTGCTCGCCTGCCCTCAACACCACCCATGCCGCTCATACGCTGAGAGCCGCGGATCTATCCCGGTTCGCGTCAGCGGGGCAGATGCGTTCGCACCTCCACCGCGATCTGGCTGGGTTTCCCGCTGAACTGGTGGACGACGTGCAACTGTGCGCCAGCGAACTGTTCGCCAACGCGGTCAACCACACCGTCTCCGGTGCCCCTGGCGGCCAAGTCGTGCGCTCCCTGTCGCTTCCCGCAGCCGACCGGCTGCGTCTCGAAGTCACCGACAGCGGCCTGACCCCGCACCGGCCGCGCATTCCCGACCTGAGCGGCACCGCACGGTTCACCGCGGAACACCACCGCGGCCTGCTCCTCGTCTCCGCACTCGCCCTGGACTGGGGGTACCGCCCCGCAGTAGCCCATCCCCCGTTAACCTGGGCTTAGTGGTCTGGGCTGACTTCGCCCTCGCCCCGGCTCAACTCCCGACCAGCCTTCCCGTGCCCATCCCCCACACGTAACCCCGGCTGTTCCAGCCCGCACTGTCCGCCCCCTCCCTGTCTGTCGAGAAAGGCGCCGCACCGCCATGCCTGCAACCTTCACGGAAAGCAACAATTTCGACACCGATCGAAACCAGGACGCCCGCTTGGCGGCCCTCATCCGCCAGCTCGCCGAGATACGCCCCGAGATCCTCCACCCGGCCGCGCCCACACCACAGCCTGCGTCCCGGCCTGCACCGCAGAGCACGGCGCGTCCCCCGCGGCCGCTCCGCCCGCACCCGACCGATCCGGCCTCGCCCCACCACATCACCTACCTGCGCGCCCTGTCCTGCGGCACGCACAAGCCCGGCCAGTACTGGCCCGCCCACGCCACCCAGGAGTACTACGCCCGCAAACTCCGCCTCTGGCTGCGCCGCCGCATCGCATACGCCGGCCACGATGCCAAACCCGCCATCACAGCGGCGCTCGCCTTCACCGCAGGCTGTCTGCTCACCCTGCTCGGCACCACAGTCCTGACGTGAGCGGCTCCCCCGCTCTCGCTGCGGGCACGGCGCGGCGATTTCCGCGAAACCCCTCACCCGCCGTCCAAGCAGCAAGTACAGTACGGCGTGCGCCCCGGTGCAGTCTCTGCTCGCAAGCTCCCCGGGGCACAGCCCTCTTCCACAGGCGAACCGAGTGGTCGCCCGCAATCCGACAACTCCCCTGACAGCCGAAGGGCGGCCCCGTGCGGGACCGCCCTCCTCACACTCCGGTCAGCTCACGCTCACGACCCGGCTGCTGCTTCCAAACGGGCCAGCTCCTCGTCGACCACGGACTGGTCGAGCTTGCGGAACAGCGGCGTCGGCGGCTTCAGCGGGGTGCCCGGCACGATCGGAATCGACTCCCACCGCGCCTCGTTGTCCGCATAGTCGCCGGTGATCACCGGGTAGGTGGACACGCCCTCCTCACCGCCGATCGAGTCGGTGGCCTCCTCCAACCGCGGCATGCCCGTCCACGTTCCCGTGCCGCCCAACATCTCGTACACCTTGTTCGACGACGCGGGCAGGAACGGGGTGAGCAGCGTCTTCGCGTCGCTCACCAGTTGCAGGGCGACGTGCAGGACCGTCTCCATGCGCTTCGGATCGGTCTTCTTCAGCTTCCACGGCGCCTGCTCCGAGAAGTACTTGTTCGCCTCGGCGACCACGCGCATGGCTTCCTGGAGCGCCGCCTTGAACTGGGCCCGGTTCAACCGTTCCCCGACCGTGGCGAACGCGGCCTTCGACGCGTCCAGCACGGCGCGGTCCGCGTCGGTGAGTTCCCCGGCTTCGGGAATGTGGCCGATGTTCTTCGCCGCCATGGAAATCGACCGGTTCACCAGGTTGCCCCAAGTGGCGACCAGCTCGTCGTTGTTCCGGCGCACGAACTCGGCCCACGTGAAGTCAGTGTCCTGGGTCTCCGGGCCGGCCGCGATGATGTAGTAGCGCAGCGCGTCGGCGTCGTAGCGTTCCAGGAAGTCGCGCACGTAGATGACGACACGGCGTGACGAGGAGAACTTGCGTCCCTCCATCGTCAGAAACTCGCTGGACACCACCTCGGTGGGCAGGTTCAGCGCGCCCAGCGAGCCGGGCTCGCCTCCCTTGCTGCCCTTGCCGCTGTAGCCGAGCAGCATGGCAGGCCAGATCTCGGAGTGGAAGACGATGTTGTCCTTCCCCATGAAGTAGAAGGACTCGGCGTCGCTGTTCTGCCACCACTTGCGCCACGCCTCAGGGTCGCCGGTGCGTTTCGCCCATTCGATCGACGCCGACAGGTAGCCGATGACCGCGTCGAACCAGACGTAGAGGCGCTTGTTGGGCTGGTCGCGCCACCCCTCCAACGGGATCGGCACACCCCAGTCGAGGTCGCGGGTGATCGCCCGCGGCTGCAGTTCGTCGAGGAGGTTCAACGAAAACTTCAGCACGTTGGGCCGCCACTCGCCCCCCTTGCTCTTCAGCCATTCGCTGAGCTGCTCGGCGAACGCGGGCAGGTCGAGCATGAAGTGCTCGGTGTCGACGAACTCGGGGGTCTCCCCGTTGATCTTCGACCGGGGGTTGATCAGGTCGGTCGGGTCGAGCTGTTTGCCGCAGTTGTCGCACTGGTCGCCGCGTGCCCCGTCATAACCGCAGATCGGGCAGGTACCTTCGACATAGCGGTCGGGCAGAGTGCGGCCCGTGGACGGCGAGATCGCGCCCTTGGTGGTCTTGCTGAAGATGTAGCCGTTGCGGTACAGGCCGGTGAACAGCTCCTGCACCACTGCGTAGTGGTTGGCGGTGGTGGTCCGCGTGAACAGGTCGTAGGAGAGGCCGAGCGCGACGAGGTCTTCGGCGATGATCCGGTTGTACCGATCCGCGAGCTCCCGAGCGCTCACCCCTTCCTGGTCAGCGAGTACCTGGATGGGTGTTCCGTGTTCGTCTGTGCCACTGACCATCAGCACGTTGTTGCCGGACATTCGCTGGAAGCGCGCGAAGACGTCGGAGGGGACCCCGAACCCGGAAACGTGGCCGATGTGGCGGGGGCCGTTCGCGTAGGGCCAGGCCACCGCGGTCAGAATGTGGCGTTTCGACGACATGGTTTAAGCCTAGAGCCAACCCGGACCGGCTTCATCCAGTTTCTTCCCCGAAAACTACTGCGTGTCTGGGTCTCCCAACCGAAACATCCTCTTATGGGACCTCGACTGCCCATCTCTTTTCTTCTGACACACAGATAAGGTGTGTGTCCGTAATCTCACTGTCCGTTCGCTGCGCACTGGAAGAAGGTGGTCACCACGGTCTCCCGTGTCTTGGCCGTGCTTCTGGCCGTGCTGCTGGCGTTCGGGCAGTCCCTCACGGAGCAGCAGGAGCCGCCGCCCCGGCCCGAGCCCACGCCGTCCACGGTGGTCGCCACCGCCAAACCGTGGCCGCACGCGGTGGTCAAACCCGCGACGAACTCCACGACCATCGCTTTAGTGCTGGCCTACGGGCAGCGCAAGCAGAGCGCACCCCCGCGCGACCTGCCCGACGGGTACGTGCCGTTCCCGGTCGCGGTGCCCGCGCCGGGTGACGCGTGGCGGTTCTCCCCGCGGACGAGCGGCCCCGGCCTGCTGCCCGACACCCACGTGGACCTGCCGTGGGGACGAGCCCCGCCTTTCACGGCGCTCAGTTGAGCATCCACGACAGCGCACCGATGCGCTGCTTTGTCCCCCAACCCCCTTTAACGTCGTGAAAGGTAATCCGTCTTGACTAGTTCACCGGGATCGGGGGCGCGCTGGCTCCGCGCGCTCATATCCCTGCTCATCATGGCCGGCGCGTTCACTGCCGGCTGGTTCCTGAAGCCGAAGCTCGGGCTCGACCTGAGCGGCGGCACCCAGATCGTCTTGGAAACCCGGGACGCCGAGGACGGCACCAAGGCCAACGCGTCCAACACTGACCTCGTCGTCGAGGTGCTGCGCAACCGCATCGACTCGCTCGGGGTCAGCGAAGCCACCCTCTCGCGCTCCGGGGAGAACCGGATCATCGTCGAACTCCCCGGTGTGCAAGACCCCACCGAGGCCGCCGAAGTGCTGGGGCAGACCGCCCAGTTGACCATCCACCCGGTGCTGGGCGTGGACCAGAGCATCGGCACCACGGGCGGCGGGATGTTCGGCGACTTCCGCAACGCCCCAGCTGACAACAGCGCGGAAGCCTCCGACTCCGAGGCGCAGGAGGAGGAGAGCCCGGCCGAAGACGAGGAAGGCTCGGAAGAGTCCACCGAGTCCGGGGAAGAAGCCGAGGCCGTCGACCCGGAGGACATCGCGCTGACCCTGCCCGACGAGTCCGGCACCCTGCTCCAGTTGGGCAAGCCCGCGCTCACCGGCGACCAGGTGGACCGGGCTGAGGCCACGCTCAACGAGCTGCAGACCGAGTGGCTGGTCAACGTCGAGTTCAAGGGTGCTGGCCGGGAAGCCTGGAAGAAGCTGACCGGTGAGGCTGCCTGCCACTCGCCCGGCGACCCGCGGCGGCGTATCGCGATCGTCCTCGACAACGAGATCATCTCCGCGCCCGAGGTGGACGCGAACGATGTGGCTTGCAACGTCGGCATGTCCGGTGGCCGCACCTCGATCACCGGCGGGTTCGACGCTGAAGAGGCCAAAGAGCTGGCCCTGCTGATCGAAGGCGGTTCCCTGCCGCTGCCCGTGGAAGAAGTGCAGCGGCAGACGGTCGGCCCGACCCTGGGTGCCGAGGCCATCAAGGCCAGCTTCATCGCCGGTCTCATCGGTATCGCGCTGACCGCCATCTACATCAGCATCTCCTACCGGTTCGCGGGCTTCCTCGCCTCGGTGGCGCTGCTGTGCTACACGGTCATCGCCTACGCGGCGCTGGTGGCGCTGGGTGCCACGCTCACCCTGCCGGGTCTGGCCGGTTTCGTCCTGTCCATCGGTATGGCGATCGACGCCAACGTGCTGATCTTCGAGCGGACCCGCGAGGAGTATCAGCGGCAGGAGAAGGTCTACCAGGCCAACAAGTCCGCGGGCATGCTGGACGCCACCGAAAAGGAGCAGGACGAGGCGGCTGCCGGCGTGGTAACCCGCCGTCGCCGCCGCGCGATCCCGCCGAACCTGCTCAAGTCGTTCACGGTCGGTTCGCAGCGGGCGTGGAGCGCGGTGCTGGACACCAACATCACCACGCTCATCGCTGCGGTCCTGCTGTTCTTCCTCGCCTCCGGTACCGTCCAGGGCTTCGGTGTGACCCTGGGCCTGGGCACGATCGCGTCGATGATCTCGGCGCTCCTCATCGCCCGCGTGCTCATGGAGTGGACGGTGTCCCGCTTCACTCCGCTGCGCCGGCTGTGGCTGATCGGTGCCGCGGCCGTGGTCGTGGGCCTGGTGGCGGTGCTGTCCGACGGGCTGCGTGTCGACAACGTGCTGCTGCTCGTCTCCGGCGCGCTGGGTGTGCTCGCGGTCTCCGTGGCGATCATTCCGCTGATCGTGCGGAAGTTCCCGCGGAGCAGCGGTATCGCCCACATCAGCGCGGTCCGCAAGTGGCTGGTGGAGCACAACCCGGACCTGATGAAGCGCAGCACGCTGTGGCTGGGCATCACCGGTGTCGTCA
Source organism: Thermobifida sp. (assembly GCF_017577275.1). Lineage (NCBI taxonomy): Bacteria > Bacillati > Actinomycetota > Actinomycetes > Streptosporangiales > Nocardiopsidaceae > Thermobifida > Thermobifida sp. The sequence continues at coordinate 603,851 of NZ_PITY01000020.1, forward strand.
CCGTGCTGGCGCTGCTCGGCTTCGCGGTGCGCTCCCCCAACCTGGGTGTGGAGTTCACCGGCGGCCGGGTGATGACCTTCTCCGTCACCGAGGAGCTCAACGCCGACCAGGCGCGGGAGCTTGTCGCGGGCGCGGGCTACGCGAACGCGGTGGTCCAGGAGGTCGAGGGCGGCGAGATCTCCGTGCGCACCGGGCACATCTCCGACCAGGAGGCCGCGAAGATCCAGGATGCCCTCGCCGAGGAAGGCGGCGAGGTCGAGCGGACCAGCGACGAGAAGATCGGCCCGAGCATGGGCAGCGAGCTGCGCAACAAGGCGCTGATCGCGCTGATCGTGGCGCTGGTGCTGCAGATGGCCTACCTGGCGTGGCGGTTCCGCTGGTCGTTCGGCTTGGCGACCATGCTGGCGCTGGCCTTCGACATCATCCTGGTGATCGGCCTGTTCGTGTGGCTGGGTAAGCCGATCGACGGCGTGTTCCTCGCCGCGCTGCTGAGCATCATCGGTTTCTCGGTGAACGACTCGGTGGTGGTGTTCGACCGGGTGCGCGACGAGTGGGCGCACAAGCCGAAGGGCGACTTCCGCGAAATCGCGAACTCGGCGGTCCTGCACACGCTGCCGCGGACCGTGAACTCGGGTATCGGCGGCCTGTTCATCCTGGCCGCGCTGGCGGTGCTCGGCGGTTCGTCGCTCACCGACTTCTCGATCGCGATGCTGGTCGGTTTGATCTCCGGCATCTTCTCCACGGTGTTTGTGGCGGTGCCGCTGGCGATCTGGTTGCAGCGGTTCGACCGGACACCGCCGCCGCACGAGGTCAAGGAGCGCAAGACCAAGCAGCGCAAGCAGCAGCGTGCGATCCGGGAGCGGACCGACGGCGCCGTCGTGTAGCCGAACGGTCGGAACCTCCCTGGGCGGGGGCGTGGTCCGGTGCGGGCCGCGCCCCCGTCGGCATGTGCGGGTCAGTCGCTGGGGGTGCGGTGGACCGCGTTGTACACCTCGCGTTTCGGCACCCCGTACTCTTGAGCGACCTGCTGGATGGCCTGTTTGCGGGGAACGCCCTGGTCTTCTCGGGCGGCCACGGCAGCCACCAACGCCTCCGGGGTGGCCTGCGGGGTGGTGCGCTCCGCGCCGCGGACGACGAGGGTGATCTCGCCGCGGGCGTGTTCGGCCGCCCATTCGGCGAGTTCCGCGAGCCCGCCCCGGCGGACCTCCTCGTAGGTTTTGGTGAGCTCCCGGCAGACCGCAGCCGGACGGTCCGGGCCGAACGCGTCAGCCATAGCGGTCAGGGTGGCGGCCAGCCGGTGCGGGGCTTCGAAGAAGACCATGGTGCGGCGCTCATCGGCGAGCCCTGCGAGGTAGGCGGCCAGTCCTTTGCGGGGCGGGAACCCTTCGAAGCAGAACCGGTCGGTGGGCAGGCCGGACAGCACCAGGGCGGCGGTCACCGCGGAAGGGCCGGGGATCACGGTCATCGGCACGCCGGCGTCCACACAGGCGGTGATCAGGCGGTATCCGGGATCGGAGACGCCGGGCATGCCCGCGTCGGTGACGAGAAGCACGTCGTGCCCGGCTTGGAGGTCGGCGAGGAGTTCCGCGGCCCGCTCCCGTTCGTTGGCGTCGTAGTAGGAGACGATGCGGGCGCCGCGTTCCCCGCCGGGACGCACCCCGATACGGGCGGCGAACTGGCGCAGCCGCCGCGTGTCCTCGGCGGCGATGATCTCGGCGTTCTCCAATGCCGCGCGCAGTCGGGGGGTGGTGTCGTCGCGGTGCCCGATCGGCAGGCCGGCGAGGGTGAGCGTGCCTGGCCGGGTGCTGCTCTGCTGGTCGGCCACTGGTTCTCCGTCCACGGTTGGTTAGAGGTTGGTTCGAGCGCGCACCGACCCCTGCTCTTCATGCCTCTTTGGCTCTAGTATGACCGGGACGGCACTGTCGTTTCGAACGGTGACGGGACGCCCGCCCCTCCCACCGTGACTTTCCGACACCATGTCAGGACATTGCGCAATCTGGCGTGACGGTATGTGCCGCCCCATGTCCACCAGGGTGACCCTCGGCTCCGTTCGTCGAACGGGTGCGGGGTCCGGTGGGTGGCGAACAATACCCGCCACCGGGTCGACGGAAAGGAGTCGGCGTCTTTCCTAGGCGTGCGAGCGCCGCAGGGACGTACTCGCCTACCAAGCGCATGAGCACCACAGCCCTACAGGACAAGGTTTCTCCCTCGCCTGAGTCCCAGTCGCTGCGTGAGCGGCTGGTGCCCGCCCTGCCCTCCCCCGCCTGGCTGGGCTGGGTTGTCGCCCTCGTCGTCGCCGCGTTCGCCGGGGCGCTCCGGTTCATCCGCCTCGGTGAACCCGCCCAGATCTACTTCGACGAGACCTACTACGCCAAAGACGCCTACGGGCTACGCGAGTATGGCTACGAGCACGAAACCGTAGAGAACGCCGACGAGCTGCTGCGGAACGGCGTCTCCCACATCTTCGCCGGCGGCGGGGACTTCGTGGTGCACCCGCCGTTCGGCAAATGGCTGATCGCCCTCGGCGACACTGTGTGGGGGCTGCTGCCGTTCGGGGCGACGTTCACCCCGACCGGGTGGCGGTTCGCGGCAGCAGTGTTCGGCACGCTGTCGGTGCTGCTGCTGGTGCGGATCACGCAGCGCATGACCCGTTCGATCGTGCTGGGGGCGTCCGCCGGGCTGATCATGGCGTTGGACGGGCTGCACTTCACCCTGAGCCGCATCGCCATGGTCGACATCTTCTTGACGTTCTGGATCCTGGCGGGGTTCGGCTGCCTGGTGATCGACCGGGACCGCACGCGGGCCCGGCTGGCGGAAGCCACCGAAGCGGGGCGTGCCACGGTCAACGCGTTCACCGCGTGGTGGTGGACGGTGGTCGCGGACGCGGCCCGCGCCTTGGCGCCGTCCCAGACTGCGGCCGAGTCCGACGAGCAGACAGGCAAACACGCCCAGCCGGGGCTGCGGGAGCGGTGGGCTGCTGCCGCGGCCGCCCGCGCCGAACAGGCCCGCTCTCCCGAAGAGGCCGCGGTCCGCTGGCTGGGAGTGCGCTGGTGGCGGATCGCTGCCGGGGTGTGCCTGGGGCTCGCATGCGGTACGAAGTGGACCGCGCTGTTCTACCTTGCCGCGTTCGGCCTGCTCACCGTCGCGTGGGACTACGGGGCGCGGCGCAGCGTGGGACAGCGCCGGGTGTGGGGGCGTTGGCTGGGCTACGACGCAATCCCCGCGTTCTTCCAGATGGTGGGCACCGCCTTCGTCGTCTACCTGGCGACGTGGAGCGGCTGGCTGGCGACGAGCGGCGGCTGGGGCCGCCAGTGGGCGGACCTGACCCCCGAAGTCCAGTCCTACACCGGCTTCCTGCCCGGTCCGCTGCGCGAGGCCGCGAACGCGCTGATCAGCCTGGGTCACTACCACTGGCGGATGTGGAGCTTCCACAAGGACCTGGGGGAGCCGCACGACTTCGCCTCCCAGCCGTGGGACTGGATCATCATGCGGGTCCCGGTGGCGTTCTACTACGACGGGGAAGGCACCGACTGCGGGGCGACGGCGTGCTCGGACGCCATCCTGAGCATCGGCACCCCGGCGATCTGGTGGCTGTCCATCCTGGCCTGCGGGGTGATGCTCGGCTGGTGGGTGACCTACCGGGACTGGCGGGCCGGTGCCGCGCTGCTGGGGGTGGCCGCCGGGTGGCTGCCGTGGTTCGCGTTCCCGCAGCGCACCATGTTCCTCTTCTACGCGCTGCCGTTCCTGCCGTTCCTGGTGCTGGCCATCGTGCTGATGCTGGGGCTGATGCTGGGGTCGCCGGGGGACCGTCCCGGAACTTCCCCGTGGTCCCGGGTGGTGGGCAGCGTCATCTACGGCGTGGTCATGCTGCTGATCATCGCGAACTTCACCTACCTGTACCCGGTGTTGAGCGCGGAGACGATCCCGTACACGGAGTGGGCGGACCGGATGTGGTTCCCCACCTGGATCTACGGCAGCGGCGGCAACTGAGCGTGCCGCGGAAGGCCGGGGGCGCGCTGCAGACCGGGGCGCTCCCGGCCTTCGCTTTACCACAGAATCCGCGTCGTGCGCGTGTTAGAAAAGACACCTTGTAAAAAGCGGTCTTTCCGCGGAAATCGCGGTCGGAAAGTCTGCCCGTTTCGGGGCATGGCTGATACTGTCTAAAGCGGTTGCGGTCGTAGTTTCGGATGCCCTAGGCGTCCGCGGAACTTACGCGGGCGCTAGTCGGTTGGGTAGCTACTCCCGGGGACGGGCGCTCAGCAACCCGGGGCCAGCAGGGTGCGGTCCCGTTGTAGTCCCATAGGGAGAGCAGATGGCTCAGGGCACCGTGAAGTGGTTCAACTCTGAGAAGGGTTTCGGGTTCATCGCCGTGGACGGCGGCGGCCCGGACGTGTTCGTGCACTACTCGGCGATCGCGGGTACCGGCTTCCGGAACCTGGAAGAAAACCAGGCAGTCGAGTTCGAGATCGTTCCAGGCCCCAAGGGCCCCCAGGCTGCTGACGTGCGCGCGCTCTAAGCGCTCCGCCGACGTCGCCTGTTTTTTCTTCTGGTCCTTCGCCCTCGTTTGGCGGAGGGCCGTTTTTCATGCCGTGTGCTCTCCAGTGAGAGCACACGGAAGTTGGAGACTTCCTCCACGGCGACGCCGAGGGCCCGTAACTGGGCGGACAGCACCGCGACCTGGTCGCTGAGCTGCTCCAAGCGGAGCATGACCTGTTCGTGCTGGTGCAGTTCGATCTCCTGGTCCTCTGCCCAGCGGGGGGCGCTGACCTCCTCCTCCATCGTGGTCACGATCACACCGATGATGAGGTTGAGCACGATGAAGGCGCTGACCACGATGTAGCTGACGAAGAAAATCCACGCGTACGGGGCGTCCTCGATCACCGAGTCGGAGATGTCCGGCCAGTTCTCCATGGTCAGCAGCATGAACAGGGTGTAGAGAGTGGTCCCCAGGTTTCCGAAGTACTGGGGGGAGATCTCTCCGAAGAGCTGCTCGCCCATGATCGCCGCGGTGTACATGACGACGAAGAGCAGCGCGATCACCGTGCCGAGCCCGGGCACCGACCGGAAGAGCGCGTCGACGATGTACCGCAGGCTGGGGAGCACGCTGACGAGACGGAGCAGGCGCAGCACCCGCACGAGGCGCAGCACCGCGAACCCGCCGGCGAGCGGGATCAGGGAGATGCCGACGACGACCAGGTCGAACCAGTTCCAGACGTCCCGGAAGAACACGACACCGCGCGCAAGGATTCTGAGGGTCAGCTCCAGGACGAAGAAGGTGAGAAAGCAGCCCTCGATCAGCATCCAGTTGCGGTCCAGCCACACGAATCTGTCCTCGTAGGTCTCCAGCCCGAGGACAACCCCGTTGGCCAGGATCACCGCGACGACCAGGTTCTGGAACCACTGAGAGTCGACGAACCGGGCCAATGTGTCCCGCCACGCCCAGTTCGCCACCTAGACCCCCGTCCTTGGCTGTGTACACAATCCGCTGGGCCACACTAACGGGTCGCCGCCAAGCGTCGGCAAGCCACCCAATGTTCATAATCGTCCCATTGCGTTCCGTGGCGGGAAACGGACTGTCCAGTAAGGTTCGCCGCCCGGTCACGCGATTGCCCGATGCGCGTCGGGAGCGGGCTCTAAGCTGAGCTGCGCTGCAACGATCCCCGGGAGGAGTAGTGACGTCGCACCGGGCTGTTCTTCCGAAAGCACCTGCTCCCCGCCTACTCGCGGGGTGGCTGGCCGTGGCGGCGGGCGCGCTCACCGCGGTCACCTGGCAGGTGATCGTCGGGGGCCCGGTGACAGCACTGGACTGGCCGGTCCACGCGTTCGTCGACCCGCGCCAGCCGGAAGGGCCGCTGCTGTGGGCCGCGGTCGCCACGGCCCGGTTGGGACAGCGGCTGATAACCATCCCGCTGCTGGTCGGGTTGGCGATATGGGCGATGCGGCGGGGACGCGGATGGCGCCCCCTGGGGGCGGTGCTGACCGGTCTCGGGTCGCTGGCGGTGCTGGGCACGCTATTGAAGGTGGGGGTGGGCCGCACTCCCCCGGTGCTTGAAGTGGACACCGTCTCCCCGGGTGCGGGCAACATCGCGGCCTGGGTGTACGCCCTGCTCGTCCCTGGCGCGCCCCCATTCGACGGGTATGTGTCGTTTCCTTCCGGGCATGCGGCGAACGCGGCGCTCACCTACCCGTTAGCGGCCTGGCTGCTGTTCAGCGCCAACGGAGTGTTCCCGCACGCGCGGCGGCTGCGGTACGCGTTGGGCTGCTCCCTGCTTCCCGTGGCGGCCGTGGGCGTGCTGGTGACCGTGCTGGACTACCACTGGCTCAGTGAATCTGTGGCGGGCTGGCTGCTGGGCGCCGTAGTGCTGCTGGTGGCGCTGCTGGTGCTGGAGGCGCGCACCCCCGACCGCGCGGCTCCCCCGCACCAGCACGCCATGAGCCAGGTCATGGCGGACGAACCCCCAGGAAGCGGTTAGTCTGCTACCAGGTCGGTCCGTATGGGGTCTGTGGAGGAAGAGGCATGTTCAACATCGGGGCTGGTGAGTTCCTCGTCCTGAGTGTGCTCGCTCTCCTCATCTTCGGCCCCGACCAGCTTCCCAAAGCGGCGGCGCAGGCCGGGCGCGCGCTGCGGCAGCTCCGGAAGATGGCCGACAACGCGAAGCGGGACATCCGCGAAGGTTTGGGCCCCGAGTACAAGGACTTCGACGTTGCCGACCTCCACCCGAAGCGGTTCGTGCAGAAGCACTTCTGGGAAGCGGTCGATGAGGAGGAGTCGTCGCTGAGCGTGTCGGCCCGGTTGAACGGCCGCCGCCCGCCGTTCGACAACGAAGCGACCTGACCTCGTGCGCTGCTGCTCAGCCCACCATGAGCAGGATGAGCACGACCACGGACAGCACCACCGCGGAGCCGATGATGACGGTGAGGGAGCTCACCGCCGCGGCAAGCACTTCCACGGCGAGCGTGCCGCAGATGAGCGCGGCTGCCCACGGCCACCGGGGCGCGGGATCCCAGTCGTAGAGCCGTTCCCGGTAGAGGGTGATGAGCAGGGCGATGCCCAACGCCAGCCAGAAGAGGACGTGGCCGGTGAGCCGCACGCTGACCGGAAGGTAGTCGGCGCTGCCCGCCGAGCACATCACGTAGAGCGTGGTTCCGCTGATCAGGCCCCAGCGGCCTTGGGGGCGTTCCGGGCGGATGGTTTTGACCCGGGCGGGGGTGGTGCGGCGGAATTCCTGTCCCGGCTCGGGGGCGGGTTCGTGGGGGACGGTCGTGGACTCGGTGGCGGAGGATTCCTCGGCGCGGGGTGAGGGGTCTTCAGCGGGGTAGTAGCCGCCTTCCTCATACTGTTTCGGCCTGTCTGTCACGTCGCTCCTTCCGTTTCTGGCCGCGCCGCAGGCGGACGGCGGTTCAGGGCGCCGCCCGGTCCGTGGTGGTTCCTGCCGAGAATTCGCCTGGAAACATGACCCGGGGACGTGACAGTCAATCCTCAGTTACCCGCGGACAACCTCAGCCACCGGTGTTCGGGGCAGGCCACGGCATCGCCGCGGGTAAAGACACGGTGTTCTCTTCAGCGGGGAGCGTGGTTACGGTCTCCCGTTTCCGGGGTTCGGTCACTGCCGTTAGGAAGCCGCGTGGTGCTGCAGGGCTCCCACACAACCGGCGCCCGGTGCCAAGGCACCGGGCGCCGGAGTCACAGCTAGAGAAGCGTGGGGTTTACCACCACGTCCAGCCGCGGAGGATGGTCACCACGCCGTCGTCGCCGTCGGCGAGAGCGTCAGCCACGTCGTCGACGATCTCGACAACCTCGGTGCCCAGCCACCAGGTCCAGCCTCGGAACTCGGTGCCGGGCGCGTCAGCGGACGCTGTGCCAGCGGATCCGAAAATGACCGCAGCCGTCAAGGCGGCTACTGCGCAAATCTTCTTGATCACAATGCACCCTTCGGTTGTTACTTGCGTCCATCCCCGTGACACAAGATGGCCCATAAGGTGCGAAATACACAATACCCAGAAGGATCACTTTTCTTCGCATCATCCCCATTGGGATTCTTCGCCGACATACTCGCCATTGCACCGCCATCCCGGCAGAGAACACGGAAAAGTCCACGTCAACGGCGGTCTATGCTTTCTCGGCGTGCACAGAACGTGGTCGCAGTGACACGTGGCAAGGGCACTACTGACCGCGTCACCCGCCCCGCAGCACAGGTGCTCAGTGCCCCGCACCCGTCGCAGACTTCGGTTCCGAAACTATTTTTCCCAATAGGGAACTCTTTCCTTTGCGAAAGAGGCACAAAGCAGAGGTTTCGGTACAGGACTTCGGTGATGTTCTCGCTATCCGCAACCTTTCCCCTTTGCCGTCCGCCGCAGCTCTCTACGCCCTGCTCACCACAGCGAATTCCACACTGTTTCCCCAGGCTGTGGACAAGCGCATTCCCCCACTGGCGCGCCTGTTGAGACAATGCCCACACCCTGCTGCGGCGCGGCGGAAAAAGAAAGATCCCGCCCCACCCAGCGGTGGAACGGGATCTGCTGTGGAGCTAAGGGGATTTGAACCCCTGACCCCCTCGATGCGAACGAGGTGCGCTACCGGACTGCGCTATAGCCCCTTGCTTGTACGTCACGTGAGCACGTCACGTACGTATAAGAGATTACCAGCTTTGGAACGCTGCTTCGACCAGCCCGCTCCTTCCCCGGCCCAGGGTTAGGACTCGGGCCCGACCACTCACCAGCGTACCCTGCCCCAGACGAGCCAAGACCCGCCACCGGGCACGGCCACTACCGCCTCCCGGCTCCGCTTGCTGCCTCAGTCCCCCGCCGCCCGACGCTGCGCATCGGTGTACTGGTCGTAGACCTGGTTGCGTTTCAACTCCACAACCCGGGCCCGGCGGGCGGCTTCCGCGGAACGCCGCGCCCGCTGCCGGGCCTGGCGACGCGCCATCATGGCAGCCCGCCGCTCCGCGTCCGCCTTGGCCGCCTCACGCAGCAGCACCACGTGTCCCGCCATGAGCAGAACCGGAGGGACCAGCACCCACCACGGGCCCAACCCCGCCGCCACCGCAATCCCCGTGCCGACCAGCAGCAGCGCCAGAGCAGCGGTACGGCGACGGCGACGCGCGATGATCCGCGCCCGGCTGACCCGGTACGGCCGGGGAGCGACGGGCGGCGGCTCAGCCCGAGCGGCGTGCTCGGCGTCCGGCTCGGTGTCCTCCTCGTCCTCGGCTTCCCCCTCACCGCCGGAAGCCTCGGACAGCTCCTCATCGACCAAGTCGCGGCGCAGTCCTTCGGCATCCGGGTCCGCGGCGTCGCGGCGCAGCAGCATCGGCACGAGGACCAGGATCCACACGGCCACGATGGCCAGGTAGAGAGGAGAGCTACTCACTGCCCCTCCTCGTGTCGCCGATCCGTGAACGCCGCTTGGCGTTGCCTCCGCGTGCCCTCCGGTGCCGGGTCCATGGGGTGGCTCACCCCATAAACGGGCGGCCCGCAGGCAACGACGAGGCCCCCTTGGGAGCCGTTCTGCCCGTCGTCATCCTGCCGTCCCCCACACACCGCATATACACCACACTGTCCGCATCACTGATGCGTCTTCTTCGCACCGTACGACCCGGTGTCCAGGAATGTGCGGTATTGGAACCGGAGTGTCGTGAGATCTATTCTTGTCCCCTATCTCCGAACCATGCTCCCATCACGGAAATCGCTGGTCAAAGACGACAGGACAGAAAGCCTCCCAACAGATACGGAGAGTAGCAAACGGTTGGTCACCACGCCCGGAATTCACACGCTCCGTTTTCCCATTCCGGGAACGTCGCTTCTCTTTCACCCTCGTCCGTTTCGCCCCACCCCAGGGGGTTCAGTGAGGGCGGTCGGGACGGCCTGGTGACGCTCCGCGCGTCTTCTCCGAAACGGTATCGCCCCGCTGTTCTCGCACCTTCCTCCACCGAGCGAGCAAACCGCCCGGAACGTCCTCGACGGTAAGGGCGTAACAGAGATGATCGCGCCACTCACCGTCAATATGCAACTGACGCTTACGGAGCCCTTCCTCACGAAAGCCGAGTTTCTCCACGACCCGCCGGCTTTTGTGGTTCTCCGGGCGGATATTGGCCTCGACGCGGTGCAGCCCCACCGTGAAAAAGGCATGGTCGACCGCCAACGCGACTGCGGTAGGCATCACACCCCGCCCGGCATAGTCGCGGTCAATCCAATAGCCGATCTGCGCAGACCGCGCCGACCCCCACGTGATCGCCCCCACCGTGATCTGGCCGATGAACCGGCCCTCCCAGGTGATAGCCCACGGCATCGCGATCCCCTGCCGGGCCTCCCGGCGGATGGACTGCACCATGGCCACATAGGCGAGCAGGCTGTCGCTCTGCGGCGGAAGTTCTGGATGGGTGGGCTCCCACGGGCGCAGCCATTCACTGTTGCGGGCCCGGGTCTCGCGCAGCGCCGGAGCATCACGCAGCCGGAGCGGACGCAGGACAACCTTCCCCTCCGCTAACGACACCGGCCAACCACGCATCCGTCTCACCGTTCCTCGCACCACCCGACAGAGTCCATCATCCTCCGCCGCGTCCCAAGGCGGGAAGACGCGACAGGGCTTCTCTCTACCCCGGGCTATGCGTGGTGGTCACCGCCCCGGAGCTGAGCGACCGCGTGGCCGAGGATCGGGCCGAGCACCGCCATACCGTCACGCACCCCGCCCACCGAGCCCGGCAGATTGACCACGAGCATGCGATGCCCGCCGCGCCGGGCCACCCCCGCCAGTCCGCGGGAGAGCACCGCCGTCGGGACACCCTTGTCGCGCCCCGCTGCACGCAGCGCCTCAGCCAGCCCGGGGATCTCGTACTCCAAGAGCGGCCGGGTCGCCTCCGGGGTGCGGTCGCGTGGCGCCAAGCCGGTGCCCCCGGTAGTCAGTGCCACATCGTAGCCTTCGGCCAGTGCGCGGCGCAGCGCCTCGGCGACCGGCAGACCGTCAGGCACCACCCGCGGGCCGTCCACCACACACCCCGCCTGCGCGGCGAGCTCGACCAGCAACGGGCCGGACCGGTCCGGGTACTCCCCTGCCGCAGCCCGATCCGAGACAGTGATGACCACGGCACGGGGGGCCGCCGCAGTCATCCCGACCGTCTCCACTGGCCGGTTTTCCCTCCGGTCTTCTCCTCGACCCGCACGTCGGTCACCACCGCTTCCGGGTCGAGGGCCTTGACCATGTCGATCAACGCCAGCGCCGCCGTCATCACACAGGTCAGCGCCTCCATCTCCACCCCTGTGCGGTCCGCGGTGCGGACCGTCGCCCTGATGTCGACGCCGCGGTCCACCACGGTCAGCGCGACATCCACCCCGTGGATCGCGATCGGATGGCACAGCGGGACCAGGTCGGGGGTGCGCTTGGCTCCCTGGATCCCGGCGATCCGGGCCACGGCCAGCGCGTCGCCTTTCGGTACCGCGCCTTCCCGCAGCGCGGCCACCGCGGCAGGCGACAGCAGTACCCGGCCGGTGGCGACAGCGGAGCGGGCCGTGACCTCCTTGCCGGACACGTCAACCATGCGTGCCGCGCCGGAGGCGTCCAGGTGGGGAAAACCAGGAGTCGATGGGTGGGACATGCGGCGGCCAGTGTTCTCTTGGGTGGGGATACCGTGGCGAAGCTTACCGGTGGGGCAACTGGATCGCCTCGACGACACTGCCTTCCGGGAGTTCCGTGACCTGCTCCGGCACGACGACGAGCGCGTTGGTCTTCGCCAGCGCGGACAACTGGTGCGACCCCTGCTGGGCCACGGGCAGCGCCGTGTAGGCGACCTCTTCGCTCTCGATGTCGTAGTCGAGGACCGCGCGCAGATAGGAGCGCCTGCCGCGGGGCGAGGACGTGATAGGAGCGAGCAGCCGGGCCCGGACCGACGGAAGCTGCTCCTGGGGCAGGCCGCTCATCTTCCGCAGCGCGGGCAGCACGAACAGGTAGAAGGAGACATAGGAGCTCACCGGGTTTCCCGGCAGCGCGATGATGGGGATGCTGCTCTCCCCCACAGTGCCGTACCCCTGCGGCATCCCCGGCTGCACCGCCACCTTGTCGAACTGGACCGTGCCGAGCCGCGACAGCACCTCTTTGACCGCGTCGTGGGCGCCCATGCTGACCCCGCCGCTGGTGATGACGATGTCGGCCCGCACCAGGGCGTCCTGGATCGCCTCGAACACCTGGTCCGGGTCGTCGCCCACGAACCCGTACCGGTAGCCCTCGCATCCCGCCTCGATAGCGGCCGCGGTGAGCATGAAGCTGTTGGACTCCCAGATCTGGCCGGGGCTGAGCGGCCGGCCCGGTTCGACCAGCTCTTCACCGGTGCCGAGGACCACCACCCGGGGCCGCGGGTAGACCGACACCGAACGGCGGCCGACCGCGGCCAGCACCGCCACCTCCGCCGGCCCGATCCGGACCCCGGCGGGAAGCACCTCGGTGCCTTCCTTCACGTCGCTTCCCGCCTGGCGGACCGCGTGCCCGGCCTCGACTGCACGGTGCACGGCCACCTCGGCCACACCCGCGTCAGTCCACTCGACCGGCACCACCGCGTCCGCGCCCTTCGGCAGCGCCGCCCCGGTCATGATGCGGGCACAACACCCGACGGGGATGGCTGAGGCGAACACGTCCCCCGCGGGGATGTCCGCGATGACAGGCAGCGTCACCGGGGTCTGCGGAGTAGCCGTGGCCACGTCGGCAGCGCAAACCGCATAGCCGTCCATGGCGGAATTGTCGAACGGGGGAAGCGAGAGCTCCGCCGTTACCGGTTCAGCGAGTACCGCCCCGTGTGCCCGCAGCAGGTCCAACTCGATCGGATCGGGTCGGGACACTACCGCCAGGATGTCGCTGACGTGCTGTTCGACGCTTTTCATCGACTTCCCCCGCCGGATCGTGATCGTTTCGTTCGGTTACCTGGTGGAGTCTGTCGCATACCTCGTCAGGAAGTCACGCAGCCACGGCACGAACTCCTTGGCAAGATCCGGACTCTCACAGGCGAACTCCACCACGGTGCGAAGGTAGTCAAGCTTGTTCCCGGTATCGAAGCGTTGACCGCGGAAAAGCACACCGTGGACCCTTCCTCCCCCATTGGAGCTGCGCTGGGCGAGTTCCCGGAGCGCGTCGGTCAACTGGATCTCCCCGCCGCGTCCCGGTGGGGTCTTGCGCAGCACTTCGAAGATCTCCGGGTCGCAGATGTAGCGGCCGATGATCGCCCAGCGGCTGGGCGCCTGGTCCGCCGGAGGCTTCTCGACAAGGTCGGTGACGGTCACGACGTCGGGCTCGTCGGTGGGTTCGATCGCGGCGCACCCGTACAGCGAGACCTGGTCGGGTTCCACCTCCATCAGGGCGATGACGCTGCCCCCGTAGGTCTGGCGGACCTCGATCATCCGCTGCAGCAGGGTTTCCCGCGCGCCGATGAGGTCGTCGCCGAGCAGGACCGCGAACGGCTCGTTGCCCACGTGGGCGGCGCCGCACAGCACCGCGTGCCCCAGGCCGCGCGGTTCCCCTTGCCGCACGTAGTGCAGTTGGGCGAGGTCACTGGGGTGGCGCACCGCGTTGAGCCGTTCGATGTCACCTTTGGCGCGGAGGGCCTCCTCCAGTTCGTAGGCCCGGTCGAAGTGGTCCTCGATGGAACGCTTGTTGCGCCCGGTGATCATGAGGATGTCGTTGAGCCCGGCGGAGACCGCCTCCTCCACTACGTACTGGATCGCCGGCTTGTCGACGATCGGCAGCATCTCTTTGGGCGTGGACTTAGTGGCGGGGAGGAATCTCGTCCCCAGTCCTGCCACGGGAATGACCGCTTTGGTCACCGGAGTTACAGAGTGCTGTTCATCTGTCATGTTCCGCACGATAAGACACTGCCGCGTCTGAAACGCGTCATCCGCACTTGACGGCGTTTCCCCTTTTCTGCCGCCCCACCCGTCTTGTCGGCCTCGGGATGCTGCCGGTGCGGTCCCGTGCCGCTGGCAGACTGGGTGTCCATGGACACGGGGCAGAGCAAACGCGAGCTGCGGCGCCGCATCCTTGCGGCGCGGCGCGCGCGTTCCGCACAGGAGCGGGCCGCGGCCGGGCTGCGGATCCGCGACGCGGTGCTGGAATTGTGCGCGGCCACCGGCTCCCCCACGGTGGCGGCCTACTACGCGGTGGGCAGCGAACCGGACACCCGTTCCCTGGTGGCTGCCCTCGCGGCGCGCGGGCACCGCGTGCTCCTGCCGATCGTCACCCCCAGCGGGGACTTGGACTGGGCGGTCTACACCGGGCCGGAGTCGCTCGCCCCTGCCGGGCATGGCCTGCTCGAACCGACCGGGACGCGGTTGGGGGCGGATGCGGTCGCCGAAGCCCGGGTTCTGGTCTGCCCGGCGCTGGCAGCAGACCGTGCGGGATACCGGCTGGGCCGTGGTGCGGGCTGCTACGACCGGGTGCTGGCGGCTGCGGGAGAGCAGACGCTGTCACTGGCCGTGGTCTACGACGACGAGCTGGTGGATGCGGTGCCGGTAGAACCGCATGACCGACCCGTCCGGGCAGTCGTGACTCCGGGACGCGGCATAGTGTGGACACATCACCGATAAAGTCACCACTCAGACAAACTGTCTGAGCCCTCACCTGGCGCAGCGGGTGCGCGGCGGATACCGCCTAGGGGCCGCGGAGGAACGCCTCTGACCACCGCGGTTCATCCCCCGTTGTCACGATCACATGGTCAGACAGCGTACTATTTAGCAGTCGTCGGGTGAGAGTGCCAGCTAGGAGGGCCCGTGCCTACGTACCAGTACGCTTGCACCGAATGCGGCGCCGATCTTGAGGTTGTGCAGAGCTTCAGCGACGATCCGCTGACCACCTGCCCCAAGTGCCAGGGCAAGCTCCGCAAGGTGTACTCGGCGGTCGGCATCGTGTTCAAGGGGTCGGGTTTCTACCGCACTGACAACGCGTCGAGCTCCAGCTCCTCGCTGTCGTCGTCCTCGAGCAGCGCCAAGGCCGACTCCTCCTCTTCGGGCTCTGCTTCGTCGTCCAGCGACTCCAGCAAAACCACTTCCGCCGCCTGACCCTCGCGCCGATACGCACTCCGCACCTCGTCACTGAGGGCCGCTCCGTGCCGGGAGCGGCCCTCACCGTGGATCAGGACAGCCGGACGCGGGCAGTGCCCACTGTGTTCCTGGACTGGGACAGAACGGCAGCCTCGCGATGACGGTTCCTGGCCGGGAGTGTGCCCGTCCAGGAACTGGGTTTAGGCGGGCGCGTAGGTGAGGCAGTCTGCCTGGTTGGCGTCGAAACCGATGTTGATGGCCGGGGCCTGGCATTCGAACTGGACGTTGTGCCGGCAGTTGGCCATCTTGCAAGCTCCCACGTGGCCGACCGTGCTGGGGTCGCCTCCCTTGGCCTGGATCGGCAGAAAAGTGTCGCAGTATGCACTGGGCTGATTCCCCACAGTGATCGCCAGTGCGCGGCAGGTGCTGTCAGTGTTGTAGGCGCAGGCCTCCGCCTCACACGAGTTCACCACGGGCATTTTCATCGCAATCCCCCCGGAGCTTCGACGACGCATCAGAGCTCGCCCAGACATCCTGCCCTGATATCGGGTGATTACGCTTTGCACATCCAGCTTTCGACGAAGTCTTGATCGCCGGTTGGCGAAAACCTGCTGTCCGGAGAGGAGCGCCGGTCCCGGGGTGCGGACTCGCCGGGGCCCGCGGTCGTTTTCCGGACTCCGGGGGTTTCCACGGAACTTCTGCCTGTGGAAACCTTGCGTCGCGCCGTAGCGGGCCACCTAGCGTGGTCGGCCATGAAGCTCTTCTCCACCACTGCCCGCCGCCCGTTCTGGGCACGTTGGCACCGCTGGCGCCGACTCTTGGCCGCAACAGCCGCTGCGCTGGCCGCGGCCGGGGCACTGCTGGTGCTCCGTCCCCCTGCCCCGCCTGCCGTGGAAGTGCTGGTCGCCGCCCATGACCTGTCCGGGCTCGTCCCGCTGACCGACGCGGACACGGTGGCCCGCAGCATCCCCGCCGCTGTCGTCCCTGACGGGGCGCTGGCCCCAGGTGATCCCGTGGCGGGGAGGGCACTGCGCTCACCGGTGCGTGCCGGGGAGATCCTCACCGAGGTGCGGCTGGCGGATCCGCCCGCCGCCGGGTACGGCGCCGACCTGGTGGCGGCTCCCGTGCGCCTTGCCGACCCCGGGGCGGCCGCGCTGCTGCGTCCAGGCAGCCGTATCGACGTGCTTGCCGCTGCTGGCGACCCGCTGGTGGTCGACTACCCCGGACCGGACACGGCCCGCAGGATTGTGCGGGACCGGCCGGTGATCACCGTGGTCGCCGAAGACGATGCCGCGCACAGCCTGGGGACTCTCATCGTGCTCGCGGTCACCGACGAGGAGGCGCAAGCGCTCGCCGGGCACGCTGCCGACCGGCTGTCGATTGCGATCCGCGGATGAGGCGGTGGCTGTCTGCTGCCCCGCGTCGCCTCGGCTGCTCGTGCCGTCTGCCCGCGGCTGATCAGGCGGAACACGGTGACGGCAGCCTGCCGTAGCGGGGCCGCCGTCACCGTGTCGCGGGCTGTCCTGCTAGGAGGGGTCGTACTCCCAGTGCCAGGGTTCGAAAGGATTGGAGTAGGCCCACGCCGGGTGGAACCAGTTGTATTCGCCAGCGTGTGCTTCCAACCAGTTGAACTGGGGCGACCCCTGGTTCTGCACGCCGCCGCACAAGTCGACCGCCAAGCCGAGGCCGTGGTTGCTTGTTCCCGGCACTGCCGCGTACCCCGGCGGCTGCTGGGCGTAGACGCGGTGCTGGTTCTGCAGGTCCCGGTAGGAGCTGGTCACGCACATGTCGGTGCCGAACTCCTGGGCGTAGGCCTGGTTCATGCGCAGGAAGTCCACGGCGGCGTCGGCACGCAGGTAGTGGCCTTCGACGTGCAGCTCGCACAGGGAGTCGCTGGGCAGCAGCCCGTTGGGGGCGCCTATCGCCTTCTGGGCAGCACTGGGGTCGCACTCCACCCCGGCCATGTAGGCGTCGACAGAAAGCCCCAGGTCCTCGAGTTTCTTCGTCAGCGCTTCCGTGCTCTCTTCCGACTTCTTCCGCAGCTTCTCCAGCTCGTCTTCGAGCTCCACCCGCTCCAACTGGGTCTGCGACTGGAGTTCCTGTGCTCGGCCGGTCAGTTCGATCTGCTCGTCGCGGAGCGCATTCGCCTCGTCGAGGAGCTGCTCCTGGTCGTAGGAGAGTTTCATGACGTGCGACTCGGCGCGCAGGTCGCTCTCCACCGAATCGGACGCCAAGAAACCCAGCACTCCGACGTCGGGCTGTTTGTAGAGCGTGATGGCGAGTTCGACGAGGGGGACCCGCATGTCTGCGATCCGGCCCTCGATCTGCTGCAGTTCATGCAGCGTCTTGACCAGTTCGTCCTGCGCTTCTTCGAGCGCCTCTTGCCGCTTGGTGTACTCCTCGGTGGCCTGCTCCAGCTCCTCCCTGGCCTGTTCGGCTTCCTCCCTGAGGGATTCCAGTTCTTCGTTGTCGGCGTAGGCGGACGGCAGCGCCACGAGGTTCACCAGCATGAGGATGAGGGTGAACACCGCGGTCACCACAGTCCGCGACCGGGATCTGCCGTTCGAGACGGACGGTGTCCCGTTCCTCGTCGCGCGGCAACGACTCCGCCCGGCATCGAGAACGAACGGCACGTGGCTCCTCCGCTGCCTTGGCTCTGCTGGTTCGCGTGACCGGGTCGCACCATACTCCCAGACCGTCCAGGTCATGGCGTCGCAGCGACAGTCCGCACGGTCGGGTGCCCCTGTTTGCGGGTAGAGCACGAGCCCGACATTGTGCTGCTCAGAGATGCGTTCGGGGGCGCGACGCGGATCCGCCCCAGGCACACTCGTCTCAGGGACGCCACTCCGCCACAGCGTGTGGCAGACATCACCTGGCAGTCATGACAACCTGATCGATACGAAGATTACTCAACGATTAGCCCTGCTTGCCCCTTCCCTGTCACCCGCCGCATCCGCTCGCCGGTTCCGTTACTCTAGAAGTGTCCGGCCTCATAGCTCAGGGGACAGAGCACCGCTCTCCTAAAGCGGGTGTCGCAGGTTCGAATCCTGCTGGGGCCGCCAGTCTGCGCCACATCCGGAGCCCTTCCGCTCGGGTGTGGCGCTTGGTGTATCCGGGGTGCTCTCTGTCCGTCCCACGCGCCCGTGACTCCGTGAGGGATTCCATAGGCGGGTTCCGCGTGGTGTTCCTCACGCTACTGCGGCCGCCAGCTCCCCCATTCTCCAAAAATCGCACAAATCCTCTAGACATCTATATTTCTGAATTCTTCCAACAGACAGCACAAATCTAAAAAACCACACAATCCACACATCGCTCTTTTATGGAGCAAATCTCCCTCCTATCGCCTTCCACCCACTGGACTCCGAGAAATTTAATTCTCAAAGCGAAAACCGTTTACTGACACGGCTTTCCGCGCATCTTCGCAGCTCCGAGGCTGTCTCAGCGAAAAAGTTTTCCGTCGATCCGGTTACTTTTCGACCACTGTCTGGGTAGCCTCATTGATTGCCGGGACCTTTGCAGAACACCTAGGAATCCGCCCTCAAAACCCGGATATTCCCCCTCAAGCGGCGTCCGGATTGGCCTGGTCACCGCCGCGCCCCCCGTTCCTGGACACACCGCTGTCGCACACCGTTCGGCGCGCTATGTCCAGAATCGGCAATTTCGAGAAGGTGATGAGCGCATGCCGGAGAGCCAGCCCGTCAGCCCCTCCCACTCCCGCGGAGAGCACCCCGTTCCACGTCGGCTACGACGCGCCAGGATCGCGTTGTACGCATACTTTTTCGTCACCGGATCAGTCATCTCTATCTGGGCCTCACGTATTCCCGCCATCAAACGTCAGACCGGAGTCGACGAAGGGGAACTGAGTATCGCCCTGCTTGCCCTCGCCCTGGGTGGCGTCGTGACCATCCGGCTGATGGGCGGCCTGCTTGACCGGTTCAACGGCCGCATCATAGTACCGGCTGCCGCCCTCGTCGCCAGTATCGCGCTTGTTGCTCCGGGATACGCCACCAATCTGCAACAGCTCACGCTCTTCTTGCTCCTGCTGGGGTCGAGCCAAGCCCTGCTCAACGTCTCCGCGAATCTGCAAGCAGCACGGCTGCAGCGTGAGTGGGGACGTCCGATCATGGTCTCTTTCCACGCCGTGTGCTCCATCGGCGGCGGGCTCGGAGCTATCGCGGGCACCCTCTGCGTCCGGGCCGGCTTGGACGTCACCACCACCTTCATCGGCGCATCGTCCGTGCTGACGCTCCTCTCCCTCCTGGGGCGCAAGTGGCTGCTCGACACCCCGGCCCTCGCCGCCCAGCGCGCCCCCGCCCGGCCGAGATTCCGCCGCTTCGCCCTCCCCCGGGGCAGAATCCTGCTGCTCGGGGTCCTCGCACTGTGCTGCATGCTCGCCGAAGGGGCAGCCAACGACTGGAGCGCCCTCTACACCCGGGAAATGGTGGGCGGCTCCGAAACCGCTGCGTCCGCCACCTACGCTGCCTACGCCACGATGATGGCCGCGGGCCGTCTCATCGGCGACCGCCTGGTCGCCCTGTTCGGCCCGGTCAACGTGGTGCGGGGCGGCAGCCTCCTCGCATCGTTCGGGCTCTTCTTCGCCCTCGTCCTGCCCCTCCAGATTCCCGTCATCATCGGATTCGCACTGGTCGGGATCGGACTGTCCGGCATCGTGCCGCAAGTGTTCAACGCCGCGGCCAACGACAACCCGGAGCGGTCCGGCCGGGACCTGTCCACGGTCACCGCGATCGGCTACTTCGGACCGTTGCTCGGCCCGCCCACCATCGGCTTCCTCGCTGACCGCGCCGGGCTCTCCGTGGCCCTCCTGTTCCCCGCCTCCCTCGTGCTGTTCATCGCCCTGGGAGCGGGGACCCTGCGCACCGCCGAGCACAGAGAACCCAGAGCGCTCCGCCGCTCCGCCTCGTCCAAAAGTCTCCGTACGGGAAGCATGCGCCTGTGGGTTCCGCCGCTGCGCCACCTGTCCGAGAACATGAACGGCCACCGCAGCGAACAGTCTGAAGAGACTCTGCCCAACAACAACCACCACGACTCCGGACGCGAAACCCGCTGACCCGGGGAGCGCAACGGTATGCGGTGTCGGGCGGAAAACTCACTCAGCCCGCCTCTCCCACACCGGCGGACCCCTGATACTGGGACAAGTACGCCCGCACCGCGTACCCACCAAGGAGTGATCGTGACCGCCGAAATCCCGGCTCGCGCACGAGTCCACACCGTTGTGGACAGTCCCCTCGGCCCGCTGACCCTGGTCGCCGCCGACGGCGCACTCGTCGGCCTCTACCAGGAAGACCAGCGGCACCGGCCTGCCCCGGACTCCTTCGGCGTCCCCGACCCCGCACCGTTCACCGAGGTCATCGCCCAACTGACGGAGTACTTCTCCGGTCAACGCACCGTCTTCGACCTTCCGCTGGCCTTCACCGGCACCCCGTTCCAAACCACGGTCTGGCGTGCCCTCCTGGAGATCCCCTACGGACAGACGGTCTCCTACGGCGAACTCGCGGCCCGGATCGGCAAACCCTCGGCGTCCCGAGCCGTGGGACTCGCCAACGGCCGCAACCCGATCAGCATCATCGTGCCCTGCCACCGGGTGGTGGGCTCGTCCGGCTCGCTCACCGGATACGGCGGGGGCCTGGCCCGCAAGCAGTGGCTCCTCGCGTTAGAGCAGCGCCGCGCCCACCAACCGCCCCTCCTCGACTTCGCCGACGGCCTCGATGCCGGAGAACCGCGGTCCGCCACGCTTCCGATGGGCTCCCACCACTCGGCGTAACCCCACCGCGCCTTCTACAATCAGCCCGTGACCTTCCACCCAGCCGAATCCGCGGCGCGCCCGCCCCACCCCCACGAGGGCGCGATCCGCGAAGTGCCCACCCGAGGCAACCCCACAGTCCTGACCTACGCCCCAGAGCCCGACGGTCTGGCCGACGCCGGAGAGATCGTGTGGACCTGGGTTCCTTTCGAAGAAGACCCGACCCAAGGCAAAGACCGTCCCCTCCTGGTGGTGGGCCGCAAAGGCAACGTGCTGCACGCCCTGATGCTCTCCAGCCAGGAGCCCGACCCGTGGGAAGCAGACGACTGGCTGCTGCTCGGCTCAGGACCGTGGGATAGGGCCGGACGGGTCTCCTACATCCGGTTGGACCGCCTCTTCGAACTGGAAGAGCACGAGATCCGCCGGGAAGGCGCGATCGTCGACCGCGCCACGTTCTGGCGGGTGGCCGCGGTGCTGCGGGACCGCTACGGCTGGACCTGACCGCGCCCGGGCACTGCCCCTACCCGCGTGTACTGTCGGGCCAGGCAGTTTCCCGACGCTCTCCTCCTGCCCGCGGCCAGCGGAGAGAACCGGAGGTCACCGCCGGGCCGCAGCCCGGTGGCGCGCATGCCGCCCTCGGGGCTTTCGGGGACGGCGCAGCACGGCGACGACGAGTCCGACGAGGAGAGCTGCGGCAGCCGCGATCCCGGCGCCGGTGAAGAAAGGCCGGAGCGGGACGCTCCCGTTCTGCGCGCCCACCGTGTTCTCATCATCCGCGCACACCAGAGGGCTGTCTGCTTCCTGCCAGCCCGCGCAGACAGTGGTGGCCACCGTGTCCTGCCCCGGGTCTTCGACAAGGGTGGCGGTCACGGTGCGGGTCTGCTCCTCGCCGGGGCCGAGCGAGACCAGCCAGGCCGCCGTGTTGTCTTCGATCACGCCCCCGCCGTCGGCTTCCCGGAGATCAAGGTGGGCAGGGGCGATCTGGGCCACGAGCAGCTCGGGGGCAGCCTCCTCCCCTTCGTTGCGCACGGTGACCGTGTAGGCCGTGTCCTCCCCGACCGCGATCCGGTCCCGGGAGTCGGTGATGGACAGGGTGATGTCGTTGCTGCGCCCAGGAACGGTGTCGTCCGGCTGCGGGGAGGCATGCCCCAGGCTCGGAAGGGCGAGGAGCCCAGCCAGCCCGCCGAGGAGCACCGCGATGGTGCGATTCCGCACGGTCATGCTCCCCTCCCCCGTTCTCCGCTGTGTCGACAGTGAGGGTAACGCAGAGTAAGAGAACCAGTGCAGGATGACACCGGGATCGCGGGGAGAGCCGGGTCGGATAGCAAAGAAGCCCTCCGCGTGGTGCACGCGGAGGGCTTGTGCGGTCACTTACCGGTCACCGCGAACCGGAGGGGCAGCGTCAGTTGCGCGCCTGGGCCGGGCGGCGGGAAGCGACGATGGTGATCGCACCGACAGCGGTCGTGAGGGAGGCGCCGAGCACGAAGCCGCTGAGGTCCACACCGGTCACCGGCAGGGTCTCGTCGGCCTTGTCGCTCTTCTTGTCGTCGCTGCTGCCCTTGTTGTCGTCGGCGTCGCCGTCTTCGCCGCTACCGTCGCCAGGCTGCTGGCCCGGATTCTTGTCGTCCGGGTCTTCGCCATCGCCGGGCGCCGGAGTGGGCTCGGGTTCGGGCTCCGGCTCAGGGGTGCCCGGGTCACCGCCACCCGGGTCGCCACCGCCCGGGTCACCGCCACCCGGGTCGCCACCGCCCGGGTCGCCACCGCCCGGGTCACCGCCACCCGGGTCGCCACCGCCCGGGTCGCCACCGCCCGGGTCACCGCCACCCGGGTCCTCACCTCCGCCCGGAGGCTCAGGGGTCGGGTTGTCTCCCGGCCCCGGGTCCTCGCCGCCGGGGTTACCACCGCCGGGGGTCTCGCCGGGGGTGTCGTCGCCGCCGTCGTTTCCGTTGGTGAGGATGCCCACCTCCGCGTCGAGCGTCGCGATGCCGAGGTCAGCACCGAGGTCCAGCTCCAGAGCCGAAGCCGGAGCCGAGGCAAGGCCGAAGGCCAGCAGGCCTGCGGCTGTCACGCCCAAGGCGCGTGCCGTATAGGACATGTATCTCCTTAACTTCTCGTTAGGGGTTAATCCGGCAATAAGGCATAAAGATTGGCGTCGGCCATGACTACGGCGTGGCCGTCGAGCAGGCCCCACGGACGGGCGGTGTCGGGTTCCATGGGGGTCACCTCCCCCGCCGCGTTGACCGCGACTTGGCCTTCCTCCAGTTCGCCGTAGACCACGCCGGCGACAGCGTTGAGTGGTGTGAAGCCCGGCAGCACCTGAGTCTGTCCGGACTCCAGGTCGGTCAGGATCGGTCCATAGGCAGCCACCGTCTCCCCTTCGATCCAGGTGGCATCGGCGAGTTCTCCCGCGGTGATCTCCGTCTCCGCGAAGACCGAGCCGTCCCGGGCGTCGTGGGCGGCCAGGATGACTTTGTCTTCCTTCTCACTCTGCCACCGAACGATGACATACCGCTCGGATGCGGTGATCACCCGATCGAGTCCATCGGCGCTCTTGGGTTCCTTCGCCGTGACTTTCGCGGGCTCTTCCCCGGGGGCAGCCCAGTACCAGGGGCCGTCGGCGGCAGCGAGGAGCACTTCGTCCCCGACGACGAGCATGCCCCCCGTTCCCTTGGGCACTTTGACTTCGAGCAGTTCTCCCTCGCGGGGGACCATGGCCTTCTTGTCGGTGGTGACGAGCGGGGCTGTGCCCGCGAAGGTGACCACGCCGTCCTTGGGGAGCTTGTACTCGGTGGGGCCGCTGCCGTCGGCAGACCAGATCCACAGCTTCCCGGTCCCCGCGATCGCCACCTCCCACTGGTCGTCGTTCTTGACGAAGCGGACCGCCCCTTCGATCTCCGCGGGTTGGATCGGCAGGTCGGCTTCCCACAGCCGTTTCCCTTCCGGGCCAGCGACCGCGAGCTTCCCGTCAGCCCCGATGAAAGCGACCCGGCTGCCGTCGTCGGAGACGGCCGGGCGGGTGCCTTCGGTGACGGGAATCCGCCAGAGCGCTTCGCTGGAGAACCCGGGGGGCGCGGAACGTGCTTCGAAGGGGATGGTGTCAGGCGTTTCGGGGGCTTGCTGCGAAGGCGCGGCCTGAGTGCCAAACCCGGGGAGGTACCGGGGAACCACGAGCACTACGGAGACCACGACGAGGACGACCACTGCCAGGCCTGCTGCGGCGAGGGCCAGGACCACGCCGGTCCTGCTCCCCGACTGTTTTCCGCTGTTGCGCGGCGCGGGTGGCGGGATCTGGGGGATGCTCCGGATCACGCCGCGGGGGAGTGCTTCCAGTCGTTGGACTCCGTAGACGTCCCGTGCCTCGATGATCACCGGGCGCCCGATGCGGGCGGCATGGTCGGTGACGTAGTCGAGCGCGGCCCGCCGGGTCGCTTTGGCGTCGGCCCCGTGGACAACGTGCCGGGAGCCGTCGATAAAGACCTCTGCGCTGAGGTCGTCGGCAGCAATAACAATGACCGCGGTGTCCGTTCCGGAACGCGAGGTGCTGTGATTAGTCATCGCACCTCCGATTCCCATTGAACGGCTGGGCAGAACGCAGGTGAGACGACACCGCGATCCTCAAAAACCGGAACACTGTGGTCACCACTGTTGCGAACCTGCCCATAGACGGCCCGTGCGCATTCCCGGGTGCCGAAGCGGCGATGCGGCTTCGGATGGGAGTGATGCGAATGTGAGCGGGGAAATGGACGTGGGGGAGAAGTGCCTGCCGACAGAAGAAATCATACCCACCCAAAACCGTGAATTCCGGTGGTTAGCCAAATCTTTTCCCGGCCGTCGATTCCGCTCGGAAAGACTACCGCTCCCTTCCCGAAGACATCGGGAAAGCCCTTGTCGATCTGTGTGAATGAAGGGAGCGCAACTGTCGGGTGAGCACTCTGCCAACAAACCGATCCCACCTTTTCCAGCACTGTTGTGGCCTATCGGCACGTCACGGCTGGCCACAACCGGCCTTTTTGTGATCTTTTGTCAACCTGATCGGCACTTGAGGAGTCTGAGGACCTCCACGGAGAACAGGAACGACACACCGATGTGTGCTGTCTTGTCCCCAACGTCACATCCCGCCCCAGGAACATATCGGACCTCTCCCGGGGAGGAGTGCACGGGCGAAGAGGCCTGGCTATCCGGGGTGGGATGGGAGAGGACATCCTGTGGGACGCGCCGCTGCCGCACGCGGTTCACCCCATCAGCCGAAAATCATGAATTTTGAGGAAAAGACCTCACATTCACCGGGGGTGACGTGCGGGAAAAGACCGTGCACGTGGGTGGCACCCCCGGCACGGCACACCTCGGGCAGCGCGGTCGTGTCCGCCCATAGGGGCAGTCAGGGGGGCATGTTGGACGGCTGGCAGGGCGGTTGGCCGCACCGGGACGGGGCAGGGCGCGCACACTGCCTTGGTGAGGTCGCAGGAACTCCGATCAGGACGGCGAGAGGAAGCGGGACCGCGTCGCTGGACGTCACGCCTGGCGCCGGGCGGGGGTGTCCTTGCCGCGCTGCTGTGCGGGCTCAGCGGAAGGCGGACAGTGCGGCCGCGGAATCCCAGAGGATCCGGTCCGGCGCCCGGCCGGGCGCCGCGGGTGTGAGCAGCCTGAGGAGAGACGGAGCCCTCAGCTCCGGCTTTCCCGGCACCGGGACGCTGACGGTGCGGAGGGATAGGCGGCGATATTCCCGGGCACGTCACCGTGTCCGGGGCCGTCTGCTTCCCGGTGCCGGGGGTGGTGCGCGGCCGCGCTCAGCGGCCGCTGCCGCCCTTCAGCCTGGCTCTGGCCCGGCGCATTCCGGCCAGCCAGCGGTCGCGGTCGGAGGCGCGGCGCTGCTCCATCACCGCGGCCTTCGGGTGCGGCAGGATGAGGAAACGGCCCTCGTTGAGGGCTTCCACCACGGACTGGGCGACGTCTTCGGGTTCGAGGTAGTCGCCGCCGAGCCGGGTGGCCGCGTCCGGGCCGTCTTTGGCGGTCATCGCGGTGTTGACGCCCATCGGGCACAGGCACGAGATGTCGATGCCCTCGTCCCCGTGCAGGATCGCCAGCCATTCGGCGAGGGCGACCGCGCCGTGCTTGGTCACCGAGTAGGGGGCCGAGTCGATGTTGGTGAGCAGGCCCGCGGCCGATGCGGTGATGAGCAGGTGTCCGCCGCCGCGCTCGACCATGCGGGGCAGCAGGAGCCGGGCCACATACACGTGGGCGAGGACGTGGACCCGCCAGGTGCGGTCCCAGTCCGCGTCGCTACCCAGGCCGCCGCCCGTGGTCACCCCGGCATTAGAGCACCACAGGTCGATAGGGCTGTCCCGCTCGACCTCCTCGATGAGCGCGGCTACCGCTTCGGCGTCGGTGACGTCGAGCTGGTAGCCCTGGGCTCGCGCCCCCAGTTCGGCTGCTGCGGCCGCGGCGCGCTCCCCGTCCAGGTCGGCGAGGACCACTCGGGCCGCCCCTTCGGCGAGGAAGCGTTCCGCGAGCGCGTAGCCGATCCCGTTCGCGCCACCGGTGACGACGATGGTTCGGTCGGGGAAGGTGAACGGTCTCCCCATGGGTCTTCCTCTCTGGTCAGTCCCGCGAGCCGGGCAGGGGTGCGGTGACGGCACTGGCGGGACAACGGCGTCTGGCGACGGGGCCGCGCCAGACGGTTACTGGGCTCCGTGCGGGGTGGCCACCAGGCGTCCCACGGTGGTGCCGTCTGCGAGGCGCTGCACCCCGTCCGGCAGCTCTTCCAGGCTGAGCACCTCGCTGACGGCGGGTTTGATCGCACCGCGCTCCGCGAGGGCGGTGAGTTCTTCGTGGCAGTGGGCCACGAGTGCGGGGTTCCGCTTGTTGTAGAGGCCCCAGTGCAGGCCGAGCAGCGAGTAGTTCTTGACAAGGGCGTGGTTGAGGCCAGGGGTGGGGATCGTCCCGCTGGCGAAGCCGATGATGAGGATGCGTCCTTCGAAGGCGATGCACTTGGTGGAGCGCGTGTAGGACTCGCCGCCCACCGGGTCGTAGATGACGTCGGCACCGCGCCCGTCGGTGGCTTCCTTGACCACGGACACGAAGTCGTCGACATACCGGTCGACGACGATGTCGGCGCCCAGTTTGCGGGCGTATTCGGCTTTGGCCGCGCCCCCGACGACACCGATCACGCGAGCGCCCGCTGCTTTGGCCAACTGGACTGCGGCGCTGCCGACCCCGCCGGCCGCGGCGTGGACGAGGACGGTCTCCCCGGCTTGCAGCCCGGCCCGGCGGTGCAGGGCGAACCATCCGGTCTGGTAGCCGATGAACAGGGCCGCCGCTTCTGTGTCGCTGAGGGAGGGGGGCGCAGGGAAGACACGGCTGATGTCCATGGGCGCGTATTCCGCGAACGATCCGTAGGGCAGGACCGGGGAGCCGATGACGCGGTCGCCTTCGGTGACTGTGGTGACGCCCTCGCCCAGGGCCACGACTTCGCCGCACAGTTCCACGCCGGGGGTGAACGGCAGGGGCGGCTTCTCCTGGTAGAGCCCGCGGCACATCAGCGCGTCGGGGAAGTTGACCGCTGTGGCGAGTACGCGGACCACGATCTGCCCCGGGGCAGGCTCGGGGACAGGGACTTCTTCGAGCTTGAGAACGTCTTTGGGCTCTCCCAGGTTGTGCACCCGCAGCGCTTTCACCGGTGTTCGCCTCCCACCATTGAGATACCGACCAGTCGGTAGTGAGTGAATCGTTTACGGACCGGTTTCGTCAAGGCGGCCTGTGCTACGCAGGTGGGATAGCCTCGCTCAGGACCCTGGAGCAGGAGAAGAACGTGGTGTCTGTCGCAGCGCAAACCTCCACCGGAGCCAACGAGGTCAACCGGGAAGCAGCCCGCCGCCGCACGTTCGCGGTGATCTCCCACCCTGACGCCGGTAAGTCCACGCTGACCGAAGCGCTAGCGCTGCACACGGAGGCGATCACCTCGGCCGGCGCGGTCCACGGCAAAGGGGACCGCAAAGGCGTGATCTCGGACTGGATGGAGATCGAACAGGACCGCGGCATCTCCATCACCTCGGCGGCGTTGCGCCTCGAATACAACGGCTGCGTGCTCAACCTGCTGGACACCCCGGGCCACGCCGACTTCTCCGAGGACACCTACCGGGTGCTGTCCGCCGTGGACTGCGCGGTCATGCTGCTGGACTCGGCCAAAGGCCTCGAGCCGCAGACGCTGAAGCTCTTCGACGTGGCCCGCAGCCGCGGCATCCCGGTGATCACGTTCGTCAACAAGTGGGACCGGCCCGGCCGCGAGCCCTTGGAGCTGCTGGACGAGATCGAGCAGCGCATCGGCCTGCGCCCCACCCCGCTCAACTGGCCGGTGGGTGTCGCCGGGGACTTCCGCGGCCTGATCGACCGCACGGCAGGCAACCGCTACACCAAACTGCACCGCACCCCGGGCGGGGCCACGAAAGCCCGGGAAGAACCCATGGACGCGGTCCAGGCGGCCGAGGTCGAGGGGGCTGCCTGGGAGCAGGCGATGGAAGAGCTGGCACTGCTCGAGGAGATCGGCGCCGACTACGACGAGGAGTCCTTCCTGGCAGGCAAGTCCTCCCCGGTGCTCTTCGGGGCGGCCCTGCCCAACTTCGGCGTCTCCGCACTGCTCCGCGCACTCATCAACCTGGCGCCCGCGCCCGCGGCCCGCCTCGACGTGACCGGCGCCCCGCGGCCGGTGGACGCGCCGTTCTCCGGGTTCGTGTTCAAGATGCAGGCCAACATGGACCGGGCGCACCGGGACCGGATGGCGTTCGTGCGGGTGTGTTCGGGCCGGTTCGACCGGGGCATGGTGCTCACCCACGCGACCACGGGCCGCCCGTTCGCCACCAAGTACGCCCAGGCGGTCCGCGGCGCCCAGCGCCAGACCGTGGACACCGCGTTCCCCGGTGATGTGATCGCGCTGGTCAACGCCCAGGCGCTCCGGGTCGGCGACACCCTGTATGCCGGGCCCAAGGTGGAGTTCCCGCCGATTCCCAGCTTCGCCCCCGAGCATTTCGCGGTGGCCCGTGCCGTGGATTCCAGCCGCTACAAGCAGTTCCGCCGGGGGATCGAGCAGCTCGACAGCGAAGGCGTCGTGCAGGTGCTGGTGTCGGATGTGCGCGGCGAACAGGCCCCGGTGCTGGCCGCGGTGGGCCCCCTCCAGTTCGACGTGGTCACTCACCGGATGGAGCACGAGTTCCGCGCACCGGTGGAGTTGACCCACCTCGATTACAGCGTGGCGCGCCGCACGGACGCCGCGTCAGCCCCCGTACTGCACGGGCTGTCCGGGGCCGAGGTGCTGACCCGGCGCTCCGACGGGGAGCTGCTCGTGCTGGTGCACAACAAGTGGCGGCTCAAGGTCATCCAGCGGGATCACCCCGACCTGGTGATGGAGCCGCTGCTGGCCGGGGGCCTGGTCGAGGAGGAGTAAACCTCCGGCCGCTGGCGCACCCCGGGAGGGGGCGCCTGGTGTGCAGGGTCAGTCGAACTGGAACGCGCGTTTGGATAGCCCGTACCAGAAGCCGTCGATGACGCTGCGGGCGGTTTCGGTGGTGCCGCTGCTGGCCCCGAGGGCGACGAACAGCGGTGCCAGGTGTTCGCTGCGGGGGTGGGCGATCGTGGCGGCTGGCCCCTTGGCCTGCCAATCCAGCAGGGCGTCGACGTCCCCGGTGTGGACGGCTTGGGCAGCCCAGTCGTCGAACTCAGCCGACCAGGACGGGGGCGCGTAGTCGGGGCCCCGGCTCATGTCGACGCACGACAGGTTGTGGGTGAGGAACCCGCTGCCCATGATGAGCACGCCTTCGTCCCGCAGCGGGGCCAGGCGGCGGCCCAGGGCGAACAGCTCCTCGGGGTCGAGAGTGGGCATGGAGATCTGGAGGACCGGCACGTCCGCCTCGGGGTACATCTCTTTCAGCGGCACGTAGGCGCCGTGGTCGAGGCCGCGAGCGGGCGCCTCGGCAACAGGGGTGCCGGAGCCGCTGAGCAGGGCGCGTACCGATGCGGCAAGCTGCGGTGCTCCGGGGGCGGGATAGGTGACCTGGTAGTAGCGCTCGGGGAAGCCCCAGAAGTCGTAGACCAGGGGGACAGTGGTGGTCGCCCCGATGGTGAGCGGGGCGGACTCCCAGTGCGCGGAGATGACGAGGATCGCCTTGGGGCGGGGGAGCTCGGCCGACCATGCGGCGAATTGGCTGGTCCAGAGCTCGTCGTCGGCGAGGGGCGGCGCCCCGTGGCCGAAGTAGAGCACGGGGAGGTTCTCGGGGGTCTCTGCAGTGGCCATGGTCTTCTCCTCGGTGTCGCTCCCCATAAGCCTATCTAGAAAAATTCTTTCTAGAAAGAAATAGAGCAAAAAGAGACCTCGGCTGCCGGACCGCTCCCGTCTCAGGACTTTCCGCCCGGACCAAAGGGACCAGCCGCCCGCAGTGAGCTGCCGCATCGTGGGTAGAGACCCGAGTGTGACGCCACGAAAGTGAGGCAGAGACCTATGGCTGACACACCGACCGGCTGGGTCGTCGTCGGAGTCGACGGCTCCGCCTCCAGCAGGTACGCGCTCGAATGGTCAGCACATGAGGCGCGGCTGCGCGGGCTCGGGCTGCGCATCGTCACCGCCGTGGAGATCCCCGACCCGCGGGACCCGCTCGCTGGCCCGGCCATCCCCGCCAACGTCGAAGAACTCCCCCTGTTCCAAGACGCGCGCGCCCTCCTGGACTACGCCGACCGATGGATCCAGCGGGTCTACCCGGAACTGGAAACCCGCACCCGGGTCGCACTCCGCCGCCCCGCCGAAGCGCTCATGGAAGCCGCGGAAGAACCGGGGACCGAACTCGTCGTCGTCGGCTCGCGGGGCCGCGGCACCCTCGCCTCGGCCTTCGCCGGATCGGTCGGTGTGGAACTCGCTGCCCACTCCCCCGTCCCGGTGGTGGTCCTCCCCAAAGAACACGAGACCGCGCCCGGAGTCCGGGAACGCGTCGTCCTCGGCGTGGACGGCTCACCCGCCAGCCGCAACGCCATCGACTTCGCCTTCGCCGAAGCCCAACGGCGCGGCACCGAACTCGTCGTGGTCTGCGCCTGGCAGCCCATCACCGCCTTCGCGTTGACCATGGGGCCGCTTCCCCCCGAGATCTTCGACGAAGAACCGCTCGCCGAAGCCGCCCAGCAAACCATCGAAGAAGCCATCGCCGACTACCGGAAGCGCTACCCCGACGTCTCCGTCACCGTCCGCACCGTCCGCGCCCACCCGGCCGCGGGCCTGCTGGAAACCGCCACCCCGGCCGACCTGATCGTCGTAGGCTCCCGCGGCCGGGGAGGATTCCGGGGCCTGCTCCTCGGCTCGGTGAGCCAGGCGGTCCTCCACGGGGCACGCGGTCCCGTGGCTATCGTCCGCTGACCTGCTGCTCCCCGGCCATCCCACCCTCCCGCACCGCTCACCGCGCTCCAGTGGCCCCCGGTGCGGGAGGCGTTCTGCTATGGACTACATTGCGTCGTAGCAGTCAGGCTTCTTCGGGGAAGGTGGACGGAATGCGAGACGGAGCCAGCCGTGAGTGACCTGTGGACCACGATCGTCCAACTGGCATCGCTCGTGCTGGCCGTCTGGTGTGGGATCTCGGCGTTCCGAGGCCAGCCGATGCTGGTGCCGCACCTGATCGGACTGGCAGTGCTCGAAGTGCTGCTGCTCGTCCAACTCGTCCTGTCGATCGTGCTGCTCGTGCAAGGGCCGCGGCCGCCCGACACCGTCACCTTCGTCAGCTACCTGGTCACCCTGGTGCTGGTCCCCCCGGCCTGCGCGGTGTGGGGACTCATGGAACGCAGCAAGTGGGGCCCCGCCGTGATCGCGTTCGCCGGCCTCGTCCTGCCGGTCTTGATGGTCCGTCTCGAACAGCTCTGGAACGCGCCCGTTGTCTGAGACCACGCACACCGCCGCCACCACGCGCGCCAGCGGCCCCGGACGGCTGCTGGTCGCCGTCTACGCCCTCTTCGCGGTCGCCGCGACAGGGCGGTCCACCGTACAGATCCTCACCCGCTTCGAGGAAGCTCCCCTCGCCTACTCGCTGTCCGCGCTCGCCGCTGCCGTCTACATCGCGGCGACCGTGGCGCTCGCCCGCAGCGGGCACACCTCCCGGCGCGTGGCCCTCGCTGCCTGCACCTTCGAACTCGTCGGCGTGGTCGCGGTCGGCTTGTTCACCCTGCTGGTCCCCGAAGCCTTCCCCGACGACACGGTCTGGTCGCTCTTCGGCATCGGCTACGGGTTCGTGCCGCTCGTCCTCCCCGTGCTGGGGCTGCTGTGGCTCGGCCGGTCCCACCCCCGCACCCCTGACGCGGCATCCTCCGCACCACCCAGCCATCGCGGCTAGCCTGGATTCATGGCACGTTCCGAGTCCGCCGCATCCCCATCCTTCCCCGTTATCGTCACCGCCGACTGGCTGCGCGCCCACGCCGACGAGGTGATCCTCGCGGACGTGCGCTGGTACCTGGACGGGCGCTCCGGCCGCCAGGCATACCGCGACGGGCACCTTCCCGGCGCGGTGTTCGTCGACGTCGACACGGACCTGGCCGCCCCGCCCAGTCCCGCGGGGGGACGGCACCCACTTCCCGACCCCGCTGACTTCGCCGCGGCGCTCTCCCGGCTGGGCATTGGCGACGACAGCGTGGTCGTGGCCTACGACGACGCGGGCGGCTCCACCGCGGCCCGCCTCGTGTGGATGCTGCGCGTCCTCGGCACGCGTGCCGCACTGCTGGACGGCGGACTCCAAGCGTGGCCGGGGCCGCTCGAGACGGGTGACGTCACCGCCGAGCCCCGCACCCGCACCCCCGTGCCGTGGCCCGCAGACCGCGTGGTGGACACCGACACTGTCCGGCAGGAACTCGGCGAACCGGGCAGGCTCCTGCTCGACGCGCGGACCTTCGGCCGGTTCACCGGGGAACAGCCTGCCCCCGTGGATGCCCGGCCCGGCCACATTCCCGGGGCGCGGAGCGCAAGCTGGCAGGACAACCTCGACGACACGGGACGGTTCGCCCCGCCCGACGTCCTCCAGGCCCGCTTCCGCGCGCTCGGCGTCGACACCGCCACCAGCGTCACCGTGTACTGCGGTTCCGGGGTAACCGCCTGCCATGACCTGCTCGCTCTGGAACACGCCGGTTTCCCCGACGCCCGGCTCTACCCAGGGTCGTGGAGTGCCTGGGGAGCTGACGAGTCCCTCCCCGTGCAGACCGGCGAATGACCCGCCCTGCCCCCTCCCGGAGGCGGACAGGGATCGCCTCCGGGTCAGGCACCGCGTGGCCTGGGATAGGGGCACAGTGCACGGCCACGCGGTGAGTCCACCGGCGCCGGGGACCGGTTCCCCATGGTTGACTGCTCGGCGCACGAACCGGTGGCGACACGCCGGACCAGAGCGGACTGCCAGGTCCGTGCCTCCCGCGAACTCTTCGAAACCGGACCTTTCCGCTGTCTCACCGTGTTCTAACCCTGAATGCCGATGCTGAAGGCAAGCACCAGATGTCCGGGAGGAAACTCGCATGAGCGCGATCGACCGCGGTAGCGGTTCTTCCATGGAAGAACCAGAACGCCCTGAGGGACCGCTGGCCGACGCGGACGGCCGGGAGAGCGTCACGGACCACCAAGACACCACCGCTGCGGACACTCC
The DNA here is from genome assembly GCF_017577275.1 of Thermobifida sp. Lineage (NCBI taxonomy): Bacteria > Bacillati > Actinomycetota > Actinomycetes > Streptosporangiales > Nocardiopsidaceae > Thermobifida > Thermobifida sp. The sequence continues at coordinate 637,271 of NZ_PITY01000020.1, forward strand.
GGAAGACGCCACGACCGGCTCCGCTGCCCGCTCTGAGACCGGAGCCGCACCCGACACTGCCCAGGCGGCTTCCGCACCCTCCGCAGCAGCCGCACCCGCTTCGGAGCCTGCCGCCTCCGCGGCCGAGCAGCGTGACGCTTCCCACGAGGCTCCCGCACCGGGCAGTAGGGAGACTCCGCCGCACCCGGCGCCCCGTCCCGCACCGTTCGCGCCGCAGTCCCACGCTCCCCACCCCGCATGGGGCCCGCCCGCACCCGACCAGGCCACGGCCCGGCACGGGGCGCAGGCCTACCCCGGGCCGGAGGCGCCCCAGCCGGCCCCCGGCCGTCCCGGGCCTCCGCCTGCGGGCGGCGTCCCGGCCGGTGCTGCCCAAGGCGCCTGGCAAGAACGGCCCGCTCAGCACGACCAGCCGAACTCCCCCACAGGCGCCTGGGCCGTGCCGCCGTCCCCCGGAGGGTTCTTCCCGCCGACCGGGGGATTCCCGACACTGCACGGCTCCTCCCCGTTCGAAGGCGCCCCACCGCCCGGCAAGCCGCAGCGCAGCGGCCGGGTAGTGCTGATCGCTGCCGTGACCGCCCTCATCACCAGTCTGATCGTCGGCCCGGCAGCATCCGTCGCCACCGCCTACTTCCTCAGCGAGCAGGTGGCAGCCAACCCGGCTGCCACCTCGGCGGCCTCGGGGGACGTCACCAAAGTCGCCGCGAAAGCCCTGCCGAGCGTGGTGTCCATCGCCACCGCCGAAGGCGGCGGCAGCGGGTTCATCATCAGGGACGACGGGCTCATCGTCACCAACAACCACGTGGTCTCTGACGCGCAAGAGCTGACCGTGCTGTTCCACGACGGTTCGCAGGCGTCCGCCACGATCGTGGGCACCGACCCGGTCTCCGACCTCGCCGTCATCCGGGCTCAAGGCGTCTCCGGGCTCACCCCGGCGTCCCTCGGCGACTCCGACCAGGTGGAAGTCGGAGCTGAAGTAGTCGCCATCGGCGCGCCGCTCGGCCTGTCCGGCACGGTCACCTCGGGCGTGGTCAGCGCGGTGGAACGCCCCGTCAACACGGGTGTCAGCGGACAGCAGGACAGCCCGCTCCTGCCCTCCCCCGACGAGGAGGAGCCGCAGGCCACCACGTCGACGGTGATCGACGCGATCCAGACCGACGCCCCGATCAACCCCGGGAACTCGGGGGGACCGCTCGTGAACATGAACGGCGAAGTCATCGGGATCAACACGGCGATCGCGACGACGAGCAGCAACTTCATGTCGCAGTCCGGGTCCATCGGACTCGGCTTCGCCATCCCGATCAACCAGGCCAAACCCATCATCGAAGAGCTGATCAACACGGGCAAGGCCACCTACGCCGCGATCGAAGCCTCCGTCACCGTGGCTGAGGACGGTCCCGGGGCGGAACTCGTGGAAGTGAACCGGGGCGGCGCAGCAGACCAGGCCGGGCTGCGCAAGGGCGACGTCATCATCCGGATCGAAGACCGCATGGTGACCGACCCCAACGTGCTCATCGCCGAGATCCGCTCCCACCGTCCCGGGGACACCGTCACCATCACCTACCAGCGCGGCGGCCAGACCGCGCAGACCACGGTCACGCTGGCCGCCCAGTCGCTGGACAACTGACGGTTGTCGTCCGCGTCGGAACGTCGCCAGACTTCCCCGGCCGTTCCTTCCTACGGCCCGCATCCTCAGGCCGGGGAGAGGGCTGCGGGCCGTCGCTCACCACCGAGGGCGCGGCCCGCAGCCGAGTCCTGCGCTGGCGGGCCACCGACGAACGGGCCAAGGTGATGGTGCCGCCCACCGTGGCGAGCGCACTGACCACGATCACGGTGAGCGGAAGCGCCCCCGTGGGCAGGGACTCGCCGAGCAGCGAGACCCCGATGAGCACCGCGGTGAGCGGGTCGCTGATCAGTAGCGTGGCATAGGCGAGAGCGAAGTGGTCGGTGCGGTAGGAGCCTTGGACGAGCAGGTAGCCGCACACCCCGATCACCGCGGTCACCAGCGTCAACGGGCGGAGCACCGAGAGCGGGTCGTCGAGCGCGGCCACCCCGATGACCCTGACCAGGGCGGACAGGGTCGCAAACCCGACACCCCCGCAGAGGGCCAGCACCCACGCCCGCAGCGCCCCGGAGACAAACCGGGAGACGAGCAGGCCGCCGAGCATGACCACCCCCGTTGCCGTGGGCAGAATCCACGCGGTGGACGGAGGAGGGTCGACAGGGGGACCGGAATGCCCGTACAGGGTCCCGACCAGCGCGACCAGACCGAACGTGACTGTGAGACATCCCACAATCTCTGTTCCGGTGAGTGCGCGCCGGTGCAGCACCGCCGACACCACCACAGCGCATAACAGGCCACCGACCCCGATGGGTTGGACAATCATGAGCGGCGCTCCGGTCAGCGCCCAGACATGGGCGACCGTGCCGATTCCACTGAGTCCGGTGCCTATCAGCCAGAGCGGGCTGCGGAGCAGACAGCGCAGCAGTTCCCACTGCCCCGACACCTCGGCCGGGACACCCCCCAGAATCGCTCGTTCCTGGAGTGCCGCACCGGTCGCGAAAGCAACCGCCCCTAGCGCGGCAGCGATGATGGCCCCCGTCATAGACCAGCCCCTTGCCTGACAGCGGCGCACGGCACGCGACACCTCCGAAAAGCGTTCCGGTGTCCGCGGTGCGCGACGGTTCCAGCAATCGCCCCCCGTCGCGGGCGAAACGTCGGGACCCTGAAAGGGGGACAAAGTGGAGACTACTGGCTCGGCTGACCTGGACAGCACACCGGACCGGCGTCACCCCGGACAGGCCGGCCCCGGCTCAGAAAAAAATACCGGAACACCACAGATCACAGCCGATCAGCGAGGTCACGCATAGTGTGCAGGAGGTCCACCAGCACCGGGCGCAGCCTCGGGTCGACCTGGTGGAACAGGTCGTGCAACCGGTCGCGGACGAGCGTCTGATGCGCGTGGAGCGCCCGCATACCCTCGTCAGTGACACTGACGACTGTGGCCCGCTCATCCTCCTCGGAGCGGCGGCGCCGCACCATCCCTTTCCGCTCCAACTGCTGGAGCATCCGGGTGGCAGAAGGAGAGGAGATCCCAGCAGCGTGAGCAATCTCGCCGACCGTAGGGTGGGTGACCGCGAGGGCACTTTCCAGCAGCAGGGCCTGGGCGAGAGTCAGGCGGGGCTCCGCTCCGCTCGGCACACGGCCCCGGGCACGAGCGACTGCTCGCACCAGTTCTCCCCATGCGTGTGAGAACTCCGCGAACTCAGCGTCGCTGCGCTCCACCTCTGTACCTCGCTCGACGGTTACTCCGCGCTTTTAGTTAGCATAGACAATAATTAGTCAAGTCACATAAGAAGGCGGAAAATCCGGCAACCGTATCGACCATTGTGAGGGGGGCGCATATTGATATGGCTACTGGTTGCGCACTTCACGGCTGCGGCACTAGCTCCGGCGCTAGTCCGTAAGTGGGGGCGGCAGGCCTTCTTCGCGCTCGCACTTGTCCCCGCGAGCGCCGCAATCTGGGCACTCCCCCGGGCGCCAGGCGTGATCGCCGGTGAACCGGAACTGTTCTTCCTCCCATGGGCGCCCAACTACCAGCTGGCCCTGGCCTTCCGCATGGATGCGCTCAGCCTCGTCATGCTGCTGCTGGCAGCGGGGATCGGCGCCCTCATCCTCCTCTACTGCGCCCGCTACTTCAGCGACGACGAACCGGGCCTCGGCCGCTTCGCCGGAGTCCTCACCGGTTTCGCCGGTGCCATGATCGGCCTGGTCCTCGCCAACGACCTCATCCAGCTCTACCTGTACTGGGAGCTGACCACCGTCTTCTCCTACCTGTTGATCGGCCACTACCCCGAGCGGCGCGACAGCCGGCGTGCCGCAGCCATGGCGATCAACGTGACCACCATGGGCGGCCTCACCATGCTGGTCGGCCTGGTCATCCTGGGGGAAAGCGCGGGCACCTACCTCATCTCCGGCATCCTTGCCGAGCCGCCGAGCGGGACCGCCGTCACCGTGGCGCTCGTCCTGATCCTGGTCGGTGCCCTGTCGAAGTCGGCGATCTTCCCGTTCAGCCTGTGGCTTCCCGCAGCCATGCAGGCCCCCACCCCGGTCAGCGCCTACCTGCACGCCGCTGCCATGGTCAAAGCCGGGGTGTACCTGATCGCACGGCTCACCCCCGCCTTCGGTGACATCCCGGCCTGGCAGTACACCGCGGTCATCCTCGGCACAGCGACGATGATCGGGTCCGGGTGGCGGGCCCTGCGCCAGCACGACCTGAAACTGCTGCTGGCCCACGGAACCGTGAGCCAGCTCGGCTTCCTCACCGCGATCTTCGGCATAGGGACGCGGGATGCCGCACTCGCCGGACTGGCCATGCTGTGCGCGCACGCACTGTTCAAAGCCCCGCTGTTCCTCGTCGTCGGCATCATCGACCACAGCACCGGAACGCGGGACCTGCGGGAGCTGTCCGGGCTGCGCAAGAAGATGCCCGTCGTGTTCTGGACGTCGGTAGTCGCACTGATGTCCATGGCCGGCCTGCCGCCCATGGCCGGGTTCGCCGCCAAAGAGGCCGCGTTCGGCGCGTTCGAGCACGCCGACACCCTCCTCGCCACCCTCGCCCTGGCCGGAGTGGTGGTCGGCACGCTCTTCACCGTCGGCTACAGCCTGCGGTTCCTCTGGGGCGCGTTCTTCGACAAAGAGAACACCTCCCCCACTCCGCTCCTCCATCCCCCGGGACCGCTGTTCGTCGCTCCCGCCATCGTCCTCGCGGCCCTCAGCCTCCTCGGCGGGTTCGGCGCGTCCCTCGCCGACCCGGTGTTCGCCAGCTACGCCGACACCGTTCCCGGCGCTGGGCACGACCCCGCCCACCTAGCGCTCTGGCACGGCCTCTCCCTCCCGCTGCTGCTGACCGCGCTCTGCCTGGCCGGCGGTCTCCTGCTGTTCCGCTGGCGGGTCATGGTCGCGTGGCTGGGCGCCCGGTTCGCGCTTCCCGAAGCCGGGAACGTCTACCGGCGGATCGTCTACTACCTCTCCAGCTTCGCCACCCAGGTCACCGGCCTCACCCAGCGCGGGTCCCTCCCGCTCTACCTGGGCACGATCCTCGTGTCCCTGCTCGTCGTCAGCACGGCGCCGATCGTGTGGGGACGGCTGTGGACGCTGGACGTGCCGCCGGTGCGCTGGATCGACACGCCGCCCCAGCTCATCCCGGCCGCGATCATCATCATTGCGGCGCTGTGGACGCTGATCGTGCGCGGGCGGCTGTTCGCGGTAGTGCTCGTCGGCATGACCGGCTACGGCACCGCCACCCTGTTCGCCCTGCACGGCGCCCCCGACCTGGCGCTCACCCAGTTCCTAGTGGAGACCGTCAGCCTCGTCGTGTTCGTGCTCGTGCTGCGGCGCCTCCCACCCCAGTTCTCCACGCCGGTGCTCCGCAGCCGCCGCCTCGTGAACCTGGCGATCGGCATCGGCAGCGGAATCCTGGTGGCTGTCATGGCCTACCTCACTCTCGCGGGACGGCAGGCCGAATCCATCTCCGAAGGATTCCCCGCCGCGGCGGAAGAAGCCGGGGGAAGCAATATCGTCAGCGTGCTGCTGGTGGACGTCCGCAGTTGGGACACCATGGGGGAGATCTCGGTGCTGGCCGCGGTCGCCGCCGGCGTGGCGAGCCTGCTGTTCGTCCGGCGCCGCACCCGCCTGCCCCACACCCACATCGAAACCGGGCGAATCGTGGCGCGGCTCCCCCAGCCGCCCTCCAACGGGGAAAGCGAATGGTCGCCGCTGCCGCTGACCTATGTCGGCGACATCATCACCCCCCGCGTGGCGCACAAGCCGCTGTGGCTGCCTGGGGTGCTGACCCTCGCGCAAGAGCGCCGGTCGATCATCTTCGAGGTCGTGGCGCGCCTCATGTTCCCCGTGATCATCCTCATCTCCGTCTTCCTCCTGCTCACCGGGCACAGCCACGTCGGAGGAGGATTCGCGGGCGGCATCGTCGCGGGCCTCGGCCTCATGGTGCGCTACCTGGCGGGCGGCCGCCACGAGCTGTACCTCTCGCTGCGGCTCCCCCCGGGCCTGCTCATCGGCCTCGGGCTCTCCATCACCACGGGCACGGCACTGGCCGGAGCCATCTTCGGGACCGAGATCTTCGCCGGAGGGGCGTTCGACCTGCACCTGCCCTTCTTGGAGCCGATCCACCTCACCTCGGCACTCGCTTTCGACTTCGGTGTCTACGTGCTGGTCATCGGCCTCATCCAGGACATCCTGTACAGCCTCGGCGCGGGCATCGACGAACAGGCTGAGAAGGACAGCCGTACCGGTAAGGCACCCGAATACGAAAGCGAGGAGGTGACCGCGTGAACGACACCCCTACCCTCCTGCTCGTCATCGTGATCGGTGTCCTCGTGACTGCCGGGGTGACGCTGCTGCTGGAACGGAGCCTCACCCGCATCCTGCTGGGCGTGGTCCTCCTCGGCAACGGCGTCAACCTGCTCATCCTGTCCGCAGGGGGCGCCGCGGGGGGACCACCGCTCCTCAGCCTCACCCCGGAAGGGGAGATGGCTGACCCGCTTCCCCAGGCGATGATCCTCACTGCGATCGTCATCACCCTGGGCGTGACCGCGTTCCTGCTGGCCATGGCCTACCGGAGCTGGCAGCTGCAGGGCAACGACGAAGTCCAGGACGACGCGGAAGACCGGCGTATCGCCACCGGCGGGGAGCGGCGGCGCCTGCGCCAGTACATCCGCGCGCAGAAACGGGCGCTGCGCCAGGCGATCCGCGCCCAGCGGATGGAACTGGAAGCGCAGATCGAAGCGCAGGACGAACTGGAAGAAGCCGAGCGGGCGATCCTCCGCGAACAGATCGCCCAGGCCCGCCGCGACCTGGACGAACGCTTGGAAGCCGCGGACGACAAAGACCGGGAGCGGATCATCTTCCAAGCCGATCACGCGCAAGCGGCCGCGCTGGATGAGGCCAAACGGCGGGTGCGGGAAGCCCGCAAGGAGCTCGCTGAGCACCGGCGTGCCGACCGGGAGTACGAACGCCGCCTGCGGCGGGAGCTGCGCCAGCGCATCCGCGCCCAGAAACGGCAGCTGCGTGCGAGCATCCGCGCAGAACGCGAACGCCTGGCCCGAGCCGAAGACAGCGACATGCAGGGGGTGGACTACTGATGGAGGCCCTTCTTCCCTACCTGGTGCCGCTGCCGGTGGTGGTGCCGCTCCTCGCGGCCGGCCTGAAGTTCGCGATCGGTGTCCGCTCCCCCCTCCTCAACCAGATGATCAGCGTGGTCGCCCTGGTCGTGGTACTGGCCACGGGCGGGGCACTGCTGTTCGGGGTGCACGCTTACGGACCCCAGGTCGTGCAGGTGGGCGGCTGGGAGTTCCCGATCGGGATCACCCTGGTCGCGGACCGGCTCTCCGCGCTGATGGTGACCGTCTCCTCAGCGATCACCCTGGGCGTCCTCGTGTACTCCATCGGGCAGGGGATCGCCGACCAGGAGGAAGCCACTCCGCTCGCGATCTTCTACCCCACGTTCCTCATCCTGGTGGCGGGGGTGTCCAACGCTTTCCTCACCGGGGACCTGTTCAACCTGTACGTCGGGTTCGAGATCCTGCTGACCTCCAGCTATGTGCTGATGACGCAGGGCGGCACCCTCGCCCGGATCCGGGCGGGATCCACCTACGTGGTGGTGTCGCTGCTCTCGTCCGTGGTGTTCCTGATCGCTATCGCCCTGATCTACGCGGCCACCGGCACCGTGAACATGGCGCACCTGGCGCTGCGGCTCGCGGAACTGCCGACCGAACTGCAACTGACTCTCCAGGCGATCCTGCTGATGGCGTTCGCCATCAAAGCCGCGGTGTTCCCGCTCTCGGCGTGGCTGCCTGACTCCTATCCGACCGCGCCCGCCCCGGTGACCGCGGTCTTCGCGGGGCTGCTCACCAAGGTCGGCGTCTACGCGATGATCCGCACGCAGACCCTGCTGTTCCCCGAGGACAGCGTGGTGGACACGCTCCTGCTGTGGGCGGCGCTCGCCACCATGGTGATCGGGATCTTCGGCGCGATGGCGCAGACCGACATCAAACGCATGCTGTCGTTCATCCTGGTCAGCCACATCGGCTACATGGTGTTCGGGATCGGGCTGGCCAGTGTCCACGGCATGTCGGGCGCGGTGTTCTACGTCGCCCACCACATCACGGTGCAGACCACCCTGTTCCTGGTCGCCGGGCTGGTGGAGCGGCGCTGCGGCAGCTCGTCCCTGAACAACGTGAGCGGGTTGGCGAAGATCTCCCCCGTGCTGGGCGTGCTGTTCTTCATCCCTGCGATGAACCTGGCCGGGATTCCCCCGCTCTCCGGGTTCCTCGGGAAACTGGGGCTCATCCAGGCCGGCGTCCAGGACGGGTCGCCGCTGGCCTACCTGCTGGTGGGCGGGGCCGTGGCCACCAGCCTGCTCACCCTGTACTCGATCGTGCGGCTGTGGAACTACGCGTTCTGGCGCGCCCCGGAGGAAGGCCGGCCTGTCGCGCTCGGCACCCTGCTGGAAAGCTCCGAGGACGAATCCTCCGACCTGCCCAACGGGAACGCCGTGCCGATTCCGGCAGGCCGAGCCCCGACCGGGATCGGCGGGAAAGCCGTGGTGACCTCCGACGTGTTCCCGCCGCTGATGCTGGGAGCGACGGTGGCCCTCGTCTTGCTGGGCGTGGCGTTCACCGTGTTCGCGGGACCGCTCATCAACTACAGCTATGAGGCCGCGGTCGAACTCACGGCCCGGACGTCCTACCTGAACGCCGTGATCCCGGGAGGTGCTGCCCAGTGACCCCGCCGTCGGTGATACCGAAGCGGTCGCCGCTGGATCTGCGGATCGGGCGGCGGATCATCAACCTGCCGACCCTGCTCACCCTGACCGTGGTGTGGATGCTGCTGTTCGGGGAGCTGTCGCTGACCATGGCACTGGGCGGCGTCCTGGTCGGCACGCTCATCATGCTGGTGTTTCCGCTGCCGACCGTGTCGCTGGGCCTGCGCCTGCACCCGGTGGGGCTCGCAGTGTTCCTCGGCCACTTCATCGTGGACCTGGTGGTGTCGAGCGCCCGCGTGGTCGCGCAGTCGTTCGCCCGGCGCCCCCCGCGCAGCTCGATCCTCGCCATCCCGCTGCGCACCCGCTCCGACCTGCTGCTCACCATCACCGCCATCTGCGTCTCGGTGATCCCCGGCAGTGTGATCGTGGAGGTCCGCTCCGGGACTTTCACCCTGTTCGTGCACATGCTCGGCACCGACGTGGACGCCGCGGAAGACGCGCGGCGCAAGGTCTTCGCCCTGGAAGAGCGGGTGGCGCGGGCGTTCGGCACCCGGGAGGAGATCGAACGCGTCGAGGCGGGAGGCGACACATGATCTACCTGTGGACCGTGATCGGGGTGCTGCTCGGTGCCGCGTCCCTGCTCGGCATGGCGCGGCTGCTGCTGGGGCCGACCATCCTCGACCGGGCGCTCGCGGTCGACGTGCTCCTGGCCTCGGCGATCACCGGGATCGGAGCGTACGCAGCATTCCACCGCGACCCCACCGTGCTGCCCACCATGCTGGTGCTGGCGGTGCTGGGATTCGTGAGTTCGGTCAGTGTCTCCCGGTTCGTGGCACGGCGGCAGCGGGGGATTGACGAGTCGGAGGGGGTCGACCAGTGACAGGGACGGAAATACTCGACTGGATCTCCGTGATCCTCCTGCTGCTGGGGGCGGCGCTGTCGTTCGCGGCAGGAGTCGGCCTGGTGCGGTTCCCCGACCTGCTGTCCCGCATGCACACCGCGGCGAAGCCGCAGGTGATGGGCCTGGTGCTCATCTCGGTCGGGTTGGGGCTGCGCCTGTTCCCCGACCCGCGAGTCGGCTTCCTGTTCCTAGTGGTGCTGTTCCAGATCCTCACCGTCCCGGTCGCCTCGCACATTGCGGCCCGGGTGGCGTATCGGACCGGACGGGTCCGCCGGGACCTCATCGGGGTGGACGAGCTGGAAGAGCAGCTTGAACCGCGCTGACCCCTGCGTGCGCTGCGTGAGCAGCTAGTACCAAGGCCGCGGACGGGTCCACCCCGTCTGCGGCCTTGTGGTGTCTCGAGCGGGCCCAGGGTGCGGTCACTGCGGCGGTTCGTCGGGGATCGTCGGCAGCCGCATGCCGATCACCGCGCCGCCGCCCTCCCGGTTGTAGGCGAACACGGTGCCGCCGTGGGCAGCCGCAATGTCGTGGACCATGGACAGGCCGAGCCCGGAGCCGGGCAGGCCGCGCGCGGCCGGGGAACGGTAGAAGCGTTCGAAGATGTGAGCGAGCTCGGATTCCGCGATCCCGGGCCCCCGGTCCCGGACCTCCACCACCCCGTCGCGGATGTGGATCTCGATCGGGGCCGTGCCCTCCGGGTCGAACTTGGCGCTGTTCTCCACCGGGTTGGAGATCGCGCGCTCCAACGCACCAGGCCGCCCCAGCACCGCGCTGTCGTCCGCGTCCACAATGATCTCCCGGCCGGTGCGGCGGCGGCTGCGCGCCGCTACCCGCTCCGCGACCTCCCGCAGCACGACTTCTTGGACCGGCTCGTCCTGGTAGGTCTCGGTCGCCAGGCTGACCAGCTCGTTGACCAGGTCGGTCAGCTCCCGGGTCTCCCCTTGCAGGTCGTCGACGAGCCGCTGCTGCGCTTCCGGGGAGAGCCGGTCGAACTGCTTCATCACACTGACGTTGGTCCGCAGGCTGGTCAGGGGGGTGCGGAGCTCGTGGGAAGCGTTCTGCACCAGCCGCCGCTGCTCTTCTTTCGCGGCGGCCAGCCTGCCCAGCATCTCGTTGAACGCGGCGCCGAGCCGTCCCACCTCGTCCCGGCCTCCCGTACTGGTCCCGCCGTCCGAGACGGCCCGGTCCAGCCGCCCCGTGGACGTGACGTATTCGGCGGCTTCAGTCAACCGCACCAGGCGGCTGGTGATGCGACGCGCCACCAGCCAGCCGGCGAGTCCGGCACCGACAAGCGCCACCACGCCGACCACCACCAACTGCGCGGCCAGAGTGTCCAGCAGCCGCTCGGTCGGTTGCAGGCGCTGCACGATCTGCACCGCGCCCAGCCCTTGGCCGAAGGAGACGGTGGCCACGCGCAGCGGCTCCCCGAGCGCATTGTCGTCCCGCAAGTGGACCAGCCCGCCAGCGTAGTGCCCGGCCACAGCGCGGTCGGCTTCGGTGACCGGCAGCGGAGCCGAAGCGCGGCCGCCGCCCAGCGGCACCATGATCTCGCCCGCCCCGTTGATGAGCTGGAACGAGAACCTCTCCGAGTGGACGAGGGTGAACTCGTGGAACCGGCTGTTGCCGGTCGACGAGTTCCGCAGCGTCTGGGCGACGTTGGAGACGGTGGCGTTGAACTCCTGTTCCGCACTGTTGCGGATCAGGGTGGCGGCAGCACTGTAGGCGAGCGACCCCATCAGCACGATCACCGCGGCAGCGACCGCGGCAAACGTCACCGCGAACCGGGTGCCGAGACTGGCACCCCCGAGCCCGCGGACCCAGCCGCGGACCTTCTCCCCTAGGGCAGCGGCAGCGCCCATTACTTCGGCCTGAGGGTGTAGCCGACGCCGCGGACCGTCTGGATCAGCGGTGTGGTGCCTTCCGGCTCCAGTTTGCGGCGCAGATAGCTGATGTAGACCGCCAGATTCTTCGATTCGGGACCGAAGTCATACCCCCAGATCCGGTCGTAGATCGTGGAGTGGTCCAGCACGATCCCCGCATTGCGGGCCAGCAGCTCCAGCAGGTCGAACTCGGTTTTGGACAGTTCCACTTCGCGTCCGGCCCGCCAGACGCGCCGCGCCCCCGGGTCGATGCGGAGGTCGCCGACTTGGATCAGCGGCTCCGCGGCCCCCTCCCCCGTGGTGGGCGCGGCACGGCGCAGCAGCGCCCGGATACGGGCCAGGAGCTCGTCGAGTTCGAAAGGCTTCGGCAGGTAGTCGTCGGCTCCGGCGTCCAGTCCAGCGACCCGGTCAGAGGTTTCCACCCGCGCGGTCAGCATGAGGATCGGGGTGCGGTCCCCTTCAGCACGCAGCACCCGGCACACGCCGAGCCCGTCGACCCCCGGCATCATCACGTCGAGGATGAGCAGGTCCACGGGGTCGGAGTGCACTGCGGCGAGCGTCTCCACACCGTCGGCGGCGGTGCGGGTCTGGTATCCCTCCAGTTGCAGCGCCCGTTCGAGGGACTCGCGGATAGCGCGGTCGTCGTCAGCGATCAGCACGGTGCGGGCAGGGCTCATATCCTCATCGTCACCCATGGGGGTTAGTGGTCGGTAAGAGGAAGCGCCAAGTGTGGTGAGAAAAGCCGGGCGTGCGGTTGGCCCGCGGAAAACGGGTAGTGGAAGGCCGTTTTCCGGTCCACCACCTCTGTGGAGGAGCATATGGCTTTCCGTATCGCCCACCTGCCGATCCGGCTCGCCGCGGGCGCGTACATCCTCAACTCCGGGCTGAACAAACGGGAAGCGGACGCGGACACCGCAGCCTACCTGCACTCCGCTGCTTCCCGAGTGCTGCCCACGCTGCGGGACATGCCGCCGGAGAAGTTCACCCGGATGCTGAGCAACAGCGAGATCGGGCTGGGCGCCGCCCTGCTGCTGCCGCTGCTGCCCAGTGCCCTGGTGGGCGCGGCGCTCACCGTGTTCGGGGCAGGGCTGCTCGGCCACTATTTCACGGAGCCGGGCGCGCGCATGGAGGACGGGATCCGTCCCACTCCCCAAGGCCTCGCCCTCGCCAAAGACGTGTGGCTGGTCGGCATGGGGCTGACCCTGCTCATCGACGGGATGCGCCCGCCCTGCCCCGTGCGGTGAGCGGGAACGGGCCTGCGTCCCCGCAAGGATGCGGGTCTACTCGGTGTCGGGCACGAACGTCTTGGTCCGTTTCATACCGGCCGCGCGTCCCTTGGCCGCGATGACCAGCGCCATCTTGCGGGACGCTTCGTCGAGCATCTCGTCGCCGAGCATGACCGCGCCGCGCCGCTGCACCCTGGTGGCGTAGTCGTAGGCGTCCAGGACGAGTTCCGCGTGGTCGTAGTCCTCCTGGGTGGGGGCGTAGACCTCGTTGGCCGCGTCCACCTGGCCGGGGTGCAGCACCCATTTGCCGTCGAAGCCGAGGGCCGCGGTGCGCCGCGCGGCGCGGGTGAAGCCGTCCACGTCGCGGATCTTCAGGTAGGGGCCGTCGATCGCCTGCAGGTCGTGGGCGCGGGCGGCAGTGAGGATGCGCATGAGCACATAGTGGTAGGCGTCGCCGACGTCGTAGCCGGGGGGCTGCTCCCCCACCGTCAACGTCTTCATGTTGATGCTGGCCATGAAGTCGGCGGGGCCGTAGACGAGGGTTTCCACGCGGGGTGAGGCGGCAGCGATCTCGTTGATCCGGGTCAGTCCGCGCGCGTCTTCGATCTGCGCTTCGATCCCGATCCGCCCCACTTCCAGGCCGACTGCGCGTTCGATCTGAGTGAGCAGCGTGTCCAGCCACAGGATGGGGGCGGGACCGGTGACTTTAGGCAGCACCAGGCAGTCCAGTGCGGCTCCGGCGCCTTCCACCACGGTGATGACGTCGCGGTAGGCCCAGGCCGTGGTGGCGTCGTTGATGCGGACGGTGCGCACTTTGCCGTCCCAGCCGCCCTCGTTGAGCGCGGCGACCGCGGCCTCCCGGGCTCTCTCTTTCTCCGATGGCGCGACCGCGTCCTCCAGGTCGAGGAAGAAGGCGTCTACCGCAAGCCCGCGGGCCTTCTCAATGAACCGGGGGTTGGATGCCGGGACCGCGAGCACCGACCGTCGCGAACGCGACGCGACCGCATTCATGGCTGACTCCCTGAACTGAGAAAACACCGGTATTACCGCCCCCATCCTGACAAAACAGGGGTTGGGGAGCCGGCGCGGGGCCCCTAAGCTGGCGCGCGGAGCAGTCGATGCGGGAGACGGGAGGGCCATGACGAACACCGGTCCGGTGGAGGCGTATCCGACCAGCGCGCACTGGGGCACGTTCGAAGTCCTGGTCCGCGACGGCCGCGTGGTGGGGGTTCGCCCCGACCCGGCGGATCCGGCGCCTTCCCCGCTCATCGACAACGTGCCGGACGCCCAGCACCATCCCACGCGGATCGATCGGCCCGCGGTGCGCCGGCGCTGGCTGGAGCACGGCCCCGGTCCGGATGCGCAGCGCGGGGAGCGCGACGACGAGTACGTGGCAGTGGACTGGGATACCGCGCTCGACCTGCTCGCCGCCGAACTCGACCGGGTGCGGCGCACCTACGGCAACGAGGCGATCTTCGGCGGCTCCTACGGGTGGGCGAGCGCGGGACGCTTCCACCACGCGCAAAGCCAGTTGCACCGTTTCCTCAACACGATCGGCGGCTACACCCGGTCGGTGGCCACGTACAGCCACGGGGCCGCCGAAGTGTTCCTGCCGCACGTGGTGGGTGCTGAGGGCGCCCACGCACTGCTGTACCGCGCCCCGACGTGGGAGACGATCGCGGAGCACACCGACCTGCTGGTGAGCTTCGGCGGGCTGCGCGTGTCCAACACGTGGGTGGCCTCCGGCGGGCGGGCCGCGCACACCGCGGAAGGGGGGATGCGGGAGGCGGCGCGTCGGGGCACCGAGTTCGTGTCCATCAGTCCGCTGCGGGACGACGCCGCTGCCGAGCTCAACGCCCGCTGGCTTCCGGCCGTCCCGGGCACGGACACGGCGATCCTGCTGTCCCTCATCTTCACGCTGATCGCTGAAGACCGGGTCGACACCGCGTTCCTGGAACGGTACACGGTGGGCTGGCCGCACCTGCGCGACTACGTGCTGGGGAAGCGCGACGGGGTGGCGAAGACCCCGGAGTGGGCGGCGGCGCTCAGCGGAATCCCCGCGGCTGAGCTGCGGGAGTTGGCGCTGCGGATGGCCCAGGGGCGCACGTTGATCAATGTCGGCTGGTCGGTGCAGCGCGCCCGGTACGGGGAGCAGCCGCTGTGGGCAGGGCTGGCCCTGGCCGCCTGCCTGGGGCAGATTGGTCTCCCCGGGGGCGGGTTCGCCACCGGGTACGGGTCGATGGGCAGCTACGGGGGCGGGTTCACTCCGCGCGCGCTGCCCCGCCTGCCGCAGGGCCGCAACCCGGTGGACACGCTGATCCCCGTGGCGCGGATCGCTGACATGCTGCTGTGCCCGGGAGAGCCGTTTGACTTCAACGGGCAGCGGCTGCGCTACCCCGAGATCCACCTCGTGTACTGGGCGGGCGGCAACCCCTTCCACCACCACCAGGACTTGGCCCGGCTGCGGCGGGCGTTCGCCCGCCCGGACACGGTGATGGTTCACGAGACGCACTGGACGGCGACGGCCCGCCACGCCGACGTGGTGCTTCCGGTGACCACGTCGCTGGAACGCGAGGATTTCGCGGCGAGCCGCGGGGATCTGCGGCTGCGGGTGATGCGGCGGGCGGTGCCGCCGCACGGTGCGGCCCGTGACGAGTACGCCATCTTCACCGGTCTGGCGGAGCGGCTGGGCACAGTGGAGGAGTTCACGGAAGGGCGCGACGTCCGGCAGTGGCTCCGCCACTTGTACGAGGAGTGGCGTGAACGGCAAGGGCCGGAGGTGGAGCTGCCGGACTTCGACCGCTTCTGGGCGGATGGGGGCGTCGACATCCCGCACCGCGTGATGGATACCACATTTTTCGGTGCTTTCCGTGCCGACCCGCAGGCGCATCCGCTGGGCACGCCGAGCGGACGCATCGAACTGTACTCGGAGACGATCGCCGGGTTCGGCTACCCCGATTGCCCGGGGCATCCGACGTGGCTGGACCCGCCCGAGCGGCCGGGGACGCCGCGCGCCCAGCAGTGGCCGCTCGTCTTGGTCGCCAACCAGCCCAAGGACCGGCTGCACAGCCAGCAGGACATGGGCGCCCACAGCCGGGCAGGTAAGATCGCCGATCGTGCCCCGGTGCGGCTGCACCCGGACGACGCGGCTGCGCGCGGCATCACCGACGGCGATGTGGTACGCCTGTTCAACGACCGGGGCTCCTGCCTGGCGGGCGCCGTACTGGACGACGGGGTGCGGCCGGGTGTGGTGCAGTTGTCCACGGGTGCCTGGTTCGACCCGTCCTCGCCGGACACGGCGACCTGCGTGCACGGCAACCCGAATGCGGTCACTATCGACGTGGGCGCATCGCGGCTGAGCCAAGGCTGCACCGGCCAGGTGACACTAGTCGAGGTCGAACGGTTCGACGGTGCGCCGCCCCCGGTACGCGCGTTCGTCCCCCCGCGTATCGTCGGACACACCCATTGACCGGGAGGACTTCCCCCTGGGGTCCCTCAATCCCCTGGAGTGCAAACCACCATGAAACGTCGATCCTCTTCGCGGCCTGCCCGATCTGCCCGGCCTTCGTCGCAGCGCCAGCGCTCCGGCACGGGCCGCCGTTCCCTCGGCCCGCTGCTGCGGCTCGCCCTGCCGGTGCTCGCCACCGCGCTCACCTTGGGGTCGCTTCTCATCAACGTCATGGCGGGCGGTTTCACCACGACGCAAGGGGTGACCGCGTGGGCGCTGACCGGGGTGAGCGCGCTGGTGTGCGCTTTCGCATGGTGGACCTATGTCGCGGCCTCTGCCGCGGAGAAGAAGAAGCGCGCCGCTGAGCCTCCGTACCCTGGCGTGGGGGAAGGTTTCGACTCTGAGAGCGCCTACGGTTACGGCGACGGTTACGACGACGCGGACCGGGCTGCCCCTGAGGGCCCCGCGCACGCGGACGAGGCCGCGTACGACGCTCCTGCTGACGGCGCTTACGACGGCCCCGGCGGCTCCGGGGAGAGCACTGCGGTGTGGAATCCGCCGCCCAGCGGTGGTGCAGCGGAGTCGACCGCTGTCTTCAGCCCAGGGGACACTGGCGGCCCTGCCTTGGGGGACACTGGCGGCTTCCCGCCTCCTGCGGACGCTGCGGCTCCTCCCGTCCAGGACGCCGAGCACACTATCGTCGGGGCTCGCTGGGACGCCACCCCGTCCGAACCCGACAGCACTCCGCCGCCTCCCCCCGGTCCCGCACCGTCCTCCGGCCCAGCGCCCACTCCCCCGCTGGCGGATCCGCCCGCCCCGGAAGCGGGGGACACCCGTGGTTTCCCCACCATTCCCGCACCGCCGTACAGCACGCCGTACTCCGGCGGTCCCAGCAGCACACCGCCGAGCTCTTTCGCCGACGACCCGCTCAGTGGCCCCGCCCCCGCCTCCGGGCCGTGGCGTCCCGCAGGGGAGGCTGCGCCTCGTGAGGAGCGCACCCCGTGGGCTTCGAACCCGACCGGCGGTGTCAACTCCGCGAGCGACATCCTCGGCGGCGGTCCCGCTCCGGGCCAGGGAGCGCCCCCGGCAGACCCGCTTGGCGGGCCGCCCACCCCTCCGAACAGCGGAACCGTCCCCCGCTACCCCGCCCAGGGAGTGAGCCACTACCCGGGCTACCGGGGCGACCTTTTCGCGGACCACGAGCGTCGGGAGACCGGACCCGACCGCCGTGAAGACGGCCCGTGGCCGTATCCGCCGCCGCCTCAGCACTGACCACCGGATCGCCGCACGGATCGGGGTTTCCGGCTCTCCTCCGCTACCCGACGCCAGAACAATAGGTTAGCCTTGTCTAAGTTTTTGGCGGTGTGTCCACGGAGGACTACGGTGCCTTTGCGGCTACAGCACTCCCCTGTCCGGGTTGGCATCCGGTGAGTCGAGAGCAGTTGGCTACAGTCGTCCGCGACCACGTTGACCTCGACGACGCTTCCACTGCCCGTGCCGCACTGGTCCGGCACACGTCCGCGCGGGCCACGACCCATGCGCTGCGCGCAGGCGGACTTGCTGCGGCCCTCGGCGTCCTCGTGCTGGCGGCACTCCTCAGCCTGGCCGTGGGAGCCAAACCCATCCCGCTGTCCGTGGTGTGGGACGCGCTCTGGCACTTCGACGGCTCCTACGACCACACCGTCATCCTGGGGCTGCGCGGTCCCCGGACCGTCCTGGGGGTCACGGTCGGCGCGGCCCTCGGCCTCGCCGGAGCCCTCATGCAGGTGCTGGTCCGCAACCCGATCGCCGACCCCGGGCTGCTCGGCGTCAACATGGGGGCCACCACCGCCGTGGTGGCAGCCATCTACCTGTTCGGCCTGACCGGTATCGACGCCTACGTGTGGTTCTCCTTCGCGGGGGCTGCGCTGACCGCCCTCCTCGTCTACTTCCTCGGCACGCGGGGCCGCACCAGCGCCACCCCGGTCCGGCTCGCTCTCGCGGGCACCGCGGTCAGCGCCGTCCTGCTCGGCCTCACCAACGGCGTCATCCTCTTCCACGACTTCGTCTTCCAAGAGATCCGGTTCTGGCAGGTCGGCTCCCTGGCCGGACGGGACCTGGCGATCTTCGGCACGGTCGCCCCGTTCCTCGCCGTCGGCGCGCTGATCGCCCTCGCGTTGGGCTGGTCGCTGAACGCGCTCGCGCTCGGTGAGGACCTCGCCGCCGCGCTGGGCGCGCGGATCGGCCGCATCCGGTTGTGGACCGCAATCGCCATCGTCCTGCTGTGCGGGGCGGCGACCGCCGCGACCGGGCCGATCGCCTTCGTCGGCCTCGCCGTGCCGCATGCGGCACGGCTGCTCACCGGACCGGACCAGCGCTGGCTCCTGCCGTTCTCGGCCGTGTTCGGGGCGATCCTGCTCGTGCTCTCCGACACGCTGGGCCGGGTGGTGCTGCCCAACGGGGAGCTGGAAGTCGGCATCATCACCGCACTGGTGGGCGCCCCGGTCTTCATCGTCCTCGTCCGTCGTGCGAGGTTGGTCCAACCGTGACCGCGATCCCCCTCCGCTCGCTCCGTGTGGGGCCGGTAGCGCTCCGCCTCCGCCCGCGCGTACTCGTCTCCTGCCTGGCTCTGGCTGTCCTCGTCCTCGCAGCGTTGACGGCCTGCCTCATCGTCGGCGACTACTCGATTCCGCTGCGCCGCATCCCCGCCGCGCTGTTCGGCTCCGGGGAGCGGCTCGACGTGTTCTTCGTGCGCGACGTGCGGCTGCCGCGCGCGCTCACCGCGGCCCTGGTGGGCGCGGCCCTAGGCACGGCAGGCGCCGTGTTCCAAAGCCTGTCGCGCAACCCGCTGGGCAGTCCGGACATCATCGGGTTCACCGCGGGAGCCTCCACCGGGGCGGTGCTCACCATCCTGGTGGTCGGCGGCGGCATGCTGTCCACTGCGCTGGGGGCGATGCTCGGCGGAGTGGGTACGGCCGTGCTCGTCTACCTGCTCGCCCTCCGCCGCGGCGTGCAGGGCTACCGCCTCATCCTGGTGGGCATCGGGATCAGCGCCATGCTCGGTGCGGTGACCCACTACCTCATCACCCGCGCGGAACTCACCGATGCGCTGTCCGCCCAGGTGTGGCTGGTCGGTACCCTCAACTCGCGCGAGTGGCCGCACGTAGCCGCGGTGGGGATCGGCTGCGCCGTGCTGATCCCGTTCCTGCTGCGGCTAGGCGCCCAGTTGCGGCTCATGGAAATGGGGGAAGACACCGCGCGGGCCTTGGGCGTGGCCACGCAGCGCACCCAGACACTGGCGCTGCTCGCGGCGAGCGCGCTCACCGGGATCGCTATCGCGGTCTCCGGCCCGATCGCTTTCGTCGCTTTGGCTGCCCCTCAGCTCGCCCGCCGGCTGACCCGCGCCGACGGGACGACTCTCGTGGCCTCTGCGCTCATGGGAGCAGCACTCCTGCTCTGCTCGGACCTGGTGGCGCTGCGGCTGCTGGCACCGGTCCAGCTTCCTGTGGGCGTGGTCACCACGGTTGTTGGCGGAACCTACCTGGTGTGGCTGCTGTACGCGGAGTGGCGGAGCGGCCGTGCCTGACACACGAGGTGAGAACATGTCCCAGCCCACTTCCTCCCGGTTGCGGGGAGAGAACCTGACCCTGGCCTACGACCAGCGCGTCATCTCCCGGAACCTCGAAGTGGCGATCCCCGACCACTCGTTCACCGTGATCGTCGGCCCTAACGCGTGCGGCAAGTCCACTCTGCTGCGCGCCCTGTCGCGGATGATCCGTCCGACGACGGGCGCGGTGTACTTGGACGGCAAGCTCATCCACTCGTATTCGTCGAAAGAGGTGGCACGGCGGCTGGGACTGCTGCCGCAGACGTCGATCGCGCCGGACGGGATCACCGTGGTCGACCTGGTCTCCCGGGGCCGCTACCCGCACCAGCGGTTTTTGCGGCAGTGGTCGCGGGAGGACGAACGGGTGGTCGCCGAGGCGATGGCGGCGACCCGGGTCTCCGACCTCGCCGACCGGCTCGTAGACGAGCTGTCCGGGGGCCAGCGGCAGCGCGTGTGGTTGGCGATGGTGCTGGCGCAACAGACCCCGCTGCTGCTGTTGGATGAGCCGACCACCTTCTTGGACATCGCCCACCAGCTGGACATGCTGGACCTCTGCGCTGAGCTACACCAGGAGCGCGGGCACACGCTGGTGGCGGTGCTGCACGACCTGAACCAGGCCTGCCGGTACGCCACCCATCTGATCGCGATGAAGGACGGCGCAGTGGTCGCCCAAGGGGACCCGCAGGAGATCGTCACCGCGGAGCTGGTGGCGGAGGTCTTCGGGCTGCCGTGCCAGATCATCCCCGACCCGGAGACCGGAACCCCCATGGTGGTGCCGAGCGACCGGCGGAAGCGGGCCGGGCGGAAGGCTGCGTGACCTGCGCCGGAAGGGCACACCCCTCCCCCCGGCGGGGCTTACCGCGGGGTTACCGATTTCCTACAGAGGGTATGTACCGAAACGACCATATAAGTGCCGTATCGGGGGGTAACGGCATGACCGAATATGGCTCCGATGCCGGACGCCTGCGGCGCGTCACGGCGGTACGCCTCTGGACCGGGGGACTAGCCACCGCCGTGGTCGCGGCACTCGTCATCTTCGTAGGAACCCTGCTCGTCAACGGCCTGCTCGGCGCGTCAGTGCTCTCTCCGGAAGGGTCCTGGCGCTTCAGCGCTCTCGGCATGACCGCCTACGCGGCACTCGCCGCCTTCGGTGCGCTCGCCGCCACCGGCCTGCTGCACCTGCTGCTCCCGAACACACCTCGACCGCTGCACTTCTTCTCCTGGATTGTCGGCCTGGCCGTAGCAGGGGCCACGGTCGCCCCATTCGCCCAAGACGGCCCCGTCGTCGTCACCGTCGCCACCTCGCTGATTAACCTGGCCGCGGGCGGCACCATCCTGTCGCTGCTCAGCGGCGTGGGCGCGGTGGCCCACGCGGAACTCCGCGGCAGGACGCCTGCGCGCACACCGCTCGGGAAGAGCTGACCCTTCCCCAGTTGCGCCTCCCTCTCCGCGTCGATTAGGTGACGTAGAGTAGTTTTCACGGCCTAATCGTGGGAGGGGGACCCGGTGTGGCTGTAGGCAGGTGGCTCGCCCATGTGCTGACCACGCTGGCTGTCCTGATCATCTTGGTCTCGGCGGCGCCCCCGCCTCCGGGGACCGCCGCTGCGCCGCACACCGCACCCCGCCGCGGGCCGGTCGTCCTCGTCGGGGTTCCCGGCCTCCGCTGGGACGAGATCACCCCGCAGACCACTCCCCACCTGTGGGAGCTGGCGCGCCGCAGCGCGATCGGCAACCTGTCCATCCGCACCGTCACCTCACGCACCTGCCCCGTCGACGGCTGGCTGACCGTGGCCGCGGGACAGCGCGCCGCAAGCGAACGGCAGACCTACTCCATCTGCGAAATGCCGCGCCTCCCCGAGATCGACGGGGAAGGCGCGGTCATCCCGGACTACTCCGACCACGTCACCTACAACGCCGCTTCCCGCTTCGGCGCGCGGGTAGGACTGCTCGGCGACACGGTGCGCTCCTACGGCGGGACCACTCTCGCCGTCGGGCCGGGCGCTGCCCTGGCCGCCGCAGGCAGCGACGGACGGGTCGACCGCTACCTGGGCGGCACCTCCGGGCTGACCCGCGAATCGTGGGACGGGGTCACCCTCGGCGTGATCGACCTGAAAGACCTCGCCGACCTGTACCTCGACCCGCCCGCCCCGGAACCGGTCGGCGACGAGCTTGTCGACGGCACCGGCACCGTGGACGGGGTCCCCCGCGACCTCCAAGTCCCCCTGCGGCTCCCCGGAGACACCGACCCGTTCGACGACGAGGAAGAGGTCGAACCGGAACCGGACCTCACCGAAACCAGCGAACTCCAGGAGCGGCACGAACGGCTCGCCGCGATCGACCGGGACCTGGCCACCATCCAGGCCACGCTGCCCCCCGACTCGACCCTGCTCGTCGCCGGGATCTCCGTGGAAGCTGGCGCGTCCCGCCTCAACACCGCCCTGCTGCACGGGCCCGGCCCTGACGGCACCGTCTTCACCGGCGGCTACCTCGTCTCCGAGTCCACGCGGCGCCCCGGACTGGTGGCGTTGACCGACATCACCACCACCCTGCTGTACACCCTGGACTTCCCGCCGCAGCAGGGCATGGTGGGGCGGGCGTGGCGGCAGACGCCCCGGCCCGCCGAGTTCGACACGGCAGTCGACCAGCTCCGGAAATTCGCTACCGCGGCCGAAGTCGTGGAATCGCTGGTTCCCGGCTTCTTCAGCGGGCTGGTGGCCACCCAGCTCCTCCTCTACGTGTGCGCCGCGTACGCCCTGAAACGCTACGGCGGGCGCGACCTCGCGAAACGGCGCCTCGTCCTGTCCGCGACCCGAGTGGTGGCACTCGCCGGCGCTGCTTTCCCGGTCTCCAGCTACCTGGTCAACCTGGTGCCGTGGTGGTCGGCGCCCTTCCCCCAGGCGGCCCTGCTCGGCGGGGTGCTGCTCGCCGACGCCGCAGTCGTGGCGGTGGCGCTGGCCGGGCCGTGGCGGCGGGACATCCTGGCCCCTACCACGATCGTCGCGGCGATCACCACCGTGGTCCTCTTCGCCGACCTGTGCACCGGATCCCACCTGCAGATGAACTCCCCCACCGGGTACACCCCGATCGTGGCGGGCCGGTTCTACGGGCTCGGCAATATCGCGTTCGCCACTTTCGCCACCGGCGTGCTGATGACCGCCGCGGGGATCGCCCACCACCTCCTCGGCCACGGCCGTCGCACCTGGGCCGTCGCCGTGTCCCTCGTCTTGGGGACGGCAGCGCTGTTCGCCATCGGCTGGCCGGGGCTGGGCACCGACTTCGGCGGGGTGCTGGCACTCGTCCCCGGGCTCGCGGTGACCATGCTCATGATCGCCGGGCTGCGGGTCACCGTGGGCCGGATCGCGGTGATCGGCGTTGCCGCGGTAGCCACGATCGGCCTCCTGTCGTTCCTGGATTATCTCCGGCCACCGAACGAACGCAGCCATTTCGGTTTGTTCGCGGGACAGGTCCTTGACGGCACCGCATGGCCGGTCGTATCCCGCAAAATCGATGCAATGCTGGGTTCTTTGGGCAACTGGCAGCTCACCCTCCTGGCCGCGGGGGCTTTGCTGTTCCTCTTTGTCGTATTGAACAATCCGCTGAACTGGCGGGTAGGGGTGCTCTCGCGGGTCTACGAATACGCGCCGACATTGCGGGCCGGACTCACCGGATCGCTGGTCACCGGGCTTGCAGGGTTTGCATTCAACGACTCAGGAATCGCTATTCCGGCGCTCGCGCTGACCGTTGCGGTCCCCCTCACCCTGGCGTCCTGCGTGTGGGTACTGCAACAGACCGTGCCGCTTTCCCACCCCCCCACGGTTTCGGTATGTGGTCGAACCGCAACTGTATGATCAAAACCGGAGAGAAAAGCCAAAATTCGCCGACTGCCGTGTGATATCGTCCGGGACGGACGTCCCCGCTGGCGTTCCGCACAAACAGCGATCAGGCGCAGCAGTGCCGTGTAGGACCACTTCGAACGTCCACCATCGCGCCGGGAGCGAACCGCCCCAGACGTACTGATCCACCACGGTCCGCGAAAGACTCGCAGGCGTTCGGCGACTCGTATCGTCGAAACGAGGAGTGGCACACGATATGACACAGATCTCCCGGCCGGTCCGTATGCCTGTCCGTAGGCCTTTTCGCGCCTCGTCCCAGTGTTCCGGTCAGTGGAAGGTCTCCACGCCTGCGCCCGTCCCCGACCGGATGCCAGCATCGGCGTATCTTTCCGGAGTCACCATGTCCGCGTTGCAGATCACCGTTGACGAGCGCAACGACGCCACTGTCATCGTGCTCGACGGAGAGATCGACATCGCCACCGAGAACGACTTCCGGGACGCGGTCACCAGCGCCCTGGAACAGCGCCCCGGCGGTTGTGTCGTGCTGGACTGTGCCGGTCTCGCATTCATCGACTCCAGCGGCCTTCGCGTACTGGTGCAGAGCTACAAGGCCGCACAGGAGCACAGATGCCAATTGCGGATCGCGGCTCCGCCTGAGCGGGTCGCGAAAATCCTGCGGGTGACGGCGATCGACACGCGGATCCCCGTCCACCCGACCGTCGAAGCGGCTCTGGCAGCGCCTGCCGCGTGACCCACGAGCAGGCCGCGCCGCTTCCCGCGACCGCGGCCTCCCGTCAGGTGAACAGCAGCAGCCAGACGCCCAACCCCACCATGGCCAGGTTGAACACCGCGAAAACCATCACCCACATCGTGCCGGGAACCCCGGTCAGCCGGGCCAACTGGTCGGCGTCCGAGTGCGGGGACGGATGGCGGCGGCGCTGGGACTGCAGTTCGAACACGGGACGCACGCTGGCGAACAGCATGAACCAGGTGAACAGGTAGGCGAAGAAACTCTGGACTGCGCTGGGGGTCCACCAGGAGACCGCGAAAACCACGGCTCCGGTGCCCACCACCGCCACCACACCGTAGACGTTGCGGATGAGCAGCAGCATCGCTGCCAACAGCAGGATGCTGATCCACAGCAGACCGGTGATCCGCCCGGCGGTGAGCAGGATGATCCCGGCCAAGCCCACTACGGCGGGGGCGGTATAGCCCGCCAAGATGGTGACGATCATGCCGATACCGTCGGGGCGGCCCCGGGAGACGGTCACCCCTGAGGTGTCGGAGTGCAGCCGGATACCGCTCAACTGCCGGCCGCTGAGCAGGGCGGCAAGCGCGTGACCGCCCTCATGGGCGATGGTCACCACGTTGCGGGCCACCCGCCACACCCGGCCTCCCGACACCACGACGAGCAGCGCAACCGCCCCGGTGGCGATGACGACCCACAGCGGGGGGTCGGGCTGCACGGAAAAGACGTCCTGCCACACCTGGGAGAACGAGTTGGCTGCCATGTGCCCTCTTCCGTCTCGGCTGCTACGCAACTCTAGCCATTCTGGTGCGGCCGTGACGGTTCCGGAGCTGTCCCGGCAAAACGGGACGGGTGCGCACGCGGAAGCCCCGCCCGGGCGGTGCACGGGCGGGGCCGCAGGCTCAGCGGGGGGTGATCGTGATGTCCCCGGTGTCGCTGCGTGCTTCGATGACGGAGGTGGCGTCCCTGGACTGGTCCACGGCGACCTTGGGGGATCCGACAGTGGTGTCCGCGGTCACCCGGTAGACCCGGTCGGGCACCTGCAGTTCGATGTTCCCGATCGCCGTGGTGGCATGCAAGGTCTGGAACTCGGTGTCCGTGGTGACCGTGATCGCGCCGGTGTCGCTGCGCACCCGGGCAGTGTCGAAGCCCGAACCGATGCGGATCGCACCGATTGCGCTGGTCGCCTGGACGTCGGCGGCTTGGAAGTCCTCCAGGTTGATCTCGCCGGTGTCGCTGGTCACCACGGCGCTGGGCCCGGAGCCTGCGGCGGTGATCCTCCCGGTAGCGCTCTCCGCGGTGATCTCCCCGGTGACGTCGGCCAGCCGGATCTCGCCCGTGTCGGTGGACGCGTCCACGCGGGCGGAGACCCCGGTGACGTCCACGTCCCCGGTCACGGTGTGCACGGAGACTTCGGTTCCTTCCGGGACCGCCACCTCGTAGTCGACGGAGCAGCGACCAAACACGGTGAAGATGAGACTGCAGTTCGCGGCGAGCCGCAGGGTGTCGCCTTCCGTCTCCGTGTCCCAGGAGGGCTGGGACATCATGGAGGACCACACGTCCACGCGCACGGTGACCGTGTCGGTGTCCTCGGCGACGAGGGTCACGCTGCCTTCCGTGTTGTTGTCGATCTCGAGCCGGGACGGCGCAGGAAACTCCGTTGTGTCGGTGGTGGTCTCCGAGACCGCCGTAGTGAGGATGCCCAGCACGCCCGTGCCGAGGGCGGCCAGGCCGACGATTGCGCCGATGACCAGCCACCACCGGCCGCGGCGGCCCCGGGGTTCCTTGCTGGAGGACGCGTACAGTCCTCTGGCCGTAAACGTCATGGCAGTGTCCGTTCCTTCGTGGGTGTGGGGAGGGTCACGGCTGGCGGGAGCTGGCCCGCAGGTATTGCAGGACGGCCAGCACCCTGCGGTGCTCGTGGGTGTCGGGAAGCAGGTTGAGCTTGGTGAAAATGGACCGGATGTGCTTCTCTACCGCGCGTTCCGTGATGAACAGCCGCGCCGCGATCCCGGCGTTGTTGAGGCCCTCGGCCATAGCGGCGAGCACCTCGGTTTCGCGTGGACTCAACCGGTCCAGCACGTTGTCGGTGTTGCGGCTCAGCAACTGCGCCACCACCTCCGGGTCGATGGCGGTCCCGCCGTCGGCGATACGGCGCAGGGTCTGCAGGAACTCGTCGATGTCGGCCACGCGGTCTTTGAGCAGGTAGCCGACCTTGGACGCGCCACCGCCCAGCAGTTGCGAGGCGTAGGTGCCGACCACGTGCTGGGAGAGCAGCAGCACCGCGACATCGGGATGCTCCTTGCGGATCCGGATCGCGGCGTGCATGCCTTCTTCCGAGTAGGTTGGCGGCATGCGGATGTCCACCAGGCACAAGTCCACGTCGTCGTGGCGGGCCACTGCGGCGAGGAGCGCGTCGGCGTCACCGACCTGGGCGACGATCTCGATACCCGCGTCTTCCAGAAGCCGGGCCATGCCGCCCCGCAGCAGTACCGAGTCCTCAGCGATGATCACGCGCACGGTTACGCCCTCCACGGAATGTCAGCGGTGAGGACCGTGCCCTCACCGGGCGGACTGTGGATGAACAGTTCACCGTCGACCGCCTCGACCCGGTCGGACAGTCCGTGCAGCCCGGTGCCGGACTGCGGGTCGGCGCCTCCGCGGCCGTTGTCGATGACGGTGATGCGGAGCAGGTCGTCCCGGCGGCGCCGAATCCGTTCGGCCCGGACCGTGACCGCGGACGCCTGCGCATGCTTGGCCACGTTGGTGAGCGCCTCGCAGACCACGTAGTAGGCGACGCCTTCAGCCCGTGGCGACGGTCGTTCGTCGAGGTGCACTTCGAGACGGACCGGCACCGGGCACCGTCCGGCAGCCACAGGGAGCGCGGCGTCAAGCCCATGGTCGGTGAGGACCTTCGGGTGTAGCCCGCGGGCCACCTCCCGCAGTTCCGCCATCACTGCCCGGGCTTCGCGCTGGGCTTCCTCCACCAGTTCCCGAGCCTGCTCCGGGTCGCGGTCGAATTTGGCGCGCGCCCGTGCCAAGGTCAGCGTGAGGGACAGCAGCCGCTGCTGCGCACCGTCGTGCAAGTCCCGTTCGATCCGGCGGCGTTCCGCTTCGGCCGCGTCCACCATGCGGGAACGGGTGTCGCTCAGCTCCCACAACCGACGGCGGACACGCACCTGGGGAGAGTCGAACAGGGTCCGTCGCATCACGGCGAGGTCGAGCCGCACCAGCCAGGGCGCAACCCACAGTCCGGCCACCACCAGGGGAGGCCCCGCCACGAGCACCGCCACCACCAAGGCCATACCGGTGACCTGCACCGATCCGCTCGTGAGGAGAGTGGCGGCGAGCGCGCCGATCCCACCGATCACCCCGCCCGCCCCATAGGCGATCAACAGCACGGCAAGCCCGCCGAACAGCAGCCCGGTGAGTCCGATCACCGTGGTGTGCCCCACCGCGGCCCAGGCGTCCCGGCCGACCACGAACCCGATGCCGCGGAGCAGTCGGAGCGTCCCGTCTCCCGCGGGAACCGTGGTCTCCACGATGCCGAACAGGGCCCCCGCCCGCCGTTTGTGGATGTGCACTCCCAGCCGGGCCAGGAGCGTGGCCACGGGGCCCGACCCCAGGGTGGCGGCGGAGAGGAGCAGCAGACGCCAGTCCGCAGGAGTCGTGCCGCGCACCACCTCGACGGTCGTGGACGACAAGGCGCCCACCATGACCGCCAGCAGCGCGGCCGGCACAAGGGAGACGGGAGCCAGCGCGAACGAGGTCAACAGGGAAAGCACGGCGACCAGGCGTTCCCACCACACCCCCACTCGGCTGTCTGCCATCTGCCGCTCCGTTTCGCCCGCTGGTTCATCGAACGCTTTCACGGTAGAAAACAACGGGATCCGGCACAGGAACGGCAGCACGTCAGATCACGGTGGTGTCAGCACTACCAAGCAGCGACTTTCCTGTTCTCGCCGCGCTGCTGCACCGGGTGTGCCGTGCTGCGTCCCGCAGCGCCAGGGGCACAGCGGACAGGTGGTGCGTCGGTTTCCGCTGGTGGGGATGGGGAGACAGGCTACCGTCCTCGGTAGGGTCTGCTGCGTGAGGTTCGCCCGATGTGTCGTTGCGGTGTGCGCTGTGCTGGTCGGAAGCGCGTGCACCCCCGTCGCCGACGGCTCCGCCTCGGGACCCCCCGAACGGACGCTCACCGTGTTCGCCGCGGCCTCCCTCACCGACGTCTTCCGGACGTGGGGCGCCCAGTTTGCGGAGCAGCATCCCGGCACCACCGTGGAGTTCGCTTTTGCGGGCAGCTCCGCGCTCGCCGAGCAGCTCGCGCAGGGCGCGCCCGCCGACGTGTTCGCCTCCGCCGACCAGGCCACCATGGACCGGGTCGTCGCTGACGTCGGCGTCGCCGACGAACCGGTGGTGTTCGCGCGCAACACGCTGCAGATCGCGGTCCCACCGGAGAACCCTGCCGGTATCGGCTCGCTGGACGACCTCGCCGCGGACGGGACAACGGTGGCGCTCTGCGCCGAGCACGTGCCGTGCGGTGCGGCATCCCGCGCGGTCCTGGACGCCGCCGGAGTGGCAGTGGACCCGGTGACGTGGGAGGAGGATGTGCGGGCCGCGCTCACCCGGGTCCGGTTGGGCGAAGTGGACGCCGCCCTCGTGTACCGCTCCGACGTGGTCGCCGCCGGAGGCGACGTGCACGGCATCGACATTCCGGAAGCGGCGGCCGCAGTCAACGACTATCCGATCGCGGTCCTCGCCGACGCGGCCGAACCGGAACTCGCCCAAGCGTGGACGGCTTTCGTGACCTCCCCGGACAACGCGAAAGTGCTGGACGATGCCGGCTTCCTCCTCCCCTAAGCCTGCCGGTGCCCCGCTGACAGGCCGGGTTCCCCGACTGCTGCTGGTGCCCGCGCTGCTCGGCTTCGGCTTCCTGATGCTGCCGCTGTTCGGCCTGCTTGCCCGCACCCCGTGGTCCACGCTGGGCGCCCAACTGTTCTCCACGGGGGTGCGCGACGCGCTCCTGCTCTCCCTGGCCACAGCGAGCGCAGCCACCGTGGTCTCCCTCGTGCTGGGGGTGCCGTTGGCCTGGCTGTTGGCCCGCACCGAGTTTCCGGGACGCAGCCTCGTCCGGGCCCTGGTCACCGTGCCGCTGGTGCTGCCTCCGGTCGTGGGCGGGGTGGCGCTGCTCATGGTGTGGGGGCGCAACGGGCTGCTCGGCCGCTACGTGGCCGAGTGGACCGGCTACGGGCTGCCGTTCACCCCCGCCGGGGTAGTGGCCGCGCAAGTGTTCGTGGCCATGCCGTTCCTGGTGATGAGCGTGGAAGGCGCGCTGCGCGGCATGGACCGGCGCTACGAGGAGGCTGCGGCCACGCTAGGGGCGAACCGGTGGACCGTGTTCCGCCGGGTGACGCTGCCCATGGTGGCGCCGGGGATTCTCGCCGGCGCGGTCCTGTGCTGGTCGCGGGCGCTCGGCGAATTCGGGGCGACCATCATGTTCGCGGGAAACTACCCCGGCCGCACCCAGACGATGCCGCTTGCGGTGTACTTGGAGATGCAGCGCAGTCCGGAGGCGGCGGTCGTGCTCAGCCTGGTGCTGCTCGCCGTCTCCGTTCTCATCCTCGTCGTGCTGCGGGACCACTGGCTGGGGGCACGGTGACCGCGCCCGTCCCCGTCGTGGACGCCCACCTGGTCGTCCACCATCCCGGTTTCACCGTGGAAACCCGCTTCCAGGTGGCGTCCGGCCACGTGCTGGCGCTGCTCGGCCCGAACGGTGCGGGAAAGTCCACGGTGCTGCGCGCCCTGGCCGGGCTGCTCCCCGCGCAGGGACACCTGCGGGTGGACGGGGTCGACCTGTTGTCCGTGCCCGCGGAGCGGCGCCCGGTCGGTTTCGTGTTCCAGGACTTTCTCCTGTTCCCCCACTTGACCGTGGTGGAGAACGTGGCATTCGGCCCGCGCTGCCAGGGCATGCCCGCGCGGCAGGCCCGCCGGCTCGCGCTCGACCTGCTCACCGACATGGGGGTGGCCGAGTACGCGCGTGCGCGGCCGCGCACGCTCTCCGGGGGCCAGCAGCAGCGGGTGGCGCTCGCCCGGGCGTTGGCGACCCGGCCCCGGCTTTTGCTGCTGGACGAGCCGATGGCCGCGTTGGACGCGGACACGCGGATGTCGGTCCGCACTATGCTCCGCTGCCGGCTCACCGCTTTCTCCGGGGCGACCGTACTGGTCACCCACGACCCGCTGGACGCGATGGTGCTCGCCGACCGGGTGCTGGTCCTAGAGGACGGGGTGTCCGTGCAGGAGGGGA
This sequence comes from Thermobifida sp., assembly GCF_017577275.1. Taxonomy (NCBI): domain Bacteria; kingdom Bacillati; phylum Actinomycetota; class Actinomycetes; order Streptosporangiales; family Nocardiopsidaceae; genus Thermobifida; species Thermobifida sp. The sequence goes on from NZ_PITY01000020.1 coordinate 667,977, forward strand.
CGCCTGGGGACGTGGCGCGACGGCCCCGCACCGACTACGTGGCCCGCCTGGTGGGGGTGAACCTGTACCGGGGCCGGGCCGCGGGCACGCGGGTGCAGCTTGCGGGACCCCACGGCTCAGCCGTGGCGTTGACGGTGGCGTCTCCCCACGACGGGGAGGTGTTTGCCGCGTTCCCGCCGCATGCCGTAGCCCTGTACCGGGAGCGTCCCCACGGCAGTCCCCGCAACACGTGGCTGCTGACCGTGGACGGGGTGGAACGGTTCGGCCCCCACGTGCGGGTCCGCCTGTCCGGGGCGGTGGAGGTGAACGCCGACATCACCGCGGCCGCGCTCGCCGACCTCTCCCTCCGTCCGGGGGACCGGGTGTGGGCCGCGGTGAAAGCCACCGAAGTGGAGTGCTATCCGGTGTGAGCGGCGGGCTGCGGGGCCGGACTGCCGTGGCCTACTCCGCGAGGTGAGCGCCCGGCTCCTACTCTGCTTCCGCCAGGGCTTTCAGCCGCAGCAGCGTCTGCTCGATAGCGCGGGCGTTGCGCGCGGGATAGCCCGCCAGCTGGTAGAGGATCGCGAACGGGCCCGCCGGCGAATAGTCGAAGGTCTCCGTGACCCGGGTCGTGTGGTCGTCCACCGGTTCCAGTTGCCAGCGCCAGCGGTGCGGGCCGATGTGTCGCCAGGCGATGCGCCGGTTCTTCTCGTATTCCACTACCCGGTTGGTCATCCGGTAGGGCACGCCGAGCATCGACATGTCCATGCGGAACTCGGAGCCCGCGGTGAGGGTTTCCGGTCCGTGCAGGCAGCCGCTGACCATAGCGGACCCGTCGATCTCGGCGTGGCGGCGCGGATTCGTGAGGATCGCGAAGATCCGTTCGGCAGGGGCGTTCACGGTGATGCTGCGGGACACCTTCTGTGTGGCCATGGGCCCAACTTAACCGAGTGGCCCCGGCTAGCCGGGCAGGCCGTGGTGCTCTACCGCAACAAGAGAACCGTCTTTGGCGTCCCGGTGCACCACCCAGAACGCGCCTTTCCGCAGCGCCCACCGCGACCGGGCGGGGGCACCGGTCTGGGCGGCGGCTTCCGCCATGAGATCCGCCACGAGTTCGCCGTGCGTGCACACCAGAGTGGGCTGCCGCTCCTCGACCAGGGCCCGCATCGTCTGGCGGGCGGCCTGCGGGTCGTAAGCCTGGGCCCCGGAGCGGAGCACCCCCACGGTGAACGTGTGCTCCGTGCGGATCTCTACCCCGTGGGCGGCCGCGTACGGCACCACGGTCTCGAGACAGCGCGCGGCCGTCGAGGAGACCACGCGCAAAGGCCCGAATACGGCGAGGATGTCGGCTACTGCGCGCGCGTGGGCCCGCCCTGCCTCGTCCAACGGCCGAAGCAGGTCGTAATCGTGCCATTCGTTTTTGTTCCCGGCCGAGGCGTGCCGCAGCAGCACCAGCGGCACGGTCTGTGCGGGTCCGTGCAGGAAGTCGTCAAGGACGCGGACGTCGCTGGGATAGGTGAGCCGGGCGCGGGCTTCTGCCGCGGGCAGCCATTCGACCGCGTCCACCTCCGCGGTGGGGGTGAACTGGGCGGTCGTGCCCGGTGCGGGGGTGGCGGCCCACCAGTCGACCTGTTTGGGCCAACCGGACTTCCAGTAGCGCTGCGTGGCCAGGCGACGGCCCAGCCTCGGGGTGACCCCGGTCTCTTCCACGGTTTCCCGCACCGCGGCGACGAGGACGTGCTCCCCTTCGTCCAGTTTCCCTTTCGGCAGGGTCCAGTCGTTGTAGCGGGGCCGGTGGACCAGGGCTATTTCGCGGCCGCGGCCGGTGTCCCGCCACAGGACGGTCCCCGCGGCCCGGACAGGTTCCAGGTAGCCGCCGGGCGCGGCGGATTCCACGGCGTCCGGATGCCGGTCAGGAGTGGGCGGCGGCTCAGTCATCGACCACCCTCAGGTAGCGGTCGCCGCGCAGGGTGCTCTGTACGTCCACGAGCGGGTTTCCTTCCTCATCGTGGGTGAACCGGGTCCAACTGCCGTCCGGGTTGAGGTGCCACGACGACGTGCTGTCCGCCATGGCCAGGTCCATGAGGGTCATGAGCCGGGAACGCTGCCCCGGATCAACGATGCGGACCAGCACTTCCACCCTGCGGTCCAGGTTGCGCGGCATGAGGTCGGCGCTTCCGATCCACACCTGCGGCTCTCCGCCGTTGGCGAAGACGAAGATGCGGGAGTGCTCCAGGAACCGGCCGAGGATGCTGCGCACCCGGATCGTCTCGGAGAGCCCTGGCACCCCGGGGCGGAGGACGCAGCTGCCCCGCACCCACAGGTCGATGGGGACCCCGGCCCGGGACGCGAGGTAGAGGGCGTCGACGATCTCCTCGTCGACCAGCGAGTTGGTTTTGATGCGGATGCGGGCTGGCAGCCCTTGCTCATGGTTGGCGATCTCGTGCTGGATCTGGCGCAGCAGGGCTTCCCGCAGCGCGTGCGGGGCCACGAGCAGCCGCCGGTAGTGCTTTTTACGGGAGAAGCCGGTGAGGTGGTTGAACAGGTCGCTGAGGTCTTCGCCTACTTCCGGGTCGGCGCTGAACAGTCCGAAGTCCTCGTAGATGCGGGCGGTGCGCGGATTGTAGTTGCCGGTACCGATGTGGCAGTAGCGGCGCAGGCTGCCGTCGTCTTCTTCCCGGACGACGAGGGCGAGCTTGCAGTGGGTCTTCAACCCGACCACCCCGTAGACCACGTGGCAGCCCGCCATCTCCAGTTTGCGGGCCCAGCGAATGTTGTTCTGCTCGTCGAAGCGGGCCTTGATCTCCACGAGGACGATGACTTCTTTGCCGGAGCGGGCGGCTTCGATGAGGGCCTCCATGATCGGGGAGTCGCCGCTGGTGCGGTACAGGGTCTGTTTGATCGCCCGCACTTTCGGGTCGGAGGCCGCGAGTTCGATGAACCGCTGGGTGGTGGTGGCGAACGACTCGTAGGGGTGGTGGACGAGGAGTTCGCTGCGGCGCAGCACTTCGAAGAAGTCGTTGTGGGCGAGGACGCGCGGCTCGACCGGGACCATCGGCGGGTATTTGAGTTCCGGCCGGTCGAGTTCGTGGAGTTGGGCGAGGCCGGAGAGGTCCAGCGGGCCGGGCACGCGGTAGGTCTCTTCTTCGTCCGCGCCGAGTTCTTCGCGGAGGAGGGTGAGGATCTCGTCGGAGATGGTCTCTTCGACCTCCAGGCGCACGAGGGGTCCGAAGCGGCGGCGCAGCAGTTCCCGTTCCAGGGATTTGACGAGGTCGTCGGTTTCGTCTTCGTCCACTTCTAGGTCGGCGTTGCGGGTGACCCGGAACGCGTGGTGTTCCAGGATCTCCATGCCTTCGAACAGTTGCGGCAGGTGCGCGGAGATGACGTCTTCGACGGGGACGAAACGCTGGCCGCCGAGTTCGGTGAAGCGCGGCAGCGCCGGGGGGACTTTGATGCGCGCGAACGTCTGCCGTCCCGTGTGCGGGTCGCACACTCGGACCGCGAGGTTGAGGGAGCGCCCGGAAATGTAGGGGAACGGGTGGGCCGGGTCGACGGCGAGCGGGGTGAGCACCGGGTAGATCGTGCGGCGGAAGAAGCGGTGCATCTGCTGCTTCTCTTCGGTGGTGAGGTCGTTCCAGCGCACGATGCGGATCCCGGCTTCGGCGAGCGCCGGCGCTACCGAGGTGTGGAAGCATGCCGCGTGCCGTTCCATGAGCTCGTGGGTGACTTTGCTGATCTCCCGTAGTTGTTCGCGGGGGTCCTGCCGGGAGGAGACGGGGACCCCGGTGGCGAGGCGGCGTTTGAGTCCGGCGACCCGCACCATGAAGAACTCGTCGAGGTTGCTGGAGAAGATGGACAGGAACAGGGCCCGTTCCAGCAGCGGCAGCGTGGTGTCTTCCGCGAGTTCCAGGACCCGCTGGTTGAAGCGGAGCCAGCCGATCTCCCGGTTCATGAAGCGGTCGGGGGGCAGGAGGTCTCTGTCTCGGGTGAGCATCTGCGCTGCGTTCACCGCTACGGCCGCTGTCTTCTTCTGCACCATGCGAAGCTGCCCCCACTTCCCGTGCATCCGGGCACCGACGCCCCGCTGACCCCTGTGATATTCAGGCAACATGCCCCGGAACAGTGAACCCCAAAACGCCCACCGGGGGACTTTAGGCATATGCCACGTAACGTTCTGTGATGAATAGACCGGCGGGGAAGCGGCGGAACGCCGGAGAGGCACGGGATGCCCGGTCGGGTGCTGCGGGCCACGGCCCCGCCGCGGAACGCGGATTTCTACCCCTTGGTAGCGGGGTGTTTTCGCTATTTCACGGACAGCAGCGGGTTGTTCCCGCCATCCTGGGACGTATGCGACGCGAACGTGTGGAGTACATTGGCGGCCCGCTCGACGGCAAGATCGTGGAGCTCGGGCCAGACGAGGACGTCACGGTCGGCGCCTACCTGACCATTCCGGGGCACACTCAGCGGGCGGTCTACGAGCCGGTGCCCGGGGACATTGTGTACCGGTGGCATTTCCTGGGGTGGATCGACCGCTGACACCGCCGTGTCCGTGCCGCGGGGCGGCCCGGTCGGAATCGGCGCCGCCCGTCCGCGGCGGCCAGGCTCAGGCGGTGCGGGAAGCGGCACGCTCAGCCGCGGCCAGTGCAGTGACCGCGCCCAACTCCCAGCACGCTTCCCGGTCCGCGCGGGACAGTTCGCCGACCACGGTGACGGGCGGCCGGTGCCGGTGCCAGGACATGCCTTTGGCGATGGTCTCCACGGAGCGGACCGCGCCGGTGGTGTCGTTGTTGCCGTGCACGTAGAGCGTGTAGGGCAGGCCCGCGGTCTCTGAGAGGCACGGGTAGTACACCTGGTCGAAGAAGTGTTTGAGGGCGCCGGACATGTAGCCGATGTTGGCGGGGGTGCCGAGGATGACCGCGTCCGCGGCGAGCACGTCCACAGCGGTAGCGGCCAGTGCCGCGCGGGTCACCACTTCGACGCCGTCGATCTCGTCGGTTCGTGCTCCTTCCAGGACCGCTTCCAGCATCGCCTGGGTGCTAGGAGACGTGGTGTGGTGCACGATCAACAGTCGGGCCATGTCCCCAGTATCCCCGCACCACCGTGGCCAAGCCGATCAGGCCCGTACGCCACGCCGCCGTGCCTCTTCCCACGGCTCCGTCCGTCCACTGCTCAGCTCACAGCGGCCCGGCGCAGCAGATAGACGTCCATCACCCAGCCTTGCGCCGCCTTGGCGCGTTTTCGGGCGGCGCGGATCGCGTCCATCACCTCACCAAGCCGTCCTGCGACCAGCTCCTCGCTTGCGGTGCCAAGGTTGGCGCCCCACCAGATATCCCAGCCCGCACCGGGCAGCTCAGCACAGGACAGGCAGCCGTCGAGAAACACCACCAGAGTGTCGGCCCCGCGGGCCACATCGGTGCCGAGCCGCCGTCCGGTCGTCACCGTGATCGGGCCGCCGATGCGGTTGAGCACGATCCGGTGTCGGGCTGCGAGCAGCTGGACGCTACTCACTCCCGGAATCACCTGGTAGTCCAGGTCCACTCCGCAAGATCGGATGCGTTCCACCACCCGGATCGTGCTGTCGTAGAGGCTTGGATCACCCCAGACGAGAAAACCAAGCACCTCATCGGGGCGGGTGTGTTTCACGATGGCGTCCGTATAGGCGCGTGCTCGGGCAGCATGCCAGTCCCGGACCTGCCGGCCGTAGCCGTGGTCCGCCACGGGGGCACGGTCTCGCGGCGGGTCAGGCACCGTCACGATCCGGTAGTTGTTTCCAGTGATGTGGCGGCGGCAGATTTCTTCCCGCAGCGCCACCAAGTCACCGGTGCCTTCCCGGCCTGCCGCTGCCTCTTTGTCCGCGACAAGAAAGACGTCGACCTCGTTGAGCGCCCGGACAGCCTCGACCGTGAGCTGGTCGGGTCCGCCCGGCCCGATACCGATGAGCAGGGCTTTCCGGGTCACGTCCGATTCGTCCCCCGGTCCTCCAGTTCTCCCTCGACTTCCAGGTAGACGCGGCGCAGCGCCTCCATTGTCTGTGGGTGGGGCTCCCGCCACAGGCCACGATCAGCAGCCTCGGTGAGCCGCTCCACAATGCCCTGGAGCGCCCAGGGGTTCGCTTGCCGGAGGAACTCCTGATTCTCGGTGTCCAGGACATAGGTCTGGGCGAGGGTCTCATACATCCAGTCGTCGACCACCCCCGCGGTCGCGTCGTAGCCGAACAGGTAGTCGACAGTGGCGGCCAGTTCAAATGCGCCCTTATAACCGTGGTTCCGCATCGCCGCCAGCCACCGGGGGTTAACCACTCGGGCACGGAAAACCCGGGCGGTCTCTTCCCGCAGCGACCGGGTGCGCACCTGGTCCGGTGTGGTGGAATCGCCGATGTAGGCCTTCGGCTCGACGCCGGTGAGGGCGCGCACGGTGGCGACCATGCCGCCGTGGTATTGGAAGTAGTCGTCCGAGTCGGCGATGTCGTGCTCGCGGGTGTCCGTATTCTTCGCGGCTACCGCGATCCTCCGATAGTTGGCACGCATGTCTTCCGCAGAAGGCTCACCGTGCAGGTTGCGCCCGTAGGCGAAACCGCCCCACGCGGTGTAGACCTCGGCGAGATCAGCGTCGCTACGCCAGTCACCAGAGTCGATCAGCTGGAGCAGGCCTGCCCCGTAGGCACCGGGGGCGGAACCGAAGATGCGCCGCAGCGCGCGTTCACGGTCACCGTGTTCCGCGAGGTCGCTGCGGACGTGAGCCCGCACGTAGTTAGCGTCGTCCGGTTCGTCGAGTTCCGCCACCATGCGGACGGCGTCGTCGAGCATGGCGACCGCGTGAGGGAAGGCGTCTCGGAAGAACCCGGAGATGCGGACGGTGACGTCGATGCGTGGGCGTCCCAACTCGGGCAGCGGGATGACGCTCAGCTCCCGCACCCGGCGGGACACCTCGTCCCATTCGGGGCGCACCCCGAGGAGAGCGAGCACCTCAGCGATGTCGTCTCCAGAGGTACGCATAGCTGAGGTTCCCCATACTGATAGCCCCACCGAACGCGGATACTCGCCGGTTTCGGCGCGGTAGCGTTCAATAAGCGCGTCAGCCAATGCTTTCCCGGTCTCGTAGGCGAGCTGGCTCGGGATGGCCCGGGGGTCGACGGTGTAAAAGTTGCGGCCGGTGGGCAGTACGTTAACCAGGCCACGCAGCGGCGATCCCGACGGTCCGGCGGGAACGAAGCCGCCGTTGAGGGCATGGAGTACCGCGGTGATTTCTTGACGGGTGTCTGCGAGCCGTGGAATGACGTGCTCGGCCGCAAACCGGAGCACCCGGACCACGTCCGGAGCGGTCTCGCCGAGCCGGTCCGCCACGACCTGTGCCTGTTCCGGATCCCAGCCGGCTTCCTCCATGGCCTCGACCAGGGCGCGGGCCCGGGCTTCGACGGCGTCAACCTCCGCCCGGTTTCCGGTGTCTCCCGCCAGGCCGAGAGCACGGCGCAGTCCAGGCACAGCACCGGCCTGCCCACCCCACACTTGGACAGCACGCAGGATGGCCAGCACCAGGTTGACGCGGGCCTCGCCGACAGGCGCCCCACCTAGCACGTGCAGTCCGTCGCGGATTTGAGAGTCTTTGACTTCGCACAGCCAGCCGTCGACGTGCAGCAGGAAGTCGTCGAATTCCGCGTCATGCGGCCGCTCGGACAGCCCCAGGTCACGGTCGAGTTTGGCGGCCTGGATGAGAGTCCAGATCTGCGCCCGGATCGCGGGAAGCTTCGCCGGATCCATCGCGGCGATGTTGGCGTGCTCGTCGAGGAGCTGCTCCAGCCGGGCGATGTCGCCGTAAGACTCGGCGCGTGCCATCGGGGGCACAAGATGGTCGATGATCGTCGCGTGGGCCCGCCGCTTAGCCTGCGCCCCTTCACCCGGGTCGTTGACGAGGAAGGGGTAGATGAGCGGCACCGCGCCGAGTGCGGCATCGGTGGCGCACGCCGCGGACAGTGCGGCGTTCTTGCCGGGCAGCCACTCCAGGGAGCCGTGTTTGCCGAGGTGGACGATGGCGTGGGCGCCGAAGCCGCATTCCAGCCACCGGTATGCGGCGAGGTAGTGGTGGGACGGCGGCAGGTCGGGGTCGTGGTAGATCGCCACCGGGTTCTCTCCGAAACCACGCGGCGGCTGGATCATGAGCACCACGTTGCCTGCCTGGAGGGTAGCGAGCACGATGTCGCCGTTGTCGACGAAAAGCGTGCCGGGCGGCTCTCCCCAGTGCTCGTTCACCGCGTCAATCAGTTCACCGGGCAGGTCGGCGATCCACTCCCGGTAGCGTTCGGCCGGGATGCGCACCGGATTTCCCGCTAACTGTTCGGCGGTCAGCCACTCCTCGTCCTGTCCACCGGCTTCGATGAGGGCGTGGATGAGGGTGTTACCCGCTTCGGTCTCGTCCGCCAGGTCCACACCGGGAAACCCGTCTCCCAGGTCGTATCCGGCGTCCCGCATGGCCCGCAGCAACCGCACCGCGGAGACGGGGGTGTCCAGGCCCACGGCGTTGCCGACTCGGGAATGCTTGGTGGGGTAGGCCGACAGCACGATCGCGACCCGGCGCTGGGCGGGTGGGATGTGCCGCAGCCGGGCATGAGCGACGGCGATGTCGGCTACTCGGCGGCACCGTTCCGCATCGGTGACGTAGTGGGGCAGTCCTTCGTCGTCGAACTCCTTGAAGGAGAACGGCACGGTGATGATGCGCCCGTCGAATTCGGGGACGGCGATCTGGGATGCAGAGTCGAGGGGGGACGTCCCCTCGTCGGAAGCCTTCCACTGATCACGCCCCCACGTCAGGCAGAGCGCCTGCAGGATCGGAATGTCGAGTCGCGCTAGTTCACCAACGTCCCACGCCTCGTCGTCGCCTCCAGCACTGGCTGTGGCCGGGCGGGTTCCTCCCGCGGCGAGCACGGTGACGACCAGCGCATCCAGGGTGCCGAGCTCCGCGAGGAGTTCCGGGGATGCGCTGCGCAGCGACGTGCAGTAGATGGGGACGGCGACCGCTTCGCCGGTAGCGTCGACCGCGTCAGCCAGGTCGTGGACGAAACGAGTATTCCCGCTGGCCTGGTGGGCGCGGTAGTAGAGGATGCCAATCCTCGGCAGCCCGTCCCGGTCCGCCTGTGGTGGCGTGGACCGCTCAAGCAGGCCCCATTCGGGCAGTTCTGTCGGCGGATCAAAACTCCCACCGGTCAGCAGCACGGTGCTGCTGAGGAAGGCATGCAGCGCAGCGAGGTTGTCGGGCCCCCCGTGGGCCAGATAGCGGTGGGCTTCAGCAGCGATCCCGACGGGTACGGTGGAATGGCTCATCAGCTCCGCGTCCGGGGTCTGCTCTCCGCCCAGCACCACAACGGGGACGCCATGGGTTAAAACCTGGTCGAGGCCCTCCTGCCACGAGCGCGCAGACCCCAGAATGCGCACAATTACCAGGTCAGCGCCGTGAAGCAGGGCGTGGAGCGAACCGGGATCTGTTCCGGTGACGTCGAGACGCGACGGGTTGCCCCAGACGTAGTTTGCGCCGCTGGCACGTGCCGACAGCAGGTCGGTGTCCGAGGTGGAAAGCAGTGCTATGCGAGGCATCGGCGACCTCTCCCAGCCCCAACAATCGAGGGAGTCGGTGGACCCGCGGCGGGCGGTACAGGACGCGGCACAGCATCAGCCATGGTCATGGTCTCCAAACCCTCGTGGACATGACGCGTCGTGGCCGGTCTCCTGGCTGACGAGTCACCGCCGCCGAGCTGACCTTCCCAGGCTGGTGCCCGGTGGCCGCGGGGTGGTTTCCCCAAGCAAAGCTCGACGACTCCTCGATCACAGTGGCGAGGGCCGCGCCGGTCTTGCACCGGTCTTCCCGTTCACCACGACGCGACCACCATAGCGCAGGGCAAGAAAGCGTATGCAACCATGTTCCGGTGTTCTGTCTACAGCCACCTGACCGCTGCCCCGGCGTGCTGCGTCCCCATTTCGCAGCCGACGGCGCTCTGCTGCGTATTCGTATTCCCGGGGGGCATATTAGCCGTCGCGGGATAGCCACGCTTAGCCAGATCACCGCAAAATTCGGCGACGGTAATCTCCATTTAACTTCACGTGGAAACGTGCAAATCAGAGGGATTCCCGTCACAGATGATCAACAGATTCCCAACGAATTACCTCATATTGTGGCAGCATCCGGATTCCTGCCTTCATCTACCCATGATCGGGTACGCAATATTGTCGCTTCTCCCCTTTCCGGAATAATCGGTGGCAGAATGGATGTTCGCCCCCTCGTCTCCGCTCTAGACCGGGCACTGTGCACTGATCCACGACTGGCAGAGCTGCCCGGACGGTTCCTTTTCGGTCTTGATGACGGCCGCGGCGATCTCGCTGGAATGCCTATCGACTTAGGAATTTACGCGATCGACGAACGGTCGGCACAAATACGTGTCGGCACCTTTTCAGGGCCTGTGATTTCATCTACAGAAATCGTTGATATAATCCTTGATCTCGCTCACCGTTTTCTCGATATAAGCGAGGGAAAATGGAATGTCGTTCAGCTACCAAAAAAAGGACGAGAACTACTCAACAACGTCGAGTTTTCCAATTTTTTACGCCATACAAAAAGCGGCGATCGCTGGAGCGTTGAACGGTTTCGAAGAAACATCCTTCACGGAATTATCACCATTTCCACCGCTGAATCCGCTGTGGCGGGTTCAGTGCCGCTAGGCGTTCTCACCCCGCCCATGCAGCGGGCTCTCTTGGATGCAGCGGAGCACAGCGACAGCACGATCATCCTCACCCCGTGGCGGGGAGTGATCGTCACCCCTGTCCCCACCGACCAGGCCAGCAACGTCGCAGCTTTGCTCCAGGAAGCCGGGCTGGTCCTCGACCCGGCATCGCCGTGGAGCCGGATCAGCGCCTGCATCGGCTCCCCCGGCTGTGCTCGCAGCCGTGGCGACACCCGGTCTCAAGCCGTCAAGCTCGTCCGCCGCCTATCCTCCCCCGACACATCCGACGACGGATCCCCCTACCACATCGCCGGGTGCGAACGCGCCTGCGGTGCCCCGCACACCCCGCACACCCTCGTCCTTCTCGGGAGCAGCACGTGACACCGCATTCCGACAGGCCCACCCCGCTCTCCCCGCCGCCTCGGCGCTACACCTACGAGACCGACAGCGCAACCATCTACGCGCACTCCTTCGCCACCATCCGGGCCGAAGCCGACCTGTCCGGGCTCCCCACGGACGCCGAAAAGATTGCGGTCCGCATGATCCACGCCTGCGGCCAAACCGACCTCGCCCGTGACCTGGTCATCCACCCCAACCTGGTGCCCGCGGCCCGAGACGCGCTGCGCGGCGGGGCCCCCATCCTCACCGACGCACGCATGGTGGCGTCCGGGGTGACCCGTTCCCGGCTCCCCGCCGACAACGAGGTGCTGTGTCTGCTCAACGACCCTCGTGTTCCCCAACTCGCCACGGCGTGGGGGACGACGCGCTCCGCGGCCGCGGTGTCGCTGTGGACGGACCGCTTGGCAGGCGCAGTCATCGCGATCGGCAACGCCCCCACCGCCCTATTCCACCTGCTAGAGCTGATCGACTCCGGCGCGCCCCGACCAGCCGCGATCATCGGCGTGCCCGTCGGGTTCATCGGCGCGGCCGAATCCAAAGAAGCCCTCATGTCCCACCCCGCAGGCATCCCCTACCTGGTGGTACGTGGCCGCCGCGGAGGCTCGGCGCTAGCCGCGTCCGCGGTCAACGCTCTCGCGCAGGAGGAGGAATGAGCAGCACCCCCGGCCGCCTGTACGGCGTCGGCCTAGGTCCTGGAGACCCGGAATTCATCACCCGCAAAGCAGCCCGACTGATTGCCGAAGCCGACGTCATCGCCTACTACTCAGGGACACACGGCCGCTCTATCGCCCGATCTATTGCCGCAGATGTGATCCCGGAGGGAGTGATCGAGGAGAAACTCGTCTACCCGGTGACGACCGGAACCACGGACCATCCGGGCGGCTACGAGGGCGCCATCACCGAGTTCTACGACGCGTCCGCCCAACGGCTCGCCGCCCACCTGTCACAAGGGCGGGACGTCGTGGTGCTGTGTGAGGGCGACCCGCTGTTCTACGGCTCGTACATGTACCTGCACGACCGGCTGGCCTCCCGGTTTCCCACCGAGATCGTCCCCGGTGTGACGTCGATATCCGCGGCTTCTGCTGCGGCGGCGTGCCCGCTCGTGCGCCGCACCGACGTGTTGACGATCCTCCCAGGGACCCTGCCCCCACCCGAGCTGGCCCGGCGACTGGCCGACACTGACGCTGCCGCAGTACTGAAGCTCGGCCGCCGCACCTTCGCCGGTGTGCGCGAGGCGCTAGCCCAGGCAGGGCGACTGGAGGACGCTGTCTACGTGGAACGCGCCTCCATGGCTGAACAGCGGATACTTCCAGTAGGGGACGTAGCTTCCGACGATGTCCCCTATTTCTCGCTGATTCTCAGCTCCGGGGACAGCACGCCACGCAACCGGAGACCGCGAGGCAGAGTCCGTGCACCGCAGCGCACCCCAGCCCCCCATCATCCGGACTCGCCCGCCGAACTACTCGTGGTGGGTCTCGGCCCCGCTGGCGAGCAGTGGCTGACCCCGGAAGCAGCGCAGGCGCTCGCCAACGTCGACCACGTGGTCGGCTACGGCCCGTACGTGGACCGCGTTCCGGTGCGTCCCGGTCAGCAGCGGCACTCCAGCGGCAACACGGTCGAATTGGATCGGGCCCGGTTCGCTCTTGACCTGGCCTTAGCCGGGGAGCGGGTGGCCGTGGTCTCAGGCGGGGACGCTGGCGTGTTCGGGATGGCCTCGGCGGTCTTCGAAGCGGCCCAGGATCCCCGCTACGCGGACGTTCCTGTGCGGGTACTGCCAGGGCTGACCGCGGTGCAAGCAGTGGCGGCACGAGCGGGCGCGCCCATTGGCGGGGATTTTGCGGTGCTGAGCCTGTCCGACCGGCTCAAACCGTGGGAGGTGATCGAAGCCCGGTTGGAGGCGGCAGCCCGCGCCGACTTAGTGCTGGCGATCTACAACCCTGCGTCCCGTTCCCGGCGCACCCAGGTGGCGCGAGCCCGCGACGTCCTGTTGCGACACCGGCGGGACAACACCCCGGTGGTGGTCGGCCGTGACGTGGGCCGCGAGGGCGAGTCGGTGGAGGTCACCACGCTGGGAAAGCTCGACCCGGAAGGCATCGACATGCGGTGCCTGCTCATCGTGGGCTCCTCCAGCACCTCCGTGACGGCTGCGGGAGCGGTGTGGACACCGCGGTTTGTGGCGGAATAGCTCACGCAAATCCCGCTTCCGGGCAAGCACGCGGCGGGAAACACCCCTGCGCTGCAGCGGGGAACTCTCGTGGCCGTGCCGCGGCTGGCGGGGTGCGGTGCGCGCGCCGCACAGGGCGGCACTGCGCGGCCGGGTACACCCGCCCACACCCTCTCGGCAGGTCCTAGCCGCCCACGGCCTGCTCTACCCGTTTCCCGCCCCAACTGCGGTTCGCTCACGGACGTCCCGGTTTCCCCACATCCGCTGCCAGGGGATTTAGCTCGCCTCGCGGTTCCGCTCACGGGCCGGGTCGTACAAGTGCGAGCAGACGATCTCCGACACATCCCACTCGCGGCTGGCCAGCGCCCGCCCCACCAGGATGACCGCGGTATGGCGCAGCCCTGCCGCCTCCACGTGGTCGGCGATATCGGTGAGGGTGCCGCGGAGCACGAGTTCGTTGGGTCGGGTCGCGTGAGCGACGACCGCCACAGGACAATCAGCCCCGTATTCGGGGACCAGCTGCTCGGCAAGAACCCGGATGTGTCGGATCGCCAAGTGCAAGACGAGAGTCCCGTGGATCTTCGCGACGTTCTCCAACGCCTCCGATTCCGGCATTTTCGTGGAGCGTGCCCGGGTGCGGGTAAGCACCACCGTCTGCGCCACCTCCGGAACCGTCAACTCGGTGCCGAGCAGGGCCGCGGCCGCCGCATAGGCGGGCACCCCAGGGGTGACGTCCCACGCCACCCCTGCCTCGTCAAGCCTTCGTGTCTGCTCGGTTAGCGCGCTATAAAGCGACGGGTCTCCAGAGCAGAGCCGGACCGCGTCCAAACCGCGCCGGTCCGCGTCGACCAGGTGGGCGATGATCTGGTCCAGGTCGAGGTGCTGGGTGTCCACTAGTTCCGCGTCGTCAGGGCAGTGGGCCAGGATCTCAGCGTCGATATAGGTACCCGCATACAAGCAGACAGGAGTGGTGCGCAGCAGTTCGACCGCGCGTAGCGTCAGCAGGTCAGCTGCGCCGGGGCCAGCACCCACGAAATGAACCGTCATGTCTCTCTTCCCTGATCTGTTTTGGTCGCGGCCCACTGGACAACCGGACGGGCCGGACGCCATCCCGTGAACGACCCCAGGGGGGCAGCCCGTTCCACCGAGAGGCGTGTCAACTCTCCGCCGTGGCGCCGCCACCGTTCCACCAAGACTGCTTCCGTCTCCAAAGTCACGGCGTGCACTACGATGCGGCCCCCGGGCCGCAGGGCCGCCCAGCACCGGTCCAGCACGGACGGGTCGGTAGCCCCACCACCGACGAACACCGCATCGGGTGGCTCCAGTCCGCTCAGCGCGTCAGGCGCACTACCGTGGACCACGCGCAGGGAGGGCACACCAAGCCGGGCAGCGTTACGCGTGATCCGGTGCACCCGTTCGGGGTGCCGCTCAATCGCAACAGCCCGGCACCGCGGGTCGGCGCGCAGCCATTCCACGGCCACCGACCCTGCTCCCGCTCCCACATCCCACAGCAGGGCCTGGGGTTGGGGGCGGAGCGCACAGACCGCGGCAATCCGTATCTCTCGTTTGGTGAGCTGCCCGTCGTGGTCGAACGCCTCATCCGGCAGCCCGGGGGTAAGCGGGTACCCACCGTTTCCGGTGACCGCCACGCACACCACGTTCAACGGCGGCGCGTCCCGGCCCCGCCACTCGGCCGCGGTGGCTTCGATCCGTTCCTCTCTGCTGCTCCCCAGGTCGGACAGGACCGTCATGCGGCTATCGCCAAGGCCGTGTTCGACCAGCCGGGCTGCGACCGCGGCAGGCGTCGTCCCATCCGAGGAGAGCACCACCAGCCGCCGCCCGGGGGTGAGGTAGCGGCGCACCGCGTCGACGTCGCGTCCCACGAGCGTCACCACATCCACAGACTCCGCGCTCCACCCCATCCGTGCCCGGGCCAGGGCGACCGAGCTCACCGCGGGCAGCACCCGCACCCGGTCTGCGCCGAGCAGTCGCACCAGGGTGGTGCCGATCCCCGACAGGAGGGGGTCCCCGGAAGCCAGCACGACGACACGGCGGTCACGGTACCGGTCCAGGAGCATTGGAAGACCGCTCAGCAACGGGGACGGCCACGGTTCGCGTACCGCTCCCGTGTCGGGCACCAAAGCCAAATGTCGAGTACCGCCGAGGAGTACCTGGGCTTCGCGGATAGCGTCGCGGGACGCCGGCGGCAACCCTTCCCAGCCATCAGCGCCTATGCCGACGACAGTGACCGGTGTCTTCATGGCGGGCCACCTTAACACGGATCGGGGAAGTCTCCCAGCGCTCTGGGCACCCGGACCGCCGCTGGCTAGACTCGGCGACGGCGGAACCGCCGAGGTGCCCCAATCCACGGGGATAATCGGGAAGCCGGTGCGAATCCGGCACAGGCCCGCTGCGGTGACCTGGGAGCCGCCGATCACGCGCATCGCGCAGCCACTGGACGGCAGTCTGGGAAGGCGATCGGACGGTGTTGATCAGGAAGTCCGAAGACCGGCCTCGGCATGGCTGCCGTTTTTGCCGATCCCCCAGCGGGAGCCTGTGGAGGAGCGTGTGCACGTCTATCCGTTCAGCGCCATCGTCGGTTCGGACGACCTGGTGCTGGCCCTCATTCTGACCGGTATCAGCCCTGACATCGGGGGCGTCCTTATCCGCGGCGAGAAGGGAACCGCAAAATCAACCGCGGTACGCGCGCAGGCAGCTCTGCTGCCCCCGATCACCGTAGTCACCGACTGCCGGTTTTCCTGCGACCCTGCCGCCCCCGACCCTGACTGTCCAGACGGACCGCATCCCCCTTCAGTTGCTTCCGCGACCCGCCCAGTGCGTCTCGTGGAGCTTCCTGTAGGCGCGGGCGAGGACCGGGTCGTGGGCTCCCTACACCTGGAAAAAGCCCTGTCGGGCAGCGGTGTCGAATACGAGCCCGGACTGTTGGCCCGTGCCAACCGCGGCATCCTCTACGTCGACGAAGTCAACCTACTCCACGACCACCTGGTGGACCTGCTCCTCGATGCGGCAGCGATGGGGCGGGCCACCGTGGAACGTGACGGTGTCTCGCTCAGCCACGCCGCCCGGTTCACCCTTGTGGGAACGATGAACCCGGAGGAAGGGGAGCTACGGCCCCAGCTGTTGGACCGGTTTGGCTTGTCCGTGGAGGTTGCAGCACCCCGCGATCCGGCCGTGCGGGCGGAGATCATCCGTCGACGTCTCGCCTTCGACGCCGACCCCGCCGGTTTCACCTCCGCCTACGCCACTGCCGAGCAGCAACTGGCGGAACGTATCGCGGACGCACGTCTCCGGCTGCCCAAGGTGGTGCTCGGCCAGGAGGCACTGTTGGCTATCGCCGAGGTGTGCGCCGCGTTCGATGTGGACGGTATGCGTGCCGACCTAGTGTGTGCCCGGGCCGCGGTGGCCCACGCCGCGTGGTGTGGCCGCACCGACGTCACCCGAGCCGATGTGCGCGCTGCCGCCCGCCTTGCCTTACCGCACCGACGGAGGCGGACCCCCTTCGACAGTCCCGGCATGGATGAGGGCCTGCTGGACGAGATCCTCGGCGAAGATCACGATCCGGACCCTGGGCCGGACGGTTCCGGAGGGCCAGGCGGTCCACCATCGGACAGCGGTTCTGATACTCCGCCGCCCACCGCCGGCTCCACTCCTGACCCTCCCGCCAGCGGCCTCGGATCCCCCACCTCGTCCAACGACGATCCCCGGCCGGATGCTCCGGCCCCGGTGTCGGTCACAGCACCCGAGGAACCGTACCGCCCTCGGCTTTTCACGGTCGCTGGCACGGGGAAAGGCACGCTAGGCCGCCGTTCACGAGCTATCACAACATCGGGGCGCACCGTCGGCGACGTTCCCGCGGGCCGGGGAACTGGGCCGATCCACTTGGCCGCCACGGTTCGGACAGCCGCGCTGCGGCACGCGACATCTCGTTCTTCCCCGGACACCACACGGCTTTCTATTGCCCTCAGTGATCTACGCAGGTCCCT
The DNA here is from genome assembly GCF_017577275.1 of Thermobifida sp. NCBI lineage: Bacteria > Bacillati > Actinomycetota > Actinomycetes > Streptosporangiales > Nocardiopsidaceae > Thermobifida > Thermobifida sp. The sequence continues at coordinate 685,228 of NZ_PITY01000020.1, forward strand.
CTGTGAAGGCAAGGAATCCAACCTGGTGCTGCTCTGCGTGGACGCTTCCGGTTCTATGGCTGCCCGGCGGCGCATGTCCCAGGTGAAGACAGCTGTTCTCGCACTGCTGCTGGACGCCTACCGCAGACGGGACCGAGTGGGGTTGATCACGTTCCGAAACCATGAGGCTACGCTCACACTTCCACCCACCGGATCAGTGGACGTAGCAGCAGCCCGCTTGCGGGAGTTGCCTGCCGGAGGCCGTACCCCACTAGCTGAGGGCCTATTGAAGGCCGCGGAGACACTGCGCCGCGAACGGTTACGCGACCCGGATCGCCGCGCCCTGCTCGTGGTCGTCACCGACGGCCGGGCCACTGCCGGCCCTAAGGCAGTGGAGCGCTCGTTGCACGCCGCCGACCACCTGGCCCGCGAAGGGGTCTCCGCGCTGGTCATCGACTCGGAGACGGGACGGTTCCGGATGGGGTTGGCCGCTGCGCTCGCCCGCCGCATGGGTGCCGAGTACGTCCACGTTGGCGAGGTCAGCGCCGAAGCCATCACGTCAGCAGTAGCCGGAGCAACCACGAGGGCGGCTTGATGCCTCAAGGACAACCATCGTTCATCCCCGACGACGGACTCACCACCCGCCAGCGCCGCTACCGTCCGCTGCTCATCGTGCACACCGGTGACGGCAAGGGAAAGTCCACTGCAGCGTTCGGCCTGGCCTTGCGCGGGTGGAACCAGGGGTGGCGGATCGCGGTGTTCCAGTTCGTGAAGTCCGCGAAGTGGCGGGTTGGGGAGCAGACCGCATTCGACACGCTTGCCGCAGTACACCGTGCGCAAGGGGTGGGAGGCCCCATCGAGTGGCACAAAATGGGGTCAGGGTGGTCGTGGTCGCGCAAGCCGGGCACGGAAGCCGACCACGCGGCCGCTGCCGCAGAGGGGTGGGCCGAGATCAAGCGCCGCCTCGCCGAGCAACGGCACGACCTTTACATACTCGACGAGTTCACGTATCCGATCACCTGGGGCTGGGTCGACGTCAACGACGTGGTGTCGACGCTGCGTGAGCGTCCGGGACGCCAGCACGTGGTGATCACCGGCCGCCGCGCGCATCCCGCGCTGCTGGACGCAGCCGATCTGGTCACGGAAATGGTGAAAGTGCGACATCCCATGGACTCCGGGCAGAAGGGGCAGCGCGGTATTGAGTGGTGACGTTCCCGCCGCGGTCCTGCCACGGCTAGTGATCTCCGCTCCCACGTCCGGGGCGGGTAAGACCACCGTGGCTACCGGGCTCATGGCGGCGCTGCGCGCTGCCGGATACGACGTGTCCGGGCATAAGGCCGGACCGGACTATATCGACCCCGGCTACCATTCCCTGGCAACCGGGCGGCCCGGCCGCAACCTCGATGTGCACTTGCACGGTGAGAACCTGCTGGGCCCCTTGCTGCTACACGGCGCCTCCCATCCGCGGCCGGCCGACCTGGCCGTGATCGAAGGCATGATGGGCCTGTATGACGGGAAGCTCGGGGGGCGCGGGTTTGCGTCCACCGCGCATGTCGCCGCCCTGCTGGACGCTCCGGTGGTGCTGGTCGTAGACGTGTCTCACGTGTCGCGGTCGGCCGCGGCGATCGTGGCGGGCATGGCAGTGTTCGACCAGCGGATTCGGATCGCCGGAGTCATCTTGAACCGGGTGGGCTCCAGACGGCACGCCGCCGAGGTCGCTTCCGCGGTGGAGGACGTCGGTGTCCCCGTGCTGGGGGCACTGCGCCATGACAGCGGACTTGCTGTTCCTTCCCGGCACTTGGGTTTGGTTCCTGCCGAGGAACGGGCCGAGGCAGTAGCGGCCGTGGAGCTGCTGGCGGAACGCATCGCCGCACAGGTGGATTTGACTGCCGTGGTAGAGGTGGCACGATCCGCGCCACCGCTGCACGCCCAAGCGTGGTCCGCGCAGGAGGCGCTCCGTGCCGCAGGGTTTCACCCTGTCTCCGCGCAGCGAGACCACCCCGTGGTCGCGGTAGCTGGAGGGCAAGCCTTCACCTTCCGCTACGCCGAAGTCGAGGAGCTGCTTCGCGCCGCGGGCTGCCGCCCGGTGGTGTTCGATCCAATGTCCGACCCTGCGCTGCCCGACGGCACCGCGGGAATCTACCTGGGCGGCGGATTCCCCGAGGTGTACGCCGCAGAACTGGCGGGGAACACGGCGCTGCGCACCGCGCTGCGGGATGCGGTGCGCTCAGGCGTGCCGACGGTTGCCGAATGCGCGGGCCTGCTGTATCTGTGCCGTGACGTGGATGGCGCCCCCATGGTGGGGGCCTTGGACGCGGTGGGACGCATGACGTCCCGCCTGGCTCTCGGCTACTACTCGGCGCTGGCCCCCGCAGAAACACTCGTGGCGGCGGAGGGAGACCGGGTGCCCGGGCACACGTTCCACCGCACCACAGTCACCTCCACTGGAGAGCAGGCGGGTCCGGCCTGGCTGTTGGACGGGCAGCCCGACGGTTTCTCCTCCGATCCGGCAGGCATCGGCCGTCCCACACTCCACGCCTCCTACCTGCACACCCACTGGGCAGGCTGCCCGCAGGCCGCGGCCCGGTTCGCGGCTGCAGTCTCCACCCAGCGGCCTTGTTGATCCCGCACCGTGCCCCGGCTGAGAGTGCCGGGACCGGCGCGCACATGCCCAGGCAGCTTGCACACGATCGCTCGTCACAGCCAAGCCCTGCACTGAGCCTCACAGTGCAGGGCTTGGCTGCTCGAGAGCAACAGCACGAACCCGCGGCAACGGTCCTACCCATGTCCAGGGGCATGGCCGTCGACCGCCACAGAAGGAACACGTTTAGCAGTCGTGTCAGCGGGGTCAGCGAGTCTGAGACAGTCCAAGCCATTCCAGGGCAGCGGGAACGTCCGCAACAGTGGGAACGTCCCCCCGGTAGAGAGGTCTGCGCACCACCACCACGGAAACCCCCAGCTCGTCTGCGGCGTCCAGCTTGGCCCGGGTGTGAACTCCGCCAGAGTCCTTGGTGACCAAAACTTCCACCGCATGCTCGGCCATGAGCTTCCGTTCCCCTGCACAGGTGTAAGGGCCACGGCTGCGTATGAGGATCCACGTAGGCGGCAATGCGAGCTCTACGTCTTCCACCACTCGGGCTAACACCGTGTGCTCGGCCAGCGGCCCAATGAAGTGGTGCAGGGTCTGCCGTCCCGTGGTGAGCAAGACACGGCGCCCTAGTCTCGCGGCCTGCCAGGCTGCCTCGTCGTGGTCGTCCACCCATATCCAGCGGGACGCCGCAGGTTCGTTTTCCCACCCGGGGCGCACGAGACGCAGCAGCGGCACACCGGCCTGGGTGCACGCCTCGGCCGCGTTAGTGGACACCCGTATAGCGAAGGGATGGGTAGCGTCCACGACCCGCGTGATCCCGTTACTGCGAAGGAATCCGGCGAGTCCTGCGGCTCCCCCGAAACCACCGATGCGTACCTCACCGGCGGGCAGCCTGGGGTGGCTGACCCGCCCGGCGAGGGAAGACAGTACCGGTATCCCCGCGGCGACGAACGCCTCAGCAAGGGCTCTCGCCTCGGCTGTTCCGCCGAGGATGAGCACTTTCACCGCAGTTCTCCCCGCACGGTCGGCAGCTTTGGCGCGCCTTCAGTGATCAACCGCAGCACAGCATCCATGTCGAGGTGTTCTTCCGCGAGGTCGCCGAGCCGGTCAAGGTAGGCGTCACGGACCTCAGCGAAGCACACCTGTCCGTATTCGCTGCCGTCGTATCCCGCATTCTCGGCCGCGGCAGCCAGCCACGCACCGCGGAACGCGTCGTGTTCTAGGCTGCCGTGCCACATCGTGCCGAATACGGAGCCGTTGCGGAGCCCGCCGGGAAACGCCTCGCCATCACCGGTCTGGATGCGGCTGTAGTGGCTCTGGTATCCGCCGACCGGTATGCCCTGCCAGGTGCCGGAAGAGTAGTTCAGCGTCTGGTTTCGGGTGAAAACCGTCTCCAGGTCCAGCAGGCTCAACCCAGCAACGGTGCGCCCGGCCGGTCCTTCCACCCCCTCGGCGTCGACAATCGTGCGGCCCAGCATCTGGAAGCCGCCACCGATGCCCAGTACCGTGCCGCCGTGGCGGGCGTGGTTGGCGATCGCGTCGGCCAAACCGCGGGACCGCAGCCACTCCAGGTCGGTGAGCACGGCCCGCGTATCGGGGAGCACGACGATGTCGGCGGAGGCTAGCAGGCGAGGGCTGGTAACGAAGTCGACGCGCAGTCCTGGTTCCACGCCCAGGGCGTCAACGTCGGTGGTGTTGCCGATCCGGGGCAGCCGTACGACAGCGACCCGCAACACGGGTGTGCCCGCACTACCGTCCTCGCGTGCGGTAAGCGCTAGCGAATCCTCGGATTCCAGCCACAGGTTCTGCTGCCACGGCAGGACGCCGAGAACGGGTCGACCGGTGAGGTCTTCCAGGGTTTTCAGCGCCGGATCCAGCAGCGAAGGATCCCCCCGAAACTTGTTGATCACAAACCCGGCAACGAGTGCCTGGTCAGCGGGATCGAGTAAGGCGAGCGACCCGTACAGCGACGCGAAGACCCCGCCCCGGTTGATGTCGCCGATCACGATGACAGGCAGGTCGGCGGCGCGGGCAAGTCCCATGTTGATGTAGTCGTGGGCACGCAGGTTGATCTCTGCGACGCCGCCCGCGCCCTCGCAGACCACCACGTCGTAGCGGGAACGCAGCTCTGCGAGAGCGGCGTACGCAGCCTCGGCGAGCACTGCACGCGTGCCCGCAAACTCGCCTGCGGCTAAGCGGCCGAACGGACGGCCCCGCAGCACGACGTGGCTCCCGCGATCGCTGCTGGGTTTGAGGAGTACCGGGTTCATGGCGGTCTCGGGTTCGGCGCGCGCGGCGAGCGCCTGCACCCACTGGGCGCGGCTGATCTCGGCTCCTGTGCCATCGGGCCCGGGGACCACCATGGAATTGTTCGACATGTTCTGCGCCTTAAACGGCGCTACTTTGATCCCGTGCCGGGCCAAGGCCCGGCACAGGGCGCTGGTGACCAGGGATTTTCCTGCATCCGAGGAGGTCCCGGCCACCAGCAGCCCCTGCGCCTTGCTCATCGGACTCCCACTGTTTGCGCCGCGAAGCGGCGGTCAAACCGTTCGGTCAACCAGGCGAAGGCCAGTCCTAGCACCAGCCAAAGACTGGCTTGGGTGGCGAGTGAGGCCATGCGGAACTCCCACAGCAGGGTTGCTGGAAAGTCTTCGCCGACGTCGTTGATGTGGGGAAGAGCGAGGTAGCCGACGCAGACCACCGCGAGGAACACGGCGAGGGAGGCCACAATCCGTGAGGTCAGCGATGTCTCTGCTGGCAGTGCGCGTGCGAGGGCAACGGCCGCCGTAACCGCGACGAGCCCGAGGAGCACCGCGGCTACCCAAAGTAGGGTGCGCTGGTCGATTGTCTCGGGGACACCTACGGCAGGCGGGTTGGCCGGGTACTTGACGAAGGGCACCGCAGCGATGGCTGCCCATCCCAGGCCAGCGGCGACCAACGCCAGTGCCGGTCCGCTAAGCCGGCTGTGGCGCCGGACCGCGTAGAGCACCGAGGCGTAGAGCACCCCTAGGGACATGCCGGCAAACCCGGTGGCGAGGAACAACCCCACCTGCTGCCCGGTACGGCTGACTAGGGCATCGTCTCCGTGGGAGTGTCCCCCGTGCGCGCCATGGTCGTGGGAAGCGTGCTCTTCCAAAGCGATAGCCGCCTCGATGTGGGGTTCACCGAGGAAGAAAGCGACCACGCCCGCGGCCAGGCCGGCCAGTAGCCCGGCCAACAGCCCGCGGACAAGCAATCGCAGATAGGTTCCCCGCAGCGGACGGACCGAAGCAGAGGGGGTAGCGGAGGTCAGTGACACGGCACCCCCATGAGGTGTCGGCCGTCGTGCATCAGCTCGTGCAGGAACATTCCTGTACGCGAGACAGCTCCTTGGTCGAAACCGACCAGGTAGAGAACGAGAAGAGCAAGAAGGGTTACCGCTGTAGCGGTGAGTGCGAGCGGGATGGGCCCCAGCTCTGCCTCAACATAAGGGGCATGGACGGCCGACATGGTCCTCCTTACAGGATGACGCGTCCTACAGAGACCACTACGCCGGGTGAGTTTTCTGGCTCACGGGCTTGAGCCCGTCTACAGTGGCGCGACCGCTCCGGACTTTGACCGGATTGCCTGCACCCGACGCTCTTTTTGCTTTTAGTCGGGGGGAGTGTACCCAGACGCGTATTGCGCAAACTGACCGGTCCGCTTGTGGGATTCCCCTGCCACGGCAGCTGGTGACAGATACCGACGTCAGGACATGTCCTTAGCAAGAGTTTCTGGTGCCAATCCCGCCCAGTGGTGTCGTTATGGCCATGCGTATAAAGCGCATAAGGTAGCCACCGAAGTCTCCCAAGCAGGGGGTAGTGCATCACATCAAAAAATGCTTGAGGGCGCCGAGCAGGTAACTAATATCGGCGGGATACCAAGAATCACCACATCAGCAGCGGGCATATTCCCAACGATAGCGGTCAACATGGCCGGCCCCGCAGCGCGATCTGGCTGGGCACTTCGCTCCCGGGCGGGCGCAGGACCGGGTGCCTCGCAGGTGCGGGGGCGGCGCATGCGGTGAGTGTTTGGATCCACTAGGCGCGGTTGATTTCCGTGCCGTGGCTAGCGCAGCCGGGACCCCCTGGAGTTATCACCGTGTTTTGCGTGGCGCCACTTTGGTCCTGCGCCGGGACCGGTCCCGGCGCAGGACGGTGGTGACGACGGTTTCCCCCAACAGTAGAGGGTCCCGGGGCTATCGGGAGTCCGCGTGCTTTCTGCACTGGGCTGGCTATCTCACTCCGGGACCCGCCTGACCGGTCAGTCGAGGACGGCGTGGAGAAAGGCTTTGGTGCGTTCTTCTTTCGGGTCGCCGAAGATCTGTTCCGGCGGGCCTTCCTCGACGATACGGCCGTGGTCGAACATGAGTACCCGGTGCGAGACGTCCCGGGCGAACTGCATCTCATGGGTGACCAGCAGCATGGTGATGTCCGTGGTCTCAGCGACTGTGCGGAGCACGTCGAGGACCCCGGTGACGAGTTCGGGATCGAGGGCAGAGGTGACCTCGTCAAGCAGCAGGATCTTCGGCTGCATGGCCAGGGCCCGGGCGATCGCGACCCGCTGCTGCTGTCCGCCGGACAGGTGGGCGGGGTGGGCGTCGATCTTGTCGGCGAGGTCCACCATGTCCAGCAGTTCCTTGGCCCGCTGGTCGGCTTCCTCCCGCGGAATCCCCAGGCTGTGGACAGGGCCTTCGGTAACGTTCTCCCGCACGGTCATGTTCGGGAACAGGTTGAACTGCTGGAACACCATGCCGATCTGCTTGCGTACCCGGCGCTGGTGTTTGTCGGTGGCGCGGACCAGGCGGCCGCCTTTGTACCGGTGGCTGAGCGGCTCCCCGCCGACCCAGATAACCCCGGAGGTGACCTGTTCCAAGGTCATCAGCAGGCGCAGGATCGTGGTTTTCCCGGACCCGCTGGGGCCGATCAAGGTGACCCGCTCGCCGGCGTCGACCGTGAAGTCCAACCGGTCGAGCACGGTGAGCGAGCCGAACCGTTTGACGACTTGGTCGAAGCGGATGAGCGGTTCGTGCGTGCCGGTGCTGGTGCGGGGGTCAGACTGCGGCATAGCGTCGCTCCAGTTGTCGGATGAGGATGGCTGAAGGCACGCTCACCAGGAGGAAGAACAGACCCACGAGGGTCATGGCCTCCAGGTAGCGGAAGTACACGCCGCCGATCTGCGACGCCTGGTACATCAGTTCGCCGACGGTGATCGCGAACAGCAGCGGCGTGTCTTTGAACATGGCGATCAGGTAGTTGCCGAGCGGAGGGATGACGCGGCGGATCGCCTGCGGGAGGATGACCGCGCCCCACGTGCGGTGCAGGGGCAGGCTCAACGCCCGGCAGGCTTCCCACTGGCCTGCGGGCACGGCTTCGATGCCCGACCGGTACACCTCCGCGGTGTAGGCGGCATAGTGCACGCCCAGCACTGCCACGCCGATGGTGAACGCCGACAGCGTGTTCGGGGCCAGGGAGAACACGAAGACCAGTTGCACGAGCAGCGGGGTGCAGCGGATGAACTCCATGACCGCGAACACCGCGGTCCCGATCACGGGGATGCGGCGTACCAGGGCCACCGCGAGGCCGAGGACGAGCGCCAGGGTGTAGCCCAGCACCGTGGCTTGCACGGTGACAGCGAGGCCGTTGAGCAGGTCGGGGATGATCCGCCCGGTGAACTCCCAGTCCCAGGTCATCGCCGGCCACCTCCTGTCGCGGTCGCGGGCGGGGGCCGCAGCAGGGCGAGGAAGCCGGTGGCGACGGGCCGTCCCAGCCGCCGGTTGGCGCGGCGTTCCAGGAGCCGCATTCCCACGATCAGCAGCTGGGCGATGAGGAAGTAGGCGATGAGGGCGCCGGTGAAGGCCGCGACCGTCTCCCCGGTGGAGGCCCGCTGCTCTTGGGCGACCCGGGTCAGGTCGCTGACGCCGATGAGCGACACGATGGCGGTGGCTTTCATCAGTTCGATGACGAGGTTGCCGAAGGTGGGCAGCATCTGCGCCCACGCTTGGGGCAGCACGACCGCTCGCATGCGCCGCCACCACGACATGCTGAGCGCGATCGTGGCTTCCACTTGGGCTTTGGGCACCGCGTTGATGGCGGCCCGCACGACTTCCGCCCCGTAGGCGCCGACGTTGAGGCCGAGCGCGAGCACGGCGGCGAAGAGCGCGTCGATCTTGTAGGGGACGAGCTGGGGGATCGCGAACGCCATCCAGTACATGAGGACGAGCGCGGCTACGCCGCGGAACGTTTCGGTGTAGCCGGTGGCGATGGCGCGCGCTACGGGGTTGCGCAGGGTGCCCATGACCCCCACGACCATGGCGAGGGCGAAGGCGAGCACGGCCCCGAGCAGGGTGATGAGGAGGGTGGTTCCGGCCCCGCTCAGGTAGAGCGGGAGCCGGTCGATGAGGAACTCCACGGCGGTATCCGTCCTTAGGCCTGGCAGAGCTGCTCCGTAGTCAGGTCTCCGGGGAGTTCTTGTTCGGTGAAGCCGAACGGTTCGAGGATTTCGAGGAGACGGCCGCTCGCTTTGAAGTCGGCGAGGACCCGGTTGACTTCGGCGAGGAGCTCGGTGTCGCTCTGCCGGAAGGCGAGACCGCCGGCAGGGGTGACTTCTTCCCCGTCCACGACGGGGATGAAGCCTTCGGTGACTTCGAAGTCGCCGCCGCGCTGGTTGAGGAGCCGGTTGAGGGAGAGGGTGCTCAGCGCGACCGCGTCGACCCGGCCGTTGCTGAGGAGTTCGTAGGCGCTGGTCTGGTTGTCCACGGTTTCGATCTGTGCTTCGGGAACTCCCGCGCCTTTGGCGTAGCCCTGTTCCACGGAGGCGTTGAGCACGGCCACGGTCACGTCAGGGTTGGCGGCGATGTCGTCGAAGGTGGTCAGGCCGTACGGGTTGCCGGCGGGGACGAGGAACGCCTGGAGGACGCGGTAGGTCGGTTCCGCGAAAGCGACTTCGGCGCACCGTTCAGGGGTGATGTACATTCCGGCGGCGACCGCGTCGAACCGCTTGGCTTTCAGCCCGGGGATGAGCCCGTCCCAGGCCACGGATTCGGCACGGACTTCGGGAACGCCGAGTTCCGCGAAGATCGCGCGGAGCAGTTCGGGGGAGGAGCCGGTGACTTCGCCGTTCTCGTCGATGTAGCCGAAGGGGGCTTCGTTGTTGATCGCGACCTGGATGTAGCCCTGTTTCCGCAGGCTGTCGAGGGTCACAGTGTCTTCGGTGCGGGAGCAGGCGGCGAGTGCGGGACCGAACGCGATGGCGGCCAGGCCGATTCCTCCGGCGCGGAAGAGGCCGCGGCGGCTCACAGTTCCGTGGTCTGTCATGGTGTGGTTCCTGTCCGTTATCGCGGAAATGCGGGGATGTCGTGATGTGCGGGGCCGGCGGTGTTCCGGCCAGGGGACACCGCCGGGCTGTCGGGGAGCTGCACTGGACCGCGGGGTGCAGCACAGCTCCCCAGCAGCGGTTGCTCCGGCTGGTGTGGCCGGTGTCCGGTATCAGTCGGTGTCCGTGGCGTCCTCGGTGAGCAGCGGGTACGAGCCGTTCTCGTCGTGGACTTCGCGGCCGGTGACCGGCGGGGTGAACACGCAGAGGACGCGGAAGTCGGTCTTGGGGCGGACGGTGTGCCGCTCATGCCCGTTGAGCAGGTAGAGCGTGCCCGGTGTGATGAGGAAGGTTTCGCCGGTCTCGTCGTTGGTGACTTCTGCTTCGCCTTCGATGCAGTGCACCAGTTCGATGTGGTTGGCGTACCACATCGAGGTTTCGGTGCCCGCGTAGAGGACGGTTTCGTGGAAGGAGAAGCCGACGCCGTCCCGGGCCAGGACGATGCGGCGGCTGCGCCAGTTCTCGGTGACGACGTCGGCGTCGGTGCCGTTGATGTCGTCCAGGCTGCGCACGATCATGGGTGTCTTCCTTTCGGCTGGTAGAGGTGCGGCACCCCCACTGCTTTATGCGCGTGCATATGCATGTGCATGAAGCAGTGGAGCGTCGTCGCCGCAGACGTGCCGCAGGTGGACGGGGAAGGGCGCGAAGCACACCCGTCCGCGAGGGCTAGGGGAGATCAGGCGGGCTGGGGGGCGCGGACCGCAGCACGCACCGACTCGGCGAGGATGTCCAGCCCTTCCTCCATTTCGGCGACGGAAGTAGTGAGCGGAGGCAGCAGTTTGGCCACCTCGTCCTCGGGCCCGGACGTCTCCATGAGCAGACCGCGTTCGAACGCTTCGGCGCACACCCGCCGCGCGTCGCCTTCACCCGGCAGCACCAGGCCGCAGGCCATGCCGCGGCCGCGGACGCTCGCCCCGGCCTCCGCATGCTCGGCAGCGATCGCCTCGAGCCGCTCGGTGATGAGCTGCCCCTTGGCCAGGGTCTCCCGCTCGAGGGAGTCGTCGCGCCAGTAGGTGTTGAGCGCCACGGTGGCGGTGAGGAAAGCCGGGTTGAACCCGCGGAACGTACCGTTGTGCTCTCCGGGCTCCCACACGTCCAGTTCCCGTTTGAACAGGGTCAGCGCCATGGGCAGGCCGTAGCCGCTGATCGACTTCGACAAGGTGACGATGTCCGGCACGATCCCGGCTTCCTCGAAGCTGAAGAAGGGACCGGTCCGGCCGCAGCCCATCTGGATGTCGTCGACGATGAGCAGCAGTTCGTGCTCCCGGCACAGCTCCGCCAGGCCGCGCAGCCAGTCCGCTCTGGCCACGTTGATCCCGCCTTCGCCCTGCACCGTCTCCACGATGACGGCGGCGGGCCGGTCCAGGCCGCTGCCGCTGTCTTCCAGCAGGCTGCGGAGCCACAGGAAGTCGGGGACCTGCCCGTCCATGTAGTTGTCGAAGGGCATGGTGACGGTGTGGTTGAGGGGCACTCCCGCCCCTCCGCGCTTCATGGAGTTGCCAGTCACCGCGAGCGCGCCCAGCGTCATGCCGTGGAAGCTGTTGGTGAAGCTGATCACCGTCTCCCGGCCGGTGACTTTGCGGGCGAGCTTGAGGGCGGCCTCGACCGCGTTGGTGCCCGTCGGTCCGGGGAACTGCACTTTGTAGTCCAGGCCGCGGGGTTTGAGGATCACCTCCTCGAAGGTGTCGAGGAAGTCGCGTTTAGCGGTGGTGGCGGCGTCCAGGCTGTGGACGATCGAGTCGCTGCCGAGGTAGTCCAGCAGCGCGGTTTTGAGTGTCGGATTGTTGTGGCCGTAGTTGAGCGCTCCGGCTCCGGCGAAGAAGTCGAGGTAGCCGCGGCCGGTGTGGTCGTAGACGCGGCTGCCGCGTGCCCGGGTGAAGAGGGTGGGCCATCCCCGGCAGTAGCTGCGGACTTCGGACTCGAGTCGGGAGAAGGTTTCCATCGCGGATCTCCTTTGTCTCCGTTTCAGGGCAGGCGTCGAGGGCTCGGGGCACGGCCCGAGCGGTGTCGAGGGGTCAGCGCAGCGGACCGATCCGGACGAGGTCTTCGGGTTCGTGCTGCTCGGGGAGTTCTGCCGGGAAATGTCCGCGGTCGAACAGCGGAGTCCAGGAGAGGGCAGCGGACCGGGCACGGGCAAAAGAGGCGAACAGTGCTCGGGATGCCGTGTTGCCAGGGGTGACGGTGGCTTCGAGGTAGCGGATGCCGCGCTCGGTGATGCAGGAGCTGATGCGGTCGAGCATCCGGCGGGCCAGGCGGCGCCCGCGGAACGCGGGGTCGACCGCGACCTGCCAGAGGAAGTAGGTGTCGGGCGCGTCGGGACGCACGTATCCGGTGACGAAACCTCGGATCGTGCCGGTGCTGTCGCGGGCGACGAGCGATGTGGCGGCGAAGTCGCGGCACCACAGCACGTAGGCGTAGGGGGAGTTCACGTCCAGGTCGGAGATCCTGGCGAGGGCCCACAGCTGTCGGCCGTCGTCGAGTGTGGGCGGTTCGAGGGCCACGTCAGCGGCCTCGCCCGCCTTGAGCGAATGGTTACTTTCCGTATCTGAGCTATGTCGGTCCTCGGAAGGGGCTTGCTGTCCAAACACGTCGATGGACCCTAGCGAACGTTTCTGAGCAGGTTTTTCGCGAAAATTCGGGGTGATGTTTCGGTCCTCTTACTGCCGGGTAGGACAGCTCCCTTTGCCTTCATGGCTACTCTGCGCCACCACGCTTCTCCGCTTCCGCGACCACTGCCCCCGGGGGCGTTCGGGAACCTCACCAGGCGATACCCCAGGGTTTGGTCAGATCTTTACGACCCCGGCGAGAGAGGACGCCGCAGAGCAGGAAATACGGCTAGCACCCTTCCCTGAGAAAAATCCAAGGGAACTTTAAGGGTGAATTAGCTCACACCAATTCGGTGCAAAGGACTGATCAATCACGGCGCCGCCGCACCGCCGATTTCCCTGCCCCGCAGGGCTTTCTGGCCTGGACCAAGGAGAGCGCGCCCACGCTCTCTGAGGGGGCGTTTGGGGGACCTTTTCTAGGACTTTGCGTAGTACGACCTACCGTAGTACTACAATCGGTCGAGACGAGAGGCGCTACGGCGCCCCATCACCTGTCATCGCGGCCGGATCGCTCGACCGTGCGTGACGACAACAGCCACATAACGGCCACTGGAGTCAGAGCCAGCCGCGACAGGGCCCCGATCCCCGCGCCTTTGCCGGGGAGTTAGAGCCACGAGCCAGGATCGGAGGCGCCCGGTGAACCGCCTTTACCACGAGAGCGAAGACTGGGTCCGGCAAGGAGCCTGCCGCAACTACGACCCCGAGCTTTTCTTTCCGGTGAGCACCACCGGCCCCGGACGCGAAACCGTGGAACTCGCCAAAGCCATCTGCCGCAGTTGTACTGTTCGCCGAGATTGCCTGCGGTGGGCTCTGCGAGCCGGTGAAGCACACGGGGTGTGGGGGGCGACCACCCCCGAGGAGCGCCGCTATCTCCGCAGGGAACTGTCGCTGACGGTGAACTGACTCTGCCACACAACGACGATTCCGCGAGCCGCCAGGTGGTCAGGCCTGGCGGCTCGCGCATTGTGCTGCAACAACCGCGGTGCGGCGCGGTTGTCCCGCATTCGGGGTAGCGTAAAAGAAAACGGGCACCTCCCGACGCGACTGCGGCCCACTGCGGCCGCGTCCTCTTCCGCCCGCTATGTGGAGACGTCAGAAAGGTCCTCAGTCGATGTCAGCCTTCTCCGCCTCATCCCCCGGCGGTCGCATCATCGCGCTGGTGACAGGTCTACTCACCGCCCTGGCTCTGTCCCTGGGGGTCGCCCCCACGGCACACGCGCACAACACCCTCGTCTCCTCGTCCCCCGAGGACGGGGCCACCCTCGACTCTCTCCCCGAGAAGGTAGTGCTGACCTTCAACGCGGAAGTGCTGGAGGGAGGCAACGGGATCGTCGTCACCGGCCCGGACGGCACCAACTACGCCTCTGGTGATGTCGTCATCGACGGGGTGGAAGCCTCCATCGACCTGGAACCGCTCACCCAGCCCGGCGAATACACCGTCGAATACCGGATCATCTCCGCCGACGGCCACCCGCTTTCGGACACCTTCACGTTCACCGTGGACGAGTCCGCTATCCCCGAGCCCACCGAGAGCCCGGCTGCTGAACAACCTGAAGAAGAGGAGCCCACGCCTGCCCCTGCGGAAACTGAAGGGACGGAGTCCGAGGACAGCACCTCGACAACCGGCGTGGGTCTTTCCGGTCCGCTCGGAGCGATCCTGGGAATCGTCCTGGGAATCGGCGTCATCGCGGTGATCGCAATCACCATCATCCGCCTGCGCCGCCGTCCTGGCTCCGGAGACTGACACCGCTCACGCCCCCTCCTGTCCCCTTCGGGAGGGGGTGTCACCGGTGCCCGTATCCGAGACGTCAGGAGTGGCGACGTACCAGCAGGATGCTGATGTTGTCCCGACCGGACGCGTTCATCGCAGCCTGCCACAAGTTGTAGACGGCGATGTTGTCATCGCCCGCTTCAGCGATGATGCGCTCCATCTCCTCCAGCGGAACCAGGTCGGACAGCCCGTCGCTGCACATCAGCCAGGCACCGGGCCCCGGCTCGGTGTCCTGGCCCACGTGCGGCACGATGGTCGAGTTGCCGCTGCCGCCCAGCGACTGGGTGATGTAGTTCGTCGTGACCGGACGGCCGTCCTCTCCCGGCGGTAGCACCGGGGAGTCGTCCTCGGACAACTGGATCAGTTGGGAGCCCTTCAAGCGATAGGTCCGGGAGTCCCCAACGTTGAACCAGTAGTTCGCGTCGGGCGTGAGCAGGACCCCCGCGACCGTGGTTCCCATCCCCGAGAACTCCACGTGCTGCCCGGCATGCTCCTTGATCTCATCGTCGATGTGTTTGAGCAGCAGACCCACCGCTTCCGGGCCGGTCAACTGGGCGCTACTCTCCGCCATCCGGTGGACCGCGTGCTCCGCGGCGATCTCACCGGCGGCGTGGCCTCCCAGACCGTCGGCGACCGCGACGACGACGGGATCAGCGAGGGGCAGCCAGCAGTGCACCGGAGCGTTCATTTCGGCGCCCGCGACCGTGAGCGCACCCATGACCACGGCGTCCTCATTAGCCTGGCGGACAGCGCCTCTGTGCGTGAGGACTGTAACCTCGACTGCCCCACGAGCGACACCCATGCGCCCTACCTCCTGTTTCATCGGCATTACAGCCGAACAGTGCCAAGCAGCGCCCCGGCTGGACGGTAGCCAAGGCGCATGATCATGTAACCGTACCGATGGACGGTCGGCCGTGGTCAAAATCCATGTCCATCATGGCGGAAATCGTGCTGGTACGCAGTTCCCACGTGCCTGTCACCTCCGTAGTCGCTCCCGACAGCGGGTTACCGCTACACGAAGCGACCGTCGCCTCTTCCACCGCTGTCTCCCCGCTGACGGTGCGTCTCCGTCCGCATAGAGGGGAACCGCAGCGGACTCTGTTGTCCGCTCGTTTCCCTACGGCGTGTGTGATGCCCGTCGACGCACGGAGGTTCGCCCCTTTTTGGACAGCTTTTCCTTCCTGCCCCGCTACCGTGGCGCAAGACACCAAGCGGTGGAATCTTACGTGGTGAACCGCCGCAGGACAGGGAAGTCGGGAGCCGCGCCGCTGCATCCCCTGGAGCGGACCGCGGGTTCCGCGTCCGTACCCGTGGAGTCTCTGCCCGGGCCCGATCCCCGGTTCCGCTCCCACCGGTAGCTGAGGTTCTCGGCGGAACTGAGGAGTTCCGCGTTCCATGGCGCCGTCCCTCTCGCCGCTCCTCCCGGCATTGTCCCTCCGAGCACAGGGGCCGACGCGTCATCGCCGGGGCGGGGAAGTTGCGGAACTTCCCCTCGGGGGCCAGCTGCCGCGCTCACCGGTCCGACCGTGCCAGAGGCGCACTGCTGCACGTCACCAGCAGGCCAATGCCGTCCACCCTTCAGAATACGGTCCGGTAACCACCGGAATGCCCCAGGGTTCTGCCTCCGCGCCGCCCACGCGGGCAGCCCGCGTTCTGCCCCTCCCCCTGCCGCGCCCTCCTGTCTCGGTCAGAGGGGTCCGCCCAGCTCAACGACGGCCGCAGCGCAGACAACGCCGGTCAGGTAGAGCAGAGAATTCCGCACGCTGTTTCCGCGAAGTGGATACCACAGACGGCTGCCAGGGCTTGTCGCCCCCTGTCTGATCTGGCAGAATGGCGGACGTTGGGTGTCTAAGACGCAGACACACCTTTGCCTTTGTGCGCTCGCACCTGGCTTTTGCCAGCGGTATTTGCCGAGCGCTTTTTGTGTTTTTACCTCGGTTTAAAGGTGTGATCGCTGTGCGTCTGCCCTTGTCTGCTTTCTCTCGTTCCGCAATCCACGCAGTCGCCCAGCCGGGCTCGTCTTGGCGTGCTCTCATCCGCGCACAGTCCGACGCGGATTCCCACACCATCATCCCATCGCTCTGCGGAGAGCAGGCATACCCGACTGCTGCACTGAGGAGTCGCACGTGAAGATCGCTCTGATTGCCACCCATGCCACCCCGATTCCCGCACACAAGGGTGACCCCACCGACAGCGAAAGCCTGTACCTATGCCATCTGGCCCGGAACCTGGCCGCCCTAGGCCACCGGGTGACCATCCACACCCGATGCACTGACCCGCAGACCAGCGAACGCACCCGCATGGGACGCAGCGTCGTCGTGGCGCCCATTGTCGCCGGACCGCGGCGCCCCCTGCGTGAACAGGAGTACATCGAACACACCGGGACCTTCGCCCGCAGACTGACCGAGCAGTTGCGCGCCGACCCTCCCGATATCATCCACGCGTTCGGGTGGAGCAGCGGATTAGCCGCGCTCGCCGCGGTCCGCGACCTGGAACGCGACATCCCGGTCGTCCAAACCTTCCACTCCTTGAACGTCAGCGAGCAGCGGGTGGGCCTGCCCGCCAACCCGCAGCGGGTCCGATTGGAGGCCGCGCTCGCACACCACGCCAAAGCGGTTCTCGTCAACTCCGCTGACCAGCGCTTCGAACTCGCCCGGATGGGCGTGCCGCGCAGCCGCGTGTGCATCGTCCCCTTCGGCGTGGACACCGACCAGTTCACCGTCGAAGGTGCCGCGCACGGGCCGTGGCAGCGGCGCCGCTCCGCGGCTGGGCGGCCGCTGCGGATCATCGCGGTCACCCGCCTGGACCCACTCGGCGGCGTGGACACGCTGATCAGGACGATGGCGCGCCTCCCGGACGGGGAACTGCTCATCGTCGGCGACCCTGCACCCGAGCACCTCGCGATCGACCCGAACGCCCAACGCCTGGAACGGCACGCCAAGGAGGCGGGCGTCAACGACCAGGTCACGCTCACCGGAGCGGTCACCCGCCGGGACCTGGCCCGGATGCTGCGGTCGGCCGACGTGTTCGTCTCCACCGCCTTCTACGACCCCTACGGCAGTGCCGTCCTCGAAGCCATGGCCTGCGGCCTCCCGGTCGTGGCCCGCGCCGTGGGCGGCATCACCGGGGCCATGCTCGACGGCACCACCGGGGTGCTCCTCCGTTCCGCCCACCCCAGCACCCTCGCCCACGTCCTGCGGCAATTGGCTGCCGACACCACCCAGCGCACCGCCTACGGGATTGCCGGTGCTGACCGCGCTGCGTCCCGCTTCACCTGGGCCCGAGTTGCCGCGGAGACCGAACGGATCTACCAGAAACTGCTGCCTACCACTCCTGAACTGCCGCTGGCCTCCGGAAACGGCGCCTAGCGGATGCGTCGGCCACGCGCTGCCGGCCTGCAGCATTCCGCGCCGGATGCACCCGGCCGCGTGCGGCACCGTGCTCTGCACGGCTGCCGTCCAGGTTCCCTGTCCCGCATCCGTTCCGCTGCCGCCGACCGGCCCGCGGGCTGCGCGGTCTCACGCCTGCCACGGCTGCACTGCAGCGGCAGGCGAACCGGGGCCGGTCACCGCGGTGCTTCCGCGGCACGCATCCCCGCGACCGCGCGCGCCACATCTTCTTCCAAGGCGATCACCTGGTCAATGCCCGCGATCATGAGCAGTCGCCGCACCATTCCCTGGGAAGAGGCCACCACCAGGCCGATTCCGCGGTCTCGGGCATACCGGTAGCTGGCGAGCAGCACGCCGATGCACCGGGAATCGCAGGACGCCACCTCGGAGAAGTCCAGGACGATCCCCCGGCAGGACTCCTCTGCCCCGATCACGGTCTCCAGGGTCTCAGCCAACACCTGGGAAGTGCCGGCATCCAGGTCTCCCTTGGGGGCGACAACGACCACGTCCCCCTCAGTCCTGGTCGCAATATCGAATTCCGCGCTCACGTCTCTCGCCCACCCTGACCGCCGCCGCTGCGACACCTCTGGCCTTTTCGCAGCCGTTTGCGGGAAAGCCGCGGGCTGTGGAATTGGCCGATCTGGGATTCCAGCGGCAACCCTAGCGCTCGCAGCGGGATCAAACAGAGCGGAAGCTACGCTCCGTCGCTTTGTGTCGCCACCGGTACATCCCATCGTTGAGGATTGTCACTTTTGCACGCCCGGGAAACCGGACTGGGTCACCTTCGTGCCCAATCTGTCCGCTTTTTATTCACCGGCGGCCATTACTGAGGGCTTGTTCCGCCATGAGCTGCTGGGCGACGTCCGTGACTTTCATCCCGTTGCGCTGAGCCACTTTGCGCAGTTCCTCGAACGCCTGCTGCGAGGTGAGCCCGCGCGCGTGCATGAGGATCCCCTTGGCCTGGTCGATCACCGTGCGTGCAGACATCGCCCGGCGCATGTGCACGGCCTCCCGCAGCGCGTCGGCATCCCGGCCGAGGCTGCGCAGGGTGGTGACCACATGCTCGGCGAGCATGGCGAGCGGCAGCACCATGGTGTCCGGGGAGAGGCGGTTCCCCCGGCAGGAGTGGACACCGAGCGTCAAAATCTCACCGTCGAGATCGCACGGATAAGTGATCGAAGAGTGGTCCCCGCACTGGACGGCCATACTGGGATACTCCGGCCACCGCTCATCCCTCAGAATGTCCGCCACCACGACAGTGTGACGTTCCCGAACCGCTTGCACGGTCGGCCCCTGACCTGTTTCGTACTGGTACTCGAAAGCAGTGGCGAGGTCGGAGTGGGAGGCGGCATAGTCCACGACCACGTGGCGCCCCTTGAAGTCCACGCTGGGGTCGCGCTCCTCAGGGTGCGTGTCGCGCCACACCACCACGAGGGCCGCGGAGCACTCGGGCACGTGCCGCACCATGAGCTGGCTGACCTGATCCAGTACCCGGTCTCGGGCACCGTCCACGATCTGGGCCAGCTCGCCAATGCCCCGCGCCAAGCGTTCGACCCACATCGCTCCTCTGCCTCCCTCCCCCTCTGAGGAGGCAGCATCGCCGCCTCACTTTGTCACAGTAGCCACTCCGAAGACCTGCATAGCGCTCCTGACGTTGGGACTGCCACCCGTTTTTTCGCCCAATTCCTCGTAAAGATTCACCTAACGGCGGCCGTGTTTCAGGGTACGGTTCCACGCATCAACGCCATCCTGCCGGACAGCCGGGGAACGGAATCGGGAGCCGCAGCGTGCCGGAGCACCTCGCGAAACTAGAAGACGCGATCGCGGAACTGCGCGACCGGATCGCCGCACTGCGGGCCACGCACGCGATGTACCCGGACGACGGGGCCACCACCGCGGAAGCCGCGCTGGCCGAACTCGGATTCGCCGAACGGCTCCTGCGGGAATGTGGAGAACGCCTGGCCACCCTCGTCAGTCCGGCGACCGTGCGCCGCAACGACAACGAGCGGACCCTGCTCCGCGCCATCTTCCACGAACTCAGCATCCCGGTGGTCCTGCTCGACCACGAGGGCTACATCCGCCGGATCAACGCCATGGGCGCGAAACTGCTGGACAGCACGCCCGGCTACCTGGCAGGCAAACCGTTCTCCATCTTCGTGGACCTGCGATCCCGGGCCGCGCTCCGCAGCTGGCAGGCCGCGGTCTCCCAGGGCGGGGAGACCGCATCGTTCGACTCGCGGCTGGCCCGGCGCGGCTACGTCGAAGACGTCCGGTTGACCATCAGCCGCCTCGACGTCCCCAGCGAACCCAACCCGCTGCTGCTGGTCGCCATGTCCCCCTCCCTGCATCCCAGCAGCGACACCGGCCCCGCCCCCTTGGAGACCGAAGTTGAAGACCAGGTCGTGGTGCTCGCCGCCCGGCGGCTGGACGTGCTCACCCGGATGACCCGACTCCTGCTGCGCAGCGTAGGGTCGAGCCGGACAGGGACCCCGCTCGTCCTCGACGAAGCAGCCGCGCTGCTCGCCGACTCCTACGCCGACTGGGTGGTCATCGACCTGTGCGAGGCCCCCGGAAAACCGGACCGGCTCCGCCGCACCGCTGTCGCAGGCCCCTCCGGATCCGAGCTGAACGGGCTGGTGCGCTCGCTGGAGCCGGACGCTGCACCGCTGCCGCGCGAGGTCCTCACCACCAGTAAAACCGTGCTCCGGCAGCTCATCGACGACGAGACAGAATTCGGCGCCACGCTGGACGGCCTTCCGGTGCTGAGCGCGTTGCGGGCCCGCTCCCTGCTCTGCGTTCCCCTGCGCGACCACGACGACGTGGTGTACGGAGCCCTCACGTTGATCCGGTGCAGCAACCGTTCCTCTTTCCGGTTAGCCGACCAAGGGCTGCTCGAAGAGATCGGCGAGCACATCGGGATGGCCCTCGCCAAGGCCTAACCCCGAGGGCTTGCCGACAAAAACCCTTCCTGACCTCGGGATTTGACATTTGTCAACCCCACTGCCGTGGGTTTTTCACCGGGGAGCCGTGACAGAGGCGCCTACCCCGGACTGGCGGATCGCGCGACGCTTGAACCATGAACACGACGTCTCAGAACCGCAGCGTCGCCATCCACGTGAGCGACCTCCACCAGTCCTACGGCAGTTTCGAAGCTGTCCGGGGCGTCTCGTTCACGGTCGCCCCCGGCGAACTGTTCGCCCTCTTGGGCACCAACGGAGCAGGGAAAACCACCACGATCGAAACCCTCGAAGGCTTCCGCCGCCCCACTCGCGGGTCGGTGCGGATCTTCGGGATCGACCCGTTCGGCCAGCCTCCGGAGCTGCGTCCCCGGGTCAACGCGGTCCTCCAGCACAGTGGACTGTTCGAAGAGCTCACCGTCACGGAGAGCATCGAACTGGCCCGGGACCTGGCGGACGACCCCATGGACACCGCCGAAGTGCTGGAGGCCGTGGTGCTGGCCGACAAAGCCCGGAACACGGTCCGCTCGCTGTCCGGTGGAGAACGGCGCCGCCTCGACCTGGGGCTAGCGATTCTCACCCGCCCCGACGTGCTCTTCCTCGACGAGCCCACCACCGGCATGGACCCGGAAATGCGCCGGGAAACCTGGAAGATCATCAGCAGCCAGGTGGCGCGCGGCGCAGCTGTCGTACTCACCACGCACTACCTGGAGGAAGCAGAACGGCTCGCCGACCGGCTCGCCATCATGCACCGCGGGGAAATCCGGGTCTCGGGCACGGTCAGCGAAGTGGTCTCCCAGTGGGGCGACCGGATCAGCTTCCGTCTGCCCTCCCACATCCGCTCCCGGGAACTGCCGGAGCTCCCCGGGGCTGAACTCACCATCGACGTCCGCGGCGGCCACCAGTGGGCGGTGTACACGGTCACCACCGGCACTGACCCCGCGACCCGCACCCACCACGCACTCCTCCCCCTCCTGAAGTGGGCAGAAGAGCGCTCTTTGGACCTTGAACGGCTGGAGTCCCGTCCCGCCTCCCTCGAAGACGTGTTCCTCGCCGTCGCGCAAGGAGACGTCACCGACCTGGTGGACCTCTGACCCGACCGTCCCATGCTTGGAGAGGAGCCCTCATGACCACGGCCACCGCCGCCACTCCCCCGGCGTCCGACTCGCAGACGCCGCGGAAACCCGTCAGTGTCCTGCGGCAGGCCCTGCGCCTCACCCGCACCGAGTTCACCCTCTTCTACCGGTACCAGATGGCGTTGTACTCGGCTGCCCTGCCGCTGATCTTCCTGCTTCCCCTGTCCGTCTTCGAACCCTACGACGTGCTGCCCGGCGTGGACACCACCGTCCTGTCGCTGACCTGGTTCTTCCCGATCGCCGCCCTCACCGTCGGGCTCTCCCACGTCCCCAACGTCTACGCGATCCGCCGGGAACGGCTGATCCTCAAACGGCTCCGCGTCTCCGGGGTCACCCCGGCCGCGATCTTCACCTCCACGGTCCTGTCCGTGTTCAGTGTCGTCGTCGTGCAGACCGTGCTGGTCGCGGCTCTCCTCGCCGCGCTCAAGGAAGTCTTCCCGACAGCCCCGGTCCTCTTCCTGGTGTCCCTCGCGCTGACCACCGTCGTCATGGTGCTGCTGGGGGTGCTGATCGCCAACTTCGCCCGCAACGGCGAAAGCGCGCAGATCATCTCGATGGTGCCGTTCTTCCTCCTGATAATGCTGAGCGGCCTGTTCGGCCCCGTGGACCTTTTGCCGGACGGCATCGCGATGACGATCGGCCTGCTCCCCATGCTGCCTGCGGTCCGACTCGCCCAGTCCGCCTACCTCGGCTACGACCTGTTCGACGGGATTTCGAACGCGGAAGCGGCCACGGGCGTGGACCTGTGGCTGGCTGCCGGCCCCTCCCTGCTCATCCTGGTCGCCTGGATGGTGCTCCTCACCCTGCTGCTGCGGATCTTCCAGTGGGATCCGCGCGTCAACAAGTGAGAGACCACTGCGGCGGTCTGCTCTGCTCTTCGGAGCAGGCCGCCGTTACCCTCTCCATGAGAGGAGCTCCCCATGCCACGATCGCCCTCCCACTGGTCCGACATACCTCAAGCCGACGAACGCAGCATGCGACGGCTGCGGATCACCCGCTGGTTCGTGCTCATCTGCGTAGCCTTGCACGCCGTCTTCATCCTGGTGATGGCGCTGGTCCAGGTGGAGCTGGCGTTCACTTCCCCGGAGGAGGTGCAGTGGGGGCCGCCCTCCTGGTCCGGGATGACGCTGCCCTGGTATGCGGCGCTCCTCCTCGTGCTGGCCGGGGCCGTGGCCGTGCTCACCGTTCTTCTCGTCCGCTGCCGGATCAACGGGCGGCGCTCCTGTCCCCCCGCGCTGCTCTACTGGTCGCTCGGAGTGCTCCTCGCCCTGGTCTCGGTCATGGACGTGACCGTGTTCTCCGTTGCGATCGTGGCCACGTGGTGGTCGGCAGCGATCCTCGTCATCCCGCGCCGCACCGCAGTCCTCTTGTCCACGGCCGTCGTCGGCTTCCTCATCAGCTACACCCTGGTCCTGTCCTCGCAGCCGCCCGTGGTCGCGCTGGCGTTCATCATCCTCACCCTTCCGATGGCGCTGCTCAACGCGGCAGGGAGCTTCTCGGTGGTGTGGCTGTGGGAAGTCGCCCGCGAAGCCACCCTGGCGCGGGAGGCGCGGGCCCGGCTCGCGGTCAGTGAGGAACGGCTGCGGTTCGCCCGGGACATGCACGACCTTCTCGGCCACAGCCTGTCCGGTATTGCAGTGAAAAGCGAGCTCGCCGCCCGGCTTGCCCGGAGCGACCCGGAGCGCGCCGCGGCAGAAATGGCCGAAGTGCAGCGGATCGCCCGGGAAGCACTGCGCGAGGTGCGGGCCGCCGTCAGCGGATACCGCGCCGTGAACCTGGCCGACGAACTGGCGAGCGTGCGCTCCGTGCTGCTGGCTGCGGGGGTCTCCGCCACGGTCACGGGCAACCCCGCGGACATCCCAGCGCAGTCCCAGTCCTTGATCGCGTGGCTTGTCCGGGAGGGGGCGACGAACGTGCTGCGGCACAGCAGCGCACAGCGCTGCGACATCACGCTCTCCCGCCAAGACCGCACCTGGGTGGTGGAGGTGTACAACGACGGGGTGCGCGCCGGGAAAGCCACCAGGTTCGGCAACGGGCTGACCGGCCTGTCGGAGCGGGTGGCCTCCGCCGGCGGCACTCTCACCGCGAGCCACACCTGCAACGGCGGCTTCCTGCTGCGCGCGGTCCTGCCCGTCCCCGCCTCCGTCGAGGAGCCGGTCAGGGAAACCCAGGAGAAGAAAGCTGTCGCATGATCCGAGTGGTCCTCGCTGACGACGAGCGCCTCGTGCGGGGCGCGATCGCCACGCTGCTCAACTTGGAAGACGACGTGGAAGTCGTCGCGGAAGTGGGCCGGGGCGACGAAGTGGTGGCCACAGTGGTGAAGCACCGCGCGGACATTGCGGTGCTCGACGTGGAAATGCCCGGCATGACCGGGTTGGAGGCCGCAGCCGCACTGCACCAGGAGGTCCCCTCCTGCGGCATTCTCATCCTCACGAGTTTCGGCCGCCCCGGCTACCTGCGCCGTGCGCTGGCCGCGGGGGCGCGGGGGTTCCTCGCCAAGGACGCGCCCGTCGACCAGTTGGCCGGGGCGATCCGCACCGTGTACCGCGGGGGGCGTTTCATCGACTCTGAGCTTGCAGCCGACGCGATGATGGCCGGGGAGAATCCGCTCACTGCCCGGGAGATCGACGTCCTCCGCGCCGCCTCGACCGGGGCGTCGGTCGCCGCTATCGCCCGCACCCTGCACTTGAGCGAAGGCACGGTGCGCAACTACCTGTCGAGCGCGATCTCCAAACTGGGGGAGGCCAACCGCATCGCGGCGATCCGCAAAGCCAATGCGATGGGCTGGCTGTGACCCTGCCGCTGGCCTTCCAGCCGATACCTCCGCGCTAGGCGGCGGACCTGCGCGGGACTCCTCACCCGCCGAGCAGCATCCGCTCCTGCTGCTCCGCAGGGCGAGGTTCGAGGAACCGCAGCACAAGCATCGCCGTGTCGTCGGTGTGCCCGCCCGGCGCGAACGCCTCCAGTTCCCGGCCGATACGGGAGATGACCGCCTGCGCGGTCAACCCGGAGCACCGGGAGAAGATCTCCACCAGTCCTTCATCGCCGAGCATCTCGTCGCCGTTGCGCCGCTCGGTAACCCCGTCGGTCACCGCGAGCAGGACATCGCCGGGCTCCACCTCCACGGTTTCGGTGAAGAACTCCACGTCCTCGAAAGCCCCCAGCAGCGGTTGAGAGGTCGCCAGCGTGGTGACCTCGCCGTGGCGGTTCAACCGCAGCGGCAGTGGATGCCCGGCGGAGACGAGCCGGATGCGCATCCCGCGTTCCGCGTTCGGCCCGATCGGGGTCATCTCCCCGTACAGCATGGTCAAAAACCGGATGGTGAGGCTTTCTTCCAGGATCGCGAAGTTGAGCCGGTGCATGATGTGCGCGGGGGAGAAGCCTTCCCGGGCCAGGGCACGCAGCGTGTGCCGGGCCAGTCCGGTGACGGCGGCGGCCTCCGGGCCGGTCCCGCACACGTCCCCGATCGCAAAACACCAGCGCCCATCAGTGGCGAACAGGTCGTAGAAGTCCCCGCCCACCACGGTGCGCTCCCCAGCGGGCTGGTAGAACACCGCGTAGTCCACGCCGGGAACCACGGGCTGCTTCTCCCGGGCGGGTAGCAGGCTGCGCTGCAACGCTTCGCTCATGGACGTCTGCGCTGAATACAGCCGCGCGTTCTCCATGGCCGAGGAGACCCGCTGGGCCAGGTCGGCGGCGAGGTCCACGTCCTCTTTCGGGAAGTCTTCGCCGACGTCCCGCCCGATCGTGATCCGGCCCAGGATGCGGCCGTACGCGGTCAGCGGCAGGCTGATCCCCGGCCCTTGGGCAAGCTCCAGGCTGAGCTCGTCCCCCAGGCCGGCCGCGACCACTTTCTCGACCGGCCACAGCGGCCCAGGGTCCCGCCGCTCTTCAGGCATGAGCGCGGTCACCAGGTCGCGGAGGATGTCGGTGACGTTCTCGTCCCGGTGCATGGCGAACGCCAACTGGTGGGTGCCCAGCTCGTCGACCGTGTGCACCACACACCAGTGGCCCAGCCGCGACGTGCTGAGCTGTGCGGCGAGCGCCGCGGTCATCTGCTCGTCGAGCGTCCCGGACAGCAGGTCGTTGGCTTCGGCGAGGAAACTGAGCGCGGCCCGCCGGTGGATTTCCACTTGGGCGAGGCGGGCGCGTTCCACGGTGAGGGCGATCCGGTCAGCGGCTTCTTGGAGGCGGCGGGCCGCGTTCTTCCCGAAGTGGCGGACCCGGCGGGAAGCGACCCCGATCAGCCCGGTAATCCTGCCGTCGACACTGAGCGGTGCGGTGACCAGGGACCGCATTCCTGCGGCGGCGAGCACTCCCCGGTGGGCGCTGGCGATCATCAAGTCGTCGTTGATCATCGGCCGGGCTTCCGGGGTGGCAGCGGGGAAAGTCTCTTCGATGCGGCTGCGGAACGGCCGCCACGGGCCTGCGGAGAGTCCGACCGCGGCAGCCATCTCCCATTCGGTGTGGTCGGCGGTGGCGAGCGCGATATAGGCGGCGTCTCCGCCGAGCACCACGCGGACGTGCTCCACGATCCGTTCCAGGAGTTCCGAGGGGGACAGCCGTGCGGAGAGCAACGCGTCGAGGCGCGCCCACGGTTCCGGCGGGCTGGAGCGGGGGTGGCTGCGAATACTCCGCGGCGGCGACAAGGAGGAGCGTGCGGTTTCTTTAGTGCGTTCCTGAGTCGAGATCCGGAACCAGACTGCTTTGTCGTCCCTGCTGTAGCTGACTCCCCACGTGTCGGCGATCGCCTCCGCTAAAGCGAGGCCCAGGCCGCCACGGCTGTCCTCGTCTGAGGAGAGGACGACACGGAGGGGACCGGCTTTGGGCAGCGCCTGATGCGGCACCCGGTCGGCGACCACCACCTCGACATCGCTGCCGATCAGGCTTACGGTGAGTTCCAGGGTCGTCTTCGCGTGGACGACCGCGTTGGTGACGAGTTCGCTGGTCAGCAGGACGATCTCGTCTGCGCTCCGCTGCACCTCCCAGTGCTGCAGTGTGTCTTTGACGAACGTGCGTGCCTCCCCCACCGTTTCCGGGGTGGGTGAGAACTCTCGGCGGACGGTTTTCGTGACACTGTGTGGCATGGCGCAGCCGTGGATCTTTCAGCGGGCGGAGCGGACTATCGAATATGCCGACCTATTGCGAGAATAGGCGGCGCTGCCCAGTTCTGGACAGCATCGGAACCGGATGCTTGGGCCGGTTTGTTCCGGGTGGTGAAATTCCCCCACGCTGCCGAAACGTCATAGTAATGATCAGGTGTCTGATTAACGTAGTGCATCGCGGTCGTGGGGGAACTCTGAGGCCGGACTCTCTTGGGTGACGCCGCACGCCTGGACGCACGCAGCCAATGCTTCAGCCGCTGGAGGAGGGGATTTGATGCCCAGGTTGATGCCCAGGATGAAGAACCGGACCCTGACCGAAAGCGAATTGGATGCCTTGCTTGACGCGCTCTACCGGATGCGCGACGGGGATTTCACCGTGCGGCTCTCCCCCCGTGGTGCGACCAGGTTCAGCGAAGTCGCCCGCGTGCTCAACGAGGTCT
Source organism: Thermobifida sp. (assembly GCF_017577275.1). Taxonomy (NCBI): domain Bacteria; kingdom Bacillati; phylum Actinomycetota; class Actinomycetes; order Streptosporangiales; family Nocardiopsidaceae; genus Thermobifida; species Thermobifida sp. Next base: position 712,593 of record NZ_PITY01000020.1, read on the forward strand.
TCGACCAGTGCGAGCAGTTGAGCAACGAAGTGCAGCGGGTCAGTGAAACGGTCAGCACGGACGGGCGGCTGTCCGAACGTGTCTCGATCAGTCCGGCCCGTGGCTCCTGGGGCCAGAGCGTGCGGGCGCTCAACCAGATGCTCGACGAGGTCAGTGAGCCGGTGACCGCGGTGGCGCGGATTCTGGACTCGGTGGCCAACGGCGACCTTTCACAGCGGGTGGATCTGGCCAGCCGGCACGGGGAGCTCCACGGCGACCTGCTGCGGCTCGCCACGTCGGTGAACCGGATGGCGGACCAGATGTCGGAGTTCGCGGGCGAGGTCACCCGGGTGGCGCGCGAAGTCGGCACCGAAGGCAAGCTCGGCGGCCGCGCCAACGTCAAAGGCGTCTCCGGCATCTGGAAAGACCTCACCGACAACGTCAACTCCATGGCCGACAACCTCACCAACCAGGTGAGGGACATCTCCCAGGTGACGACGGCGGTGGCCCGCGGCGACCTCACCAAAAAGGTCACCGTGGACGTCCAAGGCGAAATGCTCCAGCTCAAAGACACCGTCAACACCATGGTCGACCAGCTGTCGACCTTCGCCGACGAAGTCACCCGGGTGGCGCGCGAAGTCGGCACCGAAGGCAAGCTCGGCGGCCGCGCCAACGTCAAAGGCGTCTCCGGCATCTGGAAAGACCTCACCGACAACGTCAACTCCATGGCGGACAGCCTGACCCACCAGGTGCGCAACATCTCCCAGGTGACGTCGGCGGTGGCGGCAGGAGATCTGACGAAGAAGATCACCGTGGACGCCCAGGGCGAGATCCTGGAGTTGAAGGACACCGTCAACACGATGGTCGACCAGTTGTCCGCGTTCGCCGACGAGGTCACCCGGGTGGCGCGCGAAGTCGGCACCGAAGGCAAACTCGGCGGCCAGGCGCATGTGAGCGGCGTGTCGGGGGTGTGGAAGGACCTCACCGACAACGTCAACTCCATGGCCAACAACCTGACCCACCAGGTGCGGCAAATCTCCGTGGTGACGACAGCGGTGGCCCGCGGCGACCTCACCAAAAAGGTCACGGTCAACGCCAAGGGCGAGATCCTGGAGTTGAAGGACACCATCAACACGATGGTCGACCAGCTGTCGACCTTCGCCGACGAAGTCACCCGGGTGACGCGCGAAGTCGGCACCGAAGGCAAGCTCGGCGGCCGCGCCAACGTCAAAGGCGTCTCCGGCATCTGGAAAGACCTCACCGACAACGTCAACTCCATGTCGCACAACCTGACCACTCAGGTGCGCAACATCTCCCAGGTGACGACGGCGGTGGCCCGCGGCGACCTCACCAAGCGGATCACCGTGGACGCCCAAGGCGAGATGCTGGAGTTGAAGGACACCATCAACACGATGGTCGACCAGCTGTCCACGTTCGCGTTGGAGGTCACGCGGGTCGGCCACGAAGTGGGTATTGAAGGCAAGCTCGGCGTCCAAGCGAAAGTGGCCGGCGTGTCGGGGGTGTGGAAGGACCTCACCGACTCCGTCAACGAGCTGGCGAAGAACCTCACCACGCAGGTGCGGGCGATCGCGTCGGTGGCGAGCGCGGTGGCCCGCGGCGACCTGACCCAGTCGATCCAGGTGAGCGCCCGCGGGGAGCTGGCCACGTTGAAGGACAACGTCAACCTGATGGTGTCCAACCTGCGGGAGACGACCGCGGCCCAGCGGGACGAGGACTGGTTGAAGAGCAACCTGGCGCGGCTGTCCGGCCTCCTCCAGGGGCGCCGCGACCTCAACGAGCTGGCACGCCTCATCATGACCGAGGTGACCCCGCTCGTGGACGCCCAACACGGCGCCTGCTACCTGCCGGAGGACGAGAACGACACCGAGACCTTCCGGCTCTACGCCGGCTACGGCTACCAGCCGAGTGAGGAGCGCCGCCGGATCACCGCGGGCCAGGGACTGGCCGGGGAGGCTATTGCGCAGCGCAAGGAGCTGATCGTCCACAACGTCCCCGGCGACTATGTGCGGATCGAATCAGGACTGGGCGAGGCGCCTCCGTTGAGCCTCGCCATCTTCCCGATCGTGTCGGAAGACCGGGTGCTCGGCGTGATCGAACTGGGCTCCTACGGCACGTTCCGGGAGATCCATCTCAACTTCCTGCGACAGCTGGTCAGCCTGCTCAGCGCCACGATCACCACTATCCTGGCCAACTCCAAGACCGAGTACCTGCTGGCCCAGTCGCAGCAGTTGACGACCGCGCTGCAGGAGCGCTCCAACGAGCTGCAGCGCCAGCAGGAGGAGCTGCGCCGCAAGAACGCGGAACTGCACAGCAAGGCGGGGCAGTTGGCCAGCCAGAACCGCGCGATCGAACTGCAGAACCGGCAGATCGAGCGAGCCCGGCGGTCCTTGGAGGACCGGGCGCACCAGTTGCAGGTGTCCTCCAAGTACAAGTCGGAGTTCTTGGCGAACATGTCGCATGAGCTCCGTACCCCGCTCAACAGCCTGCTGATCCTCGCGCGGCTCCTGGCCGACAATAGCGAGAAGAACTTGACCCCCAAGCAGGTGGAGTTCGCGCAGACCATCTACAAGGCCGGCAGTGACCTGCTGCAGCTCATCAATGAGATCCTCGACCTGTCCAAGGTCGAGGCCGGGCGGATGGAGCTGAACCCGAGCCACGTGTCCATCAGCCAGCTGGTGGACTACGTGGAGGCGTCGTTCCGTCCACTGGCCAGCGAAAAGGGACTGGCGTTCGCGGTGGAGGTGTCCCCGGACGTCCCCGACCAGTTGTGGACGGACGAGCAGCGGCTCCAGCAGGTGCTGCGCAACCTGCTGTCCAACGCCGTGAAGTTCACCAGCAGCGGCGAGGTACGGCTGGTGATCGAACCGGCGTGGGCCGTGGAGGACATCGACGTGGACACGTTCACCGACCCCGACGAAGTGATCGCGTTCTCCGTGATCGACACCGGGATCGGTATCCCCGAGGACAAGCTCCAGTTGATTTTCGAAGCGTTCCACCAGGGCGACGGCGGCACGAGCCGCCGGTTCGGCGGCACCGGCCTGGGGCTGTCGATCAGCCGCAACATGGCGGAACTGCTCGGCGGGGAGATCCGCGTGTCGAGCACCGTGGGGGAAGGCAGCACGTTCACCCTCCTGCTGCCGGTGCGGCTGCCTGAGGGCACGTCTGAGCGGATGTACCGGTCGCTCAGCGACGCGGACGTGGTGACCTCGTTCGACAGGCCCACGGACACGGTCGTCCTGCCCACGGAAACGCCCGGGCCCAAGGCCGCGGACACCGATCCGCTCGCCTCGTCCGAGGACGAGCCCTACGTGCCGGTGCTGACCGCAGAGTCCGTGCCGCAGGCCGCGGGCGGCCCCCAGCAGGACGACGTGCTGGCGGGCAAGCGGGTGCTCATCGTCGACGACGACATCCGGAACGTGTTCGCGCTCGCGAGCGCGCTGGAAGCGCACGGCCTCGAAGTGCTCTACGCGGACAACGGCCGGGAGGGGATCGCGAAGCTGGAAGCCAACGAGGACATCGACCTGGTGTTGATGGACATCATGATGCCCGAGTTGGACGGTGACGCCACTACCCGCATGATCCGGGAGATGCCGCAGTTCGCGGACTTGCCGATCATTTCGCTGACGGCCAAGGCGATGCGGGGCGACCGGGAGAACAGTCTGGCCGCGGGAGCCTCGGACTATGTGAGCAAGCCCGTGGATCTCGACCACCTGCTGAATGTCATGCGGCGGTGGTTGGATCGCGGTAAGAGTGACAACAGCACAAGCCGGGAGCAGTGACCGTGTCCTACAAGGCCAACATCCTCCTCGTCGACGACCGCGAGGAGAACCTCACCGCCCTCGAAGCCATCCTGAGCTCGCTGGACCAGAACCTGGTCCGTGCGAACTCAGGTGAGGCCGCGTTGAAGGCACTGCTCGAACGGGACTTTGCGGTGATCCTGCTCGACGTGGTCATGCCGGGGATGGACGGGTTCGAAACCGCGACGCACATCAAGCAGCGGGAGAAGACCAAGGACATCCCCATCATCTTCCTCACCGCGGAGGGGATCGACCGCCACCGGGTGTTCCGGGGATATGCCAGCAGGTTTGTCGACTACATGACCAAACCGCTGGACCCGTGGCTGCTGCGTGCCAAGGTCGAAGTGTTCTTGGAGTTAGACCGGCTGAAGCGGCAGTTGCACAGCCAGACCGAGCTGCTGCGCCGGGACCTGTCCTCCAGCGCCGCCGGCGTGGAGATGGTGGTTGCTGAGCTGTCAGCGCTGGTCAACGAACTCAACGACACGTTGGAAGAGGTGCGGGAGCGGTCCGCCGGCGACCAGCGGGTGCTGGACATGGTCCAGGAACTGGACGCCCCGACCCAGCGGCTCACCCGGCTGGTGCAGGCACTGCGGCCACAGCGGTGATGCCGGACCGCCTCCCCGCGGCGGCGGGCCGTGGCCGGGGCGGCCTGATCAACTGTCGAATCCCATTCCGACCGCGTCCAGGGCGCGCAACCAGAGGTTGCGGCGGCCGCCGTTGCGGTCGGCTGCCGCGATCGAGCGGCGGGTCAGCTCGATCCCGAGGTAGCGGAGCGGTTCGGGCGGGAACGGGATCGGTTTGCTGCGGACCATCGCGGTCCGGGTGCGTTCGGTCTCGACCCCGGCGAGCCGGTCCAGCATGACTTCGGCACCGAACCGGGTCGCCCCCACACCGAGCCCGGTGAAACCGGCGGCGTAGGCGAGCCGTCCCCCGTACGCGGTGCCGAAGAAGGCGCAGAACCGGCTGCACGTGTCGATCACCCCGCCCCACTTGTGGGTGAACCGCACGTCTTCCAACTGCGGGAACGTGGTGAAGAAGTGCTCCGCCAGCCTCTGGAAGGTCTCCGGCCGCTGGTGGAACTCGGGGCGCACTTTGCCGCCGTAGTGGTAGATGACGTCGTAGCCGCCCCACAGGATGCGGTTGTCCGCGGTGAGCCGGTAGTAGTGGAACTGGTTGCTCGCGTCCGACATGCCCGCGCGGCTGGCCCAGCCGATCGCTTCCCGCTGCTCGGTGGTGAGCGGCTCGGTCATCAGCGCATAGTCGTACACGGGGGCGACGAAGTGGCGGATGCGGCGGAGCGGACCGGGGAACGCGCCCGTCCCCCACGCTACCTGCCGGGCCCGCACGGACCCGTGGCGGCTTTCCAGCCGCAGCCGACCGGGTTCGGAGCGGATCGCCCGCACCGGGGTGTGCTCGAAGATCCGCACGCCTAAGCGCAGGCATGCTTCGCGGAGCCCCCAGGCGAGTTTGGCGGGGTGCAGCATGGCCACCCCGTCACGGTCGTAGATGCCGCCGAGGTAGGTAGGCGAGTTCACTTCGGCCCGCATCTGGGCGGCATCCAGGTCGACGACGTCGTAGCCCAGGTCCCGCATCCGCTGCGCGTCTTCGCGGAGCCCGGGGAGCTGCCACTCTTCAGTGGCGGCGATGATGGCACCGGTGCGTTCGAATTCGCAGTCGATGCCGTACCGTGCCACGGCCTCCGCGATCCGGTCGAGGTTTTCGTGGCCCAGCCGTTCCAGTTCGGCGATTTCGTCGGGCCACCGCTCCACCCCGTTGGCGTGGCCGTGGGTGAGGCTGGACTCGCAGAAGCCGCCGTTGCGGCCGGACGCCGCCCATCCCACGGTGCGTGCTTCCAGCAGCACGACGTCCCGGTCAGGGTCGCGTTCTTTGGCGAGCAGCGCAGTCCACAGGCCGCTGTAGCCGCCGCCGACCACAGCCAGATCGGTGGTGATGTGTCCCCGCAGCTCCGGTTCCGGTTCGGGAACCGTGTGGCCCGCGACCTGGGGGTCCTGCCAGAACACCGTGGGTTTGGCGTCGGCGAGTGCGGCAGCGGCCAGACGTGCGAGAGCGGACACGGGATATCCCTCTTCTCGTCGGGAGGGTCGGCGCCCAGGTCAGGAGCGCCGCCGGGCGAGGATGATGTTGGTGATGGCGAGCAGCACACCCACCACGAAGATCAGCGTGCCCATCACGTTGACCTGCGGGGGGATGCCGACACGGGTGGAACCCCAGATCCACAGCGGGAAGGTGGTGAGGTCGCCGCTGACGAAGCTGGTGATGATGAAGTCGTCCACTGACAGCGCGAACGCCAGCAGGCCGCCCGCCATGATTGCGGGGAACAGCATGGGGAAGGTCACCAGCCGGAACGTGGTCCAACTGTCCGCGCCGAGGTCGCGCGCGGCTTCCTCAATGCTGGGGTCCATGGTCATGACCCGGGCCCGCACGGTGATCGCCACGAACGAGATGCTGAACATGACGTGCGCGATGATCACGGTGGTCATGCCCAGGGTCAGGTTGAGGGCGATGAACAGCGACAGCAGTGACGCGCCGATGACGACTTCGGGTGCGGAGATCGCGGCGAACATCACCAGGTTGCTGGCCTGCTGCCCGCGGAACCGGTAGCGGCCCATCGCCAAGCCGAGCAGGGTGCCGGTGATTCCGGCGATGAGCATGGTGGCGAACCCGATGAGCAGGGTGTTGAACAGCGCCTGGTTGAGGTCCGGGTAGACGAACGCCTTGCCGTACCACTTGAGCGTGAAGCCCTGCCAGGTGACGTTGTGGCGTCCGCTGATGTCGTTGAAGCTGAAGGCGATCATGCCCGCGATGGGCAGGAACAGCCAGACCAGGACGGCCCAGGTGAACACTTTGCCCAGTGTGATCCTGGGCCGCCGCTGGCGACGGGACACGGTTGCTTCGGCCTTGGTGGCTGTGGCGCTCATCCCGCCTGCACCTCCATCACCCGTTCAGTCCCCAGCGCCTTGGCGTAGCTGAAGATCCCGATGAGCAGGGCCGACATCAGCACGAAGGTAATGGCCGCGGCGGTCGGGTACGCGTTGTTGACCAAGTACTGCGACTGGATGACGTTGCCGATCATGGTGTTGTGCGTGCCGCCGAGCACCCATGCGGTGACGTAGTCGGCGCTGCTAGGCACGAAGACCAGCAGGACGCCGGCGAAGACACCGGGCAGGGACATCGGCAGGATCACGTGGACGAACGCGTGGAATCGGGACGCGTACAGGTCGTAGGCGGCTTCCACGACCCTGTGGTCCACCTGTTCCAGCACCGCGTAGATCGGCAGGACCATGAACGGCAGGAAGGTGTATGCCAGTCCGAAGATGACCGCGATCGAGGTGCTGAGGACGCGCGCATCCTGCGGCAGCAGGTGGATGGCTTTGAGCGTCCCCAGGATCAGGCCGTCGTCGGCAAGCAGGAACTTCCAGGAGATGGTGCGCAGCACCTGGGTCACGAAGAACGGAAGTAGGAGGAGGAGAAGGTAGGTGGACTTGTGGGCGCCACCGTGGAAGGCGATCCAGTAGGCCACCGGGTAGCCGATGGCGATGCACAGTAGGGTGGCGGCCAGTCCATACCCGAGGGAGCGCAGGATGTGCTCCCAGTAGGTGGTGATCACTTCCGGGTAGATGCCGACGTTGAAGGTCTGCTGGAACCCCACGATGATGTTTCCGGTCATCAGGGACATCCACAGCAGGCCGACGATCGGCACTACGAAGAAGAGACCTAGCCAGATCCAGGCGGGCAGCGCCAGCAGGTAGGGGGCGGCCCTGTTCAGCAACCGTGTCATGGTTCCCTAAGCGTGGGTCACCGCTTGGAAGATGGAGTTGAATTCTTCGTCTTCCCCGGCTTCCACGTCCAACACCACGTAGTTGTGGAGTCTGGCGTAGTCGCTCTCGGAGGGGAAGACGAGGGGGCTGTTCGCCAGCTCTTCGAGGGCTTCTCTGTCTTCGCCGTCGAGTTCCGCGGCCCGGTCGAGCAGTACTTCCTTCGCGTGCGGCACCGGGCAGATGTAGTTGATGTACTCGGTGAGGCTCGCGGCGATGTCCGGGTCGTAGAAGAAGTCGATGAGCATGAGGGCGTCGACCGGGTTCTGCGCCGTGATCGGGATCGTCAGGTTGTCCGTCCACAGCGTGGCGCCCTCTTCGGGGATAACGAACTTGAGGTTGGTGCCTTCTTCGGCGTTGACCTGGTAGATGTCACCGGACCAGGCCATGGTGATCCAGATGTCGCCGTTGGTGAGCGGCTGGATGTAGTCCTGCTCGTAGTAGGCACGCACGATCCCGTCGTCGCGCTGCTTCTTCAGGACTTCGGCAGCGGCTTCCCAGTCCTCGGGGGTGGAGTCTTCCGGAGCGACACCGTTGTAGAGCAGCGCGAAGTTGGAGATCTCCTGCGGGTCGCGCATCATGCCGACCCGTCCCTTGAACTCGGGGTCCCACAGGTCCTTGATGGAGGTGATTTCGCGTCCGACCCGTTCGGGGTCGTAGGCGATGCCGGTGATCCCCGAGGCGTAGGGAACGGTGTACTGGTTGCCGTAGTCGTAGGCCGACATCGTGTAGAACTCGTCGGCGAACTCGGCAAAGTTCGTCAACTGGTCGCGCTTCAGCGGGGCGAGGTAGCCCAGTGCGATGAGCTTGGTGAGCTCCTGCCCGTTGCTGATGACCATGAGGTCGGCGCCGATGTCGTCGCCGTTGGCCAGGAGCGGCTGGATCTCTCCGAACCACGACGGCATGTCCTGGATGGCCTCGCTGTATTCGACCTCGATGCCGGTCTGCTCGGTGAACCGCTTGAGCTCCGGCTTTTCGGGGTCCATGTAGAGCGGCCAGTTGACGAAGCGGACTTTGCCGTTGCTTTCCTTCCCGTTCCAGAAGTTCTCCGAGGTGGTGGACTGCTGGCCCTGTCCCTCGATACCGCAGCCGGCGAGCGCCAGGGCGGCAGCGGAAAGACCAGCGAGTTTGAAGGTGTCGCGGCGGCTCACACGACGCTGGGTGAAGCCACGCAGCACAGCAGGATTGATGGTGTGTTTTCTACGCACGGTGCCGTCGTTCCTGAGTTAGGGGGGATGGTGCAGAGGAACGGCTGAACTGTTCAGCCTGGAAGCACGTAAGAGTGCTCGGGACGCCAGGACAGCCACACGGTGTCTCCGTGATCTGCGAGGTTGCTGGCGTCGGAGGAGTTCTGTTGAAACACCACGATGTCGGTGTCGTCAACCGTTCGCACAGTGTAGTGCGTCGTTGCTCCCAAATAGACAACCTCACGCACCGTACCGCGAATGCGACTTACATTGGCATCCGGCACATCTTTCCCAAGTCGTATCTTTTCGGGACGAACGGTAATTACGAGCCCCAAATCCGACATTTGTTGCGGGGTGTTCGCGAGGACGTGCTGGTCGCCGCCGTAGTCGATGCGGACGAGAGTGTCAGAGACCCGCTGCGCGGTCCCGGTGAGGATGTTGGAGGTGCCGATGAACCCGGCCACGAACCGGGTCGCGGGGGTCTCGTAGATCTGCGCTGGCGTGCCGAGCTGTTCGATCCGGCCCTTGTTCATGACGGCGATGCGGTCGGACATGGTCAACGCTTCGCTCTGGTCGTGAGTGACGTAGACGAAGGTGATGCCGACCTCGCGTTGGATGCGTTTGAGCTCCAACTGCATGGCCTGGCGCAGTTTCAGGTCAAGAGCACCGAGAGGTTCGTCGAGCAGGAGTGCGCTCGGCCGGTTGACGAGGGCGCGGGCCAGTGCGACACGCTGCTGCTGGCCCCCAGAAAGCTGCCTGGGCTTGTACTTGGCCCGGTCCCCCAACTCGACGAGTTCGAGCATTTCAGCGACCCGAGTGCGGATCTCGGCCGCGGGGACTTTCTTGCGTTTCAGTCCGAAGGCCACGTTCTCCGCGACGGTCATGTGCGGGAACAGGGCGTAGCTTTGGAAGACCATGTTGACGTCGCGGCGGTTCGGGGGAACCCCGGTGACGTCTTTACCGGACAGGCGCACGACTCCTGAAGTGGGCTCCTCGAAGCCGGCGATCATCCGCATGGTGGTGGTCTTGCCGCAACCGGAAGGCCCGAGCAGGGAGAAGAACTCCCCTTGACGGATCTCCAAGTCGATGGATTCGACCGCGGTGGTGGTGACCTGCCCGGATCGGTAGGTCTTGCTGACTTTTTCCAGACTGATGGCGGGGACTGCCTGGTTGCTCTCTGTCGCTACTACGCCAGGCGCGGCCGGTGTTTTTTCCGTCGTGGTCGCCATAGTCGGGGGTCCTTTGGTGGGGGTCGTACTCTGCGGCGGGCCCGAAGGCCCGCCGACCTCAATCCTGGTCCACGGCGTGGACCTGCCTCATGATCAGTCCCTGCCGATGTAGCTCATCACGTGCTTGATGCGCGTGTACTCTTCCAGGCTGTAAAGGGACAGGTCCTTACCGTATCCGGAGTGCTTGAAGCCTCCGTGCGGCATCTCCGCGATGATCGGGATGTGCGTGTTGATCCACACGCATCCGAAGTCGAGGCGACGGGAGACCCGCAGAGCGCGCGCGTGGTCCTTGGTCCACACACTGGATGCCAGTCCGTACTTTACTGAGTTGGCCCACGCGACCGCCGTGTCCTCGTCGTCGAAGCGCTGGACCGTGATGACCGGCCCGAAGATCTCTTCGGAGACCATCTCGTCGCCTTGGCGCAGGTTGGACACGACCGTGGGCGAGAAGAAGTAGCCGGGACGGTCCACGGCGGAACCGCCGGTGAGCACTTCGGCGTGGTCGGGGAGGCGCTCGAAGAAGCCGCTGACCCGGTCCAACTGGTTGGGGTTGTTCAGCGGACCGTAGTAAGCGTCGGTCTCGTCCGGGCCGGCGGTCTTGGTCTTCTTCGCCTGTTCAGCAAGTGCCGCGGCCAGGTCGTCGTGGATGCCGGGGGCGGCCAGCACGCGGGTGGCAGCAGTGCAGTCCTGTCCCGCGTTGAAGTACCCGGCTCCGGCGATGCCTTCGGCGGCCTTCTCGACGTCCGCGTCGTCGAAGACGATCACCGGGGCTTTGCCGCCCAGCTCCAGGTGGAGCCGCTTGAGGTCGCGGGATGCGGACTGGGCGACCTCGTATCCGGCGCGGGTGGACCCGGTGAGCGAGACGAGCCGCGGGATCGGGTGGTCGACGAGGGCGCGCCCGGTGTCGCGGTCACCAGTGACGACGTTGAACACGCCGGGCGGCAGGAATTCTGCGGCGATCTCGGCGAGCAGCAGAGTGGAGACGGGCGTGGTGTCGGACGGCTTGAGGACGATGGTGTTGCCCGCAGCGAGCGCCGGTCCGATCTTCCACGCGGCCATCGCCATCGGATAGTTCCAGGGAGTGATCTGGCCGACGACGCCGATGGGTTCGCGGCGGATCCAGGAGGTGTGGTCGGCCATGTACTCGCCGGCCGCCTTGCCCTCCAGCACCCGTGCCGCACCAGCGAAGAACCGCAGCGCGTCGGTGACCTGCCAGATCTCTTCCTCGCGCGTGGCCTTGACAGGCTTTCCGCAGTTCTCGACTTCGGCGGCGACAAGCTCGTCGGCGCGTTCCTCCACTGCGTCGGCGATCTTGTTCAGGATGATCTGCCGTTCGGCGGGGGTGGAGTCGCGCCACCCGTTCTCGAAGGCGTCGGCGGCGGCACGGAAGGCCCGGTCCACGTCTTCTGCCGTGGACACCGGTGCTTCGGCGTAGGCCTCACCCGTGGCTGGGTTGACGACCGGTGCGGTTCGGCCGTCGACGGAGTCTACGTACTCACCATTGATGAAGTTACGCAGGCGGCGCAGGCCGTCGGAGTGGCTGGTCACTTTCTACTCCTTGGTCAACTGCGTCACGGCAAACGCAGGGTTGTTATGCATACCCTGACAGAACCAACGACACAAAACAAGGGATTCCGTTGTAAATATCGCGTTTCACGACTAATACTTGACATGTCTGCTTTTGATGCAACTATTTTCATCGGGAGCACCGCGTGTTCCCGCACTCTCTGTACGGAGGACGCCACAGCCCGGCCACCCCTCCGCTAGAACGCAGCTCTGGGGGAACCAAGTGACAGTGCGGTCAGGTAGTGGACTCGCGGCGAACGACTTTCAACAGGCGGCAAAAGACCACCTGTGGATGCACTTCACCGAGCTCGCGGCATACCAGGACACCGACGTCCCGGTCATCACGCGAGGTGAAGGGCCCTACGTCTACGACACTAACGGCAAACGGTACCTGGACGGTCTCGCCGGCCTGTTCGTCTCTCAAGTCGGCCACGGCCGCACCGAGATCGCCGAGGCGATCGCGGAACAGTCCCGGAAACTGGCCTACTTCCCGATCTGGACTTACGCCCACCCGACCGCCATCGAGCTGGCTGACCGCCTCGCCGACCTGGCGCCGGGAGACCTCAACCGGGTCTTTTTCACCACCAGCGGTTCCGAAGCCGTGGAGTCGGCCTGGAAGCTGGCCCGCCAGTACTTCAAACTCATCGGCCAGCCCACCCGGCACAAGGTGATCAGCCGCCGTATCGCCTACCACGGCACGACCATGGGCGCCCTGTCGATCACCGGCCTCCAAGCGATCAAAACCCCGTTCGAGCCGCTGGTGCCGAGCACGATCCAGGTGCCCAACACCAACATCTACCGGGCCCCGGTCCACGGCGACGACCCCGAAGCGTTCGGCCGCTGGGCTGCTGACCAGGTGGAAGAAGCCATCCTGCAGAACGACCCGGAGAGCATCGCAGCGGTCTACGTCGAGCCGGTGCAGAACTCGGGCGGCTGCTTCCCGCCACCTCCCGGCTACTTCCAGCGGCTCCGTGAGATCTGCGACCGCTACGGTGTCCTTCTCGTCTCTGACGAGGTCATCTGCGCGTTCGGCCGGGTCGGCGCGTACTTCGGCGCCCAGCGGTTCGACTACCTGCCGGACATCATCACCTTCGCCAAGGGTGTGACCTCGGGTTATGTGCCGATGGGCGGTCTTATCGCCCGGGAGCACCTGGTGGAACCGTTCCGGGAGGCGGGCAACACCTTCCTGCACGGCAGCACCTTCGCTGGCCACCCGGTGGCGGCCGCGGCCGCCCTGGCCAACCTGGACATCTTCGAACGCGAAGGCCTCATCGACCACGTGCAGGCCAACGCGCCGGCGTTCCGTGCGACCCTGGAGAAGCTGCTCGACCTGCCGATCGTGGGCGACGTGCGCGGCGAGGGCTACTTCTACGGGATCGAACTGGTCAAGGACAAGGAGACCAAGGAGACCTTCACCGACGAGGAAGCGCACCGCCTCCTCAAGGGCTTCCTCTCCCCCGCACTGTTCGACGCCGGCCTGGTGTGCCGCGCCGATGACCGCGGAGAGCCCGTCGTCCAGCTCTCCCCGCCCCTGATCTGCGGCCCCGAGCACTTCGCTGAGATGGAGAGCATCCTGCGCGAGGTCCTCACTGAGGCCTGGCAGCGGATCTGACCCTGGTCTTTCCCACCCTCGTCTTTCCGGGACCGGAAGGTGCGACAGCCTTTCCGGTCCCTTGCTGTTGCAGCCTGTCTACTGCTTCACGGTCCCGGTGCACACCGCCGGAGAAAGCACCCCACCAGCCCTGACGTACAGGAAACAGGAGACCACTCTCAGTTCATCAGCCATCGTTGTCACGATCATCTGCCGGTCAAAACTGGGTTGGCAGGGCCAATTGTTGACCAAGCGTACCGCGTGGCGAGTTTCAGGATTCCCCCCGACGGATTGTTGTTTGGGTTGCGCACCCGAAGCCCTGGGTGCGGAATCGGCAGCGCTCACTCCTGGGGGGAAGGTTGAGTCTTCTGGTGAGGGGAATTGCGGCGTCCGGACTCTCGGCTGCCTTGACTTTCTCCGCGATATCGTTCCTGGCCTGGCACACTGCTGACCGTTCCGTAACCGAGCCCGAGGCTGATTCGGCGACGGTGCTGGTCCACGATGCTTCGGACATCTCCGTCTGGGAATGCTTCTCTCCCGGCTCCGGGGCGGCAGGCTGCTCCGAGCGGGAACACCACAACCTTCCTGCTGGTGTGACCCTCCCCCCGAATGCCGCAGATCCGCGGGATCTCGCTGCTTCGTGGCCGACGGAATGGCCGCCTCCCGCGGCGACCCGGCTGGGAGGGGAAGCCTTGAACTCAACCTCTGGGCAGCACCACCACTCCCACAAGCCCACGCACCACCACCCGACTCATCTGCCCACGCATTCGCCTACCCATCGGCCGCCCCGGCCTACGCATCACCACCCGACGCACCACCCAACCCACTCACACCATCCGACGCACCACCCAACTCACCACCCGACCCACTCGCACAAGCCGACACACCACCCAACTCACCACCCGACCCACTCGCACAAGCCGACACACCATCCGACCCATTCGCACAAGCCGACGCATAAGCCCACCCACCACCCCACGCACTCGCCCACGCACTCGCACTCGCCGTCACCGTCGGTGGCACCGACGGCGCCTTCGACTCCCGGCGGCGGAACCCTGCCGGTGACGGGCAGCGAGACCTCGGCGTTCACTGTGATCGCTGCGGCTGCAGCGTTCCTCGGTGCCGTGCTCATCGCGATGACCCGACGCCGCCGTCCAGCCAGGCACAGGCTGAAGTAACCGCATGACTGTGGCCGTGCCACGGCACGGAGCGCCGTCAGCCGTGGCACGGCCACACCAGCAACCGAAGAGGTCCTACTCTCCGGTCCAGACGGGCTTGCGCTTCTCCGCGAACGCCGCCGCCCCTTCTGCCGCGTCCCGGCTGGTGAAGACCGGGCCGGTGAGCTCATCCTGGCGCTGCCACCGCTCCGCAGCAGACCAGTCTGCGGACTCGACGATGACCTGCTTGGAGACCGCGACGGCCAGCGGCGCGTTCTCCGCGATCCGCGCGGCGAGCTCCCGAGCCCCGTCCAGCGCCTTCCCACTGGGGGTGATCCGGTTGACCAGCCCCAGTTCAGCGGCCCGCGGCGCATCCACGAAGTCGCCGGTCAGCGCGAACTCCATGGCGATATTGCGGGGGATGCGCTGCGGCAGGCGCAGCAGCCCGCCCGCGGCGGCCACCAGGCCCCGTTTGACCTCGGGGATGCCGAACTTCGCGTCTTCGGCGGCGACCACGAGGTCGCAGGCGAGCACCGCTTCAAACCCTCCGGCCAGCGCATAGCCTTCCACCGCCGCGATCAGCGGTTTACGCGGCGGACGCTGGGCGAAACCGCCGAACCCGCGCCCCTCGATGATCGGGACCTCCCCGGCGAGGAAGGCTTTGAGGTCCATTCCCGCGCAGAAGGTGCCGCCTGCCCCGGTGAGGATCCCGACCGTGAGGTCCTTGCGGGAGTCGAGGTCGTCCAAAGCCGCAGCGATCTGCTCGGCCACCGCGCGGTTCACCGCGTTCTTCGCCTGGGGCCGGTTGATGGTGATGACGGCGACCCCGTCTGCCGCTTCGTAGAGAACTTCGTCGGCCATGCTTCCTTCCCCTACTTCGGCTGCATGCGCAGACCGCCATCGATCCGCACCACTTCAGCGTTGATGTAGCTGATCTCCAGCAGTGCCCGGACCAGCTGGGCGAACTCCGCCGGGGTACCCAGGCGCTTGGGGAAAGGCACCGGAGCAGCAAGCCGCTGCTTGAACTCCTCGGCTTCCGGCCCCTGGCCGTAGATCGGCGTATCAAGGATGCCGGGGGCGATCGTGTTGACGCGCACCCCGACCGCGGCCAGGTCGCGGGCGGCGGGAACCGTCATCCCGATGATTCCGCCCTTGGACGAGGAGTAGGCGATCTGGCCGATCTGCCCCTCGATCCCGGCCACGGAGGCGGTGTTGACGATCGCGCCGCGCTCACCGTCGTCGTTGATCGGCTCGGTTTTCGCCATCGCTGCTGCGGCTAGCCGCACCACGTTGAAGGTGCCGATCAGGTTGACGTCGATGATCTTGCGGAAGGAGGCGAGGTCATGCGGTGTACCGTCCCGGGCCACCGTGCGGGCCGCCCACGCGATGCCCGCACAAGACACCGCTGCTCGAAGCGGTTTCCCGGTGTCCACGGCGGCCTGGACCGCCGCCTGCACCTGGTCCTCGTCGGCGACGTCGGTGCGGACGAAGACACCGCCGACTTCCTTTGCCAGGGCCTCACCGCGTTCCGTGTTGACGTCCGCGATGACGACGGTCGCTCCAGCCGCCGTCAACTCCCGGACCGTTGCTTCTCCCAGACCGCTTGCGCCGCCGGATACGAGGGCGGCAACTCCGTTCAGTTCCATGGGGCGCACTCTATTAAGCAGCCCACCAAAAAACTAGAACGACGTTCGGTGTGGTGGGGAATTTCCCATCCCCCTACAGTGCTACTTCCGACATCCTGCACTCGCCCAGCCCGGGAAGTCCGCGACGGAACCGACCCCCATCGTGGAGGTTTTCACCACCAATATGGATGTCCGCACAGAAGTGTCGCCCCTACACTTTCCTATTCACCCACCAGGGCGTTGGACCGGGCATGCCTCCCCGTCCGATCGACCCCCGGGTACTCCGTGCCGTCCCGGCACCCCTCTCCCCTGGTTGCGAGCGCGTCCGTCCGGGCGAAGGAGGCATCTGTGAGCGAGTGGTTCGCCGTCCACATCGTGGCCACTGGCCGCTTGCCGCTCTTCAGCTTCTTTGTCGCATTCGTCGCCGGTTTCCTGATGATCCGCTGCAGTGTGCGGATGATCCGTGCCCGAGTGCGGTGGTGGCCCGGAAACCTCACCCCGTTCGGACTCCACATCCACCACGTGGTCTTCGGAGTAGCGTTCATGCTGATCGGCGGGGTCGCCGGGCTGCTCATCACCGACCGCGACGGCGCAGCCATGGCGACCGCCGCTGCCCTGTTCGGTTTCGGCGCCGCCCTCGTCCTCGACGAGTTCGCGCTGATCCTGCATCTGCGGGACGTGTACTGGACCGAACAGGGGCGCACCTCGGTCGACGCGGTGTTCGTCGCCATCGCCCTCAGCGGCCTGCTCCTGACCGGGCTGCGCCCCGTGGGCTGGGGGCTGTGGGGGATCACCGTGGACACCACCATCACCCAGATCGGGATGGTCGCGCTCATCCTCATCAACTTCGCGGGCGCCGCGGTGAGCCTGCTCAAAGGCAAGATCTGGAGCGGCATCATCGGGATCTTCATCCCCGTGATCAGCATCATCACCGCGATCCGCCTCGCCGTGCCCGGCTCCCCGTGGGCGCGGTGGCGCTACCCGGAAGGATCCGCCAAACTCGCCGCCGCGATCCGCCGCGACCAGCGACTGCGCCGCCCGTTCATCCGCGCCAAAATCTGGTTCCAGGAACTCATCGCCGGGCGCCACGACCTCATCCTGGAACCTTCCCCCGCGTTCCACCAGCAGCTCCCGACTGTTTCGGAGCGGTCAACCCCACCGGTCCGCCACGTCGACTAGTGTCACCGCGTGGTCTTCACGCGAACAACTGGACGCCGCACACGCGGACTCGTCATCGGCATCGACATCGGAGGTACGAAAGTCGCGGGAGGTGTCGTCACCCCCGCCGGACACGTACTGGACCGGATACGCACAGAAACCCCAGACCGCAGCAAAAGCCCCAAAATCGTCGAAGACACCATCGTCGACGTCGTCGAACAGTTACGCCGCGACCATCGCATCCAGGCAGTCGGCATCGGCGCCGCCGGATTCGTCGACGCACGGCGCTCCACTGTCCTCTTCGCCCCTCACCTGTCCTGGCGCGATGAACCGTTGCGGGAAGCGCTCCAGGACCGGCTCGGGCTTCCCGTCATCGTGGAGAACGACGCCAACGCCGCAGCATGGGCCGAAACCCGCTTCGGCGCTGGACGCGGCGTCCGCGATGCCGTCGTGGTGAACCTCGGCACCGGCATCGGCGGAGCCATCATCATCGACGGCGCACTGCGGCGCGGCCGCTACGGGCTGGCTGGAGAGTTCGGCCACATGGTTGTCGTGCCCGACGGGCACCGCTGCGAATGCGGCAACCGGGGCTGCTGGGAACAGTACGCCAGCGGCAACGCGCTGACCCGGGAGGCCCGGGAACTCGCCGCGGCGCATTCGCCCATGGCTTCCCGCCTGCTCGACGCGGCAGGCGGCGACCCCGCCCAGATCACTGGGCCGCTGGTCACCGCCCTCGCCCGTGAAGGCGACCGCGCCTGCATCGAACTCTTGGAAGACCTCGGCGCCTGGCTCGGCGCCGGACTAGCAAACCTCGCCGCGGCGTTCGACCCGGAACTGTTCATCATCGGCGGCGGGGTGTGCGAAGCCGACGAACTGCTGCTCGCTCCGGCGCGCGCCCACTTCCACCGCGCGCTCACCGGCCGCGGCCATCGGCCCGAAGCCCGGATCGTGCGGGCCGCTCTCGGCAACGACGCCGGGCTGATCGGCGCCGCTGACCTGGCCCGCAGCCTTCCCCTCCGCGGGCTCCGGCTGCCGGGAGGTGCGGCGCGGTCCCGGCTCTTCTTCCGCCCGCCGGGACCGCGACCGCGGCGGTCAGGGGTGCGGGGTGTCGACTAGCGCACCAGGCTCGCTGGGCGCTTCCTCCTCGTAAGGGAAGCGGGTGGCGCCCAGCGCGGGCTTCAAATCGAACAGCCACACCGCCTTCTCGTCGTACTTGGCGAAGAACGGGCGGTTGACCAGCTCGGGGTTCCGGGCCTGGATGAAGTGGAGCATGAACACCTTCTCACCGTTGATCTCGGTGATGCCGTCCACGCACACCTTGCCCGGGGTCGCCGACATCGACGGGCCCCGCACCGTCCGCGCCAGACCCGACACGCTGTTGTAGGCCTTGCGGAAAATCTCGTAGGCCTGGGCGAGCGGCACCGCGAAGTAGTCCTGCGGCCCGGTGTCGCGCTCCACGAACATGTAGTAGGGGATCATGCCGAGCCGCACCTGGGTGCGCCACATGGTCGCCCAGGTCTCCGAGGAGTCGTTGATCGTGCGGATCAGCGGCGCCTGGGTGCGGATGACCGCGCCGGTGTCACGGATCCGCCGCACCGCCTCCCGCACGATGTCCGGCTCCAGCTCCCGCGGGTGCGAGAAGTGCGCCATGAACGCCAGGTTCTTGCCGGAGTTCACGACCTGTTCGAACAGGCGGAGCGTGTCATCGGCGTCCGGGTCGGTGACAAACCGCTGCGGCCAGTAGGCCAGCGCCTTGGTGCCGATACGGATCGACTCCAGCGTCTCCACCTCGAGCAGCGGCTCGATGTAGCGGCGCAGCACCGCCTCGCCCATGATCATCGGGTCACCGCCGGTCAGCAGGACACCGGTGACCTCGGGGTGCTGCCGCAGGTAGGCCACCAGGCGGTCGATCTCGTCGGAGGCCATCTTCAGGTCGGGCTCTCCCACGAACTGCGCCCAGCGGAAGCAGTAAGTGCAGTAGGAGTGGCAGGTCTGTCCCTGCTTGGGGAAGAACAGCACAGTCTCCGGGTACTTGTGCTGCACGCCCGGCATGGGCTCGTTGTCCATCTTGGGTAGGTTGAGCTGCAGCTGCCCAGCCGGGTGGGGGTTGAGTCTGGCTCGCACCTCACTGGCGACCCGGTTGATCTCCTGGCGGGGCGCGTCCTTGCGCAGCAGGTCGGCAATGCGCGCCACATCCGCTTCGGGAAGCATGTCCGCCTGCGGGAAAGTCAGCCGGTAGATGGGGTCGTCGGGAGCAGCGTCCCAGTCGATGAGCTCGTCGATGACATACGAGTTGACCCGGAACGGCAGAACCGTGGCCACCGCGCGGATCGCGAGCCGCTCTTCTTCCCCGAATCCCGCACGGGCGGTCAATTCATCGAGGTGTTTCGACGTGTAGGCACGAAACCGGCGGCCAGCGGACGCCTGGGGTGCCATGTCGTGCGTCAAGCTCACGTCTCTCCTCTCGTATCACATGTCACTCGGTCAACGGTTGGCCAACCATAAGTGACATTGCGGTCGCACTGTGTGCGCACATCGGACTCGTTGTTGACCTTGTTGGCGCGGTCCGGGGGTGACAGGGGCTGCGTCGCCCCCGTTCACATGCGAAGTCCGATTCCGGCAGGCTTTCTACCCTATTCATCCCCTTGTGGGGCGAGAATTCCGGATACGGCATTATCCAGAAAACACAGCAATTTCCCAGCTTCCCGACTGGATGACGGTGCTCTGACACCCGGGTCCCCCCATAGTGCCCACTTGCCGACAAGGAGGAATACCCTGACGCCAGGGACGCATCGGTCTGGTCCGCTACCGCGTCCCACCCGCACGAGGAGCCCCATGAGCAGTCCAGTCACCGCCCAGCGGCCTCCGGCCGCCCCGCCCCTGATCGCGGTCGACGCGATGGGCGGGGACCACGCGCCTCGCGAGATCGTCGCCGGAGCGGTACGCGCTGTGCGCGAGCACGGACTGCGCCTCGCCCTGGTGGGACGCTCCTCCGAGCTCGCCCCCCTCGTCGCAGCGGAACAAGCAGCCCGGGAACTACCCATCGTGCACGCCGAGGAAGCCTTGGCCATGCACGAGGGGGCGCTCGCCGCCTGGCGGCGGGCTCGCTCCAGTGTCGCGGTGGGCTGCAAACTGGTCCGGCAGGGCACCGCCGCTGCCCTCGTCTCCGCCGGTTCTACCGGCGGAGTGGTCTCCACCGCCACGGTCCGCCTGCGTACGCTCCCTGGCGTGCTCCGTCCCGCGCTTGCCCTTGTCCTCCCCACCACCCCCACACCGACGATCCTGCTCGACGCTGGCGCCAACGCCGACGCCAAGCCGGAAATGCTGGTGCAATTCGCCCATCTAGGAGCAGCCTACGCACGGGTCGGACACGGCATCGCCGAACCACGAGTAGGCATCCTCACTATCGGCTCTGAACCGGGCAAAGGCAACAAACTAGCCCGACGAGCGGCGGAACTGCTCTCCGCGAACGCCACGGAAGACCGCCTGGACTTCCGCGGCAACATCGAAGGCCACGACCTGCTCGCCGGCCTCGTGGACGTGGTCGTCACCGACGGCTTCACAGGCAATGTTGCCCTGAAATCGGTGGAAGGCGCGGTCCGTTTCGCGTTCGACGAAATCCGCGCGGCACTCACCTCCAGCCCGCTGGCCCGGTTCGGCACCCTGTTCCAGCGCCGTGCGCTCCGAGAACTGCGGACCCGGTTCGACTCCGAAACCTACGGCGGCGCAGTCCTGCTCGGCCTCAACGGCACCGTGGTCATCGCCCACGGCGCCAGCCGCGCCGAAGGCATCGCCCACGCCTGCCTGCTCGCCCACAACCTGGTGGTGGGCCGCATCACCGACCAGATCCGCCGCGGCATCGCAGGCGTGAGCCGCACCCCTTCCTGGCTGCACCGGCTCAGCGCCCCCGAAGAGTAACCCCCACCACGCGCGGTTCCCCTCCCCGTTGCGCAACCGGCATTCTTGTCAAGTGACCGACGTGACCGACGAACCTCCCCACCGTTCCCCTGCCGGCACGACAGCGGCAGTGCTCCTCACCGTGGCAGCCGTCATGGTCACCGGGGTAGTGACTTTGGCGACTGTCCGCTCCCACACCCCCTCCCCGCTGGAGCGCACCGACGCCGACGTGGTCGCCGACGCGCTGCCCCGCCTCGAGTTCGTCCGGGAAGCACTGCACGAGGGAGCGGGCACGGCGATGCAGGAGCTGTTCCCCGAGGGGTACTTCTTCACGCACGCGCTGTACGGGCTGACGTGGCTGTCCGTGGCCCAGCGCGACCCCGACCTGCAGGACCGAGCGTTACGGGAGGCCCGCTGGTCCCTCAAACGGCTCTACTCCCCCGAAGGCACGGGACCGTTCTCCTCGGTTGCAGTCCCCGCCTACGGTGTATTCCACGCGGGCTGGAGCGCCTGGCTGCGCGGACAGATCGTGGCTGTCGCGGGCGGACCAGAGCAGGCTCCCGAGGAGATGGCCGCGCTCGACGCCGCCGCTGAAGAGATCGCCGAAGCGTTCGAAGCCTCCCTCGCCCACGGCACCCCCTACCTCACCTCCTATCCCGGCCAAGCGTGGCCGGTGGACAACGTCGTCGCCATGGCGGCCCTGCGACTCCGCGACCACCTGGCAGGCGAGGACCGCTACGCCGCACTGTTCCGCCTGTGGATGACCGAGGTGCGCGCCCGGCTCGACCCTGCCACCGGGCTCATCCCGCATCGGGTCGACCCCGTGACCGGACACCCGGTCGAAGGGGCGCGCGGCACTTCCCAGACACTGCTGCTGCGGTTCCTGTTCGAAATCGACCCAGAGTGGGCGGCCGCCGACTACACCGTGTTCCGGGAGCTCTTCGCCTCCGAGCACGCGATGCTGCCGGGGGTGCGCGAATATCCGCGGGGCAACCGCTCCCCCGGGGACGTCGACTCCGGTCCGCTGATCTTCGGCCTGTCCGCTTCCGCGAGCACTGTTGCTCTCGCTGGAAGCATCCTCGCGCAGGACACCGCCACGGCCGACGCCCTCACCGGGTTCGCCGAGGCCACCGGCATGGCCGTGGAATGGCGGGGCAAACGCCGCTACCTCGGCGGGGTGCTCCCGGTCGGTGACGCGTTCCTCATGTGGGCACTGACCACGGTCCCGACCGTGCCGGACCGGATCCCGGCCGCTCCCACCACCACCGTCTCCCCGTGGTGGCGGGTGCCGTGGTATGCGCTGACCCTGCTCCCCATCGCAGCCCTGTGGTGGATCGTCCTCGTCCGCTGGCGCTCCCTTCGCCCGCCCCGTCCCGTACCGGAGCGAAGTGACCCGTGATGACCTGCTCTTTCCGCGAAGTGGTCTCGCCACTCACTAAGCTGAGGACATGGCCGATCCGCAAACAGTTCTCGCTCGGCGGGTGCAGTCCGCGCTCGGTGCCGCTTTCGGCCCCGAGTACCGCGACACTGACCCCGTCATCCGTCCCTCGCAGTTCGCCGACTTCCAGGCCAACGTCGCGCTGGCCCTGGCCAAGCGGCTGCGACGTTCCCCACGCGACGTCGCCACTGCGATCACGGAGCACCTGGACATCTCTGATGTCTGCAGCAAAGTCGAGATCAGCGGACCGGGGTTCATCAACCTGACGCTGCGCGACGACTGGATCGCCCACCAGGTCCACGATCTGCTCACAGACGAGCGGCTGGGCACGCCGGTGCAGGAGTCCCAGAACATCCCGATCGACTACTCCGCGCCGAACGTGGCCAAGGAGATGCACGTCGGACACTTGCGCACCACCGTGGTCGGCGACGCGCTCGCCCGCATCCTGGAGTTCCTCGGCCACCACGTCATCCGGCAGAACCACATCGGCGACTGGGGCACCCCCTTCGGCATGCTCATCGAGCACCTGCTGGAGGTCGGCGAGGACTCCGCTGAAGCCGCCCAGCTCAAGAGCGACCCCAACGCCTTCTACCAGGCCGCGCGCGCCAAGTTCGACAGCGATGAAGACTTCGCTGACCGGGCCCGGCGGCGCGTGGTCGCGTTGCAGAGCGGCGACGCCGAAACGCTGCGGCTCTGGCGCGACCTCATCGAGCTGTCCAAGATCTACTTCAACCGGATCTACCGCAAGCTCGACGTCACGCTCACCGACGCCCACCTTGCCGGGGAGAGCACCTACAACGACATGCTCGGACCGGTCTGCGACGAACTGGCCGAGAAGGGCCTGGCGGTCGTCAGCGACGGCGCGCTGTGCGTGTTCCTTGAAGGCTTCACCGGCCGTGAAGGCAAACCGGTGCCGCTGATCATCCGGAAGAGCGACGGCGGATACGGTTACGCCACCACCGACTTGGCCACCATCAAGTACCGGGTGGAGCAGCTCAAAGCCGACCGGATCATCTACGTCGTCGGCGCCCCGCAGTCCCTGCACCTGCGCATGGTGTACGAGACTGCGCGCCAGGCCGGATGGCTGGGCAACGCCGAGCCGATCCACGTGCAGATCGGAAACGTGCTCGGTTCCGACGGCAAGATCCTGCGTACGCGCAGCGGCGCCCCGGTTCGGCTGATGGCGCTGCTGGACGAGGCTGTGGAGCGCGCCTCCGCGGTAGTCGCCCAGACCCGTCCCGACCTGGACGAGGAGACCCGCGCCGCGATCGCCCGCGATGTCGGTATCGGTGCGGTCAAGTACGCCGACCTGTCGATCGCGCACGACACCGAGTACGTGTTCGACTTCGACCGCATGCTGGCGCTCAACGGCAACACGGGCCCCTACCTGCAGTACGCGGTCGCGCGCATCCGCTCAATCTTCCGCAAGGGCGGCATCGACCCGGCGCAGGTCACCGGTCCAATCCAGGTCACCGAGCCTGCGGAGCGTGCTCTCGCGCTCAAACTGCTGGACTTCGGGGCCGCCGTGGTCCAGGTGGGCGACACTCTGGAACCGCACCGGCTGTGCACCTACCTGTTCGACCTGGCCCAGACGTTCACCGCGTTCTACGAGGCCTGCCCGGTGCTCAAAGCCGACCGGGACGAGGTGCGCAACTCGCGGCTGGCGTTGACCGCGGTCACCCTGCACACGCTGGTCAAGGGCTTGGACCTGCTCGGAGTGCGGGCTCCCGAGCAGATGTAGCCGTCTTCCGCTTCCCCGTGGGCCGTCCCGGTTTTTGGGGCGGCCCACGTGTGTTATGTGAATTTTCTAACCCGATTCTCAGCTTCCTGTGGCCCCCGGCATACTCACATCAGTCTCCCTATTCACCCCGTGACCAGAGAGCAGGCCATGACCGTACAGGAGGAGAAGGCGCAGCGGGTGGGCCCTCAGCCGGGGACGTGGTATCTGGACCCGCTGCACTCCAATCTGATCTTCGTCGCCCACTATCTGAAGTTCGGCCGCGTCCAGGGCACGCTCAACCGAGCCCGCGGAAGAGTGTGGGTTGCGGAAGACCCCCGCGAATCCAAGGTGGAAGTGACCGTCAACACCGCAAGCCTCAACACGGGGGTCAAAGCCCGCGACACGCACCTGCGCTCCGCCGACTTCCTGGACGTGGAGCGGTACCCCGAGATGCGGTTCGTCAGCACCGGGATCGAAACGCCCACCGACCGCAAAGCCAACGCGTTCATCTTGCACGGGGAGCTGTCGCTGCACGGTGTGACGGCACCGGTCTCCTTGGACTGCCAGTGGGTTGGTGAAGCGCCGCACTATCTGGGCGCCGAGCACGGCTACGGCCACTTCTTCAGCGGAAGCACGGTGCTGCGCTTGTCGGATTTCGGCATCAGCGACGGCGGCGAGCTGCCCTGGGGCGGTCGCCTGATCGGCGACGAAGTGGACATCGTGCTGGAGATCCGGTTGCAGGACAGCGACCCCGGCGACGTGGAATAGTTTCCGGTCAATTTCCGGTCGGTTTCCGACCGTCTTTCCCGATCCCGCGGTCACCATCCCAGGTGGCCGCGGAGAAACACGAGCTGATCAGCGACCACGCGCTCATACGACTCCCCGCCCCGGTAGACCTCCCAGTGGCGCCCCGGATAGCCGCGCAGCTCGATCCGCGGATTACGGGCCGCAACTTTCCGCACGTACTCGAAGGGAATCTCCTGGTCCTGCTCTGCCGCGCACACGAGGACAGGAACCGTGATCCGGTCCACCACCGACCCAGGGGCATAACGGGCAAGGGAGAACACTGCGCGCGGAGCGAACTCGTTGCGCCACAGCGTGTCTTCGCTGTCGTTGACGTTGAGAGCCCGCCGCACAGACGGGTCAGTGAACATCGCAGCCTGCCCCGGCTGTCCCACGACTTTCACCAGCAGCGGTGCCCGACCGCGCCAGGCCCGCCAGGCGTCCCGCACCGCAGCCACCGCCAGCTTGCGGGTGCTCGGATCAGCAAGGGAGCGGAGTTTGTCCCTGGTGGTGCGCCAGTCGCCGAGCCAGGGGATCTGCGCCACGGCTGCGGCAATCCGCTGGTCATCCGCTGCGACGGTAAGCACGTGGCCGCCGCCTAGGGACGACCCCCACAGGGCGATGCGGTCGGGGTCGATGTCGTCGCGGGAGCGGGCGAACCGGATCGCGGCGTGCCAGTCGGCTTGCTGTCCGGCGATGTCGACGAGTTGGCGGGGTTGTCCTCCGCTGGCCCCGAAGTTGCGGTAGTCGAAGGTGAGCACGGTGAGGCCTGCGTCTGCGAACCGCTGCGCGTAGTGGCTGAGGCGGTCCATGGTTCCGGTGAAACCGTGGGCCATCACCACGCACGGCTGCCTGCCGGGGGCGGGTTCCGCCGGGTGGTAGAGGATTCCGGCGCATGCGACGCCGGCAGAGTCGAAGCTCACCTGCTCTCGCCGGGTCTGTCCGGTCACGGCAGCCTCCAGGTTGGGCGGGCCTCGAGTGCCGTGGTTCATGACACGCCAGGGCACTGAGGCGGCACTCGGGTTGTTCTGTGCCTTCCGTACCCGCTTTTCGACGCTGTGAGGCTTACGCTGCGCTCGCGAAGGAGTCAAAGCCTTCTGGCGGAGCGAGCATGGCAGGACCGTTTCGCGCAATGCCCATCCGTCCGGTTGGGGTCTCTACCGTCCTGCCTGCCGGGGTGATCCGGCGGGGAAGGGCTCTTGGTGAGGCACTTCAGCCGCGCCGCCACCTGGAAAGTTCATAGCGGGCAGAAGGCTGTGAGCTGGGTGCAGGCGTGGAGCACCGTGCTGGCCAGCAGAGCCGTGCTCGTGAGGAGCACAAGCGTCCGCAGTCCTAGGCAGGACTGGATACGTGGGCTGGTGCACCGCTGCTTGTTCAGGTGTTCTGCCTGATCGGCGGTGCTCGCCGTCCGAGAGTCGTCCGGATGGATGATGCGGTAGGGGAAGCGCGGTTCCCGGCGAGCGTACATCCACGCTGGCAGCACGGTTTCGGGCGGATCGTTGGGGATCCAGGGACGAGGGGGCGTATTCGAGGCTGGGGGTGACGAATGGTTGTGGTCATGCGGGTTTCCTCGCGAGGCAGGGGGCGACAGCACTGTCGAGTGATGCGGTGGAGGCCGGTGTTTTCCGGCCTGCCGCTCGGCGGTGGAAAGAGGGTGGTGGTTAAGGTCAGCCCGTCGTTCCCTCAGAGACCGGGATCAATCGGATGGCTCCCAAGCCAGGAGAAAGTAGACGCCGTTTTCCCGTGGGGAGAGTGTTCCCCACTGCGTTGCCCACTGGTCGACGAGAAACATGCCTCGGCCATGCTCGGAGAACGGATCCTCTGGCGGGACGACACGGGGCACGGAGCGCGGGCGGCGCGGGGGCAGGGTGCGCACTTCGACGTGGACACCGCGTTCATCCGTGCACACGTGAACGTGGAACTTCTGTCCGGGATCCCCGGAACGGGTGTGGCGGATCGCGTTGGTGCAGAGTTCGGACACGATCAGCTCTACCCGGTGCACGACTTCGTCGGGAGCACTGGTCTGGGGGGCAGAGGCGGAGCATCCCGGTGACGAATCTGCGGGCGGCCGCCACACTGTCCGGAATTCCGGGGAAAGACGTGAGGGAAATCGTCACCGGGCCGCCTCCTGACCGAACGGTTCGAGAAAAGCGATCAGGATTAATGGGACAGAAAAGCAGATATTGCACATTCGCTGCATCCTGCGCAGCGAGGAGGCATTAGCCTGGTCCATGAGTCACCACCTGGTTTGGGAAGGTTGGAGGCTAAGGCCCTGGTTCGGCGGTCGCGACGCCGGCCAGGGCCGTTTATTTGACAGATCCATGCAGCTTCTCGAGGGGGCCTTAGACCGTCGCATCTAACACTCCCTCAACAAATCCAGAACATCCACTGATTCAACAGAACTGGTGTTTTTTGTCTTTCAGTGTTGTTAGATGTTGTGGACATGTGTTGAGGAGTGGAGGAATGGCAGACAGGGTCAACCCCCACTGGCTGAAGTTAGGTTCTCAAATCCGACTTCTCAGGGAGGCGCAAGGACTTTCTCAAGCCCAGCTCAGTCAAGCGCTCAACATCTCACAAGCGATGCTCAGCGCTGTGGAGCGAGGAATCCGGAACTGCAAACCGGATCTCGCAGCACAAATCGACCACGTCCTTAACACAGGCGGGAAGGTCAGAAGGCTGTGGGAGATCAACCACACCAACAGCGCCTTCCCGCACTGGTTCCGGGACATCGTGCAGTTGCAGCGTGCCGCTTCCGAGATCTGGGAGTTCCAGATTGCTTTGATCCCCGGCCTGCTTCAGACCAAGGAGTATGCGCGCACGCGGATCCAGCTCGCCCAGCCCACTGCCAGCGTCGAGGAGATCGACCAGAAAGTCAGAGCTCGTCTGGACCGTCAGTCCATCCTGACCTCAGCTCGTCCCCCGCTGCTGGTGGTCGTCCTCGACGAATCAGCACTGATCCGCCCAATCGGTGGGCGAGCAGTCATGGGACAACAGCTCGACCACCTCCTAGAGATCTCACAACTCCCGAATGTCAGGATCTATGTAGTCCCGATGTCGACCGAGTTCCACCCGGAGCTTATGGCGGGATTCCAGGTGATCACGGTGCCTGATCGAGGCCAAGTCCTCTATCTGGAAACACGGATCTCCGGCATGCTGGTCGACACCACAGACGAACTGCATCACTATGCGCGTCTCTTCGGGGAGCTACGAGGAGCCGCTCTTCCACCCGATGCATCACGGAAACTGATCGAGAAGATCAGAGGAGAGTTCCTATGAACCACCACACTGAATGGCGTAAGTCCAGCTACAGCAGCGACACCGGGGGAAACTGCCTGGAGATTGCTGAGGTTCCCGGATCGGTGCTAGTCCGTGACACCCAGCACCGGGAGCTGGGCCACCTGGACTTCACCCCGGAGGCATGGGCTGCTTTCCTCGCAGACGTCAAAGCAGGACGCCTGTAACAAGGATGACTTCTGGCCCCCGGACTTTGGATTCGGGGGCCACACCGGAGTAATTTCTCCCCCTGCCGTCTTCAGGACTATTGACCTAGCGATATTGTCCAGGAATTCTGCGAGGGGAAAGCAGCTCTTACCGTCCTGCCGCTCGTATGGACACCTGGATCCGTTACACGGACTGGAGCGTTCGAAACAGCAACCTCTCCTAGCTTCCTCGAAAGCACAAGGGCTTTCCCCAGTCTTCACATGCAGCAGCCATGGGACGGCCAGCCGCAGCGACCAGGCCGAGTACCGCAGACGCGTCCTTTCCGGACCCGGTGGGGCGGCCACGAGCATGGTGCGCTCCCTTCTGAATCCAATGAACCGCCCCGGCTGCGGGCAGCCACAGCGGTTCGTTGGATTCAGGCGCACCCACGCCCGGACTCCTTCGCGTCACGCACGTCCGATAGCACTCACGGCCTTTCAGTTCAGTCCTGTTCGGGGCGCAGAGTGCCCACTGCGAGCCCTTCGGTGAGCAGCCACCACAAGCGGTCGCCGACCTCGGTGGTGCGACGCAGGGTGCGGCGGAACTCGTGGAGGCGACGAAACGCGTCCCCGTAGGCGCGCTGCTCAGCGATCGGCAGGCGGGGCACCTCCACTTTGCGGAGCTCGGCGATGCGGGTGACCCCGGGACGGCTGGTAGATGCGGCCGCCGCGCAGGCTCCTGAACCGGTGAGGAATCCCGCAAGGAACCACGGGTCGACCACTTCGGGATTGGGGCGCAGCAGGTAGATGCTGCTGTGCAGCGCAGCCTGCTCGTCGGTGATCACCCGTGCCACGGGCCGCCGGGCGATCCGCGGCAAGACCACGTCCCCGGCTTGGAGCTGGACCGTGTTGTTGTCCGAGCGGACCCTGCCGGACGGTGCGGTGTCGCGTTCGATGTCTTCCGCGGTGAGTGCGGGCAGGGACGGTTCGTCGTCCCCCGAATCCTCTCCGGAACGCCGGTACACGATGTCCAACCCGCCGATGCGGCTCAGTTCGCCCAGGGTGACCATCGCCTGGTAGAGGGTGCCGGTGGCGGGACGCAGCCCAGGCAGGGAAGTGACGAGGTCCTCGGAAAGCCGCATGAGGTCGCTGCGGGTCTCGTCCAGGTTGTCGGTGCCGGCGCTCAGCCGCTGCACGTAGCGCCCGGGGGCGACGTCCACTGCCTCGTCCAGCAGGTCGGCCAAGGGCACGGCCCGGTGGCGGCCCGGGGTCTTCGCCACCGCATCCGGATCGGTGAGGAATTCCCGGTAGGTGGCGGTGATGGCGTGGGCCACGGCCGACCAGGGCTGGGTGGAGCTTTCCGGGGAGTCGTCGACGCGCCCATCGGAGGCGTCGAACAGCAGCACCTTGCCGGGCAGGTCGGTGCTGTCTTCCGGGTTGCGGAGGATCCACAGGGTCAGTGGCGTGCCCATCGGGGTGGCGAGTCCGGTGGGCAGGGCGATGACCGCGCGCAGCGCGCCACGCCGGAGCAGTTCGCGCCGGACCCGCCGGCCGCTGCCGCGGGACGCCACGGCGGGGGGCAGCACAACGATCGCGGTACCGCCGGGCCGCACGTGGGCGAGGGCGTGCTGCACCCAGGCGAGTTCGGGCTCTTTGCGGGCAGGAGTGCCGTACCGCCACCGGGAGTCGAAGCTGAGCTCTTCGAACCCCCAGTCGGTCTGGTTGAACGGGGGGTGGAGGACCACCGTGTCGGCGGCGAGACCGGGGAACGCGTCCGCGCGCAGCGAGTCGCCGACGCGGATGTCGGCGTCTGCTCCGGCGAGTTGCAGGCGGACTCTGGCGAGGCGGGCAGCCGCAGGGTCGATGTCCTGTCCGTAGAGGGTGACACCGGGGGCATGCCGTGCCATCGCGTGCAGCAGGGTTCCGCTGCCGCACGACGGGTCGAACACGGTGCCGGTCTGCAGGGCGGCGAGTTCCGCGATCAGGGCGCCGAGTTTCGGGGTGTCGGCGAAAAGCTGGCGGGAGGCTGAGGACAGGTAGCGCTGGTGGAGGTGTTCGAGGGCGTCCGGTGCGGGGCCGAGGACGCCGACGCGGGTGACTGCTTCGAGGAGGGGGCGGCGCCACACCGC
Source organism: Thermobifida sp. (assembly GCF_017577275.1). Taxonomy (NCBI): domain Bacteria; kingdom Bacillati; phylum Actinomycetota; class Actinomycetes; order Streptosporangiales; family Nocardiopsidaceae; genus Thermobifida; species Thermobifida sp. The sequence continues at coordinate 743,125 of NZ_PITY01000020.1, forward strand.
GGGGTCGGGCAGCACCGGCGGATCAGGGTCTGGTCCGAGCTGGGCCAGGAGGTGGGCGCCCAGTGCGTCGTCGGAGAGTTCCGCCAGCTCGAAACCCTGGTCCCGGAGTGCCAGGGCGGCTCCGAGGAAGGCGACGGCGTCAGCCCCGTCCAGGTGCCTCCGGAGGGGGTCGAGCAGGCTCCACACCGCCTCCACCGCGGCTTCAGGGGTTTCTTTCTCGGCAAGCTTGTTCGTCTTGCGCAGCCACTCTTTCACTTCGGCGAGGTCGAAGAGCGGGCTGTTCTCGGTTCCGCCGACAGGAGCGGGAAAGTCCGGGTACCGCCGCCGCCAGTTGCTGACGGCTGCCCTTCCCACTCCGGCCAGGCGAGCGATTCCGACCGAGTTCACGGTGGCAGTCCCGGCTGGGGTGGATGGCATCGCGACTCCTGCGTGGTGAGGGCTTGCTGGGGGAACCCTACCGCGCAGTCAGTACACAAGCCACCACCACCCAAGAAGAATATGTATGTTGACTACGTACACAATCCATGTTTACATGTTTCTCAGTTTCCAGCAGGAATCACTGCGTAAACAACTCGGCGCCGTCTGGCGTCGCGTGCCTGTCCACGTCGACCTGCCACCACTCCCACCAGCGAAGGGACACTGCCATGACCCACCCCGTACCCCCAGTTCCCCAGCCTCAGCCGAAGAAGAGCCGCGGCTGCCTGTGGGCGACGCTGATCGGGCTAGGCCTCGTCGTACTCTTCGGCTTCGTCGGCTGTGTCGCGGTCATCGCCAGCGTGGGAAGCGACTCCTCCAGCTCGGGGCAGAGCGCCTCCTCCGGCGACAAGAAGGACGACAAGGGCGACAGCGCGGAAAGCAGCGACGAAGAGAAGACCGCCGGCATCGGCGACACCGTCGAGGACGGGGCGTTCGCCTTCACGGTGACCGACATCGAGACCGGCGTATCCCGGATCGGCAACGACTTCCTGCACCACGACGCCCAGGGCCAGTTCGTCATCGTGCACGTCACCGTCGAGAACATCGGCGACCAGGCCGAGATGTTCCACGGATCCAGCGTGAAGCTCTACGACGCCGACGGCAAGGAGTACTCCAACGATGGCGAGGCGGAGATCTACCTGGAGGACTCCGAAGCGTTCCTCACCGATATCAACCCCGGCAACAAGGTCGACGCGAAGGTGGTCTTCGACCTTCCTGAAGGCGTGGAGCCCGTCTCGGTGAAACTCCACGGATCCCTCTTCAGCAGCGGGGTCACCGTCTCACTGTCCTGACCCGCTTGTCGGGAGACCGCACACCGGCCCTGCCCCGGTCTGCCGGGGCAGGGCTGTCTGCTGTCGGGCACAGCAGCATGTGCCCGGCGCCGCTCAGAACGCGTCGATCTCGGCCCGGGTAGGCATCGACGTGCTCGCCCCAGGAATCCGCACCGACAAAGCGGCCGCTTTCGCGGCGAACCGCAGCGCCGACTCCGGGTCCTGGCCCTCGGTCCGAGCCACCGCATACGCCCCGCAGAACGTGTCCCCTGCCCCGGTCGTGTCGACGGCCTCCACCTGGACCACCGGGACCCACAGGGGTTCGCGGTCCCGGGCCCCGTAGAGCGCACCCCTGCTGCCCAACGTGATGATCACCTCGGGCACGGTCTCCAAGAGCGCGGCCAGTGCCCGCTCCGGGGTGTCCTCGCCGGTGATCGTCGCCGCCTCGTACTGGTTGGGCAGGAGGACGTCGACGCACTCCAACAGCTCCTGGGGGAGCGGCTGCGCCGGGGCAGGCGTCAGTACCGTGGTCACCCCGAGTGAACGACCCGCCCGAGCCGCCGCAATCACCCCGGACAGCGGCGTCTCCAACTGCAGCAGCAGCGCCTGGGCGCCGTCCAACAGCAGGGTGTCGTTCTCCCGCAGCCCGGTGACCGTGCCGTTAGCACCCGGGATGACGATGATCGAGTTGTTCCCCTCCCGGTCCACGACGATGTGGGCGATTCCGGAAGCGCCCCCGACTGTGCGCAGCCCGGAGACGTCGATGCCGTTGTCGACCAGGGTGGCGCGCAGTTGAGGGCCGAAAACGTCGTCGCCCACCGCGCCCAGGAAGACCACGTCCGCCCCGGCCCGTGCTGCGGCGATCGCCTGGTTGGCGCCCTTGCCGCCAGGAACCTGGCTGAACTGCCGTCCCTGGACGGTCTCCCCCCGGGCGGGCGGGGTGTCCACGTAGGCCACCAGGTCCATGTTGACGCTGCCGAAGACTGCGATCCGCGGTGCCACTCCTTGCTTCACACTCCCACGCTATCCAGGAAAGGCTCAGTCAAGCTGAAAATCAGCGATGACAGGGGCGTGATCGGACGCGCCTTTGCCTTTGCGTTCCTCGCGGTCGATCTTCGCGTCCGTGGCCCGCTCGGCGAGCGCGGGGGAGGCCAGGATGAAGTCGATGCGCATCCCTTTGCGCTTCGGGAACGCCAGTCCTTTGTAGTCCCAGTAGGTGTAGACCCCGGGGCCGGGCGCATGCGGCCGTACCACGTCGGTGAAACCGGCGTCCACTACGGCGTGGAAAGCGTCCCGCTCCGGCTTAGTGACATGGGTGCGGCCTTCGAACTCCGCCATGTCCCACACGTCCTCATCGTAGGGGGCGATGTTCCAGTCCCCGCACAGCGCGATCTGCGCTTTCGGGTCCTCGGAAAGCCACGCCTCCCCGGCTTCGCGGAGCCGGGCCAGCCACTGCAGTTTGTAGGTGTAGTGCGGGTGGTCGATTTCCCGGCCGTTGGGCACGTACAGGCTCCACACCCGCACTCCCCCGCAGACGGCGCTGATCGCGCGGGCCTCCGCCTCCTCCGGTTCCCCCCACCCGGGCTGGCCGGGGAAGCCGATCTGCACGTCGCTGAGCCCCACCCGGGAGGCGATCGCCACACCGTTCCACTGGGACAGCCCGTGGTGGGCTACCTCATAGCCGAGCTCGGTGAAGACCGCGGTGGGGAACTGATCGTCCCGGCATTTCGTTTCCTGGAGAGCGACCACGTCCACGTCGCTCCTGCGCAGCCAGGCAGCGATCCGCTCACTACGCGCCCGAACGCTGTTCACATTCCACGTCGCCAATCGCACACCGCAAGGCTAGCGCTCATGCTCTGCGCCCCCGAACCCGCTCAGTCAGGGAGGAAAGCCCGCATCTCCAGTTCTCAGCGTTTTCCCAGCCTGTACCCGCCTATATCCCAGGAAGAGGAGGTTGGATGGTCGATGTCCCATGGACTCTCCACCATGACCGGCGCGCGGCGGGTCCCGCCTCCGGGGACGGGGGCGGGACCGCGTCGGACGCGGGGCCGCGCCGGCCGCTGGGCGAGCGCAGCCCGGAAAGTTCCCCGGTTCAGCCTTGAGACCGGCATGAATACCATGGCAGGAGCCCCGAAGTCTCCCGCTAGGTGGATCGATGACGGAATCAGAGACCACGGCGCGACCCCATGTCCTCGTAATCGACGACGAACCGAACATCCGGGACTTGGTCCAGGCGGCCCTCCGTTTCCACGGTTTCGAGGTCAGCACCGCCGGTTCCGGGGAGGAAGGACTCGCCCTTGCGCGTTCAGAACGGCCGGACCTGATTCTGCTGGACGTCCTACTGCCGGACATCAGCGGCTTCGACGTGTGCCGCCGACTGCGGGACGAGGACGACGACGTCCCGGTGATCTACCTGACTGCTCGGGACACCCCTTCGGACACGGTGACCGGGCTTTCCCTGGGCGGCGACGACTACGTCACCAAGCCGTTCTCCGTCGAGGCCCTCATCGCCCGCGTGCGCGCCCTGCTGCGCCGGGTCAAACGCGACCCCAACTCCGCGCAGTCGTCCGACGGCGTCCTGCGGGTCGCCGACTTGGAGCTGGACGAGAAGACGTGGACGGTGCGCCGCGGCGGGGTGCCGATCGACCTGTCGCCCACCGAGTTCCGGCTGCTGGCCTACATGATGCACAACGCCGGACGGGTGCTGACCCGGGCCCAGCTGCTGGAAAACGTGTGGGGATGGGACTACGCGGGCCAATCCCAGATCGTGGAGACCTACGTCAGCTACCTGCGGCGCAAACTGGATCCCTTCGGCCCCAACCTGATCCACACCCAGCGCGGTGTGGGCTACGCGCTCCGCGTTAAAGAAGACGACAAATGATCATCGGCGGGCTGTTCGCGCCTCCGGGAACACTGCGGTCCAGGCTGCTCGCTGGCCTTCTCATCGTCACCGGGGTGGGGCTGCTGGTCAGTTCGCTGGTCAGCGTGCTGACCCTGCGGTCGTTCATCACCGAGCGGCTCGAAGCCCAACTGCTCTTCACCACGGAGCGGGCCATGATCCGGTTGGACAACGACACTCCACCGGTGGGGGTCGACGCCCCCAGTCCGTCCCCCTACTTCGTGGTGCTGCTCAACCCGGAGACCGGGGAGGTCAACCAGATCTACGGTGACACGCTCCGCGAAGACGTGGTGTTGAACCGGCTCGCCCACCTCTCCTTGACGGAGCTGCGCTCTTACGCCTCGTCGCAGGAGATCGTCGAACTGGACACCCCCGATGAAAGAGTTCCCCCGCACTTGATCACGGTGCGGATGCGCCCCAACGCGATCATGGTCAGCGGGGTGCCTACCGACGAGCGGGAAGACTATCCGCGCCAGTTGGTCACCGTGCAGCTGATCACCGCGGTGCTGCTGCTGGGCGGGCTGCTGCTGATCGGCGGCCGGCTGATTGTGCGGGCGCTGGCTCCGCTGGACCGGATGGCGACCACCGCTGGACAGATCAGCACCGGGTCCGACCTGGGCGATCGAATGCCCGACGCCGACCCGTACAGCGAGGTGGGGCGGCTCGGGATGGCGATCAACACCATGCTGGCCCGTTTGGAGAACGCGTTCCGCGCCAAGGCGGAGTCTGAGCGGCGGGTCCGTGATTTCGCTGCCGATGCGTCCCACGAGCTCCGCACCCCGCTCACCACCATCCTCGGCTACGCCGAGCTGTACCGGCAGGGGGCGATCCCCGACGCGGAGCTCCCCGAGGCGATGCGGCGGGTCGAAGCGGAAGCGACCCGCATGTCCAAGCTCGTGGGGGAGCTTTTGGAGCTGGCCCGGCTGGACCGCACCGGATCGCTGGAACTCGCCACCCGCGACGTGGCTGAGATCGTCCGGGACATGACCGGGGACGCGGCGTCGCTGGAACCGGAGCGGGAGTTCACCCTGGACGTTCCCGACCGGCTCTTCTGGCGGATCGACGAGACCCGCTTCCGGCAAATCCTCGCGAACCTCCTGTCTAACGTGCGCGAACACACTCCGCCGGACACCCCGGTGACGGTGCGGCTGCACTCGGACGGCGATGAGGTCGTGCTCTCGGTGACCGACGCGGGCCCGGGGATGTCCCCCGAGGACGCGTCCCGGGTGTTTGACCGCTTCTACCGGGCTGCTCGGGATCCCGGCGGGGGCAGTGGCCTGGGGCTGCCCATCGTGAAGGCGATCGCGGACGCCCACGGCGGCAGCGTCACCCTCGACACTCGGCCCGGCGAAGGGACAACGGTTACGGTGTGTATTCCTTCGGGGGATCACTCCACAGACTGACGCGTATCACCACCTACCACGCCCGGGTCGTTGAAAGTGCCGGTCAACCTTGAGATTTCGCTGATGTAAGCCGCGATCCTATGCCAGGATTGCCCATGGCGGCGAGCGCCGGAGAGGCGGTTTCACTCCCCATCTCCGTTACTTAGGGTAATAATCCCGACCTCTTCTCCGGAAAGCCGCGCATTGACCCCCGCTCCAGGTCCCCGGCGGGATCTGGACTCGTCCGCAACGGACACCCCCTCTGTGTGGGTATGGGTGGGCAATCCCCCATTCCACTACATAGAGAAACTGTTTAGTTGCATAAAGTTATAATCTGTGTTGTTGGGTGGTTTTCACCGTCACACTTGGGAGGAGACTCTTCTTCATGCGCCTAGCCTTCTGCCGCCGGCCGGGCTGCCGACCCCGACACGCGCGTCCGCCGTGGATCGTGCGCGCCACCCGGGCGCGTTGGCTGGTGGCCTCCTTCGCCGTGCTCTCCCTCGGCGGTGCAGCCGGCCTCCTGTCGCCCCACGCTGAGGATTCGATCGCGCAGTCCACACCCGACGCTGAGATCCAGCCCGCCGCTGTCGCCTCGTACTTTGCACCCCAGCACACCACACCCCCCGTGCCGGTGGTGCGCACCACTCCCCCGCAGACCCTGACGCGTGCCGCAGACCTGCAGCCCGTGACGCTGCCCCGCCCGTCGGAACCCACTCCCACACCCCCCGCGGAGACCGACGACCGCAGCAACGACCGACGGGAGATCGCTGAACTGTCCGGCCCCGACCACTGGTCCCCCCGCTCTGAAGCGCCGCACCGCTACTCCCCCTCGTCCAGTCCGGAAGCCACGTGCAGCGACTCCGTCTTCATGCTGTGGGAGGGCTGCGGTGAGGAAGATTTCTAACAGCGTCACCCCCCCGCCGCTAAGTTGTACACATGTACGAATCAGCGGCGCTTCCCTCGCCTCGGCGCGACGCGACTCTGTCCCTTACCCAAGCACGCCACGTAGCACTGGCTGCGCAAGGATTCGCCGACCCGCGCCCTTCCGGCACGGTCACCGCGCACTACCTGCGTCAGGTGGTCGACCGGATCGGCGTCATCCAGATCGACAGCGTGAACGTGCTGTGCCGCAGCCACTACCTGCCGGTGTACGCGCGTCTCGGCCCCTACGATCGGGCGCTCCTCGACCGGGCGGCGACCACGCCCGGCCACTTCCTTGTGGAGTACTGGGCGCACGAGGCCAGTCTCATCCCCCTGCACACGCACCGGCTGCTGCGGTGGCGAATGGCGGACATCACCGGGGCATGGCGTATCGTGCAGCGCGCCGGGGAAGAACACCCGGAACTGGTCCGGGCGGTCCTCGACGAGGTCGCCCGGACCGGTCCGGTCACCGCCCGCCAAGTCGCGGACGCGCTCCGGCACGACCTCCCGCACAGCGCAAAGCGGTGGGGGTGGAACTGGTCGGTCGTGAAATCCGCGCTGGAATACCTGTTCTGGCGGGGCGAGATCACCGCGAACGGGCGCAACCAGCACTTCGAACGCCGCTACGACCTGACCAGCCGGGTGCTCCCCGCAGAAGTGCACACCGCGCCCGACCCCGACCCGGACGATGCCCGGCGCCAACTCGTGGCGATCGCCGCCCGCGCCCACGGGGTAGCCACCGAGCGGTGCCTGCGCGACTACTTCCGGCTCAGCGCCGCCCACGGCCGGGCAGCCGTCCGTGACCTGGTGGACTCCGGGGAGCTCATCCCGGTCCGGGTCGAAGGGTGGCGGCAACCCGCCTACCTGCACCGCGACGCGCGTTTCCCGAATTCGGTGGCGGCGCGGGCGCTTCTCAGCCCGTTCGACTCCCTCGTCTGGGAGCGGGCACGCATCAAAGCGCTCTTCGACTTCCACTACCGCTTGGAGATCTACGTGCCCGCCGCCAAACGGGTGCACGGCTACTATGTCCTGCCGTTCCTGCTGGGAGACCGCCTCGTCGCCCGGGTGGACCTGAAAGCCGACCGGGCCTCCGGCAGGCTGCTGGTGCGGCGTACCACGCTGGAAGACCACGCGCCCGCGGACACCATGGCGGAGCTCTCCGCGGAACTGGATCAGATGGCGGAATGGCTCGGTTTGCCGGAGGGCGTCGTCCACAGCGCGGACTGACCAGCCGGGCAGCCCACACGAGGGCCGCCCGGCTGGCAGGTCACACCCGTTCGATGATGGTGACGTTGGCCTGTCCCCCGCCCTCGCACATGGTCTGCAGCCCGTAGCGGCCGCCCGTGCGGCGCAGTTCGTGGACGAGCTTGGTCATGAGCACGGCGCCGGTGGCCCCCAGCGGGTGGCCCAGGGCGATCGCACCGCCGTTGGGGTTGACCTTCGCCGGGTCGGCGCCGATTTCGTCGATCCACGCCATGGGGACCGGGGCGAACGCCTCGTTGATCTCGACCACGTCGATGTCGTCGATGTCCAGCCCGGCCTTGCGCAGCGCGATCCGAGTGGCGGGGATCGGCGCGGTGAGCATGTACACCGGGTCGTCCCCGGCCAAAGCCAGTTGCACGATCCGCGCCAAGGGGGTGAGCCCGTGCTCGGCCACGGCCCGCTCCGACGCGATGAGCAGGGCGCTCGCCCCCACCGAAATCTGGCTGGAGACGGCCGCGGTCAACGCCCAGCCTTCGCGGAGCGGTGCGAGCTCGGCCATCTTCTCCAGCGACGTGTCGGGGCGCACCCCCTCGTCGTGGGTGACCCCGGCCAGCGGGGCAGTCTCCGCGTCGAAGTAGCCCGCTTCGATCGCCGCGGCAGCCCGACGGTGGCTTTCCAGCGCGTACTTCTCCAAGTCCTCGCGGGTGTACCCCCACTTTTCACACATCAGTTGGGCCCCGCGGAACTGGGAGATCTCCTGGGTGCCGTACCGTTCGACCCAGCCCTGCCCGTAGACGGACAACCCGTTGTCCACGGCGAACTGCACGTTGGCGCCCATGGGGACCATGCCCATGTTCTCCACACCCGCCGCGATCACCAGGTCTTGGGTGCCGGACATGACCCCTTGCGCCGCAAAGTGCACGGCCTGCTGGGAGGAACCGCACTGGCGGTCGATGGTGACCCCCGGCGTACTCTCCGGGAGTCCGGCAGAAAGCCATGCGGTGCGGGCCAGGTCGAGTGCCTGCGGCCCCACCTGGGTGACGCAGCCCATGATCACGTCCTCGACCGCGGCCGGGTCGATCCCGGTCCGGTTCACCAGTTCTTTGAGCACGTGGGCGCCCAGGTCGGCCGGGTGCACCGCAGCGAGCGCCCCCTTCCTGGTCCCGATCGGGGTGCGCACCGCTCCGACGATGTATGCCTCGGCCACGGTTCCTCCTTCGGTCGCGTGAGCAAACCTCCATACCGAACGATATTCGGTTGAGGGGCGGGGGCAACCCGTTGCACCCGCTCCTTTTCACGCCGTTGCCCGCCTTCGCCGCGTGGGTAGGAATCCGTGATGGACTTATCCCTGTCGCCGACACCCGGCAGTGCTCCGGTCGTGTCCTCCCCGCCTCCCGGGAGTCCCACGGCCGCGAGCCTGCCCGGCGTCCCTCCTCCCACCGACGGAAACTCAGCGGAAAGGTCTGCTCATGAGCGGCGCATACGACGGCGCGATCCTCCTCGGCCTGCTGGTCCTCTTCGTCGTCCTCGGAGTCCGCTGGCTCCGCAAACGGGTCCACGTGCCGTGGAGCACCAAAGGGATCGCGGTGGTCTTCATCTTTGCTGTGCTGCTGCTGTGGGCGTATCAGACCACGACGTGACCGCGCTCCTCCCTACGCCACGATTCATCGCCGTCTCGTGGGGCAGTCGTGTCTCAAAGCCGACGACGACAAGGGGAGTGGGATGAGCAAGCGCTCGGCCTCATCGAGTCGATCCCCGGCTGCTGGTACCGGTGCCGCGGTTCCTGAGTCTCCCGCCGAACTTCCCGCAACCTCATGGTGGGCATCGCTGAAACGCACCGTCGTGGAGTTCAAGGAAGACAACCTGACCGACCTGGCCGCCGGGCTCACCTACTACGCGGTGCTGTCGATCTTTCCGGCACTCCTCGTCCTGGTGTCCCTGCTCGGCCTGGCCGGCCAGTCGGCCACCGACACGATCAGCGACCAACTGAGCGCGGTGGCCCCCGACGAGACCGTGGAGATCGTCACCGGAGTCCTGACCAACCTCCAAGCCAACCAGGCCACCGCCAGCCTGGTGGGGCTGCTCAGCCTCGCCTTGGCGGTGTGGTCGGCCTCCGCCTACGTCGCCGCGTTCATGCGGGCCGCCAACATCGTGTACGACATCCGGGAAGGCCGCCCGTTCTGGAAGACCCTGCCGGTCCGGGTCGGCATCACCCTGCTCCTGCTCACACTGGTAGCGATCAGCGCGCTCGCAGTCATCCTCAGCGGCGGGGTCGCCCAGTGGGTGGGGAACTTCATAGGGGCCGGTCCTACCGCCGTCACCCTGTGGAACATCGTCAAATGGCCGGTCCTCGTCCTGCTGATGATGTTCATGGTGTCGGTGCTGTACTGGGCGGCCCCCAACGTCAAACGACCTTTCCGCTGGGTGAGCCCCGGCGGCATCGTGGCGGTCCTCATCTGGCTCGGCGCCTCCGCGGCCTTCGCCTTCTACGTGGCGAACTTCGCCAACTACAACCGCACCTACGGTAGTCTCGCCGCGGTCGTCATCTTCCTGGTCTGGCTGTGGATCTCCAACATCGCGATCCTGCTGGGCATCGAATACAACGCGGAGATCGAACGGAGCCGGGCCCTCCAGGCGGGGCAGCGCCTCACCGTGGAACCCTATGTGGAACCCCGGGACGTGCCGAAACCCCGGCCGTTCCACCACCGGCCGAAACCGGAGTGAGGAAGGGTCGCCAACAACCGCCCTGGGAGAAGGGCTGTCTTACCGACCGTGGTGCGCCGTCACTCGCTGTCCGGCTGGTGCATGGGGATCTGGAACCACACGGCCTTGCCGTCGGGGGTGGGCCTGGACCCCCACCGCTCGGCCAGCTGGTCCACGAGGTAGAGGCCACGGCCGCCTTCGTCTTCCGCACCGGCAGTACGGATCCGCGGCAGCCGCAGGTCGTGGTCGAAGACCTCCACCCACACCGAGGAGGCGCCGCGGCGGAGCCGCAGCAGGAACTCGCGGCTGGTGGGCACCGGCTCCTCATCCTGCTCGGCCGCTTCCTCCAGCAGATCCGACCAGTCCTCGTCGAACTCGTCGAAACCGTCCAGCGGCAGCTGCTCGTCGGAGTCCTTGACCCCGTCGTCGGTGAACTCGCGGGTCACCGGGTGGGGAGTGGCGTGGATGACCACGTTGGTGACGATCTCCGAGACCAGCAGGCAGGCCAGCTCTGCCTGATCCCGGTCCATCCCCCACTCCTTGAACGTGTCCACGGCCAAGTGCCGGGCCTCCGCCACCGTAGGCGCCTCGGCGGGGAACCACTCCTGCTTGAGCGCCAGCTCCTCCGGGTGGGAGCGAACCACGAGCAGCGCGGTGTCGTCGTCAGCCACTCCGGGGACCGCGCGCTTAGCCACCTCCAGGATCTGGTGGACGTCCTTGTCGGCGACCTCCCGGACCCGTGACCGAAGCTGCTCCAGTCCGGCCTCCATGTCGACGGTGCCGTCGTACGACCGGCGTGCGACCAGGCCGTCCGTGTACAGCAGCAGCGTCGCCCCCGGCGGCAGCGTGAGCTCCCCCTGCCGGTACACCGAGTCGCCGGGCACCCCCTTGGGTTTGACGCCCAGCAGTTTGTCGCGGATCGCCATGTCCAGGTCGTCGACCTTGCCGCCGCAGATCAGCAGTGGAGGCTGGTGGCCCGCGTTGGCGTACGTCAGCTCCCGAGACCAGGCGTCGTACGCCATGTACAAGCAACTGACGCTCGGTACCCAGGTGTTGCCTTCCCCGTCCGGGCGGCCCAACTGGCGGACCCACTCGTCGAGTTCGCGCAGGATCTCGGCGGGTTCCCGGTCAGCTTGGGCGAACGCCCGCAGCGCGGCCCGCAGTTGGCCCATGACCGCTGCTGCGTGGGGGCCTTTGCCTTCGACGTCGCCGATGACGATGCCGACCCGCCCCGCCGACAGCGGAATCACGTCATAGAAGTCCCCGCCGACCTGGGTCTGGATTCCTTGGCCGTGCGCCTCCAGCGGTTTGGCGGGAATGTAGTCGTGGGCGATGGACAGTCCGTCGAATTCGGGGAATTCCCGGGGCAGCAGGCTGTTCTGGAAGGCGAGTGCGGTGTCGCGTTCCTCTTCGAAAAGGCGGGCGTTGTCGATTGCTACGGCGACCCGGGACGCGATCGTGCCGACCAGGTCGCGGTCGAAACTGTCGTAGTCGGTCTTGTCGCGGGACGTGAGCCCGGACCGGGCCAGGGTGAGCACGCCTAAGGTGACACCGCGGGCGCGCAGCGGCGCCGCGATCACCGACGTCACTCCGACCTGTTCGGAGACGCGCACGGAACGCCGGTTGGGGAACACTCCGGCCGTGGAGCCCGGGTTGGAGTAGTCGCTGACCACGACCGTCTCCATCCGGCGCAGTGCCTTGGAGACGAAGTGCTTCTCGGGGTAGTGCACCTCCTCGCCGACGTCAGGCCAGCTGCCCGGCGGCGGAGTCCACCCCTCGGCGTGCACGGAGACACGGCGGATCAGCCTGCCGTGGTCGTTGAGGTCGATGAAGCAGTGGTCGGCGAACTGGGGGACCAGGATCTCCGCGACAGCCTTCACGGTGGCTTCGAACTCGAGCGAACTGGCCAGTCGCCGTCCGATCCGGTCCAGCAGCCCGTACTGTTCCTCAATCCGGCCGCTTCGCAGCGCCTCGGTGATGAAGAGGACCACGCCCTCCACGGCACCGGAGGACGGCCGGAGGGGAACCGCGCTGGCCCGCAGGTGCATCCAGGTGGAGTCCTTGCGCAGCACCGCAAAAGTGCCTTCCCAGGTGTCCCCACGCAGGACCCTGCGGGCGAGCTGGGCGAGCTGCTCGTGGTCGGCTTCGTGGATACCGATGTCTACGAGGGGGGTGCCGAGGTAGTCGCGCCCGTCATCGAGCCCGAAAAGCTGGGTGGCGTAAGAGTTCCAGTAGCGGAGGTTGCTGAAGCGGTCCGTCACCACCACGGCGATCTGCACCTGTTCCAGGACTTCGGCTCCTGACAGTGCATCGTCGTAGAAGGCTTCCCCCCACCGCTTCATCACACAGCCACCTCGCCGTCACGGACCGTACTGATGACCGACGAGCACCGCATCGGCCGCCCCAAGGCAGGCGCGCGCGGTTCCATTCGTTCCGGTCCACGCCATGTGGCGAGACTAGCAACTGTGAGGATGTGTGCGCAGAGCAACGGCTGATCTCGTGGGCTGGATGCGAGACCGACGCTCCGGTCAGACCCGGGTAACGAAGATAAGACTGGCGACCTGCCGGGGCAGTTCGATCGACTCGCCATCCTCGCCGTTACCACCAATCACTCGCACACCGTCATCGCTCGCCTCGAGCGTCACTTCTTTGCCGGGTTGTACCCCGGTGCGTTTAAGAGCGAGCATGGTCTTGGTGTCGCTTTGGATTTGTTCGCTGATACGGCGAATCGTCACCCTGGTCGGCGTGTCAGAAAGCGCCTCGGGGATCGGCACGATGGAGCTACTCGCGAACGGCTCCGGCTCGTAGCCTTCGACACCCAGCTCGTCCAGGCCGGGGATCGGGTTCCCGTGAGCACACGTCCACGGCTCTTTGAGCAGTCCGATCAGCCGTTCTTCCACTGCCTCGGAGATCACATGCTCCCACCGGCAGGCTTCGACGTGGACGTCCTCCCACGGCAGCCCGATGATGTCCACCAGCAGCCGTTCCGCCAGACGGTGCTTCCGCATGACCTGGGTGGCCAGACGACGTCCCTCTTCCGTCATCACCAGGTGGCGGTCGTTCTCCACCCGCACCAGGCCATCGCGTTCCATGCGCGCAACCGTCTGACTCACGGTGGGGCCGCTCTGGCGCAGACGCTCGGCGATACGGGCGCGGAGCGGGACGATCCCCTCTTCCTCAAGCTCGAAGATCGTACGGAGATACATCTCCGTAGTGTCAATAAGTCCCTGTGCGGTCAAGGCTCCCTCTCCCCTTCTGAGCCCGGTTGAGAGCGGCCAACGACAGTTGTCTCAACACAGATCAGTGCGCGCCTGTTCCGGGGTTGCACGCGTGGGTGAGGGTATTCGCCAGCCGTGAGTCTAAAACGCGCATCTGACCGTGGAAACATCACCGTCCCCTCCGATCATAGCGTGACGGCGCGCAACTCTTTTTCCGAAAACGTGACCTATACCACTTAACAAATTGGTGAATCTCTTAATACTGTCCGTTCTTTCATGGTGAAAGCCGGTCGATTTGCCACGCCCCTTCACTCGGCGTGCCGGAGACCAGCCGATAGCGGAACCGGTCGTGCATCCGGTCACTACGGCCCTGCCAAAACTCCACTTCCTGCGGGACCAGGAGAAACCCGCCCCAATACTCCGGGCGAGGCACCGGCGTGCCCGGCGGCCACTGCTCCGCGCAACGCGCATACGCCCGGTCCAGCTCTGCACGGTCCGCTACCGGCGCGGACTGGTACTCACTCGCCCACGCCCCCAATTGGGACCCGTGCGGCCGCTGCGCAAAATACGCGTCGTTCTCTTCGTCACTAAGCCGCTCAGCAAAGCCGTACACGATGACCTGGCGGCGGATCGCATGCCAGGGGAACACGACGCAAGCGCGCGGCTCGCGGGCGAGCGCCACCCCTTTGCGCGACCGGTAGTTCGTGAAAAACCGCAGGCCACGCCGGTCATACCCTTTCAGGAGCACGGTCCGGGCGCTCGGCGCACCATCGGGGTCCACCGTAGACAGCACCATCGCGTTGGGCTCCGACAGCTCCGCCTCGCAGGCCTCGGTAAACCAGGCGTGGAACTGGTCCATCGGCTGCGGTGCCAGGCCACGGGGGTCTAACGGCGCTCCGTCATATGATTCACGCAGCTCAGCAGGGTCAGAATAGTCCACAGTGGTGCATCCTCACACGATCCGTGGGGTAGCCGCCAGCAGTGGGCGGGCCGTTAACGGCACCTCGCATGTCAGCAAAAGATCCTCGAACGGTTCAATGGATTACTAATCCGAGGACCGAGGAGACGGAGGAAGCCGGTATGTCGGACTTCAAACCCGGGCTCGAAGGAGTCGTGGCGTTCGAGACCGAGATCGCCGAACCGGACAAAGAGGGCGGCGCCCTCCGGTACCGGGGTGTCGACATCGAGCAGCTCGTCGGCCACGTCACCTTCGGGCGCGTGTGGGGGCTGTTGGTAGACAACAGCTTCAACCCCGGACTTCCCTTCGCGGACCCGATCGACCTGCCGGTCTCGACCGGTGACGTGCGTGTCGACGTCCAAAGCGCGCTGGCGACCCTGGCACCACGGTGGGGCTTCAAGCCGCTGCTGGACATCGACGAGGCGGAAGCGCGCGACAACGTCGCCCGCGCTGCCTCCGCTGCCCTGTCGATCATCGCCCAGTCCGCCCGCGGGGACCAGCCCAAGGTTCCGCAGAGCCGGGTCGACGAAGGTAAGACCATCGTCGAACGGTTCATGATCCAACTGCGTGGCGAACCGGACCCCCTCCACGTCAAGGCCGTTGACGCCTACTGGACGTCCGCTGCCGAACACGGCATGAACGCCTCCACGTTCACTGCCCGGGTCATCGCCTCCACTGGTGCCGACGTGGCCGCCGCCCTCTCCGGAGCCGTGGGTGCCATGTCCGGTCCGCTGCACGGCGGCGCACCCGCCCGCGTGCTGCACATGCTCGACGAGACGGAACGCCTCGGTGACGCGCGCAAGTACGTCACCCAGGCCCTGGACCGGGGCGAGCGCCTGATGGGCTTCGGTCACCGTGTCTACCGCGCAGAAGACCCCCGGGCCCGGGTCCTGCGCCGTACCGCCAAGGAACTGAACGCCCCCCGCTTCGAAGTCGCCAGCGCCCTGGAGAAGGCCGCCCTGGAAGAACTGCAGGCCCGCAAGCCCGACCGGGTGCTCGCCACCAACGTGGAGTACTGGGCCGCGGTGGTGCTGGACTTCGCGCAGATCCCGGCGTCGATGTTCACGTCCATGTTCACCTGCGCCCGCACCGCGGGATGGTCCGCGCACATCCTGGAGCAGAAGCGCACCGGCCGCCTGGTCCGGCCCAGCGCCCGCTACGTCGGCCCCGCTGTGCGCGACATCAAGAGCGTCGAAGGCGCCGACGAAGCCCTCGCCCAGGGCATCTAAAGCTGTCTGGTTTCGCACACTCGTGAACCCCGGTCACCGGCCGGGGTTCACTTCGTGTGTCGCGCGCCTAGCCGTCCCCCCGCTCCGGTGCGGGGAATCACGCCGCAGGACGGCCCCTCTCCCGCGATCCAGCGGTCCACCGGAGTAGGCTGGCCGAGTGACCGAGATCCACATTCCAGAGAACCTTCTGCCCGGCGACGGCCGTTTCGGCTGTGGCCCGTCCAAAGTCCGTCCTGAACAGGTGACCGCCCTGGCCTCCTCTGGTGCCACCTATCTCGGCACCTCGCACCGCCAGAAGCCGGTGAAGTCGCTCGTCGGCAGGGTGCGTTCCGGACTGGCCGAACTGTTCTCTCTCCCGGACGGCTACGAAGTGGTGCTGGGTAACGGCGGCACCACCGCCTTCTGGGACATCGCCGCGCACACCCTGGTGCGCCGCAAATCCCAGCACGTGTCGTTCGGCGAGTTCTCGTCCAAATTCGCCAAGGTCACTCAAGGTGCGCCGTGGCTCGACGAGCCCACCGTCATCACCGCGGAGCCGGGCTCCTACGCCCCGCCGCGTGCGGAAGCCGGCGTGGACGTCTACGCGCTCACCCACAACGAGACCTCCACCGGTGTGGCCACGCCGATCGAGCGGATCGCAGGCGCTGACGAGGACGCGCTCGTGCTGGTGGACGCCACCAGCGGCGCGGGCGGGCTGCCCGTGGACATCACCCAGACGGACGTCTACTACTTCGCTCCGCAGAAATGCTTTGCGGCGGACGGCGGACTGTGGATCGCGATCATGTCGCCGCGCGCCTTGGAGCGGATGGCCGAGATCGCGGCCACCGACCGCTACATTCCGGCGTTCTTCTCCCTGACGACCGCGGTCGACAACTCCCGTAAGGACCAGACCTACAACACTCCGGCCGTGTCCACGCTGCTGCTGTTCGCGGAGCAGATCGAATGGCTCAACAAGCAGGGCGGCCTGGAGTGGGCGGCCCGCCGCACCGCGGAATCGTCGTCGATCCTGTACAGCTGGGCGGAGAAGTCCGAGTACGCCACGCCGTTCGTCGCTGATCCCGCGCTCCGTTCCCAGGTGGTGGGTACGATCGACTTCAGTGACGAGGTGGACGCCGCCAAGGTCGCCGCGGTGCTCCGCGCCAACGGCGTCGTCGACACCGAACCGTACCGCAAGCTCGGCCGCAACCAGCTGCGTATCGGCATGTTCCCGGCTGTCGAACCGGAGGACGTGCGCGCGCTGACCGAGTGCATCGACTACGTGGTCGGCAAGCTCGGCTGAGCTGACACCACACACCCCTATCGCAAGTCCTTGTCGGCCGGTCCGGGGCTCTCCGGGCCGGCCGACGCGTCCGCAGCACGGATCACGAACGGTCTCGGCCATGCCCAAGAAGAAGCCGCAACCTCCGCACCTCAAGATCATTTCTCACCGGGGCGCGTCTGGACACCGCCCCGAGCACACTCTGGCCTCCTACGAACTGGGAGCGCGCTACGGCGGCGACTTCATCGAGGTGGACTTGGTGGCCACCGCCGACGGGCATCTCATCGCCCGCCACGAACCGGAGATCGGGCAGACCACGGACGTGGCGTCCCGTCCCGAGTTCGCCGACCGCCGCCGCACAGTGACCATCGACGGGCGCGAGGTCACCGGGTTCTTCGCGCACGACTTCACCCTGGCGGAGATCAAGACGCTGCGCGCGGTCGAACGGCTCCCGGACGTGCGCCCGTACAACGCGGAGCTCAACGGCAGGTACGAGATTCCCACCCTGGAAGAGATCGTCGACCTGGCGGATGAGCTGACCAGGGAGCTGGGACGGCCGATCGGGGTCTACCCAGAGACCAAGCACCCCTCCTACCACGCTTCCCTGGGCCTGGATCTGGAGCCGCCGCTGATCGCCCTGCTACGGGAGCGCGGGCTGCACGGCCCCGAGCCGCGGCTCCCCGTGTTCCTCCAGTCGTTTGAGGCAGACAGTCTGCGCAAACTGCAGGAACTGGAGGTGCCGCTGGTGTTCCTCATGGGCACCGGCGAGCAGTGGCAGCGCTACACCACCCCGGAAGGGCTGGCAGAAGTGGCGTCCTTCGCGCAAGCGATCGGTCCGGAGAAGTCCCTCGTCATCCCGGTCACTGAGGAGGGCGGACTCGGCGAACCCACCTCGCTTGTCGCCGACGCCCACGAGGCCGGCCTGCTCGTGCACCCCTACACGTTCCGCAGCGAGAACCACTTCCTGCCGCCGAAGCTGCGCTCCGGGGACGACCCGACCGCCTACGGGTCGTTTGCCGCCGAATACGAGGCGTTCTTCGCAGCGGGGGTCGACGGGGTGTTCACCGACCACTCCCGGCACGCGTTCCTGGCCCGGGAGATGTTCCTGGCCCAGGCTTGACCTGCCCTGACTCTGTCTCGTCCCGGCTCAGGCCGCGCTGCGGCAACCGGCGCGTCCTGAGCCGTCGTTACCGGGGCCCCGGCGCCGCCGCCTGCGGGGCGCTCGCTAGCTGTTACGCGCAAGCCAGACGATGGCGAGAATCGCCACGGCCGCGATCCCGGCCCCGACGAGGATGAGGCCGCCCGCGCCGCCCCCGCCGGAAAGGTCGGCTTCCTCGGTCGCTTCCGGCGACGGCTCTTCGTCCGCTGCCTCGGGAGGAGCGTCCAGAAACTCGTCCACAGGCACCCGCCACACCGGGCTGTGCGTGCCTTCGCTACCGACGAGCAGGGCGCTCCCGTCGCGGGTGAAGGCGAGTGACTCGCCCTGATCGCTTTCCGGCAGGGTGACGGTAGCGATCCGCCGTCCCGGCACCCCCTCGGAAGCGTCGTAGAGGGTCGCATTCCAGTAGGTGCGGATGGCGTAGTAGCTCCCCTCGGGGGAGAATGCCGCATCCGTGGCGAACAGCGGGGCGCTGCCCACCCGGGTCAGCGTGTTGACCCCGTCCGGGTCGAGCTGCTCAGGCGCGGCGTACACCCCGCCCGTGAACTCTTTGGACACGAGGTAGAGGCGGTTGTCCCGCGGGTCGATGAGCAGTCCTTCCGCGTCCCGTCCCCCGTCCTCGTAGACGAAGGTGAACGTGGTCGCGGTCACGGTCTGGTCGACCAGCTCCCGCGGCTCAGGAATCCGGTAGACCCGGACGTTCGGCCACCCGCCCTGGTAGTTGTCTCCGATGTCGGCGACGTAGATCGCGGGTTCTCCATGCTCGTCGACACCGATCCCGATGGCTTCCCAGTCGCGGGCCTCCACCCCCTCCCCGGCGAGCCAGACGGTGGCCACCGTATCGCCTTCCCCGTTGACGGCATACAGGGTGGGGCCGTAGTCGGGGCCGCTGTCGTTGTGGGTCCAGTAGATGTCTTCGTGGCGGTGGGAGACCGCCAGCCCGCTGGATTCGGCGATCCGCGGATCGGTGAGGGTGAAGAGCTGCTCGGTCCCTTCCGGCACTGCTCTGCTCGGAGAGGTTGGGGAAGGCTCTGGTGTGGCCGGTGCGGGAGCGGCAGCCCCCGCGATACAGCACACTCCGAGCAGGACGACTACCCCCACGCCGCGGACGCCTCTGGTCATGGCGCCCATCCTGCCATCCTGGCCGGTCCGGGAGCGCGGCGGTTTCCTGCCTCCGCCGGGGTGGGTGCGGGCTCGCCTACACCAGCGACCCGATGATCACGATCAGCATGATCACCGCGAGCACCGTGGGCAGCAGCCAGCGTTGCTTCCGATTGTTGGTGAGCATGCTCATGGGTCGCTCCGTCTTCTCCTGATCACTGCCTGGCGGTCATCGGATCGGGCACCGGTGTTCTCAGGCTAGTTTCCAGGTGGCGATGGTCTGGTACCGGGGGACAGCGCCCAGCCGACTGTGCACGAGGTGCACTTCGGCGGCCTGCCACGGTTCGGTGGCGAGGGTTTCCAGGCGGGCGCAGGGCGCGGTCAGGTTGGTGGTGATGCGGGCCCGGGCCACGGTCACGTGGGGCACGTAGCGGCGGTTCTCCACGGGGATGCCCAGGGCGACAGCGGCCTCGCGCAGGTCGGTTGCGAGTGCGGTGAGGGCCGCCGTGTCCCCGTCCACACCCGCCCACAGTACCCGGGAGCGGACCGGTTGGGGAGGGAACGTCCCGCTTCCGCGCAGGCTGAGGGACATCGCGGGGTGGCGGGCCGCCACCCGTCCCAGTTCCCCGGCGACCGTGTCCACCTGGTCGTCAGGCACGTCGCCGAGGAACACCAGGGTCATGTGCCACTGCTCCCGGGCCACCCAGCGCAGTCCACGGGCCGTGGGTCGGGCGGACGCCACCGCCGCGTCCAAGGCGTCGAGCGCCGCGGCGGGGGGAGTGACAGCCGTGAAGAGACGCATTATTCCTCCAGCTCAGGGCGGCGCTCCGGGCCCTTGTCTCGGATGACGTCGACGAAGGGGCGGCGGGCGCGGAGGCGCACCTTCACTCCGAGACTACGGCCCAGGAGCATGGCGGCGCTCACGGCGATGGTGACGCTCACCGTTCCGCCGACGACCATGCTGACTGCGGGGCCGAACAGGTCGGCGAGCACACCGACGATAGGCGCGCCGATGGGGGCGACCCCCAGGAACACCAGCATGTACATCGCCATGACGCGGCCGCGCATCTGCGGTTCCACGTTCAACTGGAAGTAGGCGTTCATAGAGGTGGTGAAGGTCATAAAGCAGATGCCCATGGGCACCAGGGCGACGAGCAGCGCCGTGTAGCCGGGCATGAGCCCGGCGACGACCTGGAGGACGCCGAACAGGAGCGCCCCGATGAGCACGGTGCGCAGCCGGGGTGCTTCGCGCCGCGCCGCGATGAGCGCGCCCGTGAAGGAGCCGAGGGCGAGGAATGTCGCGGCCAGCCCGAACGCCTCAGAGCCCGCCTGGAAGACGTTGTTGACCATGAGGGCGAGCTGGTTCTGCACGTTGGAGCCGAACAGTTGCACGAAGGCGACTGTGGCGAGCAGCAGGAGCAGGTCCCGGCGTCCGGCTACGTAGCGGAGCCCTTGCCGGACTTGCCCCTTGGAGCGCGGCGCGAGCTCGCTGACGTGGAGTTCGCTGGGGCGCATCATGAGCAATCCAGTAATGACCCCGGCGAACGAGACCGCGTTGATGAGGAAGACCGGCCCGGTGCCGATAAGGCCGATGAGGATGCCTGCGGCGGCGGGGCCGACCACGCGGCCCAGTTGGAAGCTGGCACTGTTCAACGCCACCGCATTGGGAAGATCCTCGCGTCCCACCATTTCGACCACGAAGCTCTGCCGGGCCGGGCTGTCCACGACGGTGACCAGGCCGAGTCCGAGGGCGAACAGGTAGACGTGCCACACCTGGGCCGTGCCGAACGTCACCAGCAGGCCCAAGCCCAGGGAGAGCAGGCCCATCATGCTCTGGCTCGTGATAAGCAGCCGCCGCTTGGACATCCGGTCGGCGAGTGCACCGCCCCACAGGCCGAACAGGAGCGTGGGAAGGAATTGCAGGGCGGTGGCGACTCCGAGCGCGATCCCGCTACCGCCGCTCAGTTGCAGGACCAGCCACTCTTGGGCGATGCGCTGCATCCAGGTGCCCGGGTTGGAGATCACCTGGCCCAGCGCGAAGAGGCGGTAGTTGCGGTTGGCCAGCGACCGGAACATGCTGGGACGGTTTTTGGACTGTGCGGGTTCTGCCGAGTCTGCGGACTGCTCGTCCGCTGTTACGCGACGATCCGAACGCGGTGTTGTGCTGCTGATAGCGACTCGCTCCTCCGGGTTGTCACCCTCCCGCCGCCCAGGTCACGACTGGCTCAACCGGTCCATGATCTCCGCTGCCCGCCTGAGGACCTCCTTGTCCTCGTGGCTCAGTTCTGCAAGCTGCCGGGTGAGCCACGCTTCCCGGCGCTGGTGGTCGGCTTGGACGAGCTGGATGCCTTCCTCGGTGATCTCCACCAACTGCTGGCGGCCGTCGTCGGGGTGACGCCTACGGCGGACCAGGCCGCGCTCTTCAAGCGCGGCGATGATGCGGGTCATCGACGGCGGCTGCACTTTTTCGTGGTCGGCGAGCGCGCCAGGAGTCATCGTCCCGTGTCGCGCCAGCGTGAAGAGCGCTGATCCCTGTCCCAGGGACAGGGAGGAGTCGGGCCGTTGGGCACGGAGCCGTCGGGCGAGCCGCCCCACGGCCATACGGAGCGCTGCGGCCAGGCTCGCGTCAGTGCTGGCTGGCGTGGATGGGTGAGGCTGATTCATTAGCATGACTCATTACTCTTGCTAACAATATCCCGGGAGGGAAGATTCCCTGGGATTTTCCCGGGTAACGCCACTCACACAAAGTGTGCGTACAAGTACGGCGTCCCATCCCGACGGAATGGGACGCCGAAGCGGACTTGCGGGCTTAGCCGAGCAGCGCCTGGATGGGCGCCTCAGCGAAGTGGATCAGGAAGACGAGGGAGATCAGCAGCATGAGCGGGTGCACGTCACGCCACCGGCCCTGAGCCGTCCGCACGATGGTGTAGGCGATGAACGCGACCCCGATACCGTTGGCGATCGAATATGTGTAGGGCATGATCACGATGGCCAGGAAGGCCGGGATCCCGATCCCCAGGTCCGTGAAGTCGACCTTGGTGATCTGGGTCATCATCAGGAAGCCCACCGCGACCAGCACCGGGGTGGCCGCCTCAGCCGGCACGAGGACCGCCAGCGGCGTAATGAACATCGCCCCGATGAACAGCAGGCCGGTGACGATCGGCGCGATACCGGTCCGCGCGCCTTCCCCGACACCCGCGGCAGACTCGGCGTAGGTGGTGGCCACCGACGCCGAAGCAGCACCACCCACGACAGTGCCGAGCGCGTCGGCGACGAGCACCCCCTGCGAGTTCGGCACGTTGCCGTCCTTGTCGGTGAGCCCCGCCTGGCCGGCGACACCGACCATCGTGCCCATGGTGTCGAAGAAGTCCGCCAGCAGCAGGGTGAGCACCAGCATGAGCATGGTGGCGATCCCCACGCCCCGCCAGTCGGCGAGCAGGTTGAACTGGCCGACCAGGCTGAGGTCCGGGAGCGACACCAGGTCGTCTGCCGACGTGGGCACCGTGGGGACGTTCAGCGCCCAGCCCAGATCGTTCACCTGGCCCGCCTCATCCACCCGCGGCCCCACCTTGGCGAACAGCTCCACCACGATGCCCAGCACCGTGGCGAAGACGATGCCGATCAGCACCGCGCCCTTGACCTGGCGGACCATGAGGACGATGGTGACCACGAAACCGAGGACGAAGACCAGGATCGGCCACCCGTTCAGCGATCCGCCCACCCCCAACTGGACGGGGGTGCCGTCTCCGGGCCGCACGAAACCGGCGTTGACGAAACCGATCAGGGCGAGGAACAAGCCCACCCCGACACCGATCGCGCTCTTCAGCGAGGCGGGGACCGCGTTGAAGACCGCCTTCCGGAACCCGGAAAAGACGAGCAGCAGCATGATGACACCCTCGATCACCACCAGGCCCATAACGTCGGCCCAGGTCATCATGGGTGCCAGCACGTAGGCGACGATCGCGTTGAGGCCCATGCCCGAGGCGATCGCGAAGGGGTAGCGGCTGATGACACCCATCAGGATGGAGGAGACCGCGGCGACCAGTGCGGTGACCGCCGCCACCCGTTCCAAGCCGAGGGTGTCGCCATTGATATCCGGAGCAGTACCGATGATCAGCGGGTTGACCACGACGATGTAGGCCATCGCGAAGAACGTGGCCAGCCCGCCGCGGATCTCACGAGCAAAGTTCGAGCCGCGCGCGGTGACATGGAAATAGCGGTCGAGCGCGGCAGCAAAACCGGTGCGCTTCGTGGGCGGCACCGGCGCAACTGGGGTAGAGGACTCACTCACTCGGTCTAATTTGACAGAGCCTGATCACGGGCAAACATCAGATCCGTTCCGAGTTCTCACACGTCAGCAGGGTCACACTGGACAGTCGGCGCTCGGCGGCCCCACCGCGCGGATCGTCTAGCCTGAAAGTGTGCGTAAACCCCGGCAGCCCGACCCTGAGGTCCACGAATCCGACTACCGCATCCCCGCGGCGGTAGGCACCGCAGCATGGACCATCGCCTTGATCGTCCTTCTCCTCCAAGGGGACCGGATTCCTGAGGACAGCCGGTGGTGGATCTGGGTCTGCGTGACCGGGATCGCCCTGGGAGTGTTCGGTTTCTGGTACGTCCCCCGCCTGTTACGCAGCCGCGCCGAAGCCGAAGAGCGGCGCCGGGCCCAGCGCGCCGCGTCCGGTTCCGACCGTTCCTCCTCGCCCCCGTCTGACTCCGCGTCCGACCCGGCGACCGGGAAAGTTTCCCGACAGTCCCGCCCTTGAGCCGCGCCGTTTCGGGGAATGTCCCCGATAATGAACGGGTGTCCGAAACGTTCCGCCCGTTTCCACCGCACCTCGCTGACCGGCTCCGCCACGCCCTGCTCGACGCCGACTACACCGTCTCCGGTGTCCGCGACCGCCTCGGCGACATCGCGGCGCGAGCCCTCGCCCGGGAACAAGTGGTTCCCGCCCTGCGCGCTACCGGTGGAGAAGAACGGCTCGGCCTGCTGTTGCGCCTGTGGTGGCTCGGCGAAGCGGTACCGCAGACCGCGTTGCGCTCCCTGCCGCTCACCGACCTCGCTGAGGCGGGCCTGTTGACGATCCGCGACGGCCAAGCCCGCGCCCTCGTGCAGATCAAACCGTGGGAACTCGCCGACGGCCGCCCCTACTACACCGTCTCCGACCTGACCGTGCGCCCCGGGCAGGGGCAGCCGCGCCCCGACCACGTCGTCGGCGCAGGCGGCGCCTCGGCAACCCTCGCCCAGCTCATCGTGGACGGTCCAGTCGAACGCGCCCTCGACCTGGGCTCCGGCTGCGGCGTGCAATCGCTGCACTTGGCGGAACGCGCCACCCGGGTCTGCGCCACCGACGTCAACCCGCGCGCCCTGTGGATGACCCGGCTGAGCTGCGCCCTCTCCGGGGTGGACAATGTCGAAACCCGGCAAGGGTCGCTATACGAGCCGGTGCAGGGAGAACGGTTCGACCTCATCGTCTCCAACCCGCCGTTCGTGATCACCCCGGATACGGCCCGCTACACCTACCGGGAATCGGACCTGCCCGGCGACGCGGTGTGCGCCGCCCTCGTCTCCGCTGCCCCCGCGCACCTCACGGAAGGCGGCTGGTGCCAGTTGCTCGCCAACTGGCTGCACGTGGACGGAGAAGACTGGCGGGACCGGGTCGGCGGCTGGGTCGAAGGGACCGGCTGCTCCGGCTGGGTGGTGCAGCGCGACGTCCAAGACCCTGCCGAATACGTGGAACTGTGGCTGCGCGACTCCTGCGAAGCGGGCAGCCCTGAATACGCCCAGCGCTACGACGCCTGGCTCGACTACTTCGAGCGGGAAGGCGTCAAAGGCATCGGCTTCGGGTGGATCTGCCTGCGCAACGACGCCGCCCAGGACGCCACCGTGCGCGTGGAGGAGCTGCGGCACGAAATCGACCAGCCGGTGGGCCCCTACCTGCCGGACGTGGTGGACGGGGCGATGAGTGCGCACCGCCTCACCGACGCAGCCCTGCTGGCGGCCCGCGTCGCCCTTGCCCCCGGGGTGCGGGAGGAGCGGATCAGCGTCCCGGGTGCGCCCGACCCGGAACGGATCCTGCTCCGCCAGACTCAAGGCCTGCGCAGAGTAGCCCAAGTGGGGACGGTTGAGGCCGCGCTCGCTGGGGTATGCGACGGCACAATCCCGGTGGGACCGCTCCTGGACGCGATCGCGGAACTGATCGGTCAGGATCCAGCGGTGCTGCGGGAGCGGACCCCGGTGTCGTTGCGTGGGCTCATCGCGGAAGGCTTTTTCCGAGTAGCCCGATGATCTTAGCTATTCCGGGCTCTCTCCCGCCTCCGGAGGCCCGAAGATGTCACGATCGTCGCGGAGTGTTTCTGGGATGACGCACACTATGGCCGACCCGTTCGGCGTCGCCGACCTGCGCGCGCGGATCCTCGACAGCTGGGCTGCTTCCCCCGCGCGCTTCCGGGAAGACGCCAACGCTGAAGACGACTACGCCCTCGGCGGCTACCGCAACCGTGTCGTCGTGGAACTGGCGCAGAACGCCGCGGACGCCGCCCAGCGCGCCGGCAGGCGGGGACGCCTCGTTCTGCGGCTCCGCGGCCGAGAGTTCACCGCCGCGAACACCGGTGCCCCGCTCACCGCCGAAGGCGTGGAGTCCCTGTCCACGCTGCGTGCCTCCGCGAAACGCGACGCCGCTGCGGTGGGCCGCTTCGGGGTCGGCTTCACCGCGGTCGCCTCGCTCAGCGACGACGTGGTATTTGCGTCCCGGGACGGGGCAGTGCGGTGGAACCGCGACCGGGCCGCCGCCCTCGTCCACGACGAGCTCATCGCCACGGGCCGGGCCCACCCGAAACTCGCGGAAGAACTGGCCCGCCGCGACAACCGGGTGCCGCTGCTGCGGCTGCCGTTCGCCGACCGCACCCGCCCGCCCGACGGTTTCGACAGCGCAGTCATCCTGCAGCTCCGCGACGCGGACGCTGGCGCCCGTCTGGCCCTGCAGCTCGCGGAGACCGGCCAAGCGCTGCTGTTGGCCCTCCCATGGCTCGCCGAAATCACCATCGACACGGACAGCCACGTCCGTTCTCTCCGCTCCACCTGGGAGCCCGACGGCACGGTCACCATCCGCAGCAGCGATGCCTCGGGGGACCACGTCACCCGCTGGTCCACGGTGACCAGGTCCGGACAGTTCACCGAGGCAGACCTCGCCGACCGGCCCGTCGAAGAACGCGAACGCCGCGACTGGTCGCTGACCTGGGCAGTGGCGCTCGACCCGGCCAGCGGGGCAGCCGTGCTGCCCCCAGACGTGCCCCGGGTCGTGCACGCGCCCACTCCCAGCGACGACGAACTCCACGTCCCCGCCCTGCTGATCGGCACTTTCCCGCTGTCCCCCGACCGTCGCCGGATCGCTTTCGGCCCGGCCACCGACGTGCTGCTCGACGCGGCTGCCGACGCCTACACCGAGCTGCTGCGCCGCATAGCCGCCCCCGCCACCTGGGACCTGATTCCGCTGGAGCGGCTCAGCGGCGACGAATTCGACGCCCGGTTCCGGGCCCGGGTCGCGGCACTCCTGCCGGACCTTCCGTTCCTGCAGACCGTCACCGGAGTCTCCCTCAGCCCTCGCGACGCGGTGCTCGTCGAAGGAGGCGACACCCTGCTGGACGTGCTGGACGGCCTGGTGCCGAACGCGCTGCCCGGCGACACCGACCTGCACCACCCCGGGGTGCGCGCCCTGCAACTGCGCCGAGTCTCGCTTGCCGACCTGGCCGACCTGCTCACCGGGGTCGACCGGGAACCCGCCTGGTGGGCGCGCCTGTACGCGGCGCTGCGCGCGGTCGGACAGCGCGGCGCCGCCCTGGACAACCTGGGGGCGCTGCCGGTGCCGCTGTGGGACGGACGGCTGGTACGCGGGCCCCGGGGCCTGCTGCTGCCCACGGGGGAGGCGTTCACCTCAGGCATCCTGGACGCTACGGCCCTCGAACCGCTGGGCTTGCGGATCGTGCACCCGGAAGCGGTCGACCCGCTGCTCGTCCGCCTGGGAGCGGTAGAAGCCAACGAACGCGCCATCCTCACCGACCCGATGACCCGGGCCGCCGTAGAGAACTCGCTGGACGCCAACGACCCGGACCTGATCGCCCGGGCCGTCCTCGAACTGGTCGCGGCCTCCGGGGTGACGGTCGCTGACGAGCCGTGGCTGGCAGAGCTGGCGCTGCGGGACGCGGACGGCGACTATGCGCCCGCCGCCGAACTCCTGCACCCGGACAGCCCGCTCGTGGACATCTTCACCGACGACGCCCCCTTCGGGGTGCTCGCCGCCGACCTGGCGGAGGCGTACGACACGGAGACGCTGGAGTCGGTGGGGGTGATGCGGCTCTTCACTGTCCACCGCGCCCACGACGTGACCTTGGGCGCCGGGCTGGAAGACAGCCTCGACGACCTCCCACTCGACGGCGTGGACGAATGGGCGGCCGCCGTGTCGGCCCTGCTCGGCGACCCTGAACTCCCCCCGGTCGTCCCCGAGTTCGTGGGAGTCCGCGACTTGGAGTTCGTGCGGGAAGACCGCTGGCCCCAAGCCCTGGAACTCCTGTCCGCTCCCGGACCGCGCGCCGCCATCGTCGAACCCACCCGAGTGTTCACCGGGGACGGCCGGGTTGTGGACGTGCCCTCCTACACGGCATGGTGGCTGCGCACCGGTGCGCTGCTCGGCGACCGCACCCCCAGCGAGCTGCGCACCGCCGACGCGGACCCCGCCCTCACCGGCCTCTACGACGAGCTCCCCGTGGACGTGGACCCGGAGTTCGCCCGCGCCCTGGGAGTGCGTTCCCGCCTAGACGACCTGCTCGCCGACCCGGACGGCCCTGACGACCTCCTGGAGCGCCTGGGCGATCCGGACCGCCACATCTCCCGCGCTGAGCTGCGCCGGCTGTGGGCGGCGCTGGCCGACGTCCCCCCGGACCGGGTCACGCCCCCGGATCGGGTGCGCGCGGTGCACGGCGGCTCCGTGGTGGTAGCCGACGCCGAAGAAACCGTGGTCGTGGACGCCCCGGACCTGCTGCCGCTGCTCGCAGACCGTCCCGTAATCCTGGCCCCGGTCGACCGTGCCGTGGACCTCGCCGACGTTCTCGACCTCGACCTGGCCTCCGAAGTGGTGGCAGGCCGGGTCACCTCGACTGGGGAGGCCCGCCCTGTTCCTGAAGAGGTGCGGGCGTTCCTCGGCACAGTGCCGTTGACCTACCTGCACCACGGCGAGTTGCTGGTGGACGGGGCGGCCGTGGAGTGGCGCTGCACGTCCGGCCAACTGCACGCCGCCACGTCAGACGGGCTGGCCCGCGCCCTGTGCTGGGCGACCGGCCAGTGGCCGCGCCGCCACCTGGTCGCGGCGCTGCTGCGCGACCCGCAGTCTCTGCCGCTGCTGCACGCCGAAGCCGACCTGGAGTGACCGGCTCACCCCTGCTGCATGGCCCGCACGCCTCCTTCCGAGGCTTGCACGAGGACGAACCCGCGGCCTTCCAAAGCGAGCTGGAACGCCTCCCCGCTGCCGCGGCCGATCAGCGCCCCCGCTTTGACGGTGCTGCGCAGGCTGGTGGTGAGCGACGTGGACCAGGCGACCGCGGCTTTGGTGTCCACGAAAGTCATCTGGTCGGCGTTGAGTAGCACCGGGGTGCCGTGGCAGGCGACCGCGACCCGGCCCCGGCCCCGGAACACCGTGTTGAACAGGCCGCCAGCGATGATGCCCATGCCCCGCACCCGGTGGATGTCCCACTCCAGGCCCGCTTCGAAAGCGAGCACGTTGTTCCCGTTGACGGTGATCGACTCGTCTTCCAAGTCGAGGATGTGGATCTCCCACGCGTCCCGGGCGAGGAAGACCGTGCCTTTCCCGAACACGCGCATGAGAGGCAGGCCTTCGCCGGTGAGCATCTTCTTGGTGAACCGGCCGAGCCCCGAGCCCTGGTGGGCGAAGTCGATGTCGCCCTGGTAGGCCACCATCGTGCCTTTGCGTGCGTAGAACTCCCCGTCGCAGACGACGCGGAGCATCCGGGGGTTCTGCAGCGACATCCCGGGTAGGTCGTTCTCCTGGGCCTGGTTGAACAGTTCACTCCGCACGCGCTTACTCTCCTCCACGATGGCGGCACCGCCCGCGGTGTTCGCCCTGCGGGCGGCGGCTGCCGGACAGCCGTCCTTTCCGGCCCGAAGGTAAGGGACACCACGGCCAGCACCGCGTGCCTGCTAGGCGTCCTGCTCCCCCGGACGGGGCCCGTAGCCCTAGTCCTCGGACGTCCGCGGGCCCGCGGCGGGTTCCCTTGCCTTCAAGGTGAGCGCTAGCGACACCGCGCTGCCGCCGCGGCAGGCGTGGGGCCCGGCGGTGCTGCCAGGCCCCACGTCACTGCCGGGCCTGCTTGTCAGAGGAGACCAGCTCCAGCTCGCTGGTGTCGTCGAACACGATGGTGTCGTAGCCCATCTCGTCAACCACCGGCGTGAGCCGTTCAGAGGTGCGCTCCGGCACCGCGGCCTCTGAATGCGCCCCGCAGCCGTGGTCCAGGGAGACCACCCGGCCATCGTCGGGCGCGTACTCGTTGGCGCACACCCCGAACATCTGCCGGAGCTTGCCCGCCAACGGGACAAGGAAACCGCAGGTAGCGCACTGGGCCGGGGCTGCAGTGGCGATCGGGCTCTTCGGACCGCCCGGGCCGGCGTACCAGCGTTTCGCCGCTGCCTGCCGTCCCACTTCGGAAAGCACGCGGGCCCGCCCCAGTCCCAGCTCCCACAGCATCTGCTGGTCTTCGCCGTCTGCGTCGGTCTCTTCGGTGGGGACTTGGGCGTAGCCCGGCATCAGCCGTTCGTCGTCTTCAGGGGTCGGCAGCAGGTCTCCCACCCCGAGGTCGCCCGGGCGCAGGCGCTCCTTCCACGGCAGCCACTCGGGTGCGATGAGCGCATCCGGGCCGGGCAGCATCACCGACTCGTTGACGGTGACGTACTTGGCCCGGGCGGCACGCACCACCGTGACCGCGTAGTGCCACCCCGGGTAGGCGGGGTTCAGGCACTCGAAGAAGTGGGTGACCAGGCGGGTGTCCTCGACCTTGGTGCCGAGGTGTTCACCCACCCACTCCGGGCGCCCGATCTCCACGGCCGCTGCACGGGCGAGATCCTGCGCCTCAATGCACGCCTTGTCTGGTACGGGGGATCGACGGGTGCGTCTCACGTCTCCATTGTCACTGATGACCGCCACCGGCTTGACCACGAAAGGGATCGATAACTGACCGTTACGCGCTTATCGCGCCTGAGAAGTGTGGACGCGCCCTGTGGCGTCCGCCACAGGGCGCGTTGCGTGCGGGGTGTCAAAGTTCGATATCGTCGGCGAGTGCCCGAAGGACTTTGGCGATCTTGGTCGCTTCGCGACGGTCGGGATACTTGTTCCTGCGATAGGTGTTGGACACATTGTCAAGCAGCTTGATCAGGTCCTCGATGATGACCACCATCTCGTCTGGCTTCTTGCGTAGCGCTTTGGCCACCGAGGGCGGCGTGTCGAGCAACCGGACCTGGAGCGCTTGAGTGCCCTTGCGCCCCTCCACAATGCCGAACTCGACCCGTTGGCCGGGCCGTAGTGTGGTCGTGCCAGGCGGAAGCGCCGAGGCGTGCAGGAAGACCTCGCCGCCGTCATCTTTGGTGAGGAAGCCGAACCCCTTGCCCGCGTCGTACCACTTGACCTTGCCAGTGGGCACGTGTGACCTCTTCGCTTTCGCAGTCGAAACACCGGGACCCGTCACCCACTCCGGTCATACCGGATCAGTGGGGAACGGCCCCCGTCCTTCCAACAGTGGACGGGTCTTTCAGGCTAACCGCGGCTGTCCAGGACAGCCACTAGATAACTTCTTTAAAACGACCAAAAAGCAAGCTAATTCCCACTGTGGCCGGTCTGGGGCGAGTTTTCCACTCCTATCCGTAAGCTGCTAACGAAAACGGACGAGAGGCCCGGAAAAACTGTGTTCCGGGCCTCTCCGCTTGCGGCCGCCCGCGCGTACCACCGGTTGCGGAGTTGTGGGACGGGATCCGGCGATTCTCCGGGCTGCCGCCACGGTTGCCGGCCGCTGCGGTGACGGGCTCCACCGGCGGCCGGCAACCGTCGTCCTCGGGCCTCGGCACTCGCAGGACAGACAGACCCACCGAGACAGCCATGTTCTGGGCCGGGACGCAGGGCCATCGTCTCTCATCACTCCCGTAGCGCACGCCTGCCAACCGGGCATATGCGGTGATATTCCGGATCGTTTGCTTCTGGTTGATGCCGGACAGCCCGCTGCACGCCCGCGCCCTCGCACGCACCTCGCACACACCCCTGTGGCATTCCGCGACTCTGTCGTCACATGCCGCTACGCTACCCGGTGACCGATCCGCAGCGGTCCCTGCAGCCCTTCCGAGCTGCCATGCCACTGCGGCCCGCACCCGCTCGCGGTGAACCGCTCCGGTCACCGGGGGACAATCCCCATCGTGGTCATGACCGATCCCGCACGGTACTGCCGCGGGCAGGCGGGGCACGGCATCCCCCGGCCCCGTCGGCGGCGCGGGCCGCTCCCCGCAGCCCTCGGCAAGCCACGGGCTTGTTCGGCACTCCGCCGCAGATTCTGATGTGATGGGATCAACCCACTTCTGGTGTACGGAATCGAGGTTTCTCCCCCATGAGCAACCCGCCGCTGCCCCCGGGAGCCGCCGACCCCCGCGACGAACCGTTGCCTCGGGCCCGCCGGACCGCAGGCACGCAGGACGGGGACCGCGCGGAGGGCGATGCGGCCTTCCGTCCCTCCGGTGCGAGCAGCTCCACGATGGCGCTCATCCTGCACGCACTCACCTTCCTGTGCTGCGGGAACTGGTTGTTCGGCATCCTCGGCATCGTTTTCGCGGTGCGTGCCGCGCACAAGCGCGACCAAGGGCTCTACACTCAGGCCGAAACTCTGACCAGGTACTCCTGGTACTGCCTTGGAGCCGGCGCAGTGATGCTCCTGGTCATGCTCATCTCCTTCGGTGTTCTCCTCACCCAGGCAGGATCGTGGGTAGAGGAAGCAATCTCACCGGGGGTGAACTACTGACCGCTATCGCAACCTGCGCTCCGCCATGTGGAGAACCTGGACTGAAGAGAGGGCGGAATCCATGAACAGCCAGTGGCCCGGCCCGGGCAATCCCTGGGGCGACCGCACCGCCTCTCCTCCGCCGCACCACCCTGGAAGCGGCCCGCCCGGGGTTCCCGGCTTCTCCTGGCACGCTTCTCCCCCGCCCGGGTTTCCCCCGCCTCCCCCGGCGGGAGAGCCGTCGTTTCCCGGTCCCCCGCTGGCCAAAGGCAACGCGGTCCTCGCCCTGATCATCGCGATCATCCTCACGTTGACCTGCGTAGGCATCACCGACGTGATCGGGATCGTGCTGGCCGCCGTCGCCCTCAGCAAGGACGAGGACCCGGAAGAGTTCGACCGCTACGTCCGCTGGGCATGGTTGAGCAACTTCATCCACCTCGGCTTCCTCATCCTGCTGCTCGTGCTGTTCATCATGCTCAGCACGGTCTGAGCCCGCCCCGCCGCGACGCGCAGGCCGGAGCAGCGCGTGCCTAGATCGCGGGCAGCCAGCCCATCAGCACGGTGCCTCCCGCGATCATCCAGGCCACCAGGGAGTAGCCGAGGGTCTGGGCGCGCAAGGCCGGCTTGGCCCGCAGGACCGGTGTAGTGAAGGCGGCCACCATGAGCGCCAAGGCGAGCACCGCGGGAATCAGTGAAGCCAAGGCGAACAGCTCCATCTGGTCGACGCACTTCTGGTAGCCCTGCTCCAGTGGGTCACCGCAGAACACCTTGTCTCCTGAATCCGTGAAAGCCGACGCGGAGATACGGCCGCGGCCCACGTCCGCGGCCCATGCCGCCAGCACCGTGACGCTCCCAGACGCGGACGGTCCGAGTTGTCAAGGGCGACACACCTTGACGGTACCCCGGAAAGTCCGACTCGTGCGCCCAGCTCCCAGCAAACCGGATGAACCGCCCCGGCGCTTAGGGTGGAGGCCATGGGTGCTGTTGACTCCGCAACGCCTGCG
The DNA here is from genome assembly GCF_017577275.1 of Thermobifida sp. Classification (NCBI taxonomy): domain Bacteria; kingdom Bacillati; phylum Actinomycetota; class Actinomycetes; order Streptosporangiales; family Nocardiopsidaceae; genus Thermobifida; species Thermobifida sp. Next base: position 776,448 of record NZ_PITY01000020.1, read on the forward strand.
GTCGTGGACGCGCTGGCCTGGGTGCACGTCCGCGACGGCCGGGTGCTCCAAGTACGTCCCAAGGGCAAGGACGTCTTCTACTTCCCGGGTGGGAAACGCGAACCGGGGGAAAACGACGCTGAAGCGCTGATCCGGGAAGTCGCCGAAGAGGTGTCCGTGCAACTGGACCCCGCCACGCTGCAACTGTTCACCGTGGTGGACGCGGCGGCGCACGGCTATCCGGAAGGCACCCGGGTCCGGTTGACGTGCTATACCGCGGAGTGCACCGGGGATCTCGCCCCGCGTTCCGAGATCGCCGAGCTCGCCTGGTTCACTCAGGCGGACGCCGACCGGTGCGCCCCGGCCGGGGTGCGGGTCCTCGCCGAGCTTGCCCAGCGGGGCCTCGTCACCCGTTGAACCGGCCCGCCCCGCGGCCGCCCACAGCACAAAAAAGGGGACGGTCCGGAAGGGACCGTCCCCAGTGGACGTGTAGTACCGGTCGGACTAGAAGTCCATTCCGCCCATGTCGCCGCCAGCGTTGTTCGCGGCCGGCTTCTCCGGCTTCTCGGCGATGACGGCCTCGGTGGTCAGGAACAGACCAGCGATGGAGGCAGCGTTCTGCAGCGCGGAGCGGGTGACCTTGGTCGGGTCGATGACACCGTCCTTGAACAGGTCGGTGTACTCGCCGGTGGCCGCGTTCAGGCCGATACCGGGCTCCAGGCTCTTCACCTTCTCCACGACAACGCCGCCCTCGTAGCCGGCGTTGATCGCGATCTGCTTCAGCGGCTCCTCAACAGCGCGGCGGACGATGCTGGCACCGATGGCCTCGTCGCCCTCCAGCTCAAGCTTCTCGAAAGCAGCGATGCTGGCCTGCAGCAGCGCGACACCACCGCCGGGCAGGATGCCCTCCTCCACCGCGGCCTTGGCGTTGCGGACCGCGTCCTCGATGCGGTGCTTGCGCTCCTTGAGCTCCACCTCGGTGGCGGCGCCGGCCTTGATGACAGCCACACCGCCCGCCAGGCGGGCCAGGCGCTCCTGCAGCTTCTCGCGGTCGTAGTCGGAGTCGGTGCGCTCGATCTCGGCGCGGATCTCGTTGACCCGGCCAGCGATCGCGCTGGCGTCGCCAGCACCGTCGACGATCGTGGTCTCGTCCTTGGTGACGACGACCTTGCGGGCCCGGCCGAGCATGTCCAGCTCGGTGTTCTCCAGCTTGAGGCCGACTTCCTCGGTGATGACCTGGCCGCCGGTCAGGATCGCGATGTCCTGCAGCATGGCCTTGCGGCGGTCACCGAAGCCGGGGGCCTTGATCGCGACGGACTTGAAGGTACCGCGGATCTTGTTGACCACCAGGGTCTGCAGCGCGGTGCCCTCGACGTCCTCGGCGATGACGACCAGCGGGCGGCCGGCCTGCAGAACCTTCTCAATGACCGGAAGGAACTCGTTGTTGTTGGAGATCTTCTGGTTGGCGATGAGGATGTAGGGGTCCTCGAGGACCGTCTCCATGCGCTCCAGGTCGGTGGCGAAGTAGGGCGAGATGTAGCCCTTGTCGAAGCGCATACCCTCGGCGAGCTCCAGCTCCAGGCCGAAGGTCTGGCCCTCTTCGACAGTGATGACGCCTTCCTTGCCGACCTTGTCCATCGCCTCGGCGATGTACTCGCCGATCTGCGGGTCGCCCGCGGAGATGGAGGCGGTGGAAGCGATCTGCTCCTTGGTCTCGACTTCCTTGGAGAGGTTCGCCAGCTCCTCGCTGATGCGGGCCACGGCGGCGTCGATACCGCGCTTCAGGCCGATGGGGTTGGCACCAGCGGCTACGTTGCGCAGACCCTCGCGGACCAGGGCCTGGGCCAGCACGGTGGCGGTGGTGGTACCGTCACCGGCCACGTCGTCGGTCTTCTTGGCGACCTCCTTGACCAGCTCGGCGCCGATCTTCTCGTAGGGGTCCTCGAGCTCGATCTCCTTAGCGATGGAGACACCGTCGTTGGTAATGGTCGGCGCGCCCCACTTCTTCTCAAGGACGACGTTGCGGCCCTTGGGGCCGAGCGTCACCTTGACAGCGTCCGCGAGCTGGTTCATACCGCGCTCGAGGCCGCGCCGGGCTTCCTCGTCAAACGCGATCAGTTTGGCTGCCATAGAGTTCTAGTCCTCCCGAGACCGGGCTGATACGCGAGGGAACGAGCCGACGCCCGCGACGGATGGTCGCGCCGATCCGGCACCCGTCTGCCGGATGTCACGACCTCATCGTCTCGATCCGCGATTTAGCACTCGACTGCGGAGAGTGCTAACGGTTACTTTTTAGCACTCCCCTGGGGGGAGTGCAAACGTCCGGAGCACCGCCGCCGCCCTCCCTACCCCCAGCTCAGAGCGGATTAACCACCCCTCAGGGACTTTTCCGCTCCCAGAAAAACAGGTGTGGCCGGGGCGTGTCACACCCCGACCACACCTGCACGACACGGGTCCCGGTCAGCAGCCTCCCGCCACCGCCGGGATAATCGACACCTGGACCCCGTCCGGGGTGGGCGTGTCCAGACCGCTGGCGAACCGGACGTCCTCGTCACCCACGTAGATGTTGACGAAACGGCGGATCGCGCCGTCGTCGCCGAGGATACGGGCCTGGATCCCCGAGTAGTTGGCCTCCAGGTCAGCCAGCACCTCCTTGAGGGTGGCCCCCTCGGCGGACACCTCGGCCTGCCCCTTGGTGTAGGTGCGCAGAATCGTCGGAATGCGGACGCTGACACTCATCGCTGTGGACTCCTTGATGGGTTCGGCTCTGCAAAGGGGGAAACAGACCAGCGAATAGACCAGCGGCGGTCAGAGCAGCCCGGCGTCTTTGAACGCGCTCAGCGACGGCTTGATCGTCGCGGTGACACCGGTACCGGACACAGCGTTGAGCGTCTTCAAGCCGTCCCCGGTGTTGAGCACCACGGTCTCGGCCTCGGGGTCCAGCACTCCCTTGGCCAGCAGTTTGCGCAGCACACCAGTGGTGACCCCGCCCGCAGTCTCGGCGAAGATCCCCTCCGTGCGCGCCAGCAGGCGGATCGAATCCACGATCTCCTCGTCGCTGACGTGTTCGACCGCGCCTCCCGTGCGGCGGCAGACGTCGAGCACGTACGGGCCGTCCGCCGGGTTGCCGATAGCCAGCGACTTAGCGATGGTGTCCGGCTTGACCGGCTGGACCACGGTGTAGCCCTTCTCCCAGGCACGGGCCACGGGCGCGCAGCCGGTCGCCTGCGCCCCGAAGATCCGGTACGGCTTGTCCTCGACCAGCCCCAGCGCGATCAACTCCTGGAATCCCTTGTCGATCTTGGTGAGCTGGGACCCGGAGGCAATGGGGATCACGATCTGGTCGGGGACGCGCCACCCCAACTGTTCGGCGATCTCGTAGGCGAGCGTCTTCGACCCTTCGGCGTAGTAGGGGCGCAGGTTGACGTTGACAAAACCCCAGTCCTCCCCCGCCGGGTCGCCGATCAGCTCGGAGCAGAACCGGTTGACGTCGTCATAGGTGCCCTCGATCGCCACAAGCTGGCCACCGTAGACCGCGGCCATGACGACCTTGGCTTCCTCCAGCCCTGCCGGGATGAACACGCAGGAGCGGAACCCGGCGCGGGCCGCGGCAGCGCCCACCGCCCCGGCAAGGTTCCCTGTCGACGAGCAGGACAGGGTGGTGAAACCGAAGACCCGGGCAGCTTCCACTGCCATGGCCACGACCCGGTCCTTGAACGAATGCGTCGGGTTAGCGGAGTCGTCTTTGACGTACAGGGAGCGCAGCCCCAGTTCAGCGGCGAGCCGGTCGGCCTTGACCAGCGGGGTCAGGCCGGGGTTCATGTTCGGCAGCTTCTCGACGTCGACGGGAACCGGCAGCAGGGCCTTGTACCGCCAGATGTTCTTCGGCCCCTGCTCGATGGACTCACGGGTAACGGTTCCGAAGTCGTAGGCGACTTCCAGCGGGCCGAAACACTCGATGCAGGCGAAAATCGGACCGAGATCGTAGCGGGCGCCGCATTCGCGGCACGACAGTGCGGAAGCAGAACCGAAAGAGCCGGTGGCAGACGTGACTGATTCCGTGGCGGTCAGCGCCATGAGGCGTTCTCCCCTCATCTTCCCCACTGCCACCTTGACAGTGGGACGGAGTTGGCACCTGTCCCGGCCGCCTCGCACCTGACGAGCAACGTCCACCGGGATGGTTGCCGGGGCTTCACAGGGCCGTGTCCCTCCACCCCTCTGGATGAGCAATCTCAAGTTTTCCGCTCGGTTGTGTCCCGAGACCTGTCGGTCACTCTAACGGACCGCGTACCAGTTTTCCACGGGGGGCCATGTGCTCCCAGTTCTCCCCCTCTGTCCATGCTGTGACAGAGCTCTACCCGAAGGGCCGGTTTGCGTGGCAGCGCACCGGGCGAGACTAAACAGAACGCGAGACACGACCCGCCTCCCGTCGCCCCAAGGGCCATGTAGTCAAATGGGTCATCGGACTCCGACCGCTGAGAGGTGGACCAACAGGTGGACAAGGCACAGATCCTCGTCGCTTCCAACAGGGGACCCGTGTCCTTCTCAATCGGGGACGACGGCGCCGTGAAATCCCGGCGCGGCGGTGGCGGCCTGGTTTCCGGACTGAGTTCGGTAGCCACCGAGATCGAAACCCTGTGGGTGTGCGCCGCGTTGTCCGACGCTGACCGCAAAGCCGCCGCAGCAGCCCCCGAAGGGCGGCTGGACAAGGCCGGATACGACGTGGGCGGGGCGAGTGTACGCATGCTCAACATTCCCGCCGACGTCTTCAACAATGCCTACAACTCTGTGGCGAACTCCACACTGTGGTTTGTTCACCACATGCTCTACGACACCCCCAACAAGCCGTCGTTCGGCTCCCGTTTCCGCGCCGAGTGGGAGGACTACCGGGCCTACAACTCTGCTTTCGCGGAAGCACTGCTGACCGGCGCGGACGAGGGGGCGAAGGTCGCCGTCCAGGACTACCACCTGGCGCTGGTACCGAAAATGCTCCGGGTACGCCGCCCCGACCTGCGCATCGCCCACTTCTCCCACACCCCTTGGGCTCCCCCCGAGTACTTCCGGATGCTTCCCGCGGACATCGGCCGGGAACTCCTCGAAGGCATGCTCGGCGCCGACCACTTGGGCTTCCTCAGCGTGCGCTGGGCCGACGCGTTCCTGCGGTGCTGCGAAGTGTTCCTGCGCGCCCCGGTGAACTGGGGCACCCGCACGGTCGAGCATGGCGGCCGGGTCATCCGTGTCGGAGTCCACGGCCTGGGCGCAGACGCCCAAGGGCTGCGGGAGCGGGCCGCCGCCGAAGATGTGGCGCGCTGGCGGGAACGGCTGCGGGAACGGGTCGGCGACCGCAAGCTGATCGTGCGAGTGGACCGCACCGAACTGTCCAAGAACATCGTGCGCGGCCTGGAAGCCTTCGGTGAACTGCTGCGGAAGCGCCCCGAATGGCGGAACCGGGTCACCCACTTGGCGTTCGCATACCCCAGCCGCAGCGGTGTCGCGGAGTACCGCGCCTACACCGAGACGGTGCGGGCCACGGCCGAAGCGATCAACGCCGAGTTCGGCACCGACGACTGGACCCCCGTGGTGCTGGAGGTCAACGACGACTACCCCCGCTCCCTCGCCTCCTACCAGATCGCTGACGTGCTGCTGGTCAACCCGATCCGCGACGGGATGAACCTGGTCGCAAAGGAAGGGCCGGTGCTGTCGCTCAACGGCGTAGCGCTCGTGCTGTCCACTGAGGCGGGCGCTGCCGACGACCTGGGCGCCGACGCGATCCTCGTCAACCCCTACGACGTGTCGGAGACCGCCGAGGCGCTGCACCGGGCGCTGACCATGGACGAAGAGGAGCGACGGCAGCGCACGGAACGTCTGGCGGAGGCCGCTGCCGCCCTGCCCCCGCAGCGGTGGTTCACCGACCAGCTGCGGGCTTTGGACTGAGCCTTCCCCGGTGGCAGCTCCGCCCCGGGCCTGCCACCGGACGAGGACGCACCCCCTAGGCCGGGGACGCCGGCCTAACCGGCCTGCCTCGAGCCGGAGCAGTGCCCCGGGCACCGCAGCCCCCGCGGAACGCTGGCGCGGCCGCGCCTCCTCCGGCGAAGCCTGCCACGTTTCGACCGCTTTCCCGGCGGAGCCGCAGCCCGGGGCAGGAGCTTTCCCGTCGCGCAGCGTGGGCGGTCGGCTCACCCGCCCACGGCTGCCACGAGTTCCTCCAGGAACGCCACCACTCCTTCCGGCCCCGGCACCACCGCGTCGGCGCGCCGGGCGAGCTCGGTGACCTCGGCGGAACCGCTGCACAGTTTGAACCCGGCTACGCCCTGCTCCCGGAGCCGCTCCACCGCGTCGTAGGCTGCCAGGTCGCCCAAGTCGTCTCCGGCGTACAGCACCGCCTCCGCGCCGAGGCGGGTGACCAGGTCGGTGAGCGCCGCCCCCTTGTCCACCCCGGGCGGCCGCAGTTCAATCACCATGCGCCCGGGCTCCACAGCGAGCTCCGCCCGCTTGGCGAGATCCGCTAGAGGAGCGCGCAACAGCTCCAACGCGGCTTCCGGGTCGGCGGTACGCCGCGTGTGCACGGCCAACGCGTGCTTCTTGTCCTCGATCCACGTGCCTTCAGGGGCGCCCACCTCGTCGAGCAGGCCGGGCAGGGCTTCGCGCACCATGGCCACGCCGGGCGGCGGTTCGGGAACGGTGAGCTTCCCGTCCTCCCAGCGCTCCCGACCGTAGTGGCCGAGCACAGTGATCCCCGGCACCGCGTCAAGACCGCCGTAGTCGACTGCGGTCTGGGCGGGCCGCCCGGTGATGACGGCGACCGCGCGCACCCGGCCCGCGAGGGCGCGCAGCGCCGGAACCGCGCCAGGGTGGGCGCGGGAATCCCGCGGATCAGGCACGATCGGCGCGAGCGTCCCATCGAAGTCGAACGCGCACACTGCGCGGTCCGGCATGTCGCGGATGCGATCCAGCGCGACCTTGCCGCTCTGTGTCGTCGATTGGAGAAGAGACATAGACGGCTTTCCACTCGGTGGACTGAACGCTGGAGGTATGCCCGAAACCGCTCGCACCCCAACCCTGACCGAGTGTGCGACACCGCACCCCGGCGTCCGCGGCTGCCCGGCCGCAGGACAGCCCAGCGGGGCTACAACTGAATCCCCAGTTTGCGGGCGACACGCTGCCGTTGGCGTTCGCTGCGCCTCCGGCGGAGCCGTTTCACGGTCATCGGGTCGAAAGCGAGCGCTTCCGGCCGGTCGATGATCTGGTTGAGAAGCTGGTAGTAGCGGGTGGGCGAGAAGCCGAACTCGTCGCGAATGGCCTGCTCTTTAGTGCCTTCGAGTTTCCACCACTGCCGTTCGAAGGCGAGGATGCGCTGGTCGCGCTCGTCCAGCGCAGACGGGGTGTCCGACCGTGGTAAGCCGTGATCGGACGGGTCTGGTGCCTGGGATCCGCTGTCTGCCATTGACCGCCCTCCATCGTCCGGATCGGGCGATTTATCGTAGCGATTTCACGGGAGAGATCGAGGGGAATGCCGCATGACTGACCATGGGGGATACACCTGTCTCACTTTCCTGACCGATTACGGGACCCAGGACGGTTTCGTGGCCGCCTGCCGCGCCCAGATGCTGCGGCACGCACCCGGGCTCCCCGTCATCGACATCACCCACGACATCCCGCCCGGGGATGTGCGGCGCGGCGCCACCGTGCTGGCCGACACGGTTCCCGAGTTCCCGGCCGCGGTCCACATCGGCGTCGTCGACCCGGGGGTGGGGACCGCGCGGCGCAGTGTGGCCCTTGCCGCCGGAGGCCACGTCCTTGTAGGGCCGGACAACGGGCTGCTGGTCTGGGCGGCGGAAGCCCTCGGCGGGATCGACACGGCCGTGGAGTTGACCAACGAGTCGCTGTGGCGGCACCCGGTCTCCCGCACGTTCCACGGGCGGGACATCTACGCCCCGGTGGGGGCACGAATCGCGGCCGGGCTTCCCCTGTCCGAAGCGGGGCAGGCCCTCGACCCGGCGGTCCTGGTGCGGCTGTCCGCTCCGTTCCGCGACGTCAGCGGTGGAGTGGCCCGCGGCGAAGTGCACGCCATCGACCGGTTCGGCAACTGCCAACTGTCGCTGCACCCGGAAGACCTGCGGTCCGTTGTCGCGGCTCCGGGACTCCCGGACCGGGTGGCGGTGCGCTTGCCGGACGGTTCGCACACGGTCGCCGTCGCCGCAACGTTCGGCGCGGTCCCCCTCGGCGAGCCGGTGCTCCTCACCGACTCGGCCGGGCTGCTGGCGCTCGCGGTGAACGGGGGAAGCGCCGCCCAGCGGTTCGGCTTGGGCGTGGGGGCGCCCGTAGTCCTGTCCCGGACCAGTTCAGAGCCCATGAAAGAATGACGTGCGCCCACAGCAGTCTCGGCCGGAGCCTTCTGGGAGGTCACCGGCTTCGGGGGAGGTTGAAGCCGCGATGTGCACGACACGGGGTTGGACTCCCGCCGCGCTGGCTCTCTGCTCGGCGCTCGCTGTCGGCCTGTCCGCCGCACCGGCAGCAGCCGACGTTTCCGACCTGCGTCTTGAACAGTGGGGCCTGGACATGGTCGGTGCGGCCGAGGTGTGGGAGGAAGCCCAAGGCTCCGGGGTGACGGTTGCCGTGCTCGACACCGGTGTTGTCACCGACCACCCCGACTTGAAGGACGTCACCGTCGGCCCCGACTTCACCGGTCACGACCTGTCCTCAGACAGCGACGGCTACGGGATCCACGGCACGATGATGGCCGGAATCGTGGCGGCCAGCGGGCACGGTGTCGAACACACCGGCGGTGTGATGGGAGTGGCCCCCGAAGCAGAGATCCTGGCGATCCGCATCACCGCGGAACCGGACGGCCCTGACCGGGACAGTGTGGACCCGGGGGCCTTGGCCGCAGGCATCCGCTACGCCGTGGACGAAGGCGCCCAGGTGATCTGCCTGCCCTTGGCTGGCGCAGAGTTCTCCGTCCAAGCCAACGAAGCAGACCAGGAGGCCATCGCCTATGCGGTGAACCACGGGGTGGTAGTCGTCGCCTCCGGCGGTCCCCTCGGGGAGGCCAGCTACCCGGCCGCCTACCCGGGCGTGCTTGCCGTCGGCTCGGTCGGCCCCGACGGGTCCCTCTCCGAGTTCTCCAGCCGGGGCGACCACATCGCGGTGACCGCCCCGGGCGAGGAGATCACCGTGGTGGACCCGGACGGCGGCTACACCACAGTCTCCGGAAGCGACGCGGCCGCGGCGTTCGTCGCGGGCGTGGCCGCGCTGATCCGCGGCGAGTTCCCGCAGTTGAAACCGGAGCAGGTGGTGGAGGCGATCACCTCGGGCGCGCAGGCTGCCGACCCTGCCGCAGCGGGGCAGCCCGGCTACGGAGCCGGAGTGGTGAACGCGCCGGACGCGTTCACCGCGGCCAAGTCGACCGCGGACCACGTGCCGCCGTTCGACCCGGAGCTGGCCGAGCAGCTCGAGGAAGAGCCGCTCATCCCCTACTGGATGCTGTGGACGGGCGGGGCTGTGCTCCTCATCGTCGCGGCCGTGGTGGCAATGGTGGTCGCCCACCGGCGCGCCGCCGACCCCTAGTTTCGGCAAGCGGAAGCCGGAAGAACCGGAAGAGCCGGAGCCCGTACCGACCGCGCGGCGCCCGGTGCGGGGCCGTCGGCGCCGCGGACGCGGACGGCGCGGTGTCAGTAGGTGAATACGGCTCGGATTGTTGCTCTCAGGTCGCTGAGCCCGGGGCAGCGTCGTCCGTAGTGGATGGCGTTGGTGAGCAGTCCGATATAGCGGCCGGTGGACGGGTGGAGGAACAGGCTCGTTCCGGTGGACCCGTTGTGGTAGACGAGGCCGTCGTCGGTGACCTTCCAGGCCAGGCCCCGGGCGAAACGGTCGTCCACGGGCTGGTGGGGCAGCCAGCTCTGCCGCACGAAACCGGTGAGCTGGGCCGTGCCGTGCTCGCCCGCATGCCAGGCCAGCAGTTCCCGGGCGAAGATCCCCAGGTCGATGATGGTGGTGAACACTCCGGCGTGCCCCGCAACCCCGCCCATCAGGGCCGCGTTCTCGTCATGGACCACACCCCAGGTGGCGGGTGCTCCCGGGATGCGGCGTTCCGTGGGCGCCACCGACGGGCTGCGCGGTAGCGGCCCGTACCGGGTAGCGGAGAGCCCCATGTGCCGCCACAGGTCGGTGGCGAGCTGGTCCAGGGATTGCCGGCGCACCCGTTCCAAGAGGAGCCCGAGGAGGATGAACCCCCGGTCGGTGACGCAGTACCCGGGCTTCTCGAGTTCCTCGACGAGGATCGCCTCCGCTAGCGGCTGGTCGGTGCCGACGTAGCGTTCCAGCCAGGTCACCGGGCTCAGTCGGCAGGTGTAGGTGAGGATCTGCCGGATGGTCACCTTGCTCCCCGGATAGCTGCCGGGGAAATAGTGCGCCATGGGCGCATCGAGGTCGAGCAGCCCATCGGCGATAGCCTGGCCCACCAGCGGCCAGGTAGCCATCACTTTGGTGAGTTCGGCCACGTCGTAGCGGGTGTCGGGCGCGGCGACCGCTTCCCCGCATTCGACACCGACACGGCCGACCGCGACGTTCTCCCACACCTCTCCCGAGCCGACTACCGCTACGCCGCCGGGCAGCCACCCGACGTCCACCATGACTTTGAGGATTCCGCGTAGTTCCGTGCCGGTGTCGGCTACCCACTCCCCATCGCGCACACGTTCTCCCCCCTTCCGCCCCCTGGATACCCCGGGCGGAGGGGATCTTCCGGAAAGAGGGTAAAAATTCCCCCGCAAAGGAGCTTGGCTTTTTGAATGCTTGGGGGAATCCTGTGTTCTGGGCAGCGAGTCTGCACCGGTCCGGCTGCGGGAAGACCGCCTGTTCCCTCCAGCGCGTCGCCGCATGTCCCCGCGCGCGACAGAGCACCAGCCCGCCCGCACACTGCACTGGAGGGTCGCCGTAGCCACATTCGTAGGCCGGGCACCGGCCGCTCAGCCCAATCCCTGAATTTCCTCGGGAAAGACGTGGCGCTTCCGATCCCCCGCGGCGTGCGCACAGCCCTGGAATTTCCCTGTTTCAGAATTCTGCTGCTAGGAAAGCTACCTCTTGAATAGTTGAGAGACCGCTTGAAGAGTCCGTCGCTTCTTTATTGCGCGGGCGGCTGCGCACGGCCTGCGTCGACCAGCCGCCACAGGAGTACTCCACGGGGAAGGGGAAGTTCGGGGGCCATGCGGCACAGCTGAAGTCCGCCCCTCATCGACTCTCGCCACGCTGAGGACAGGAGACCAGCAGACCGGCCCCGGGCTTCTGCCCTGTCGTCGGGGGCACTCCAGGGTTCGTGCGCCCCTCGGAAGACCGTCCCGGCTCCGCCTGCCTCGTCGGACCTCCGCTGGGGGGCAGACTGGGCCGCGTCGGCCTCTGCTCCGAGGCCGCGTTGGGACAGAACCGAACGAGCCCGTTCCGCACGCTCCGGGACTCCCGCTGCGGCAGTGGCCTGCCGGGCAGGCTTCCCGGGCTCTCCTGCTGCGGGGAAGAACCGGGACACCCGACACACCGTGCTCTCTTCCTGCGCGCGGAGAGAGCAGCTCCCAGAAGCGGGCTGTGCGTGCGCCGGAGGCGCGGTGCGCACCGCGCCTGGCCACGTATTCCCAGGAAGGAAGAGTGAGAGCCGGCAAGGGGACTCGAACCCCTAACCTGCCGCTTACAAGACGATCGACCTGGCGGTCACGACGGTGGACGGGGACCCCTACGACCTGACCGACGCGAACCTGGAACTGCTGATCAAACCCGCCGCGGACACGCCTGACGACGGGCCGGGGGTGGTGGTGCTGTCCACCGGCACCGGGGAGATCACCATCACCGACGCGGCGGGCGGAGCAGCAACCGCTGAGGTGTCCCGGACCGCTCTGGCAGATCCGGGCACTCGGGTGTGGAGGGTGGACGTGGTCCGCCCCGGGTCGCGGCGTACCGCTATGTACGGGCCGCTTCACGTCGTGAACCTGTAGCCTCGGGAAGTAGATGAGGGAAGTGGATGAAATCGGCGCTGCGGGCTGGTAAAGTCGCTGGTCGTTCAGTGTGTTCCCCGCGCATGCGGGGATGATCCCGTTCTTGATGTCAGGCCAGCATGTGCAGCAGGGTGTTCCCCGCGCATGCGGGGATGATCCCCCGACGGTCAGACCATCACCGCTGACCGCGCCGTGCTCCCCGCGTATGCGGGGAGCTTTTTCGCGTTTGGGAGGCATTTCCGGGGATGGGTCGACCTATAAGAAAAGGCAAGGCCCGTCCACCGGATGTGTGGACGGGCCTTAGGTGACCGGTGTGTGCCGCGCCGCACACATCCGGAACATTGGGAGCCGCCCCGCCGCCGCCTCGGGAGGAGTGACAGAGAACGCGGCGCGGCGGGGCGGCAGCTACGAAGGGCCGATCGCCCGGTAGGGCGGCATCGCGTACCCGGTCACCCGCTGATACGCATACGCAGTGGCGACGTGCACCCGTCGCAGGAGCTCGGCGGCAGTGCGCCGATCCTGGGGATTGGCGAGCGTCAGCCGAACCGTCACCCCCCGATTCGGACCACGAGAACGTCAGGGTCACCGTCCGGGCCGAGCAGCCGCGAACCGTTCTCGTAAAGATCCACAGAGACTTCTCCTGGAGCTGCTGCCGCGGCGACATGGTTGGCGGTCAACGTGTACTCGGTCTCGGTCACGGTCACGGCGTCCTCTCTGTCGGGCAGCTATCGGAGCATGAGGCTGAGTGCGTCGCCGATCAGTGTGTCCACGTGAACGGCGGCGGTCACCCCCTGCTCCACGCTGGGCAGGGGGATCACGAGGCGATCGTCGCCGAGCACTACTGCAATCCCCTCTGCATGGGGCTCAACCGTGGCGCGGCCGTCTGCCAGAAGCGCTACCTGCTCGGCGGTGAGGGTGTGGTCCGCCATCAGGCACCTCCTCCGACGACCTGCTGGCCGTAGTAGCCGCGCACCGGATGGGGTGGCTCGTAGGTGCCGAGGATGTGGTCGAGCAGGTCGAGGTCATCGACGGCCACGGTGTGTCCGGTGACACGGTTGCGCGCCGTGTACGGCCGCGGGTTGCCGTACTCATAGGTGATCTCCCACAGCGCCGAGTGCTGCTCGGCGCAGGCGGCGAACTCGGCGTAGTTGGGAATACGCTGCGGAATAATGCGGGCCTGTCGCCGCGGCGTTTCGGCGGGGGTGGCCTGCCGAGAAACCCGTCCTGCCCGGGAATGCCCGGATGCCGGAGCGGGCATGAGCAGCGCTGCGGCACAGATCAGAAGGCTGGCCAACAGAACGCGAAGCATAGCTCTCCCAGAGAGTTCAGGCCGCCGCAGGGCGACGGCGGAACGAAGCGCAACACCCATCACCATCGTAGAAGTCTACGATTTCAAGATCGAGAGGTAGATTTTAATTCGTAGACATCTAAATGTCCGATTTCACGCCTAGGGGGCTACCATCGGCACCACCAGGACGCATGCGAGACGACGGAGGAGGGGGCGCTGCTGGATGGCCAGTCCCACGGTGCGCCGCCGCCAGCTCTCCGCGATCCTGCGGGAGATGAGGAAGGCGTCGGGGCTCAGCCTTGATGCCGTAGCTGCGCGCCTGGAGTGGTCGCGCGCGAAGGTGGGGCACATCGAAACCGGACAGCGCAAGAAACCGTCCGTGCTCGAAGTGAAGGCGTTGATGGCCGAGTACGGGGTGACGCCCGAGGACCCTCGATACGAGACTGTGTTGATGTTGACCCGGCAGGCCCAGGCGCGTGGCTGGTGGCGCCGGTACGACGACCTGTTCCCCGGGTCATATATCGAGCTGGAGGCTGAGGCGTCCGAGATCCGCACCTACGAGGCGTTCGTAGTCCCGGGGCTGTTGCAGACGCCCGGCTATACACGGCTGCTCCAGCAGGCCCGCCTGGACCGTGACCCGGATGATGTCGAGCGCGCTGTCGAGAGCCGCCGTAAGCGGCAGGAGATCTTCGACCGGACGTCCCCGCCCGCGGTGTATGCCATCATCGAGGAACATGCGTTGGAGCGGCTGAGGGGCACCCCTGACGTGCTGGCTGAGCAGGTCGCGCACCTGCTGCATATGGCCGGCCGGAACTCCGTGACGCTCCAGGTGCTCCGCACCCGTGTCGGGGTGCACGCGGGGGCGATGGGACCGTTTGTCATCCTGGACTTCCCGGAACCAGCATCCCCGGTCGTGTACTTGGAAACATACACAGATGGCCTGTTCCTGGAGCGCCGAGAGGAGATCGACCAGTACCGGTCGCTATGGGACCGCATCCGTGATGCGGCTCTGCCACCGGACCGGACAGTGGAATTCCTCCGCTCCCTGCTGACCTTGTGAGGACCACATCATGCACTCGTTCCACATTGAGTGGCGCAAGTCCTCGTTCTCCCAGAACGAGAACTGCGTCGAAGTCGCTGACCTGCCCGGTGCCACTGCTGTCCGTGACACCCAGCACCGCGACCTCATGCTCCTGTTCCCGTCCGCTGAGTGGGTGGCGTTCGTGAAGGCCGCGAAGCGCGACCTACTCTAACTGCTCTAAGCCCGTAAAGGGAAAAGCCCCGGCCCATGCGGGTCGGGGCTTTGCACTTCGTTCCGAAACCGATAGTACCCCTGTCCGGTTCCTGAGGCTAGTTACTGGCTGCCCATGATCCGGTCATAGCCGCGGCGTGCCCTGGCCACGGCAGCGGACCTGCCGTAGCGGCGCAGCATCTGTGGGGAGTTCCAGCCGTTCAGTTCCATGAGGTCGCCCTCGGCGCCGCCCCGGTCCAGCCACGTGTGGGAGAAATGATGGTGGAACCGGTGCGGGTGGACTCCCTGGAGGCCAGCCTGGGCGGCGCGGCGCTGCACGAGCTGGTAGATCCCGGAGTCGGTGAGCGGCCCCTTCGGGCCGATCCACACCGCGGACACGTGCGCGTGGGCATGTTTGGCGCGCATCCGCAGGTACTTGTCCAGGGCGCGGGCGGCCTCAAAGCTGTACTTCACGGTGCGGGTGCGCTTTGCCTTGCCGGTGACGGTCGCTTCCCGCTCGACGACGTCGACGTCGTCGAGCTGCAGGCCGGAGAGCTCTGACAGTCGCACACCGGTGTCGCGGAGGAACAGCAGGATCGCGAGGTCCCGGCGGGACCAGATGTCGCGGCCCTGCACGGTGGCGAAAAGCGCCCGGATCTCGTCGTCGGAGAACACGGGCACGGGCTTCTCGGCGACGCGCGGTGGGGTCATGCCGAGCATGATGTTGGGGACTTCTTCGTCCTCGGCGAACCAGCGGAAGAACTGCTGGAGGCACCTGTACTGGTTGTTGACGTAGGAATCGGTGTAGCCGCGGGCGAACAGACAAGCGAGCCATCCGCGGATGTGGGCGCGGGTGACATCAGCCCAGTCGGTGACCGGGTCGAAGGTGTAACGCTCGGGCGTGTCGGGGGCGTGCGGGGGCTGGCCGCCGGTGGCCAGGTACTCGGCAGCGAACCATTCGACGGCCTGCCGGTACATCCGCGTAGTCTTGTCGGCGCGCCCCATCGACTTGAGGTAGAGCACGAACGACGTGATGTGCGGTGCGAGGGACCGGGGTGGGGTGAGGTTCCTCTCATAGCGGGTCCTGGGAGCCATACAGTTTTCTCCTGTAAGAGCGGTGTAGCCAACAGATGCTATCTGTCGCCGCCCAGTTTTCCCAGGTCAAGTTGTATTAGAGCCGGCAAGGGGACTCGAACCCCTAACCTGCCGCTTACAAGGCGGCTGCTCTGCCAATTGAGCTATGCCGGCCGGTGTCGGGCACCCAGGTGAATGGTACCGGTTCTGATGTCACTTCGCTGCCGTACGGCGACGGACCGCCTCATACAGGGCCACACCCGCGGCAACCGACGCGTTCAGGGACTCCACCCCGTGAATGGGGATGGAGACCACGACATCGCAGGTCTCGCGGACCAGACGGGACAGTCCCTTGCCTTCCGACCCCACAACGACCACGGAGGGCTCGGTGGCCAGCTCCCACTGGTCGAGAGGAGTGTCACCATCGGCGTCCAGGCCGCTGACAAAGAACCCGGCCTCCTGGAACTGCTTGAGCGTCCGGGTCAGGTTGACCACCTGCGCCACCGGGATCCGCGCCAGAGTGCCCGCAGACGCCTTCCACGCGGCCGTGGTGACGCCCGCGGCCCGCCGCTCCGGCACCAGCAGCCCGTGCGCGCCGAACGCGGCCGCCGACCGCGCGATCGCGCCCAGGTTGTGCGGGTCAGTGACCCCGTCCAAAGCGACGATCAACGGGGTGGTTTCCCCTTTGCGGGCCTCCGCCAGCAGGTCGTCCGCCGTCGCGTACTCGTAGGGCTCCACCTGGAGGATCAAGCCCTGGTGCGCGGCCTTGGGCAGGCCGAGCCGTTCACAGCGCCGGTCCAGTTCCGGGCGGGCCACTTCCGCGATGGCGATCCCCTGCTGGCCGGCAAGCCGCGCCGCTTCGGTGATCCGCTCATCAGGGTCGAGGCTGTTGGAGAGCAGCAACCGGACCGCCGGCACTTTGGCACGCAGCGCCTCCACCACGGGGTTGCGACCGATGAGCAGCTCAGATCCGTCCCGGGCGCGCACGGTCGCCCCAGGAAGCTCTTCGACGACGCGCACCTTCCGCGTCGACAGGTACTGGGCCCGCTCGGCCGCCTTGATCCGCTGCTTTTCGGCATACCAGTGCCGCTTTTCCGCGGGAAGCGTGGCCTTCTTGCCTGCGAGGGCACGACGGCCTTTGCCGCCGCTGCCCTTGGTGGGACCCTTCTTCGTCCTCTTCGACGGCATGTCCTGTCCTTTAACGAAAGTCCCGGTGGCTAGGCAGTCCCCTGGCAGGGGTGCTCGCCGTCGGAACCTGGTGTCTTAGCTGCGCTTCAGTTCCCAGCGCGGTCCCTGAGGCGTGTCCTCTACGGCGATCCCCATCTCGGCGAGCTGGTCGCGGATCCGGTCGGCGGTGGCGTAGTCCTTGCGTTTGCGGGCCTCCTGGCGCTGCTCCAGCACCACCGACACCAGCGAGTCGACCACGTCGTGCAGGCCGGAGTCGTCCGATCCCGCCCACTGGGGGGACAGCGGGTCCAGGCCGAGGACCGCGAGCATGGCCCGCAGCCGGGCCCCGATCTGGGCGGCGCGTTCCTTGGCGCCTTCCGCAAGTGCAGAGTTGCCTTCCCGCACGTGGTTGTGGGCCACAGCCAGCGCTTGGGGGACGCCCAGGTCGTCGTCGAGGGCGGCGGCGAACTCTTCGGGCACGGGGACGTCGTCGGGGATCGGTCCGGCGATCTCGTTGACCCGCACCAGGAAGTTCTCCAGGCGCTGGTAGGCGCTGGCGGCCTCGCGCAGCGACTCCTCGGAGTAGTCCAGGTTGGAGCGGTAGTGGGCCTGGCCGAGGTAGTAGCGCAGCTCCACCGGGCGGACCCGCCGGGTGATCTCGGGAATCAGCAGCGAGTTGCCGAGCGACTTGCTCATCTTCTCGCCGCCGGTGGTGAGCAGGCCGTTGTGCAGCCAGTAGCGAGCGAAACCGTCCCCGGCCGCTCGGGACTGGGCCGACTCGTTCTCGTGGTGGGGGAAGACCAGGTCGACGCCGCCGCCGTGGATGTCGAACGTGGGGCCGAGGTATTTGGTGGCCATCGCCGAGCACTCCAAGTGCCAGCCGGGACGGCCGGGCCCCCACGGGGTGGGCCACGACGGCTCCCCGGGACGGGCGCCCTTCCACAGGGCGAAGTCGCGGGGGTCGCGTTTGGCGCGCGCGTCACCGTCCTCTGCGGCGCGCATCTCTTCGAGGCGCTGGTTGGACAGCGACCCGTACTCGGCGTAGGAGGTGACGTCGAAGTACACGTCACCGGAGCCGTCCTCGGCCACGTAAGCGTGCCCGCGGTCGATGAGCCGCCGCATCAGTTCGATCATTTCCGGGATGTGCCCGGTGGCGCGCGGCTCCACCGTGGGCGGCAGGCAGCCCAGGGTGTCGTAGGCCTCAGCGAAAGCGCGGTAGTTGCGTTCGCTGACCTCCCACCACTGCACGCCTTCGGACGCGGCGACGTTGAGAATCTTGTCGTCGATGTCGGTGACGTTGCGGCAGAAGATGACCCGGTAGCCGCGG
The DNA here is from genome assembly GCF_017577275.1 of Thermobifida sp. NCBI lineage: Bacteria > Bacillati > Actinomycetota > Actinomycetes > Streptosporangiales > Nocardiopsidaceae > Thermobifida > Thermobifida sp. The sequence continues at coordinate 794,492 of NZ_PITY01000020.1, forward strand.
TACATCAGCCAGCGGCGGAGGATGTCGAAGCTGACGCCCGAGCGGATGTGCCCGATGTGCGGGGGAGCCTGCACGGTGGCACCACACAGGTACAGCGAGACACATCCCTCACGCAGCGGGACGAAGTCACGGACCTGACGGGTTCGGGTGTCGTAGAAGCGCAGACTCACGGGGTTAAGGTTAGCCGCTTTCCGACCGTCTCGGCGATCGCACTGGTCTTCCCCTGCGGAATTCGTGGTAATGCCGACTGCCGCACAGTGCCGCAGGGCTGCACTGCCCCCTCTGTCCGTTCTGCCGCGGCGCCAAGAGACTGTCGGGATCCGGGCCGGGCGCCCGGCGTCGGGTTGCGGCGTTCCGTTTTTCGCTCACATGCGGGCACACAATTCGCTGATTGGTCCGGTCTGCGGGACGCGTGCCACGGGCGGGGCGGGAGGGGGAGGCACTCGTGCACTCCTGCTTCCGACCCTAGACCTGGCCCTGCCGTACCGGCTTTCCCTGCCTGCGGCCGACTGGTGTGCGCGGGGAACAGCGCCGTGGCGTGTGACAGCGGACACGGTCCTGTCCTGCCGTTTTCGGCCAGAAGCCTCGTCCGAGCAGCGCATCCTGGGTTAGCCTGCCGCACGATGGCAGCTCAATCCTCCCGATCGTCCCGCACACCCCGTCGCCCGGCTCCGCCCGCGACGGGCACGTCGTCGCGCGTAGCCGTGATCGCGATGGCCGTGCTCTGCGTCACCGCGATCGCTGCGTGCGCCATTCTGCTGTCCTACAACGGCATCTTCCAGATCGCCCTGCGCGGTGGTGTAACCGGCTGGGCGGCGCACCTGTACCCGGGGATGTTCATCCTGCTGCTGTTGATGGCGTTCTGGGCCATCTACCTGCTCCGGGATGCCCCGCGGCGCCGCCGGATCTGGGTGGACCTCCTGGTCCTGGCGATGATCCCGGCCGCGGCGGGCGCCAGTGCTCTCCACTCGCTCCACTACGAGCTGGTGGAG